>DATGXS010000014.1:0-164792 GCA_035298745.1 Lentimicrobium sp. | reverse complement strand
TTGAACCCTTTGAACAACTTGAACAACTTGAACCCCTTGAACAACTTGAACAACTTTTAAAAAACTTTTGGCATCTCAATGCAAATCAAGACCATTAAGCATATAAAGACTATGCTTTAAGGTTTTGTTTATTTCAGTAAGATATTCTTCAACGGCCCTCACACTTCCGGGTAAAGTATAAACTAATGTTCCACCAATTACCCCGGCAACTCCCCTGCTCAAAAGTGCGGCAGGTTTTTCGGTGCCATATTTAACACGGATTAACTCCATAATACCGGGTATCTTTTTATTAAGCATAGGTTCAATAATATCAACGGTAATATCTCGGGGCCCGATACCTGTGCCACCGGTTGTAAAAAGGAAGTCTATTCCAGATAAATCAGAAAGTATCTCTTTAAGTGTGTCTTTCTCATCAGGAATCACAATCCTGTCAATTTCAACTCTCCATTGCAAACTTGCAAAAAAGTCGGTAAGAATATTTACGGCAGCTGGCCCGCTTTTGTCAGGATATTCTCCTGCAAAAGCCCTGTCGCTAAGAGTAAGTACCCTAATCTTAAAAACCCGGGGAATGTATTTAACAACATCACCGGCTTTTATAGTTCCATTGCGTAAGACCCTGCAAAAAATTCCTTCTTTTGGCATTACACAATTACCAACTTCACGATAGATCGCACAACCATCACCATGGCAATGTTTACCAATCTGGGTAACTTCAAGTTCTGTATTACCAATAATGAATTTGTCGAGGGGTTTCGTTTGATAAAGGATGATCCCGCTGGTCGTAATGTTTTCTGCAAATTCACCGTAAGCAAGTTTTCTTCCTGCCTGGCCTTCAAACTTTTCAAAGCTTTCAGTTCCGAGAAGACTAACTTGCCTGTGCCATTTACCGCTGTGGGCATCACCTTTTACTCCAATATCAGTTAGTTCAATTTCCGGTACGGGCATTTTAATTGTACCTTTTTTCTCAGAAACATTTACAGATACTACAACAGGTTCCATTTTGTATAATATTAGTCGGATTCAATAAGTGGTTTTAATCCGCCATGCCCTCAGGAAATTAAGCGCACTTGTAAAAAGAGAGAGTCCTAATGACCCCAGAAACATGGAGAAAAAATTTAACGGTATGATATCGAGCTTTTTCAGTGTGATACCCATAGTTATCATAAATGCGATCAGAAGATAACTTTTACCACTGAACATTGTGAAGAGACTCGGACGATCTGCGTCCATAGAGTTTATTCTTAATATATAACGTGCGGTTACCTTGCTAAAAACAAGCCGTGTAAAGATGATTGCACCCAGAAAACTAACAATAACAAATAAGTATACTGGTGTATGGCTTTTTAATACACCCTCCCATGCCGTGAGGAAAATTCTGAAAGATGCAAATAACCAAATTGTCGCAACACTGAAAAAAAGCCAGTGACGCGGAACATGAAGTTTTAACTTCTGTAATAAAGGATTATTTTGTGTCATTTATTTATGCCAGGATATTGGATTTTGTTTTCCCGATAAGGGTGATTTCACCTATTACCATTTTCTTATCAACAGCTTTACACATATCGTAAATTGTGAGTAAAGCAACTGAAACGGCGGTAAGTGCTTCCATTTCAACACCTGTAAGACCTGCACATCTTACCATTGATTTCACCTCTACTCCGTCTTCAAAAATTTGAGTTTTAACTTCAACCTTGGTTAATAGTAGTGGATGACATAACGGGATAAGTGAAGAAGTTTGTTTAGCCGCTTGTATTCCTGCTATTTCAGCAACTGTAAGGACGTCACCTTTCTTGATCTGGTTTTCCCTGATAAGTGATATTGTTTCACTCTGAAGAAATATTTTCCCGGAAGCTGTTGCTATGCGGTCCTGCATATTCTTCATGCTGACATCAACCATATTAGCTTTTCCTTTTTCGTCGGTGTGGCTGAACTTATGCTGGTCGTTATTTTCCATTTCCTGAATTTATAATTATGGTTAGCCACCTATATTGTAAAATTCGCCTGAGTAATTGTGGCTTCCACAGGCAGGTTTTTCAGTAACCGCTTGCCTCAGCGCTTCTGCAGCCCCAAGGCTTCTAACATCATATTCCTGATCATCAAATAAACAGGGTTTGATTTTCCCATTTGCAGTTAACCGCAGACGATTACAATGCGCACAATCACCTCCACTACCTCCTTCAACAATGGAGAAATGTCCGGCTGACAAATCCATCTGCTTAATGAAACGAACCTGAATGTTCCTGCTTTCTCCAAATTGCTTCACTGCCTGAGCATGGTCATTATTTGATGATTCCTTTATTACACAGTTTAACTTTATTGGGCTTAATCCTGTTTCTAATGCACAATCAATTCCTTTAATTACATCTTCTAATTTGCCACCTCTGGTGATCATCTTAAATTCACCAGGATCCATTGTATCAAGACTGACATTAATTCTGTGTAACCCGGCATCCTTGAGGGGTTTAGCGAATTGTGACAACAAAATTCCATTAGTCGTCATTGACAGATCTTTAATACCCGGGATATCTGATATAAGGTTAACAAGGTCAACTATGCCCCTTCTAACAAGTGGTTCTCCTCCGGTAATCCTGATTTTTGAGACACCTGCCTGAACCGCGGTTTTAACAACCTCTATAATCTCCTCAAAAGTAAGTATTTCATTATGATTGAGCATTTTAACACCATCCTCAGGCATACAGTATACACAACGAAGGTTACACCTATCGGTCACCGATATCCTAAGATAGTTGATATGCCTGTTGAAGCCATCAATCATTTTTGGCTTGACAGGGCTTGATAATTTGTTGACTTCAGCCTTGCGGATATCGCTATTTTCTGAGAATTCTCTGTGCATATTAGTTTAACTGCCTGATATCCCTTAATTCGCCTGGTTTAACATTATCTTCACCAATATTTATTGCCATTATTCCCCAGGCTTGTTCAAAGGAGTGTATATGAGCTGAACCGTGATATTCTATTGGTTCTATTTTACCAAGTGCATATTTGACTGGAATAAATGATTTACGGTCAGTACGTTTTCTTTGATAGGTCGTCGCCATTGGAAGTTTTACAGTCCTTGGCTGATATGTTGCACCCATGATTTTATACAGTAAGGGCTTAACCAGTAATTCAAACTGAACAAAAGATGAAACAGGGTTTCCTGGAAGTCCAAACACGAACTTACCATGCCTTTCGGCAAATAAAGTAGGTTTGCCGGGTTGAACCGCGAGACTCCTGAACCTTATTTTAAACCCTGCATTTTCAATTACTGAAGGTACATAATCATAGTCGCCCATCGACACACCTCCTGTTATGAGAAGAACATCACTACTTTTCAGAGCTTCTTCAATCATCTGCAAAGTTGCTTCAGGAGTATCTGCTGCAATACCGGCATACTTTGAATTCATGCCTATATCACTTACTTGTGCCATCAGTTGATATGCATTGCTATTTCTTATCTGGGCTCCCGATGGTACTAAATGGGGTTCTACAAGCTCATCACCGGTTGTGATGATTCCAATTACAGGTTTTTTGAAAACTTGTGGTGAAGTGCATCCAACAGCTGCCATCATGGCAATATGTTGTGGCTTAATGATAATCCCTGCTTCCAGAACCAGCTGTCCTTTCTTTACATCTTCGGCTTTATATGCAATGTTATTCCCTGTACTGGGTTTTATAAAACTTACAGTACCATCTTCATTTAGCTTTGTATGTTCAACCATTAATATGCAGTCGGCACCATTTGGAACGATAGCACCGGTCATTATTTTAGAACATTGTTGCTGACCAATTTTTTTTACAGGATTGGTCCCGGCTGAAATTACTTCAATTACCGAAAGTGGCGCAAGGATATCAATCCGCCTGCATGCATAACCATCAACTGCTGCTTTATCAAATGGCGGCATATCAACGTCAGAATAAATATCTGAGGCTAATACCATTCCAAGACTTTCAAGCAGGGGAACGTATTCTTTTACCGGATTAACTTTGACTGATTCAACAATCGATAAACCCTCTTCAAATGAGATCATTGCTAGTATTCAAGTAATTATCTGCAAAGATAATCATACCTTGAATACGATTGTGAGGTTACTTATATTTAGACTTATGAATATGTCTTTGCTAATTGCAAATTTATAAGGCAGATTCAGCAGCAGCTCTCAATCTTTTATATTGGAGAAGGACAAGGCCGTCGGCTAATCCAATTTTAGGTGCAGATACAAGCTTCAGGTCAGTCCACTTAAGAATTCTAAGAAAAATTCGTGCTGCAGGCACAATTACATCCGCCCGGTCAGGACGAAGTCCCATTTTATCTATACGTTGTTCGAGTGGCAAACTCTTCAGCTGCTTATAAGCAAAAACCAGCTGGTCGTAATTTATTACATTGTTGTAGGCATGTCCATAGAGTTTGGTTAGCTTATTGATATTACCACCAGAACCAATGACATTCATCCGGCCATAATCATCTTTAAACTGTTTCAGCCAATCATGCATTTCATCCCATTCATCTTCAGCAACCGCATCAGCAAGTAACCTGATGGTTCCAATTTTAAATGAATTTGAAGTAATGAAATTTTTGCCTTCAAGAAGTGAAATTTCTGTTGATCCACCACCAACATCCACATAAAGTGTTTTTGTGAATTCCTTATTTACCATAAGGTTGCTGAAACTACTAATGATATTCGCCTCTTCAATTCCATCAATCAGGTCAATCTTTAAACCAGACTCCCTTTGTACAATATCAAGAACTTCTTTATTGTTTGATGCTTCACGCATGGCAGAAGTTGCGGCTGCCAGATAGCTGATTGGCTGATAAACCTCAATTAGCAGTTTAAAGGCCTTCATGGTTTTAACCAGATATTCTATTTTTTCCTCAGTAATCCTTCCAAGGGTAAACACATCCATCCCAAGCCTCACAGGTATGCGCAACAGTGTAGCTTTTTCAGCAACCGGACCGCCTTTTGTTTCGAAAACATTAGCAAAAAGCAACCTTACAGCATTTGAACCTATATCTATTCCCGAAAATAACATATTAACAGGCTTGGTTTTAGACTAAAATGGTCCTTCAAGAAGAGCAGGGTTGCCATTTTTATAAGTAAACAATGATAGACCGTTTTCATCTGCCAGAGCATATGAATAATTGCTTATCCAATCACCCAGATTCACATAAAACTTACCTGAAGGAAGTGGCATGTGACCAGGATAATGCCTATGTCCAAATATATAGTAATCTATTTCAGGTCTTTCCTGTGAATATTTCTTTGCAAAATCATACAGCCTTTCGGTAGAGAGATCGATTTTTCCAACTTGTTCAAGCAGCTTCTTATCTTTCAGAATATTAGCATAACGGCTTCTTCTTGAAAAGTACAAGGCCAAACGTGTACCAATATCGGGGTGCAACCACCTGAACAGCCATTGGTTCGGCTTGAATTCGAAGATTTTCTTTAAAAATTTATAACCATTATCACCAGGTCCTAATCCGTCACCATGTGAAAGGAAGAATTTTTTACCATTCCACTCTCTAATGATGTATTCCCTGTGAAGTTTAATACCCAATTCCTTATTGAGATAGTCAAACGCCCAAATATCATGGTTTCCTCTGAAAAGGTAAACGGGAATACCTTTATCAGTTATTTCGGCCAGTTTTCCGAAAAGACGGGCAAACCCACGTGGTATTACAGTTTTATATTCAAACCAAAAATCAAAAATATCACCCATGAGGTATAACTCATCAGCATCCTGTTCAACCATTGATAACCAGCTGACTAACAATTTTTCACGTTTCAGACTTGAATCATGATCAGGTATACCAAGGTGAAAATCAGAAGCAAAGTATATTTTCAAGGGATTTTTTTTCTTAATCAGCTAATTTAATTGTTTTTTCTCAATCGATAAAGAGATAATCACTTATTCATCTCTTGTTAAAATGCGTGGTTGCCCACTCACTCAATTCAGCAGCATTGCCAAAATGTGCAATTACTTTTCTTTCATCGTTAATGACAATGAAATAAGGTAACCTTGTGATATTGAATTCAGTTAGAAGTGGAGAATTAACTGATCGGGCATCAATCATGTTTGTCCACCACATCTTATCCACTTCAATTAACGAAGGCCAATCTCTCTTCTTTTCCATGAAGGCAATAGCATATATTGTTAATCCCGCACTTTTGTATTGTTCATTGAGTAATCTGATGGAAGCGGTCGCATTTCGACTGGCTTTACTTTCATCCCAGAAGTAGATCAAAGCTGTTTGGCCTCTGGCAGGAGCAATTGTTACAGTTTTATTATTCATTCCCGGCAGTTGAATTAAATGAATTGCCTGACCTTCTTTTAATCTTGCGTTTGGCTTTAGTAAATCGCCATATTTAAGTTTATTGTATGACACAAAATTATTAAGCCAAATGCCGTAAGGATGCTCAGGATGATTGCTTTTAAACAGAGAATCGGCATATTCAAATATCTGCGGGTTTGTAACATAGTTAAGAACGACTGACTGCCTGAGTCTTGCAGTGATGGCAATAAAAATTGCCGGAGTACTATCGTTTTTAACAAAATCTTCAGCTGCTAAGCGTGCCTGTAACAATAAAGTTTTAAAATTATTATTAAGTCGTTCCCTTACCTGCGGAAAAGAGTCAGTCAGTTGAGCGGAGTTAAACAGTAAGGCCAATGAGTCAGCCTGCGTTTCAAGTTTACTAACCTGGTTAAAATACTCTCTGAATTGAGCATAACGTTTGTTCTCCCTGGTTATAATTTGCTTCTTTTCGAAATCTGCACATACAGAATCACCGGCCCCTGCCATAAATACTGCTTGTCTGTTACCCGATTCAAGAAAATACGCATACTCATGTTCACATTGTACTATAAATTGAAATGGCCCTTTGGCAGGAATTAAAAGTGAGTCAATATATTTCACTCCTGATGTGTCAACCCTTAGCAGCCTGACCGGATATTCCAACCCCTTATTTCCGACCGTTACACTAAAGCTGCTGATTTTTCGCTTGCATGAAATGCTCAACAATGCAAAAACTGCCATGCAAAGCAAGGCAGTTTTCAATAAAGTATTACCTGATATATTCTTAAACCACATGACAAATTTTATAAATCAGTCTGGCGCAACATCTCAACAATAATCTTCGTCATTAATGGTTCAGCCTTATTTGCAGCTTCAAGAACCATCTGATGAGAAACATCTGAGATCTTTCCAACTACACCAAGGTCAGTTATTATCGACAAGGCAAAAACAGGTATCTGCATATGACGTGCTGCAATAACTTCAGGAACAGTAGACATACCAACAGCATCAGCACCAATAATATGCATATATCTATACTCTGCCGGTGTTTCAAAAGTAGGACCTGTAACGCCTGCATACACACCTCTTTGTAAGAATATTCCTTCTTTTGCAGCAATTGAATATGCTTTTTCAATCAGGTTATGGTCATAAGCCTCTTTCATATCAGGAAAACGCGGACCGAATTCAGGTTCATTATAGCCTATCAGAGGATTTGTGCCCATCAGGTTGATATGGTCATTTATAACCATAATGTCACCAATGTTAAAAGAAGGGTTTAAGCCTCCACTGGCATTAGAAACAATGAGTAGTTTAATTCCAAGAAATTTCATTACCCTGACAGGAAAAGCAATATCCTGCATTGACCAACCTTCATAAAAGTGAAAACGGCCTTTCATTGCAACAACTTGCTGGCCACCCAGTTTTCCAAGAATCAGATGGCCTTCGTGGCCCTCTACAGTTGATACTGGGAAATTTGGTATTTCACCATAGGGTATTTCTTTCTCAATTTCAATTTCACGGGTTAAACCGCCAAGACCTGAGCCAAGAATTATACCAACCAAAGGCTTATTTGCTACCAACGAAGAAATAAACTCAACGCTCTCTTTTATTTTCTTTAACATACTTTATTATGGTTTCATCAAAGATTTGCTTATCCTTTTCATGGAAATCAATTTCCATTGGAATATAGTAAAAAGGCAATTGTGAAGCTTGCTCTTTAACTTCAGGATCAAGCATTCTCATAGCATCCTTTTCGGTAGTAACAAGCAATTTATTGCGGGTGTAAATATCGGAATAATTTTCCTTTATAACCCTCAGGTCATTTGATGAATATTTGTGATGATCTTTAAAGCGCATAATGATTAAGTCACTACATCTACTCCTCAGTTCATATTCAAGGGGATATGGATTGGCAATCCCGGCAATCAACATTATCACACTATATTTAGCTGATTTATCGATAATTTCACTATCATTCCATAATGATTGTATTTCTCCATATTTAATAAAAGAAAACAGTATTTTTTGAAATGGAGAAGGTTTAATACTTTCTATGATCCTGTTACGCTCGAAGGGCGATAAAACGACAGGCGTTTTTGTTACTACAATTACGTTTGCACGCTGCGAACCTTTTCTGGCTTCACGTAAAGTGCCGAAAGGAAGTAAATAATCATTGGTAAACAGCTTATGGTAATCAGTAAGCAATACCGACAGGCCTGGTTTCACATACCTGTGCTGGAAAGCATCATCAAGTATGATTAGATCAGTTTCGGGGTGACTTTGAAGGAGACTTTTAATTCCATGTCTTCGGCTTTCATCAGCAACGACTAAAATTTCAGGAAATTTTTTATGAAATTGGGCTGGTTCATCACCAATTGTGCCTGAATGATCATTATTTCCGGCAAGTCTGAAACCTGATGTTTTTCTTCCATATCCTCTGCTTAATGTGGCAATTCTGTATGACGGGGTTAACAATCTTATTAAATATTCAACATGCGGTGTTTTGCCGGTACCGCCAGCAGAAAGGTTTCCAACTGAAATAACAGGTAATTTGTATGAGGAAGATGGTAGAATTTTGAAGTTAAAAAGGATATTCCTTAAACGGGTTATCAACTCGTAAAAGATTGCCAGGGGAAGAAGTAATAATCTCAGAAATTCCACGCCTTAAAGTTAAAAAGATTACATAAGTTTACAATAAAATCCGTAAATTTATTGCCTGATTACAATTATTTAATTCATCTTGCATAAATTAATTGAACTTATGCAACTGAAAGGGGTTAGTTAGGGGTAAATTTAAATTATAATCTGGCGCTGATGAAGTTATATGAACTGGCTGAAGTTATTGAATCTATTGCGCCAGTGCCTACCCAGGAAAGTTATGATAACAGCGGCCTCATTGTTGGTAATAAAAATGATGAATTATCCGGAGCACTCATAACCTTAGACATTACTGAAGAGGTAATTGATGAAGCTGTTTCATTAGGTTATAATTTGGTAATTTCACATCATCCCCCAATTTTCAAGCCACTTAAGAAACTTACCGGATCAAATTTAACTGAGCGATGCATAATAAAAGCTGTTAAAAACAGTGTTGCTTTATATGCCGCCCATACAAATCTTGATAATTCTTTAAAAGGTGTTAATGCAATACTCGCTGAAAAACTTGGCCTGCATAGGACTTCTGTTCTTCAACCTTTGAAAGGAATGCTGAGAAAATTGGTAGTGTTTGTCCCCGAGAGCCATCATGACGTTGTTCGTAATGCTATGTTCAGGGCCGGAGCGGGTGTAATTGGTGATTACGATTGTTGTAGTTTCAATACATCAGGCACAGGAACTTTTAAAGCAAATGAAGGTGCAAAACCATTTGTTGGTAAAATTGATCAATTACATTCAGAACCTGAAATTAAGATTGAAACTATACTGCCTTCATGGTTAGAGAACAAAATAGTTCAGGCCATTCGTGAAGTACATCCGTATGAAGAAATGGCATGGGATTCATATTCACTAACAAATGAATATCCTCAAAAAGGTGCGGGAATGCACGGCATTCTGGAATCATCCATGAATGAAAAAGAATTCCTGAATCATGTCAAGCATGTACTTAATGTTCCATTTATTAAACACTCCCCATTGTTGGGTAAGAACATCTTAAAAGTTGGAATTTGCGGTGGTTCAGGTAATTTTCTTGTTGAAGACGCTATTTCAAGCGGTTGTGACGCATTCATAACTGGTGAACTTAAATATCACGATTATTTCATGACTGAAAAAAAGATCGTTTTAGTTGAGGCTGGCCACTATGAAACTGAACAATTTAGCAAACAATTATTATATAGAATACTTAAAGAAAAATTTACTACCTTTGCACTCCAAATTTCCGGGACAAATTCTAACCCGGTTAACTACCTATAAATAATTTCCATAAGAAGGAATAATATGGCAAAAACGTCGAAAGAAAAAAGCACCTCAATGAACGGATCCATTGAAAATCAAGAACAAGAAGATAAAAGCTATATTTCGGCACACGTTTCTTTAACTCCATCTGAAAGCGATGAAACTGAAATCTCAATTGAGAAGAAATTAATCGCGCTATACAGTCTTCAGCAAATTGATTCTCAAATCGATAAGATCAGAATCATAAGAGGCGAACTTCCTCTTGAAGTTGAAGATCTTGAAGATGAGATCATTGGTCTTCAAACACGCATAGACAACCATATTCAGGATATTGAAAATCTGAATACCCAGGTTAAGGAAAAAGAAAACCAGATCAAGGACAGTCAGGCGCAGATTAAACGATATGAAGAACAACAGAATAATGTTCGGAATAACAGAGAGTTTGATTCACTTACTAAGGAGATAGAATACCAAAATCTTGAAATTGCTCTGGCAGAAAAAAGAATTAAAGAATACACCCATAGCCTTAACCTTAAGAGCGAAGAAATAAGTGCTGCACAAAAGGTTTTGGATGAACGTCGTAATGACCTCGATATTAAAAAGAGTGAACTTTCCGACATAGTAAACGAAACTGAAAAAGAAGAACAGAGCCTGATCAGAAAATCTGAAGATTTTCAGAGATATATTGAAGAACGTCTTCTTACTGCTTATAAACGTATTCGTAAAAACGCCCGCAATGGTCTGGCAGTTGTAAGTGTTGAACGTGATGCATGCGGTGGATGTTTCAGTGCTATCCCACCACAGCGTCAGCTAGATATAAGAATGCATAAAAAAATCATTGTTTGTGAATATTGCGGCCGTATTCTTGTTGATCACGGTTTAGCATCAAGTATTAATAAATAGTACTCTGTTTCCCCAGTGAAATAGTATTGCCAGTCAAGATAAAGAAAAGAGGCTATCCCAAAAGGATAGCCTCTTTTCTTTATCTTTTGATTTATCTTTGAAGTTCTGCTTTTGTAATTAAAAATGAAGAAAATCTTCCTTTCAATATTTTTATACTCTTTGGTCATGCAGGTAAGTTCTGAGACTTTCATTATGACTAAAGGTTATGAAAGTGCTTATATGGAAGTACTCAAACTGAAGTTTGAAAGAGCCAGGACTTATATTAGGGATGAATACAATAATGACCCTTCCAACATTGCTTATAAATATCTTGAATCCTATTCTGATTTTCTGAAAGCAGTTATTTCTGAAGAAGAAGCAGATTATACCAATTTGCTGAATAACAAATCGGAGAGAATCAAATCTATTGAGTTACTGACAGCAACCAACCCATGGCGGTTATACTCGCTGGCACAGATAAACCTTCAAACATCTATTGTGGAATTAAAAGCTGGTGATTATCTAAAATCAGCAATCGACCTTAATAAAGCCTATAAACAGTTCAAAGAAAATGATCTCAAATTTCCTGCTTTTATTCCCAACAAAGCAGGCATGGGTTTACTGCATATCCTTATCGGATCAGTACCTGATTCTTATTCATGGATAACCGGATCCCTGGGAATGGAAGGGAATATTAACAAGGGCCGGCAGGAGATATTGAAAGCCATGCTGACAAGTTTTGATGACAATGAATACCCGTATATATACCAGGAATGTCTCTTCCTCTCAGCATTCGTATCCTTAAATCTGGTATCATCAGATACTGATTCAGGTGAACTTATCAGAATAATTAAAACTGAACGTTTTAAGAAAGACCTCAGGGAATCACCTTTGCTTATCTATGCGATTTCCTCATACTACATTCGCAGAGGCATGAATGAAGATGCTTTACAACTTTTAACTGGAAGGCCATTAGACAATTCATACTATCCTTTCTATTACCTTGATTATTTAACCGGAGTTGCATTATTAAATAAGTTGGACCCTAAGGCACGATTTTACTTTTTAAGGTTTGTTACTAATTTCAAGGGGAAAACCTACAAGAAATCTGCTTATCAACACTTAGCCTGGAGTTATCTTATTGATAATGATAACACCAGTTACCTTAAATATATCTCCAGAATTCCTCATTTCGGAAGTAATACAATGGAAAACGATAAAGAAGCCAGTCGGGAATTTGCAAAAAAATCATTTCCGAACAAAAATCTGCTTAAAGCGAGGCTTCTTTTTGATGGGGGTTATTATAAAGAAGCTGAGCAAGTGTTAAATAATTTTAACCAGAATACACTTACAGGAACCGAGAAAATAGAGTATGTCTACAGAAAGGCCCGTATTTATCATAAATCGGGTGATTATCAAAAAGCCAGGCTTCATTATCTCGAAACTTATAAACTCGGGAAAAATTCAGATAGTTATTATGCTGCCAATTCCTTACTTAATTTAGGGAATATCTATGAATTGGAAAATAAGATTAATGATGCCTTGTGGTGTTATGAAGAGTGTCTGAGGCTTAATTATGAAGAATTCAGGACAAGTATAAGCCAAAAAGCAAAAGCGGGAATTAACAGAATAACTAAAAGTTAACCTTCAAGAGGCAAATAAGTATATCAAAAGCAAGGCTGCCTGAATAAAGGCAGCCTTATCTACATCAAAACAAATTTACAAGTAGGTAGAGAGTAACTAGTCGGATTAGAATTTTAAACCAAGGGTCAAAAGGAAAGATGAACTTTCAATTTTAGTCTTTGCAAAAGCCTGGTCAGCATTTTGTGGTGCATTGTACAGGTAATATTCATCATCCATGTTGCTATTCATCCATCCAAGGTCAGCAAAGAAATTACTTCCTCTTAGTCCAATTCCGAGTGAATAACTTGTCATAACAGAGTTTGTGTTTTCTTTATATGGATTAGCTGAAATTCCATAACCGCCTCTAAAAGCAATCATTCCATAACGCCATTCTGTTCCTAACCTTATATTATGAGCCTTCATATAATCGTTACGAATTGCATCATTCTCCTCCTGAAAGTCATAATCAGAAGATCTCAATCTGGCTGCTGTGTAATCAATGTATTCATAGTCAGCACTAATTAATCCGGCTTTTCCAAGAACCAGGCCTACACCAAACATTGCTTTAAAAGGAGTATTAAGCTCATATTCATAGAAGCCTTCAACTTTTTTTCTCTGAGGATCAAATAAAGTATCAAAATTGGCTTTCATTGTTGAGCTATATTCATCACTTAAGGTGTAAAATGTAGGTGTTTCAATTGCTGCACCAATTCTGAACCAATCAGCTGCTCTTACAATTATACCCGCTTTTAAATTAACACCGTTTCCAGTGGTTGTAAGTTCATCAATACGTTCAAAATTGTTCAGATATGCATTTCTGTTCTCCGTATCTACTTCTCTGTATACGGCTGTTTCATCATATCTCAAGAACGGGACGCCAATGGTTGCACCTAAATATACCCTGTCATTATAGTTACCACCAACAGAAAAAACCATTTCGTTAATAGACCCTGTTGTAGATATGTATTTACTCTGAAGAACGCCTCCATTAGGCATATCAATAAAATACTCATTAGCTGCAGAATCGAAACCCATCAGGAAAACGTCATAAGCAAGCCCTGAACCAAAATTATCGAGTTCATCAAGTGAATAATGGTTTGCATTAGCTTCATTAACGTATGGTGTTAGATAACTGGAACTTTCATTAAAACCTTCAATTGAGATTCGGTTATTAAAATTAGCCAGACGATTAACACCAAAACCAAACTGGAAGTTCTTCCATCCGGCTTCGGTACTTTTACCACCGGGATTGGTAACCAATACAAAACCTGCGTTTCCTATATTGAAGTTATACCTGTCATTTTCTTTTGTAAGGTCGAAATAATCAGATTGCGACCTACCTTGAAAAATAGAAGGAGTGAATGTAATTTCTGAGCTTTTATATACACCTATACCTGCGGGATTATGGCTTAATGTTGTAAAGTCAGCTCCAAGTGCTCCGAATGCACCTCCCACTGCCACATATCTGGCGGTGCCCGTGGGAGTCAATCGCGAATAGCGTAATGCATCAATTTCATTCTGGGCAAACAGGCTTGTTAGTGATCCAATCATCAGCGCTGTTATGATTGCCAGTGTTTTTTTCATGGTCAGTGATTTTTTAAATGTTATTCGAGTTGGTTGTTTGAGTGTAATCTTTACCTTCTACCGGATGACCTTGAACTTCCTGAAGATGAAGATGATGAGGACGATGATCTTGAAGGGCTTGAGTAACTGCCACCAGATGATGACGAAGAAGATCTGGATGGGGTGTAACTACTACCTGAAGAAGATGAACGTGAAGGGGTGTATGTCGATCTTGTTTCGCCACCACCTGAAGAAGAAGGTCTTGAAGGAGTATAGCTTCCTGAATTTCTTGTAGGGGCCTGACGTTCACTGCTTCTTTGAGGAGCCGAGTAATTATTATCATTGCTTCTTGGTGGTGCCTGTCTTTCAATACTTCTTTCCGGAGATTGTCTTTCGGGTACACTCCTGCTGTCATCTGACTTATAACTGCCTGATGGCCTTGTTGATCCCTCTGATGGGGCAGTTGTAACATTACCTTCACGAATACTTCTGTAGCGTGGATTGGTGTATTCATTACTGGATTTGGGTTTGTTATATCCCGGTGCACTATATGACTGAGGAGCCCTGTACTCCCTGCCTGGCTGTTGCTGCCCACCCTGAGGTGAACTATATCTCATTGACTGGGTGCTCCTGCTTGGTGGAACTGATCTTCTGGGAGTCTGATTGCCATCATCCGTTGGTTTACTGATTGACGGACTTTCAGTTTTAGAGGGAACAACCCTGTTAGGAGAAACAGTACGAGGATTTGACTGGTTGTTATCATCATTAGCAGGAGCAACATTGTTGCGGGGAGTTTCTGACTGACTGCCTGATGGCACCACCCTTCTGGTTGGTCCATCATTTGAGGGGTTAACATTACCATTTGAAGGTACATCGCGTTTTACCGGACGAGTTCCCTGATTATCATCACCAGGTGTAACACGCGGTTTTTCTGATTGCGCATTTGAAGGAGCAACTCTTCTACCCGGTTCATCCCCTGTGGTTACAGCGTTTGAATTTTTAACACTAGGGCGTCCTGGAGAAACAGTCCTGGGATTTGATGGAACTTCTCTTCCGGGAGTAACTGTTCCAGTGCCGGTTTTAGTAGCTGATCTACCATTAACAGCAGTACGGCCTCTTGGCTGATCGAGTTCACCACTCTTAAGCGCTGTTTCATATCTTTCACCGAAAGTTGTTCCGTTGCTTCCACGTGCTAATGAAGAACCTCTTCCATTGCCTGATCTTCCACTACCAGAACCATCTCCTCTGTGTCCATAGTAATAGTATGAATTGTAATCATGACTATTATAATAGTGTGAGTAAGGAGCGTCATATCCATAATATCCATCATAAAAACCATCATAATATCCATGACGGTATCCGCTGGCATAACTTCCATACCCACCCCAGTAAGGTGAATAATAACTGTAGTAAGGATAATCCCAGTATCCCCATGAAGGATATCCCCAACTCATACCGAATGACCATCCATAAGTAGGATACCACCAGTTGTAACCAAGATAAATGCTTGTGCCCCAACTGTATGGATTATAATCATACCAGTATAAATTAGTATAATACGGTGAATAATAGCTGTCGTAATAATAGTTGCTGTGGAACCTTCTTAACCTGGCAGAGTATGCATAATCATAATAATCATCAGGATCATAGTAGTTGTTAGTAATATAAGTATTACCTGTACCCTGGTCAGTATATTGATCAGTTTGATAATTGCCATCCTGATAATAGGCAGAACTATCATAATAGTCCTGTTGAACAGCTTGATCCTGTTTATATTCAGGTGCTTGCTGCTCGTAAGCAGGGGCTTCTTCGGCTGGAGCTTCCTTATAAACAGGTTTAGGTGCAGGTGTGTAAGCAGATGCATCTTTCGACGAATAATAGACATCGTCGGTAACTACCCTTGACTGGTATTGCGTGGTGCAACCGGTGAGGGTAATGGCAACTGCGGTTAATAAAGTGATTAAAGTTTTCATTTTAAGGTCCTCCCTGGATGATGGTATGTGTGTAGTCTGTGTTTCGTTAAGTTGGTTTTATTGTTACTTTTGCAACTCCAATATTACATCATTTACCCGTTCAAATACAAATACTATACCACAAACGTTATTATGGCTAAAGATTTTCCAACAAGAAGTGAGAATTATTCACAATGGTACAATGACCTGGTAATTAAAGCTGATATGGCTGAAAACTCGGCTGTTAGAGGTTGCATGGTCATAAAACCATACGGTTACGCTATTTGGGAAAAGATGCAGGCTGCCCTCGATAAGATGTTCAAAGATACCGGTCATGTTAATGCCTACTTCCCATTATTCATACCAAAATCTTTCTTCAGTAAAGAAGCCAGCCATGTTGAGGGATTCGCAAAAGAATGTGCGGTTGTTACACATTACAGGTTAAAGAATGACCCGAACGGTAAAGGTATTATAGTTGATGAAACTGCAAAGCTCGAAGAAGAATTGATTGTTCGCCCAACTTCTGAAACAATTATTTGGGATACATACAGGAATTGGATTAAATCGTACCGTGACCTTCCTCTTCTTATCAACCAGTGGGCGAATGTTGTTCGTTGGGAAATGAGGACCAGGCTATTCTTAAGAACTGCTGAATTCTTATGGCAGGAAGGACATACTGCTCATGCTACAGCTGAAGAAGCTCTTCAGGAGACTGAGAGAATGCTGGATGTTTATGCTGATTTTGCAGAAAATTGGATGGCGGTACCCGTTTTAAAGGGAGTGAAATCTCCTAATGAGCGCTTTGCAGGTGCAGTTGAAACTTATTGTATAGAAGCCCTTATGCAGGATGGCAAAGCTCTACAGGCTGGAACATCACATTTTCTGGGACAGAATTTTGCAAAAGCTTTCGATGTACAATATTTGAGTAAGGAAAATAAACTCGAATATGTTTGGGCAACTTCATGGGGTGTTTCCACCAGACTGATGGGTGCTCTCATTATGGCCCATTCAGATGATAACGGATTGGTTTTGCCTCCAAAACTTGCACCTACTCAAGTGGTTATTATTCCAATTTATAAAACCGACGACCAATTGCTTCTTATATCCCAAAAAGCAAAGGAAATTCAAAAAAATCTTCAGGCTAAAGGCATTTCGGTCAAATATGATGATCGCGAAACTTACAAACCAGGCTGGAAATTCAATGAATATGAATTCAAAGGTGTTCCGGTTAGAATTGCTATCGGACCAAGGGATCTTGAAAATGGAACAGTTGAAGTTGCCCGTCGCGATACTCTTGAAAAATCAGTTTATCAACTCTCAGATATAGAAACCAAAGTTGAACACCTGTTGTTGAACATTCAGGAAAATCTATATCAAAAAGCCCTTGATTACAGAGAGGGTATGACCTCTAAAGCTGATAACTGGGACGAATTTGTTAATCTTCTCGATAATAAGGGTGGCTTTATATATGCGCACTGGGATGGAACCGCAGAAACAGAACAGCAGATAAAGGAGATGACAAAGGCGACTATCAGATGCATTCCTTTAGAGAGCAAAATGGAAGAAGGAAATTGTATCCTTACAGGCAAGCCATCAAAACAAAGAGTAGTTTTTGCCAGAGCTTACTAAATGCTGGAGTTACTTTTATTAGTTAAATTTCTGCCGTCGTTTAACTTCTACTTTTTCTAATCAACTTTGATCAGTTTTCCACTTCCGGTGGTTACTGAAGAAAGTTCATATGGATTACCTGTGTAATATACATTTCCAACTGAAGTGATTTCTGCACCGAGTATATGGTTAGTATGAATATAACAGTCGTTGGTTCCATTATTTCTGATGTAAACAATATTCGAGTTCAGGTCGTTGCAAAAGAAAGGCCCATAACTATTAGCATAAATGGAAGTTAAAACAGATTTTCCTTTTACGTGGAAATCAACAGTTCCATAATGCAATCCCATATCAAGACGTTGGCAGTCCAAATCCAGATTGAAAGTCCCCGAACCACCCCAAACATTTATTTCAAAACGGTCGAATTTAAGATTTCCCTGGGTGGCAACATCCCCACAACTTTCATACCTGATAGATTTTAGCGAAGGAGCAACAAGAAAGACTGTTAATTCATTGTCATAGTCTCTTACCCAGTTACATTTCATATTATTCTTAATGATTAATACGCTGTCTTCAACTTCAGTTGTAACCGAACTAATAAGGTTTTCACCCCCTTCAACTGTTAAATTGAAAGCATCACCAGACATTAGCACCAGGTTAACATTATCATTTAAATTGATTTTTTCAAAATAAGGCAATTGCCTGGTCTCAGTAATCACTTTCCCAGTATTTGAGAAGCAATCATCAATGTTTTCTTTTTTGCAGGAATTAAAAGCAAAGAAGAAAAATAAAATCAACCAACCAGCCGTATTTATTTTCATTTATCCTGTACTATGTGATCAGAACCAATAATTTTTAACCCTAAACCTGTATCCAACACCAAATGCAACATAATCTGCCCTTGCATAATGCGTCTTCAAATTTATTGAAGCAAATACATTCTTTGTCAATAAATATTGAATACCAATCTTATAATAAGAAATACCTTCACTTTTATACTTTCCCCCAGTATAAAAACCCAGTGCCAGAGGAAACGACATTCTTGATAAAACTACTTCATACATTATAGCAACTCCAGGCTTAATCAACTGGAAATTATTGTCATAATCTATTCCTTTAATACCTACATGCCTTGCATCTGAACCATCGTATGAAAAATCTAATGATAAGCCCGCTCTTCCCTTATAACCGGTTGATTTTAATAAACTGACAGAATTGGCAAAAACATTGTACTTTTCAGCCATCACCTCCCCTATTGATTTAATTCCATAAGCTGAACTTATACGTATTTCAAGATAATCATGACCATCAAATTCAAACATTGTCAGTGAGGGTCTGATTGCCCGCCTTATATATGGATTCTCTTTATTTAAGCGAAAAGCAACAGCTCCGGATAAAGATGGAATATTCAGACCAAAATTAGGCGTTTTAATAGATCCGTTTGAAAAGTGCATTAACTGTATTCCTCCTGCTAGTTGGAGATGCTGCAATGGTTTCCACCTATATTCCAGCATGAGGTTAATTGCAGCATTTATATGCGATCCAATTGCAATGTACTTGTAGTTCTCAAGTCTGTCAAATCTTTTGGTTAAATAACCAACGCCAGCAGCTAATCTGAAATTGAACTCTGATTTATCATGTTTGACTAATGGAAAAGCTATAAAAGGCATCACCGCATGCGCCTGTCCGAGTGTTTCTTCATCACCGAGCCACCCATTCCAATATGATAAACCTGTAAGTGGATATTTATATAATGCTTCCCATTGATTCTTTCCATAACTCGCTCTTGCCAGGTTAACTTCAAAAGAAGGCAGATGATTATTGAAATTTTGCATCTCCAGATGGTGGGCAATTAAAAATCCATAATTGGATCTGAATTCTACCATGATATTAGGAGCTTGATAATGATGGGGTTTCTGAGCATAAGCCATGCCAGGAAATGAAAATGGCAATACCAGAAAAAATAAGAATGGTAAGAAAATTAAATTAGCTGACCATCGAAAAAGAGAGGGGCATAATGAGCGAAATCTACAATATGGAACGACTGCCAGCAATGTCTGTAATACAAAGTGATGAGTAAACAAAAATACAAAAGGGCAGTTTAGGATTATTAACTTTGCAAAAACTAATATTGGATGGATAAACCACTTGAGGCCTTCGGAAAACTGCTGACTATAATGGATGAGTTAAGGGCCAAATGTCCTTGGGATAAAGCCCAAACACTTGATACACTGCGCTATCTCACAATCGAAGAAACATATGAACTTAGTGATGCAATCCTCGAGAAGGATATGAATGAGGTCAAGAAGGAACTGGGTGATCTAATGCTCCATTTGGTTTTCTACTCAAAAATAGCTTCCGAAGAACAGGCATTCAACATTACAGATGTTATTAACTCCATAAATGAAAAACTAATCCGGAGGCATCCACATATATATGGTGACGTTGAAGCACATGATGCTGAAACAGTTAAAAATAACTGGGAAAAAATTAAAATGACTGAGGGTAGAAAATCTGTACTCAGTGGTGTGCCGGGATCACTTCCTGCCATGGTTAAAGCATATCGGATACAGGAAAAAGCCAGAGGCGTTGGATTTGATTGGGAGAATGTTGGCCAGGTATGGGATAAAGTACAGGAAGAGCTTGCAGAACTTGAATTTGAAAAAATAAACGGCCCGCACGATAAAATTGAAGATGAGTTTGGTGATCTATTATTTGCACTGATAAATTATTCCAGATTCATTAATATCAACCCTGAGGATGCATTAGAACGGACTAATAAAAAATTTATCAAACGGTTTCAATTCATTGAAGAAAAGGTTAATGAAGAAGGCCGGTCAATGCATGATATGTCCCTTGCAGAGCTTGACGTATACTGGAATGAAGCAAAGAAACAATTCTGAATAAAATAAATAATCTGACCAAATTCAGATGAATGAGGATATAGCTACATCAACCATATTATTTGCTTTCGCATTAACACTTTTTGCTGGTCTAAGCACCGGGATTGGTGCTGCCGTTGCTTTCTTCGCCAAGAAAACAAATACAAAGCTCCTTTCAATTGCACTTGGTTTCTCAGCAGGCGTAATGATTTATGTATCGATGGTCGAAATCTTTCCGAAAGCACGTATAAGTCTTGCAGCTGAGATTGGAGATCGATATGCATATTATTATACAGTAGCCGCATTTTTTGCAGGAATTCTTTTGACAGCAATAATAGATAAGTTAGTTCCCTCCGGTTCAAATCCGCATGAACAACATTCATTGCTCGACATTGAGAATGTGCAGCATTCAGTCAAAAGTAAAAAAGCTTTATACCGGATGGGCATGTTTTCAGCTATGGCTATTGCAATTCATAACTTCCCTGAAGGTCTGGCTACATTCTTCTCTGCTATTAACGATCCGGCACTTGGAATGAGCGTTGCCATTGCTGTGGCAATTCATAACATACCCGAGGGAATTGCAGTATCAATACCTGTATACTATTCCACTGAAAACCGGAAGAAAGCATTTTTTCTATCTTTCATTTCTGGGTTGGCCGAGCCTGTTGGCGCTTTACTGGGTTATTTCTTCCTACTGCCTTTTTTTAATGGAATAACATTCGGGATTACGTTTGCTGTCGTAGCCGGAATCATGGTTTTCATTTCATTAGATGAACTACTGCCTACTGCAGAGAAATATGGTGAGCATCATTTATCAATTTACGGACTCATCTCCGGAATGGCTATAATGGCTGTTAGTTTACTTCTATTTGTTTAAGATTATTCCCTTGGTCTTACTTTTAATTAAATGTATAAATATTGCATAATAATATTCTGTAAGTTTGTATCACAAACAACACGTTGAAAACATGTCAGTATTAGTAGGAAAAAAGGCTCCGCATTTTGAGGCAGATGCCGTTGTTAACGGCGAAGAGATTGTTGAAAAATTTTCCCTTTCACAATACATTGGAAAAAAACATGTGGTTTTTTTCTTTTACCCACTTGACTTCTCACTGGTTAGTCCTACTGAAATTCTTGCATTCCAGGATAATATTGAAGAATTTAACAGCCGGAATGTTGCTGTTGTTGGTTGTTCTGTTGATTCAGCACATTCACATCATGCATGGTTACAGATTGATCGTGAGGTTGGGGGTATAAAAGGAGTAACATATCCACTGGTTTCTGATTTATCAAAGACAATTACGGAAAACTACGATATGCTCGCTGGAACTTATGAGTATGATGAAGAAGATGACCGTTATGATTTTGATGGTAACCCTGTAGCCTACCCGGGGTTATTTATCATTGATAAACAAGGTATAGTCAGGCATCAGATTATTAATGACCTTCCATTGGGAAGAAGCATTAATGAAGTACTCCGAATGGTTGATGCATTGCAGTATTACGAAGAATCAGGTGAAGAAACACCTGCTAACTGGAGCAAATAACCTACCTAGTCAACATCAGGTATATCGTTAAAATTAAAAGTTATTGGTTTACCTTGCTCATAATCGAATAAGGTTAATTTGCGCAATTCAAAATAACTTCTCCAATAGGTTGCCAAAGCAGAAATATAACCCTGTTGTGCATTATCTTTTTCATTTTGGGCGATATTAAGATCAGTAATTCCGATTTTTCCTATTAGGTACCTTTGTTTGGTAACTTCATACCTCTTTTGGGCTACAGTATCACTTTTTGCAGCTATAGCATACTGAATAGGCTGCATGTTATACTGCATTACTTTCAATAGAACTTCCTGATCAAAATCCTTTATATTTTGTTGAACTGCATTTCTCTCGAGTTCCCTGTCAGATTCAGCGAGTTTTATTTTGCCCCTCTCAAGTCCCCAATCAAGTATTGGCAATGTAATCCCAAATTGTACTGTCTTACCTTCAAGTGGTTGCCGGTAAACATCTTCAAAGTATTGTGAACTTTGACTTAAACCGTATACTGCATACAAATTTGCATTAAGTCTGCCCGAACTTCTCGCTTCATTGACTCTACTGTCAGCTTCCAGTAACCTGCGATCAAATGCCAGTGCATCAGCACGGTTCAGTCGCGCCTGAGCAATTGCATCCTGAGTATTCACAACTTGTACTGGTGGTTTTGCCGGAGCAAGTAATTCGATTTGTACATTTTCAGGTATCCTGAGGAAAGAGCGAAGATCAAATAAACGCATTTCCACTTCCAGATTTGCTTCCTCCACAGCTGAGCGTGAATTAAGCAAACTTAATTCTATCTGCAACAATTCATTTTCTGCAATGGTTCCGATATTGAAACGACCTCTTGCAATCTGATAAAGAGTATCGTTGTTTGCCGAATTTGTTTTTGCAATCTTTAATCTCATTTGTGCATCCAATAATCTGAAAAATGCATTTGCTGCATTTAGAGAAACTGTTTCAACATCCTCTAGATATCTCCTTTGAGCCTCATCATATTTAAGTGGTTCAATTTTCTTTAACCACTTGTATTTATTGAAACTAAAAATTGGTTGGCGGATTCCAATATTAAGCGGTGATGACCTGAATGAGGTAGAATCATCAGTAATATAATCTATTCTTTCAAGATCAGAGTTAAGAAATATCTGTCCACCGGTAAGGCTTAAATTCTTGGTTAATGAAAGTCCACTAGAGTAACTGACCTGATTATATCTTGAGAAAACATCTCCATTTTCGGTTTGAATCTTATAGATATTGTCACTTAAGCTTGGTATCGTAGCATCTAATGTCAATGCTGGCATCAGGTCGGCTTTATAATTTCTATATTGCCAATAGCTACTTCTGAACCGATGCATGGCAGAAAGAGCATCGGGCGATTGCTTTCTGGCAATAATCATCGCTTCATCAAGTGTAATTATTTTAACTTCTTGTGCACTAACGGTAAGTGATGAAAAGAAAAGTACTAACAGTAATGAGAGGAGAAATCCTTTAAAATCTTTTCGTGCCATGTTTAAGAAAAATTATTCGTACCTGAGTGATGTGACCGGGTCCTGCATTGCTGCTTTCCGGGCAGGCATATAGCCAAAAGCAATCCCTACTGAAGCAGATACACCAAATGAAATTAATATAGATGATAATGAGACTATAGTAAGAATTCCCGTTACTCCTGTTATTACACTTGCCAGTACAACGCCCAGAATAATTCCTAAAATTCCACCTGAAAGACTAATCATTGTAGCCTCACTCAGGAATTGGAATATTACATCCTTTTTGGTTGCACCTGTAGCCATCCTGATGCCTATTTCCTTGGTCCTCTCCATTACTGAGGCCAACATTATATTCATAATACCAATTCCACCAACAATAAGTGAAATACTGGCGATTGCACCCAGTACTATATTGAATATATCTTTAGTACGCTGTTCTTGTTTCAACAGAAGTTCCGGAACCTGTACAATAACATCATCAACTCCGGCATGGCGCCTTTTAAGCATCTTGACTATTATCTCTGTCGTTTTATTGATTTGGGAAGTCTCTTTAACCTGCACAACTATCTTATCAATTTGGTTGATTTGATCATCACCCCCTGAACCACCTGATCCAAATGACATCATCATATCATCACCCATAAATACGGTGCTTGAGCCACCTCGTACCATAGCAGCAGTAATGACAGAGCGGTCTTTATATCTTAATAACAGAGTTTGAATTGGTGCATAAACCTGTTTATTGTAATCACTTATACCCATATCCTCTGAAAGTTGCGTTGTGACAGCCCTGCTTTTTAAAACTCCGACTACTTTTAGCCAGATTGCCCCACATTTTACATACTTTCCAATTGGATCTGCTTTTGGGAATAATTTATTTTTTATAGTGTTTCCAAGAATGCAGACTGACTTACCTTCAATCAATTGTTCCTGATTGAACATCTCTCCTTTTTCCAGTTCAAGATTAAAGACTTCAAAGAAATCAGGAGTAATACCGCTCACTTTGCCGTAACTGCTAACTCCGTCAGCTATTATGGGTGATTCATAAATAACTTCAGGGCTAACTTTACTTACTGAAGGAATAATTTCCTTTATACTCTCAGCATCTTTTAAAGATAGTCCCGGCGAAAATTTCTCAGTAGCCTGTTTTCCTTTTTCTTCTTCACTCTTTTTCTCTTTATCCTTGTCCTTTTCTATTTTCGGAGTAATAATAATATTATTCACTCCCACCAATTTCATCTGGTCAAGTATCTCCTGCTGTGCACCGCTCCCTATCGCGAGCATAGCTATTACTGCTGCAACGCCAAATATAATTCCAAGGGCGGTGAGAATTGATCTGAATTTATTGGCAATTACCGCTTCAAGTGCGATACCAAGTATGTATAACCGTCTTTCCATTGAAAATTCAGAGTTTGATCAATTTCCATTTTTCTGCATCCTCAGGAGGTGTCAAATATAATTCTTCGCCTTCTTTTAATCCCTCCTTGACAATTATCTGATTTTCGTTGGTCAACCCTGTCTTAATCTGCTTTTTTACATTTTTGTGTGCCAGATAAACGTACGTTATAGTATCGGAATTATGGACTGATTCAATAGGAATATACAGTACTTTCGGTATCACGGATGTATTTATGATATTCTTTGTGGTCATTGCAGGCCTAAGAATACTATCAAACTCGTGAACCTTGATCTTGACCTCAAATACCTTAGCGTTTGAATTACGCATTTGCTCACCGATATTAGCTACTTCAGTAACTACACCTGTGTATTTCCTTTCAGGGAAAGCGTCAACACTAATTTTAACCTGCTGGCCGGTTTTAACTTTACTAATGTCAATTTCATTAACAAAGGTCTTAGAGATCATTTCTTTAAGATTAGGCAGGGTCGCAACAACATTTTCCCATGATCCCATGGTTGAGCCGATGCCCATCTTTGATCCATCCCAATTACGTTTATAGATCACCATACCCCCTTTAGGAGCAGTTACTGTAAATCCGGCCAGAACTTCCTTAATTTGTTCCAGTCTTCTTTGTGATTGTGTGTAAGAAGCCGAAACTTCCTGCATGTTTGCATTTGCCTTGTCGAGTCTCAGTTTGTAATTCTTTTCGGCTTGCTGGAATGAACGTTGAGCCTTCTCAAGGTCAATCTTTGCCTGTCGTTGGGTTGCAGGAGGCTCATAAATTGACTGTTCAACTGTGATATTCCTTTCTTCAAGAGCATACTTAAGATTAATGAGCTCTTCTCGTGCTGCTCTTAAGTCCATTGAAGTATCAAGTTTTGTTTTAATGTACTGTGACTCCAGTTTTTCCAGCTCACTTTCCAGATCTTTCATCCTGTTGGTAATTTCAGCCCTGTCGAGTGTTGCCACATATTGTCCGGAGTCAACAAGTGTTCCTTCCGGGACAATATCACTAATCTGCACCTGCCAGATTCTTACTTCCCTTAATCCAGCCGGTCCCATAATATTTTCTGAGTTTTTCGCTTCCAGTTCTCCACTGGTAGTTACATCAATACTGAAATCTCCAAACGTCACTTTGGTGATTATTTCATTATCATTTTTATTATCACGGGTAAAATAGTATGACAAACCAGTGATTACTACCACGACTAGCAGAGCGATAAACCAGAATCTTCTGCCGTTAGAAAAGATGGTCATATAGGATCTTAATTAAGTAGAAACTTTGAGTTATTCAGAACCAGTAACGACAAAGTTATTACTTTATTGGATGTAAAGTATCTAATTTTTTCAAATATATTGTACAATGATGAGACAAACTTTTTTGTTTATTTATTGTAGTAAATGATATCACTTTACAGTATAACGAAAGAATATTATGGATACTAATGCTTTCAAAAACAAGTTCAGAGAAACCTTTGGTAATGAAGCAATGGTATATTTTGCCCCAGGCAGGGTAAATATAATTGGAGAACATACCGATTATAACGGTGGCTTTGTCCTTCCAAGCGCAATTAGTTTCGGAACCTTTCTGGCCATTGCTCCTAACAATAAAGGCACTATAAACCTTCAAACTACTAACTTTGATTATAAGGCAGAAATTCCACTGGGTGATTTATCCATTAAGCATGGTGACGAATGGGTAAATTATCCATTAGGGGTAATTGATCAGTTCGTGCACAAGGGAATCACAATTAATAAAGGAATAGATATGCTTTTTTCCGGTGATATTCCAAATGGAGCAGGTCTATCCAGTTCTGCTTCAATTGAACTTGTTACTGCAGTTGCATTAAATGATTTTTTTAAAGCCGGTTACAATAGGCTCGATCTTATTAAAATGTCACAATTAGCTGAAAATGTGTTTGTTGGTATGCAGTGCGGCATTATGGATCAATTTGCAGTAGGAATGGGAAAGGTAAATTCAGCGTTGTTCCTTAACTGCCGGACACTTGAATATGAGTTGGTTCCTCTTGACTTAAATGAGCATTCTATTGTAATTATGAATACTAATAAGCGCAGGGAACTTGCTGATTCAAAATATAACGAACGGGTGGCGGAATGTGCTGCTGCACTTGAAGCCTTACGAACCAAAAAAGAAATGATAGACCTTAGTGATATTACAGTTGCCGAATTCAATGAGATTGGAGATGTTATTACTGATCCGGTTATATACAGAAGGGCCCGTCATGTGATAACCGAAAACAACAGAGTAACACTTGCAGTTGCTGCGCTGAAGCGCGGTGATTTGGTCACTCTTGGCCAGCTAATGAATGATTCACATGAATCGTTGCGGCATGATTATCAGGTTACCGGTGCTGAACTTGATACTATTGTAAATGCTGCCCGGAAAGTTAAAGGTGTATTGGGGGCTAGAATGACTGGCGCCGGTTTTGGTGGTTGTGCCATTGCAATAGTTGATAATCGTTACGTTGAAGCCTTAATAAACAAAGTAGGGCTTGCGTATGAAGCTGAAATAGGCCTGAAACCTATTTTCTATGTAGCCAGGGTTGGCAATGGTGCAGGATTGGTTACTTAGCGAAGAAGTTCGTCAACAATAGCTTTTACACTAATTCCTTCAGCCTCGGCCTTGTAATTTCTTACAATACGGTGACGAAGGACATTGGTTGCTACAGCCTGAACATCTTCAATATCGGGTGAATATTTACCACGAATTGCGGCATTGCATTTAGCACCGATAATGAGGTATTGTGATGCCCTTGGACCTGCCCCCCAGGTAAGATATTTATTGGCCCATTCATGAGCGTTAGGTGTACCAGGTCTTGTCCTGGAAGCTACTTTTACAGCGTACTGATAAACATTATCGGCAACTGGAATTCTCCGGACCAGGTTCTGATAAAAAATAATCTCTTCAGTAGTTAAAACAACATTTGTAGAGGTCATCTTTTCAGTGGTGGTGTTTTTAACAACATTCAGTTCCTGCTCCATGCTTGGATAGTCAAGCCAGATGTTTAACATAAACCTGTCGAGTTGAGCTTCAGGCAAGGGATAAGTTCCTTCCTGCTCAATAGGGTTTTGTGTTGCAAGGACAAAGAAAGGCTCAGTCAGATGATGACTTTCACCGGCCACAGTAACTGCTTTTTCCTGCATTGCTTCCAAAAGAGCCGACTGTGTTTTTGGTGGTGTACGGTTTATCTCGTCAGCTAAGATAATATTTGCAAATATCGGACCTCTTAAAAAACGAAACTTCCGGTTCTCGTCAAGTATTTCAGTTCCAATAATATCAGAGGGCATAAGGTCAGGTGTGAATTGAATCCTGCTATATGTAAGACCCAATGACCTGGCAATAGTATTAACAAGTAAAGTTTTTGCAAGACCGGGAACTCCAACAAGCAAAGCATGGCCCTTGCTGAAAATGCAGATAAGAACATCGCGAATCACATCTTCTTGGCCGACAATAACTTTACCAATTTCCTTAGTCAGCAGATTGTACTTTTCAACGAAAGAGTCTACTGCTTCAACGTCTGATTTAAATATTTCCATGTCTTTGAATGACTTACCAATAACCTATTGAACTTCCCACGAATGTATGAAATTACATCCCTGTAAGGAAGGATTTATGCGGAAGTATGTTTTCGAAATCTTATCAGAGATCCATTTATCAACTACTTCACCTTTCTTTTTATTAAGTGCCCACTGTTGGATAGTATTGTAGTCTTCTTTTAAGTTTGCCGGATGAGAATCAGACTTCGAAATAAGATAAACAAGTTGCAATGTTTGTTTACCCTCTTCATTAGTAATAGCTATAGGGCGGGAAATATCACCAACCTTCATTTTCTCAACAATCGCAGGCAATTTATCATCAATATTCCTAAGTTGCGAAAGGGTAAAACCAGCATTGCCAGTTTCGGGATTTATAAGTTTACCACCACTTATCTTACCTGGATCGTCTGAAAATTTCAATGCAGCTTCTTCAAAAGTAATTTTCTTTTCACGTATTTGAACAGCAACACTATCTAAAAGTTTTGTGGCTTTATTTTTTTCCGTTTCTGAAATTTTAGGTATTAATAGTATGTGTCTTGTATTAATTTGTTCACCACGCCTCTCAATGAGTTGTATTATGTGATAACCAGCCTGGGTTTTAACAATATCAGAAATCTGGCCTTTCTTAAGTGAAAATGCGGTTGCTTCATATTCAGGATATAACTGGCCTCTTCCAACAAAACCAATTTCTCCACCTTTTCTAGAGGAACCAGGATCTTCAGAATACAAAACAGCTAATGCATTAAAATTCTCACCATTTAATATCCTTTCTCGCAATCCTTTTAATCTTTCGCGGGTAGCATCAAGTTCTTCTTTGGTAATCACAGGTTGTTTTACGATTACCCCCAACTCATATTGTTCTTCAATAACCGGAATACTATCAGGCACTATAGCATTAAACATTCTTCTAACCTCAGCCGGGGTTACTTTTACATCCTTAACAAGTCCCTGTTGAACTTCTTCAACCATTAATTGCTCTTTTACTTTTGAACGGAAATCTTCACGAATTTCAAGAAGCGACTTTTTATAGTATTTTTCCATTTTTTCCTGTGATCCAAACTGTTGGATATAATAACGAAATCTGGCATCCATAGTCTGGTTTATCTGGTCGTCAGATATGTTAATACTATCTAGTTCAGCCTGATTAAGCATCAGCTTCTGGAACAACATATCTTCAAAAATCCTGCATCTCAGAGTTGAAGCCTCAGTAATATCACCTTGTGCCCTGTATTGAAGATATTGTTCTTCAACTTCAGAAGCAAGAATATAATTAGCCCCTACAACAGCAACTACTTCATCAATAACCTGTTCCTGTGCATATGCGGTATTCATAACTGAAAAAAGAGTGATGAATATTGCAAATATGCTGGTTAGTTTTTTCATAAACTTGAGTATTTCTAAACTGTAAATCGTTTAATAAACGGTGAATTCATTGTTATTCATGGCTTCCTGAAAAGCTTGTTGTTGTATCTTGTCCATTAATTCAATCTTACGACGGTTAAGTATAAGATCACGAATTCTGGCGGTTTCGAATGATAACGGAGAAACACCTTCTTTAGTTTTGACTTCACTGAATTTGACCATGTAAACATAAGTCGAGTCAGTTGCCTGGTAAAAATTTCTGTTTTTAAGAAATTGCTCCGGATCATCAGTCTTAATAGGAACTTCCCTTAAAAGGTCATCAAATCTAATCCAGTTCTCGTCGTCGGTAAAACACGTTAAAATGGCTGACTGGCAAAGGTCGAGTAATTTATCATTATCATCAGCGTTGTTCGAACGCAGGAGTTTTTCAGCTTTCTTTAAAACGTCAGGCTTTGCACTAACTGCCGGTATTTTCACATATTTTACCCTTACTATATTTTCAAGCAATAAGAAGTTGTCCTGATTTGAATTATAGAAATCTTCAATTTGCTGTGGTGAAACCAGGGTGTCGAGTTTCTGTTTAATCAGTTCGGTTTCGTAAGCGTAAATTATTAGTGAATTCCTGTATTGCCTGATCTGATCATCAAAATTTTTTTGTTCGTTGTCAAGGTTATTCTCAGCCTGATGCAACATTATCTGTTGCCTGATCCAGTTGTCAATAAATTGCTTAACAGCTGCAATGCTATCATTAGCTGAAGTTCCGGGTTGTACAATTCCATCGAGGTCATCATTGTATAAATAATTACCATAGCATTCCGCAATCAACTGACCTTCGTCTTTCTTGCTGAATAATTTACAACTGGTTGCTATTAAAAAAATAGCAACCAGCGATAAAATTAAGTATGGCCTTGTATGCATTATTTAATTGAAGATAAAACTTCCTGATTAACTTGATACTGATACTTAGATCTCAATTCTTTAATCCATTGCTGTTCCAGAAAATCCTGATAATTAGCAGTAACGAGTCCACGAGCTTCATTAAGTTTCTTAGGTTCAGGAGCGAGAATTTCATTGATTTTTACGATAGTTGTTTTACCATCCATTGTTGTCTCAGCAGTTTCGCCCTTTATCCATTTAGCATTATCTACCATAGTGTTGTCGCCTTTTTCATACTTTCTGCGATCAACAGATAAAATGCTTGTACTGTCATTATTAATATTTTCCAGCAGTTCCTGATCAGTAAGTCCTTTCTTCAGTAATGCCCTGAATTTATCAAGTATCTTCTTATCGGTTGTATTGAATGTATAGACTGAAGCATCGGCGCGTTGAGCCCACATATAATTCTGTTTGTTGGTGTTATAAAAAGCCTCAAGTCCTAAGGTGTCCTTGCTTGCTTTTGACCATATCTTCTGTTCAGTTAATTCGAATAACAAGATACCATCACGATACTCTTTCATCAGCATTTTGAATTCAGGATATTTATTTTCAAGCTGACTATCTTCATATTCGAGCAGTTTCTGATTGACGAAAGTGGAATACATTTTATCCACATAAGCGCTGATATTTTCCTTTGCGGCCTGACGTTGGTTTTTACCGAGCCATTGTGCAAAGTCCTGCTGGGAATATGTTTTCTTTCCTATTGTAAACATTACCTTATTTAACTGTTCTGCGGCTGATGGATTCCAACCACCTTTAAATATGGTATCAGTTACAACTTTATAAAATTCATTTTTGGTCTTCAGGTTCTGGGTGAACTTATATTCTTCTTTAATTCTTGACAATAAGGCTTCTTCACTTTTTTTAGCCCTGTCACTTCTTGAAAGATTCTGCTTAAGGTCGTTCAAATTGTCTTCATAAGTACCAATATCTTTCCTGTCAATTAACTTAACTATATGCCATCCAAAAGAAGATGTAAAAGGTTTGGTAACCTGGTTGATTTCTTTAAGATTTGATACTTCCTTAATAAACTCGGGAATCATACGATTAGCTCCAAACCAGGGAAGAACACCGCCTTTGGTTGCTGTACTTTTATCTTCTGAAAATTCTTTAGCAAGAGCAGAAAAATCTTCTCCTTTCATTATTCTGTCATATACTTCCATCACTTTTTTAGCGACTGCTGCGCTATCCTGCGCTGTTGCATTTGCGGGTGGACGCATTAAAATGTGAGCTACCTGTACCCTTCCAAGTGCAGGTTTCCGATCAGTAACCTTTATCAGATGATATCCGAAATCACTTCTTACAGGCATCGATATCTCACCAACCTTTGTATTATAAGCTCCAGTTTCAAATGGATAGACCATATCAAATACGGTAAAATATCCAAGGTCACCCTTGTTACCTTTAACATTCCTGCCTTCAACCAATCGATCCTTTGCAGACAGGTCATCTGAATTTTCCATAGCCAGTTTACCAAAGTCTTCTCCTTTCATCGCTTTTTTACGAATAGCCATAATCTTTTTATAGGCAGCCAATGTATCTTCAGGTGAAGCATTCTTGTCGACTTTAACAAGTATATGACTGGCCCTGATATCCTCTTTCTTGCGATTATATGCTTCTTCAAGTAAGGCCTTGTTCATTTTCTCATCAATAAGATAAGGTTGTGCCAGTTGTTTGCGATATCCGGCAAGTTCATCGATGAAAGAACGCATGGTATCCATTCCAAGAGATTCGGCTTCCTTGACCTTCAACCTGAAATTGATATACAATTCCATGTACTCTTCCAGCGACTTACGGTCAAGTACTTCACCATTCACATTATTCTTCTGGTAAACGTTCAGGAATTCACTTTTTGTAATTTCTTCACCGGCTACTTTTAATATAACAGGATCTTTTTCCTGAGCATTTACAATTGTAAATACCATAAAGAAAATAATGCCCAGACCTAGTCTAAGTGGGCTTTTACGGTTTTTCATACTTATGAGATTCATTGGTTTTTATAATTCTGACAGGTTGCTATAACTTTTACTAATCTCAATTATCTGCTGTAATTAGGTGCTTCTCGCGTGATGGTTATGTCATGCGGGTGGCTTTCAGCTACTCCCGAACTGGTGATTTTCATAAATTTGGCTTTTTGAAGCTGTTCAATGGTTGCTGATCCGGTATAACCCATACCTGCACGAAGTCCGCCAACCAACTGGTGAATGACTTCTGAAAGCGTACCTTTATATGGAACCCTGCCTACAATACCTTCAGGCACCAGTTTTTTAATATCATCTTCTGCATCCTGGAAATACCTGTCTTTTGAACCTTTTTGCATCGCTTCAATAGAGCCCATTCCACGGTACGTTTTATATTTCCTGCCTTCAAAAATTATAGTTTCACCGGGTGCTTCCTCTACTCCTGCAAAAAGTCCGCCTGCCATTATACAGTCGGCACCAGCGGCAATAGCTTTTGCAATATCACCAGTATAACGAATACCACCATCAGCAATAACAGGAATTCCTGTTCCTTTAAGCTCCCTGGCGACTTCATTAACAGCAGTAAGTTGGGGAACCCCAATACCGGCAATAATTCTTGTAGTGCAGATTGAGCCCGGGCCTATACCGACCTTTATGCCATCAATATCAAGCATTTTGAGGTCTCTGGCGGCTTCTGCAGTAGCCACATTGCCAAGCACAAGTTCAGTATTTGGGAAATGCTTCTTAAAAAGCCTGGCAGCATCCATAACGCCCTTTGAATGGCCATGTGCAGTATCAATTACAATGGCATCAGATCCATTTGCAACCAAAGCTTCAACTCTTTCAAAGAAATCACGACTGACTGTAACAGCAGCGGCAACTCTCAGACGACCACGCTCATCCTTACAGGCATTTGGTCTTGCCTTTATTTTTATAATGTCCTTATAAGTAATCAAACCTACAAGTTTATAATCTTTATCAACTACAGGCAGTTTTTCAATCTTGTATTCCTGAAGGATATCTGCTGCCTTTTCAAAATCAGTGAACTCGGTAGTTGTGATGATATTCTCTTTTGTCATTACTTCATAAACCGGCCTGCGAGGATCACGTTCAAACCGTAAATCACGGTTAGTAACAATCCCCACCAGTTTATTTGATGAATCGACTACGGGAATTCCGCCAATCTTGAAATCCGCCATAATCTTATGGGCATCGGCAACTCTTGCAGTCTCAAGTAAAGTTATAGGATCGAGAATCATTCCATTTTCAGCCCTCTTCACTTTTCTTACTTCATTTGCCTGGTCATCAATACTCATGTTTTTGTGCAGAACACCAATTCCACCTTCCTGTGCCATGGCGATTGCCATTGTTGAATCGGTAACCGTATCCATTGCGGCAGAAACTATGGGGATATTGATTTTAATGTTCCTTGAAAATCTTGAACTTGTGTCAACATCACGGGGAAGAATCTCTGAGTAGGCCGGCACCAATAAAACATCATCGTATGTGTAACCCTCACCCACTAATTTATCATTGCTGAACGACATAATGCTTTTTTTTGGAATTTGCAAAGTTAATTAAATTGAGTAATCTAAAACACTTGACTTTAATACTGAAACAAGTCAATTGTTAAATAAATATAAATTGGGGGCATATATCCGAAAGTGGTGAAATTACTCGTATAAATAACTAATCAAGCAGCATTACCATACCTCTTTTTGTACCACTTACACCCGTTTGATCAATGTAGGAAACCATGTATACGTAAATACCCTGCTGAAGTTGGCCCTTAACAGTACCGTCCCAGCCCGCATGCGGATCATCAGTAGAAAAAACCTGCTGTCCCCAACGATTATAAATTACAAACAAGTAATTTGATTCATCAATATTCCTGATCAATGGCCTGAAAATCTTATTGACTCCCGTTGGCCGAAAGGCTGTTGGTACATCTATCTCAACTGATCTGGGTAATAGTACTTCATTTGACCTGCTGACTTTTCCATCATTCTTGACAGCTTCCACAGCATAAGTTATCTGTAAAGAATTAGTTGCGTCGTCAACCTCATTATAGCTGGTCAACCCCGCTGAAATTGTTTTAGGGTAACCAGGCAATAAAACTCCACTACTATACTTATATACCAGATAATTTTCAAGATCTGCCCCCCAACCTACATGATTAGACCAGTCAAGGCCAACATTTACTTCATCAGTAATACTTATTTTAAGAAGAATTGAATTAAAGATGGTTGAAATAGCAATTTTGAAGTCACAGGAATCTAATGCAATGAGTTGATAATCATAATTAGCAGTAGCAACTGAAACATTTTGGTCTTCAAACTGTACTGATCCGGCTGGATTCCATGGTACCGTATTTATCAGAAATAAAACATCGCCATCCGCCTTGTATATTTCAACTTTAGCAGGTACATCAGAAGGCTGTGATGATGCCTGTAATGTGATGAAACTATTATCAGTTACGGTAACATAATCAATGTTGAAGTTTGATACAGTCTTTGGTTCTGGCAGTAATTCCAGTTCACAGCTTCGTGAAACATGACTGTTATCAGAATTTGAAGCAGCAATTCTATAAATGACCAACACACCTGATTCAAGTAAATCTGGGTCCAAGGCCTTATACGAATTACCGGCATCAGCAGGTATGTCAAGAACAGAAATGAATGGCCCTCCGTTTATTGATTTTTCAAGTGTATATTTTTCTACCGGAGGTACCATGTTTATATAACCATTCCACTCTATGGTTGCTTTCCTGTCACACAGCTCGACAGTATTACCTGATATCAGAATATTGTGATGTAACTTAATATAATCACCCCCACTTCCATAACCGCATTCATCCTTTGCCCTCACAATATATGTAACGACATTATCACACGGTCCGAGGTAATCCGGATTACTTACATCGTTATCAGTATAGATTGTAGTATTTCCAACACTATCATACACATAGAAGCCATCAACTGGATTACCTCTTTCAATTATGTATTTAATCACATCAGTGCTTGAACTTGGTTTCCATGTGACTTCAGCAAAACCATTATTAACGGTAACTAATTCAAATACAGGATCTTCTGGAGTAGTGGCATCAATAAATCTTGCACTATCAATAGAAGATGAAGCATTACATATACCAGCCACAAGCCGGTAATATAAAGTTGTTGTATCACAATAACGACTTATTGTGTCATTATATTCAAGTGCTGATGTGGTGGTTAAAAGTGTATATGTGAAATTATCATCTGATCTATAAACCCTGTATGATTGGTCCTGTGCACTTTGCCTGTTCCATTCGAGTCTTGCAATGCCTGTACCACTGCCTGAAACATTCAGTCTGATTGTTTCAAGGTGATTTGATTCAGGAGAAACAGAAGATGGATTATTGTTATAAGTAATGAGGAAAAACTCATATATATTTGTTGAAACATTTGGAACGTTTATAACTGCTGAATTTATAGAAGGCTGAAAATCGACAGGTGTAAAAACACCACTACCTGATACTCTGTAGAAAAGCCTGTATCCGTCAAATGCCGGTGAACCTGCAGGTACTTCCCACACCGCCTCAACTGAGTTTGGAGAAAGAACCGATAAACACGTAAGGTCAGGTTTGGGCTGTCCTGATACTTTTAAAATGACAGCCAATAGCAGAAAAGTACAACAGTATATTAATTTTGGCAATGACATGAAACAAAGTTACAAAATTTTAACCCTTTGATGAGTAAGTGATTGTATTTACTTCTATTTTTGAAGCGCTTAGCCGGTACACCTATAAACGATTAAATTTTCGATTAAGTATGATCACGATGGCAAACATCGTTGAATCATTGGGATATAAAGGGAAATACAAACAAAACCATATAAAATGAAGCTTAAACAACTACTATTTGGAATTTCTGCATTTGTAGCTTTAACAGTTCAGGGACAGAACGAAGTTCAGTATCCTACTGTTGTAGGTACGGGCACATTCCTCGGAATCAGCAGGCCTTTGAGAGACATCCCCGAAATTACTCCTGAAGAGATGGCTGTAATGAAGGAAAAAGCTGACCTGAAAGTTCTGAACCCTAAACTCAGATTTAGAGAGTACCCTTATGAAGCCACAGCTTTGCCAAAAGGACCGGATCCTGTCTGGCAAAAAGAGCAAGGTTCAAGGCAGGTTGCTTCAACACCTAATGTAGTTTTCAACGCCCAGAGTTCTCCCTATTTCCCTCCTGACTGTAATGGTACCATCGGTCCAAACCATTATATGCAGACGGTGAACACCACCTATGCTATTTATGATAAAAACGGGACCAAAGTTGCAGGCCCAACCAATATGAACCAGCTCTTTGGAAGTGTTCCGGGTTCTTCTTGTAACGACGGTGACCCAATCGTTCTCTATGATGAAATGGCTGACAGGTGGTTTGCAGCAGAATTCTCTCTCTGCCAGAATCCTAACCGAATGCTTATTGCCATATCCACTACCAATGACCCAACAGGTACATGGTACCAATATTCATTCAACATGAATGGTATGCCTGATTATGAGAAATTTGGAATCTGGAATGACGGTTACTATATGGGAACAAACACAAGTTCCGGCACCGATATTTATGTTTTTGAACGTGCTGTAATGATTGCAGGTGGAACAAATCCTAAGATGGTTTCATTTGATAATCAATGGCGCCCGGGTACTGTTGACGGTTTTGTAATGGTACCTCCGGTTGATTGTGATGGTGATGCCCCTCCGGCAAATGAGCCCGCCTTATTTATTGCACAGCAGGATGATGCTTTCGGTGGCTCTGCAGACCAATTGTGGATTTACGAACTGCATGCAGACTGGACTACTACAACAAATTCTACTTTTACCCGCGTCCAGCAGTTGAATGTTGAACCTTATGATAGTAATTTCGGAAATAACTGGAATAACATCAAACAGCCAAATACAAGTCAGGAAGTTGACGGAGTGCCCCAGGTTATTATGAATGTTCCGCAATATCGTAACTGGGGAAGTTATGAAACCCTGATGTGCTGCCATACTGTTGACGTTGACCAGACCGACCATGCAGGCGTTCGTTGGTATGAACTCCGCAGGGTGAACAGTGGCGACTGGACTGTGAGACAATCCGGAACTTATGCACCAGATGAGCATTCACGCTGGATGGGAAGTGTTATGATGAATGGAAGCAGAGAAATTGGTCTTGGTTATTCTATATCCAGTACTTCTGTTTTTCCTGGTATAAGATATACAGGCCAAACACAGGAAGAGTATAATGCTGCATCAGGCATTATGGATGTTGCTGAGGGTGTTATTCATGAAGGAACTGCTTCTCAAACAGGTGCCAACAGGTGGGGCGATTATTCCGGATTACAGGTTGACCCGGTTGATGATGAAGTTTTTTGGTATACAAACCAATATGTTAGTGGTGGACAAAAAACTAAAGTTGGATCTTTTAATGTTGGACCTATAGGACCAGGTGTCAATTTTCAGGTTGATAATAACCTCCCATGTATAAATACAAACGTACAGTTTACTGATGTTTCAACGGGTGCACCAACATCCTGGCAGTGGTCTTTCACTCCTAATACTGTAACATATGTTGGTGGAACCAGCAGTACATCACAAAATCCTCAGGTTCAATTTAATGCTTATGGTAATTATGATGTAACGCTTACTGCAACAAATAATGCCGGAACTACCAATCTTACTAACCCTGGTTTTATTTCTGTAAACGCAGTAAATGCCAATTTCAGCGCATCAACCACCAGTGTTGTTGTCAATAATCCCGTTACATTTACTGATCTTTCTTCATGTGATGTAAATACTTATCTCTGGAATTTTGGTGCTGATGCAACTCCTGCAACAGCAACAACCCCGGGACCTCATCAGGTTACCTATAGTTCCGTAGGACCAAAAACCATAACCTTGACAATTAATGGTACTGTAACCGAAACTAAGACTGATTATATTAATGTTATTGATGACTATTTCATCATGAACACATCTATTATCACAACTTGTACCGGTACATTTGCTGATCCGGGTGGAAATTATAATTATGGTAACAACCAGAATTTTACAACTACTTTCTATCCTTCACAGGCAGGTGGACAAGTTTCAGCTGATTTTACTGAATTCAGCCTTGAAATGTCATCTAACTGTACCAGCGATTACCTCTTAATTTATAACGGTCGTACGGCATTTGCCCCTTTAATTGGAAAATACTGCGGAACCGATTCACCGGGTCATGTTGAGTCTAATAATGATTATGGTGCGCTTACCTTTGTTTTCCGCAGTAATGCATCTGTAAATGCATCAGGATGGTCAGCTGATATGAGCTGCTCTTCAGCTGTTGTCAATCCGGCCACTCTTAATGCGGTCACATATACTGATACACGTATCGACCTCAACTGGCAACTCAATTCAAGTAATAATAATGTGATGTTGCTATGGTCTGCTGACGGTACATTTGGTGTTCCTGCTCCGGGAACAATTTATAATGTCGGTGAAAACATTCCTGGTGGTGGTACAGTATTATATATTGGTGCTGAAACAACATTCAGCCATACACTTCTAACTCCTGCAACTACTTATCATTATAAAGCAATTTCTGTAAATGCTGATAATTTGTATTCATCAGGTATTACAGCTCAGGCTACAACAATGGCAGAGCCTCCAAGAATAAGTGTAAACCCGCTTACCTTAAATGCACCTTCAATAGCAGGTACATCAAATTTTGATATAATGGCTAATACAAGCTGGACAGCTGTATCAGATGCTGACTGGTGTGTAGTTACTCCTTCAGGAACCGGCAACGGTACTCTTTATGCTAACTGTACTGAAAATGCAATTGCAATTGATCGTACAGCACATATTACTGTCAGTGTTTTAGGCCTTGAACCTGTTGTTGCAACTGTGGTACAAGCAGGTGCTGCACCTTTCATTTCACTTGATCCTATTAATGTCCAGGTTGGTACAGCACCCGGAAGTACTGATGTTCAGGTTAATTCAAACGCTCCATGGACTGCCGCCAGTGATGCTGCATGGTGTGTTGTTACCCCTTCAGGTTTAGGTGATGGAATTATTTCATTGCAGTATGAGGAAAATACCTGGGCTGAAATCAGAACAGCACATGTTGCCGTTTCTGTTCCCGGTCTTGGCACTACAACCTTGACCCTTGACCAGGCCGCCGCTCCTGCCAGCATATCTATTATGCCTCAATTAGCTGAAGTAACAGCTCAGGCAGGCTCTGTCGACTTTAACATCACAGCAAACTTTAACTGGATTGCAACTACTGATGCTGCATGGGTTACAATTCCAACCAATGGTTCAGGTAATTTAATCATGTCAGTTCCTTACACTGAAAATCAAACACTTATCTCAAGGTCAGCAACTATCACAATCACAGGTGCTGATCAGCAGCAAAGTGTCAGCATTATTCAGGCTGCAGGTGAACCTAATGTTTTTGTCAGTCCTGAAACTGTTGAAGTAACTTATCCTGCGGGAAGTACAAACCTAACTGTGACTTCAAATACAGACTGGACTGCTACTGATGATGCTGACTGGTTAACAATAATTGCTGCAGGATCTGGCAATGGTACAATAACAGCTGATTATACAGAAAACCCATTGTATTCTGACCGCATTGCCCATATCAGTATTGCTGTGGCCGGCAAAACCCCTGTACAGGTTTTATTTACACAAAGAGCTTCTGAAGTGGGAATTGAGGAGAACTTCCAGGATGGTTTAAGTATCTATCCAAATCCCGCCAATAAACAGTTTGTTTTGCGGGCTGCTACCTCACTTTATCCGAAGATGAAAGTAAGAATAGCTGATGCTGCAGGATTGAATGTTCTTACACAGGATTGTACCGGTAAAGAACGGTATACCTTTGATGTTAGCAAACTTTCTGCTGGCACCTATACTCTTAGTATCATAACCGATCAAAAAACTATATCACGCAAAATAGTAATTGTGAGGTAACACATTCTAATCACACTGAACAAAACAGGGGACCCAAGGTTCCCTTTTTTGTTATTCAATATTTTTTACCACTGGTCAAAAGTCACTCATTTTGCTACCTTTGCATGACCAAATAAAAAACTCAAATTTCAAGTGTAATGAAAAAAGATAAGCAGGTTTTCGACCTAATTAAGGAGGAAAAGGAACGCCAGATGCATGGCATTGAACTGATTGCTTCTGAGAATTTCGTAAGTCAGCAGGTTTTGGATGCCATGGGATCAGTACTCACCAATAAATATGCTGAAGGTTATCCCGGTAAACGGTATTACGGAGGCTGCCAGATTGTTGACCAAACCGAACAACTTGCAATTGACAGAGCAAAAGCTCTTTTTGGAGCTGAATGGGCTAATGTTCAACCTCATTCCGGAGCACAGGCAAACATGGCCGTTCTCATGACAATACTGAAACCCGGTGATACTTTTATGGGGCTTAACCTGGCTCATGGAGGTCATCTTTCTCATGGATCGCCAGTGAATTCATCAGGAATCTTATATAATGTTGTAGCTTACGGAGTTGAAGAAGAAACAGGGACTATCAATTATGATAAGATGGAATCTGTTGCACTTGAAAACAAACCTAAACTTATTATTGCTGGTGCCAGTGCTTATTCACGCGACTGGGATTTCAAACGAATGCGCGAAATAGCCGATAAAATTGGTGCTATTTTAATGGCCGACATTGCTCATCCAGCCGGTTTGATTGCACGCGGTCTATTGAATGACCCAATTCCTTACTGCCATATAGTTACTACCACCACTCATAAAACTTTACGTGGTCCGCGTGGCGGTCTTATCGTTATGGGCAAGGACTTTGAAAATCCATGGGGACTCAAAACACCAAAGGGAGAAACAAAGATGATGTCCGCATTACTTGATTCAGCCGTTTTCCCCGGAGTACAAGGCGGTCCACTTGAACACGTGATTGCTTCTAAAGCTGTAGCTTTTGGAGAAGCTCTTTCTGATGAATTCATGGAATACATTATTCAGGTTAAAAAGAATGCAACCGTTATGTCAAAAGCATTCGTTGATCGTGGATATCATGTTATTTCAGGTGGTACCGACAACCATTTAATGCTTATTGATCTTCGTTCGAAATTCCCTGATATAACCGGTAAAGTTGCCGAAAATACCCTCGTTCGTGCTGATATTACTATCAACAAGAACATGGTTCCATTCGATAGCCGTTCACCATTTACAACTTCAGGTATAAGGGTTGGTACTCCTGCCATAACTACTCGTGGTCTTAAAGAAACTCACATGGAATATGTGGTTGACCTGATTGACGAAGTAATGAAAAATATTGAAAACGAAACAGTAATTGAAGGTGTAAAGGCAAAAGTTAATGACCTTATGGGTGGATTCCCATTGTTTGCCTGGTAATAGAAATAGAAATGACGGAAAAGGACACAGTCAACTGTGTCCTTTTTTTATTCGTATTGACTAAAAACAACAATTGTTACATCTCCCTGGGTCCAGGAAGCACCTGACTGGCGCTGTGTTCTGAAGCACTCAACTCCAGTCATTAAAATATCAAATTTGGTAAAATCCCTGGTTAACATCTTACCTTGCCCAAGATGTACCGTTTCAGTAATAATATCATCATTGAATCTTTCAGCCACTGATTGAAGATACACCAGTGATTCATCATCCATACAAATAATCAATACTTTTTTAACCTCTTCAAATCCATTATCAATCACCAGCGCAACATCACTTTTAACTTTATCAAAGAAATATCTCGCTTTTCCACCAGTTTTGTCGGAACTTAATAAAGGCCTTGAACTTCCAACCACAAGTAAATTAAATTTACCTCTGTTGGCGGTTCTTGTTATTTCCTTAGTTACTGCCTGTGATGTTCGGTAATCAGTCGCTATAATCATCCCTCTTTCTTCCGCCACCTCATTTATTTCAGTAAACGCCTGCTCTTCAAATTGATATGCGTTCTCCTTTGATATCTCTGTATTCGGTGTAAGGTGGAGTGCTGTTACCCGGAGTTTATGTTTATCATTAAGATACAACAGTGACACAAGTTCTAATAAACGGGCACCTGATTTAGGCGGGCCAAAAGAGATAAGTACTTTAAACAGATCACTAACAGTGGCAATTGATTCAACCGGTTTAAAAAGGTAATTAATGAATGTCATTGCAGGGCCGGTCATAAAAGTTGTTATCAATGCCATTAAAACCAGAATTGTAAAGATTTCAGGAGATAAGATACCTATATCATAACCAATATTAAGTGCAACCAATTCTATTAATCCCCTGGTATTCATCAAAGCCCCTATAGTCAGGCTATTCTTCCATGATTGTCCGGTTACTCTGGCGGCCACTGCACTTCCAATGAATTTTCCCGTAACAGCAACCACAATTACTATTAATGCCGACATCCATAAACTACCACTATTCAACAATCCTATTTGTGTTCTTAAACCCGTATAAACAAAGAAAAGAGGAAGCAAAAGCACAAGGCTGACATCTTCAATCTTTTCGGCCATTATGCTCTTAAACTTTAGATTCTGCGGCATAATAACCCCAGCCATAAAAGCACCAAACAAAGCATGGATTCCAAGTATTTCTGTTATGTAGGCTGATAAAAGCATGATACCAAATACAGCTGCCACAATTGTCTTACTCACCGTTTCCTTCACTGTATACCGTGAGGCAATCCTGTCCAGGAAAGGACGAACCACCAAAAGCATAAGGGCAATATAAACTAATGACAATAGTATGGTAGCTACTGCACCTGAGATGGCAGTTGCATTTGCAATAGCAACAACTACTGCAAGAATTCCCCATGCGGTTATATCGTTAATTGCTGCACTGGTAATTACAATCATTCCAAGTGCAGTTTTTGTGATACCCCGCTCCTGAACAATTCTTGCCAATACAGGAAAAGCCGTAATACTCATGGCAATTCCCATAAAAAGCGAAAAACTAACGAACCCGGCACCTTCAGGTGCAAATTGCTCATAGAGGAAATATGCTAAAATTACACCAAGTAAATATGGGAAGATGATACTGGTATTACTTATAAATAATGCAGCTTTAGCTCTCTGCTTCAATATGCCCATATCTAATTCCATCCCAATGATGAACATAAACAGTATAAGTCCTATTTGACTTAAAAACTGTAAATTAGACAGGGATTCAGGTGGGAATATGAACAGTGAAATCCCAGGAAAGAACATGCCAAGTAATGAGGGCCCCAGCATAATACCCGCAATTATCTCACCAATAACTGTCGGCTGTCCAATCAACGACATAATCCAGGCGAAAACCCTTGATATTACAATAATAACTAAAATCTGAAGGATAAGAATGGATAATGGATGTTCAAAACTTAAAGCCCCTCTTAAATCAAAAGAAGTGATATTTCGGATAGATTCAGCGGAATTAAATACTCCTTTTGACTCCTGAAGCCCCTGCCCTGCTTTAAAAACGACATAAAGACAAAGTGCAACAACTGCCAAAATCAGCAAATTGGTGACAGTTCCATAATTCTTACTGTTTCTGAAGGGCATTTAATCAAAATTAAATTATAGTCAGGTAAGTATCAAGCTTCACCTTCAAAACTTTTTAAAACAAGATTTACTTCGTGTTCAGTTGACGTTAATTTATCTTTACAAAATTGCAAAAGTACAGCAGCTCTTTTCACTTTTGAAGATAATTCATCCATACTTATTGATGCATCTTCCATTTCATTAATAATCTGTTCCAATTCGGTGATTGCACCGGTATACGTCATATCCTCTTTCTGGTCATTCATTGTGCGTTTCCTTCCTCACTTTTGACTATTAATATTAACTGAATCAAAGCTCAGCTATTTCTTCTTCTCTTTAATTTCTTCTACTATACCGGCCACAGTAAAGTTGTACGATTCCACATCCATGTGATCACCTGATTTTATCTCTGTCGCCGAAGTCACAGCTTTACCATCAATTCTGAGAATAGAGTAGCCCCTTCGAAGGATGTTTTGTGGATCAAGCAACCTGAGCCTGTAATCTTTCTGTTTTAATAACTGTTCATGCGAAGTTAAGTAATGTTGCGTATTAAACAATAACCTGCTAACATGGTTCCCGAGCTTGGTTTTCTTGTCTCTTATGATGTTAACAGGATGATATGATAATCCCATCTCATACTTGTTAAGTGCAATCTTATTATTGAAAATTAATCTGTTTGCCAGGGTAGAAAAATCATCTGCCAAATCACTTAAACCTCTTTTAGTTAATTTAAAATAATCAGCACATGAATTATGGAAACGGTCTATAAACTGACCCTGCCTGATATGCTCTTTCTCCACTATATATTCAACAGACTGCAGGAGAACACTTGAATATGTTCTTAATATCTGGTCTTGTTCAAAGAATCCGGACAATACAAAATGGGCAACATCAGTTGGAGTTATCTTATTGACCCGTGCCACCATTTCAACCACAGTTTCATTTGTTGAATGTCCGATGCCTGTAATTACAGGAAGAGGAAACCCCGCCACTTCACGTGCTAAAGCCAGATCATCGTAACAAGATAAACCAACATCATCACCTCCTCCCCTGACGATTAAAACAGCATCGTACCAGTTGGCAACCCGGCGAATTGCATTTAGCTGAGTGGTTATAGTTTCAACCGCCCCCTTGCCTTGCAAAACTGCCGGAAACAAGCGGGTAATAACTTTATAACCTGCTTTATTATTTTCAAGTGTTACAATAAGGTCATTGTATCCTTTACTGCTTGCAACAGAAATAATAGCAACTCTTTTTAGTAATATCGGTAATGGAAGTGACCTATTGAGTTCAAAAGTGCCCTCCTTCTTTAACTGAAGAATGGTGTTCATTTTATCCCTGGCCATTTCGCCCAGAGTGTATAAAGGTTCAATATCTATAATCTGAAGAGAAAGACCATAAGTAGATGAAAACTTAACATGAGCCAGAAACATAATATCAAGCCCCTCATGTAATGTTTCTTTTGTTACTTCCTCAAACTTACGTGTTATATAAAACAGGTCATCTTTCCAAATAATTGCTTTTAACTGAGCTTTGACTTTTCCATCACTTTTCTCAACCATCAATGGAAAGCAATGACCACTAACGGGATATAAATTCAACGCTGAGATTTCGGCCTTAATCCAGTAAGGTTTTTCAAAAAACTTATCAAACATGCGTGTTATGCTCTCGGTAATCTCCGAGAGTGTGTAAACACGATTATTGATGTTATCCGACTGCACCGTTTTTTTTATCAAAATTACGGAAAAACATTGTTGCGTCTACTTGATTTGTATCAGCAGGAAAATGGATGGCTAAATATTGAAGCCGATATAAATCCGATTAAAAGCTGTATTGAATTTGTATTATATACGTGTTTTATACGTATTTCATACGTGTCAACACGTATAAAATACGTATATATAATGTGTGAATAACGTATATATTACAGCTTTAATACAACTTCTGATCAGCTTCTGATCTAATCTTTCCCGGTTTCAATTAAGCTTTTGCAACACTCTCTTTCATTCCTTGTTCTTATTTAATATATTTGTGTGTATATGTTTTACTAACATCATCCAAAAAATGAAGACATTGTACCTGATGAGGCATGCCAGGGCGTCAAAAGATATGAATGGTATTACTGATTACGACAGGCCTCTGCTTATGGAAGGGATTGAGAATACGCAAAAAATGACTGATCATCTGAAGTCTTTAAAGATCACTATAAAACATATTGTGACAAGCCCAGCTAAACGGGCAATGAAAACTGCTACCACTGTGGCGCATGGATATGGTATCAGAAGGGAAGATATACTTTCGTATGATGAACTATACAAGCCTGATATCCCTGCATTTGAAGATTGTATCTTTAGCCTTCCTGATGACTGGGATCATGTGATGTTGGTTAGTCACAATCCGGGTATTTCAGATTTTGCTGATAGCCTGATAAGGATTGAGGAATCAATGCCAACTGGCAGTATTATTTCTATTTCATTTGATATGGACCGGTGGATTAATCTCTATGCTTCACCTCCATTGCTGAATTTTTTCCTTCAGCCGAAACAGATAAACGCATAAGAAGCACTACCAAATCGGCAAGCCTGTTGGCATATCCGCTTTCATTATCATACCAGGCAACTATTTTCACCAGGTTATTACGATCACCAAGTACTGAGGTTAAGCCCGCATCAAAAATTGCCGAATGCGGATTACCGATTATATCGATGGATACAATTGGGTCAGTGGTGTATTGAAGTATACCCTTTAGATATCCGTTTGCTGCATCCTTGAAAGCCTTATTAATTTCTTCAATAGAGGTTGGCTTTCTGACTGTGCAGGTTAAATCGGTGAGTGAGCCATTAGGGACTGGTACTCGAATTCCGGCCCCTCCAAGGTTGTTTTTCAGATGAGGAAATATCCTGGTTGCAGCTTTAGCCGCACCAGTGGTGGTTGGTATAATACTATACGCTGCTGCCCTTGCTCTCCTCAGGTCACTGTGAGGAGCATCAATGAGGTTCTGATCGCGTGTATATGAGTGAACTGTTGTGATGAATCCTTCTTCAATACCCCACAAGTCGTCAATTACCTTGATCATAGGCGCCACGCAGTTAGTAGTACACGAAGAGTTAGAAACAATAACATCTTCAGCATTAAGTATATGATCATTTATACCTAAAACGAGGTACTTAACATCCTCCTGCTCATCTTTTGCCGGGGCAGAAATAATGACTTTTCCTGCACCTGCCTCAATGTGCTTCATTGCATTCTGGCGATCGACAAATTTGCCGGTTGATTCAATGACTACATCAATTTTCAGCCCCCCCCAGTCGATATTACCGGGTATCGGCTCTCTGAATACCATGATTGGCTTACCGTTCACGGTTATGAAACCATCTTCAGCAGTCACCTCTCCTGGAAAATTCCCATGCACTGAATCATATTTAAGCAAATGACACAAAGTTTGTGCATCAGTTAGATCATTAATTGCAACGATCGAAATTTCAGGCTTTTTCAGTAATGCTCTGAGTGTAATGCGGCCGATCCTGCCGAATCCATTGATAGCCACTCTGATAGTATTCATAGAGTATAAATTTAACGATCAGCAAAGTTAGAAAAAACGAAAGACCCCTGATGCATTAAACAGCGTCAGGGGTCTGTTGTATTATAAAAGAGTTTAGCGGATCAATATAAAACTTCCTGTTTGCTCACTTTCTTCATCATTGTCATCCATGAAATACGTGTGATACACATACAAACCGGGTAAAGCTGGCTGGCCGTTTATTTTTCCATCCCAGCTTAGACCAATACTTTGCGATTCAAATATCAGGCTTCCCCAGTTATTGTAAATGGTTATCCTGAACTTCTTAACCCCATTACCGGTAATCCGGAAATCATCGTTCCTTCCATCACCATTTGGAGTAAAGGCAGTTGGAACACGTAACATATATTTTGGAGTAATGTGTATTGTATTAGAAATCGAATCAATACAACCAAATGAATTTTCAGTAACCAGCTTTACATGGTAAAAACCTGAATCAGCGTATGTATGCACAAAAGTTGATGTATCATAAATAAATCCATCACCAGTATGCCACTCATATGTCAGATTATCACCTGTTGATGTACTTATGAAAGTAATGTTCGGATTCTTAAGACTAACTTTCATAGGATCAGCCGTAAAACCTGGAACTGGAACAGGCCAGGCATCCACAAGGTTCGTAATGGTATACGTATTATCACAACCGGGATTAGATACCTTCAGACTTATGTCAAACTTACCGGGAGTTGTAAACTCTACTGAGGGAGATTGCTTAACACTTGTTCCTGCTGCCCCAAAATCCCAAAAATAAGTTACACCCGGTGCAGTATTGGTTGAAGCATCGGTAAAATCAACCGTTAAAGGAACGCATCCTTCAGTTATACCATAAGTGAAATTTGTTAAAGGAGTTGGCTTGACTTCAATTGTGTGTGTGATAGGGTCACTTGCACACAAATCCTGTGTAACAACGAGAGTTATGGTTTTGGTTCCCATTGCCGGCCATGTAATATCATGCGGGCCCTGCCCTGTCCTCACCTGTCCGTCAAAATCCCATTGGTAAGTGGCACCAGGGCTGGCATTTCCCCCATAAGTGAATGTTATGGCTTCACCTTCACACGCAACAGCTGCTGAAGTATTGAATTCAGCAGTCTTTTTATCTTTAATTGTAATGTCAATATCTGAAGATGAGATGCATCCATTTAAACTCGTTCCCGTCAATGAGTATTTAGTATCCGTTGCAGGAGTTACTGTTGGATTAGGCAAATTTTCCTGCCCTGTGAGTGTGTTATCAAAAGGAACAGAACTCCATAAGTATGTCGCCGCATTGCCTAGTGCTTCAAGGGTAACACTTTCACCCGGACATACCGATGGTGCACCTGCAGAAGCGGTTACATTTGGTAACGGATAAACATCTACAAATACCGTATCTCTTTTTGTACACCCGTCAGTGACAGTTACAATATACATTGTTGGATCTTCAGGATAAACTGAAACAGATGCATTTTGACCAATGATATTGCCTGCCTGGTCTTCCCAGAGAAATACACCACCACCTAATGAAGAAGATGAAGTTAAGTCAACCCGTTCCTGTGGACAAACGATGGTGTCATTGCTGGAAGTAAGTGACATCTGAGTCACCTGAATGGTAATGAATTCATCATCAGACGCACCACCACAATTAATATCAGTTATAATAACATGGTATGTCATTGTAGAAGCAGGATATACTTCACATGTCGTACTTCCCCCAAGATAGGTTCCATTTGCATCATACCACTCATAAATAGCATCCTGAACAAAATTTGCTTCAAGAAATGCTGACTGACCTGTGCAAATAACAGGTGTCAAAGTTGTAATTGACGCAACAATATCACCAACATAAACAGTAACAGATGCAGTATCAGAATTTCCGCATGAATCAGATACATAGACAGTATAAATAGTTGTATCGGTTGGAGCAACGGTTGGGAATTGCAAAGTATCACCTAACAGAGTTGGATCAAAAGGTGATGCAATCCATTTCCAGAAATTCCCTCCCTGAACATCCAACGTTGTAGAGTTCCCTAAACATAAAGAGATTTCCTGATTAACTATCGTTGCTTCAGGTGGTAAAACAGTAACAATAACATCACCACTCACATTATGTCCGCATACATCTGTAACTGAGTATGAATAGGTAGTTGTGGTATCAGGTCTTACAGTTATTATATCTGTTGTATCACCTGTTGGCGTCCATGTATAAGTATAAGGCATTTGGCCCATATTGGCTCCAACATAAATAACTTGAGACTGACTGCAATAAATTGCAGGATCATCGGAATCTGAATTATAAAGCGGGAAATTATCTTTAATCCATACAGTAGTGGTATCCCAAACAGGCGGGTCGCATAATGATGTATTGTATATGAAATCAACTGATTCGTAATCTTCAGGAACACCATCACTGATAGGAACGATATCGATAAATGCTATTGAATCCAGGCTTTGTACAATAACTGAATCAGGTATAAATTCGTAATCGATACCATTCTGAGCAGTGCCGGCAATTGTATAATGGATAGTCATGTTACCAAGAGTTTTCCCACTTAATGCAAACCCTACCCTTGCGTCATTACAAGCTTCAACTGCTGTATCAACAGCTGCATGTGTATATGCAACACTAGTTGCAACGCCCACACTAGAAAAACTATTTGCTTCAAGAAAAACCCCAGAATCTAAAGTTCCATCAGAAAGATCACAAATTGCTAGTTTTATATGGTAAATCTGACATGGAACGACCGGAGATTTTGCTATAAATACATCTGTGTAACCATCATACGTAAAAGATGTTCCTGTATTGTCATTATAATATTGCGTATTTGTCAGGTGATTTACACTATTTATGCATACTTCCTCATTAGTTCCAGGAATCAATGCTATATTCCTTGCATCATTAGAATAAACCCCGAAACTACTTATTCCCGGGCCACTGATAAAAAAGCCAAAGGCATCATTATATTGACTACCAACCCACTCCCTGTATTCCTCAGAAGCGAATACATATCTGAATTCTACCTGAGTTGATTGTGGGATGAAATCAAACTCAAGAATTGATGCATCATCCGATGGTTCCCTTCCATAATCATTACATCTTTCACCAACTGTTTCCAGATCTTCATCTGAAACAACTTGCCCGCCATTTACATCAGTACTTGCATTAAAACTAGGTTGATTGTCAACATCATTCACTTTACCTGATGACAATATAACTCCAGAATACAAACCCACATTTGATTCCCCGGTAAAGTAACCTAATTGAGCTTTTGTTGTTGAATTGCCAGTATAAGTAACATTCATTACCTGAACTCCCTGGCCTACAAGAACACTCTGAACTAAATACTCAGGGGTATAGATTCCACCTGAATAAACAACAAATGGGCCTGGAGGCAATTGTGCTGTACTTGTTTTTGTAGTAAAAAACCAAATGGACATTAAGGCAATTGTCAAAACTATTGATGGGGATGACAGGAATTGGTTCCTTTTTTTCCCAGTGTAATACTGGCACATTTTAGAAATGTTGTTAATTGTTGTTTGAGGCTATTGATTCCCGGGCTGTTTTTGACAGCGAACGCAAATATAATTTTTTTTATAACCGTTTAACACTTTTTAACCTAATTCTCTTGTTTAATTTTACCATTTGAAAAAATAAAATGAAGTAGCTGCTAAATCAAAAAATTGGCCAACTTTGTTTAACCTAACTGTAAGTAATATAAAGCATAAACATACCATGGAAAAAGCCACCGCTTACCTCAATGAAAACAAGGAAAGATTCCTCGAAGAACTTTTTGGACTTATTCGTATTCCATCTGTCAGCTCGCTTAGTGAGCACAAACCTGACATGCTTAGAGCAGCAGAATACTGGAAACAAACGCTACTTAAAGCCGGTGCTGACAAGGCTGAAATAATTCCAACTGCAGGAAATCCAGTAGTGTTTGGGGTTAAAACTATTGACCCTTCAAAACCAACGGTACTGGTTTATGCTCATTATGATGTGATGCCGGTTGACCCGATTGATTTATGGAAGTCTCCTCCTTTTGAACCTGAAGTCAGGGATGGCCGCATTTGGGCACGTGGTGCCGATGATGATAAAGGACAAAGCTTCATGCATGCAAAAGCCTTTGAGGCTATGGTTGCCACTGGTGAACTACCCTGTAATGTTAAATTCATGATTGAAGGCGAAGAGGAAGTCGGATCTCCTAATCTTGAGAAATTTTGCCAGGATCATAAGGAAATGCTCAAAGCAGATATAATCCTTGTATCTGATACCGGAATGATAGCCCAGGATATACCAAGCATTACCGTTGGTCTTCGCGGACTGGCTTATCTTGAGGTAGAAGTTACGGGCCCAAACCGCGATCTTCACTCGGGCCTGTTTGGCGGGGGTGTAGCAAACCCTATAAATGTGCTTTCAAAGATGATCGCTTCTTTGACTGATGACCAAAATCGCATTACCATTCCAGGTTTCTATGATAAGGTACTTGACTATACCGCTGATGAAAGAGCAGAAATGGCAAAAGCACCGTTTAACCTTGAAGAATACAAGAAAGCTATCGATGTAGATGAAGTACAAGGTGAAGAAGGCTACAGCACCATAGAGCGCACCGGTATTCGTCCAACCCTGGATGTTTGCGGAATTTGGGGTGGTTATACAGGGGAAGGCGCAAAAACTGTTCTTCCATCAAAAGCTTATGCTAAGATATCAATGCGCCTCGTTCCACATCAGGATCATGAAGAGATTTCAGAGATGTTCCAAAAGCACTTTGAAAGCATTGCTCCTAAATCAGTAAAAGTTAAAGTGACCAACCTTCATGGGGGACAAGGTTATGTATCTCCCACCGGCGCTAAGGCATATATTGCTGCCAGCAAAGCTTATGAAAAGACTTTTGGCAAAAAGCCCGTGCCATTCCGCAGTGGTGGAAGTATTCCGATCATATCCACTTTTGAAAAGGTGCTGGGCATAAAGTCAATCCTCATGGGTTTTGGCCTTGAGTCAGATGCCATTCATTCACCCAATGAGAATTTCTACCTCTTTAACTTTTATAAAGGAATGGAGACTATTCCATGGTTTTATAAGTTTTTTGTTAATGGGGACTAGTCTTTCGTGACTAGTTTTGGGTGCTATCGTCCCAGCGGGACGACAAGTGGATAGAATTTTTTTTGCAGGTATAGATTATGTAAGGTTAATATGCTAGTTTTGCCATATTATCTTTTTCAATCCCTATGAAGCGTTTGCGCTCTATATTTTTAAAAGCATTCGTTTTTATATTGTCTGCTATTCTAATTGCAGGCGCTTTTGGTATATCATACCAGGTTCATTATTGCTGCAATGTTCGTCATGGTATAGCTTTCTACCCTGAATTGGGATTTCAGGACCCTGTCAGATGTGGATGCAGTGCTAAAATTCCTTCTAAAAAGAACGATAAGTCAGAAATTACATCCGGGAGTTGTTGTAAGGATGAATCATTCAATAACCGCCTGATACCTGAGTATTCACAAAATCACTCATACCGTAGTCTGGATGTTATTTCTACAAGCCTGTCAGGACTTTCTTCTTCAGCCATAGTCACAACAACTGATAATACGCTGCCAATTGTGTTACCTTATTTGCGACCTCCTCCACTTGGAGGCAGGCAATTGGTTCTGTTCTTATCCCAGCAACGAATACCCCACGAAATCTATAGTTGATAGCAATTTCCTTTAATTCATAATTTCGCTTATTCTGCATTTATAAATGCAGCGACGTGAGTTATTTAACTATCCTATTGTAAATTTCAAACATCATTAATCACATGCGTAATAGAACTATACTTTATATTGTTTCTTGCCTCTTTCTATTTTTGCTTACCAATACTACCATTGCACAGGAAGTTACCGGAACAGTAAAAGCAAAGGATTCAAAAGGCAAATTAGACGCCTTACCCGGTGTTAATCTTCACTGGCTGGGGACATCAACAGGCGCAATCACCGACCCTCAGGGGAAATTCAGAATATCATCAATAGGTATCCGCAGCGACAAACTTGTTGTAAGTTTCCTTGGATACAAAACAGATACAATCACCGTAACCGGCCTTAACCTTCAAATTATCTTGGAAGAAAGCGCTAGTGAATTGAGTGAAGTTGAAGTTAAGCAAAGAGTTGGAAGTTCATTTATCTCTCAACTAAACCCTCATAAAGTTCAGGTCATTACAAGCACTGAACTTAAGAGAGCCGCTTGTTGCAACCTTTCTGAAAGCTTTGAAACCAACTCATCAGTTGATGTTAGTTTTACCGATGCCATTTCAGGAGCCAAGCAGATACAGATGCTTGGCTTGTCAGGTATCTACAGCCAGATCATTTCTGAGAATGTACCACTTTTGCGTGGTTTAGGCGCAACATTCGGACTTGGTTACATTCCCGGTCCATGGATGGAATCCATCAGTGTTTCCAAAGGTGCCTCATCAGTTATGAATGGTTATGAATCAACAACCGGTTTAATCAATGTAGAGTATAAAAAACCGGCAGAAAGTGAAAAGCTTTTTATGAATTGTTATCTTAACCAAAATAGAAGGTTAGAAATGAATGTCAATTCCGGGGTTAAGTTAAACCAAAGGCTAAGTACCATGGTATTGGGCCATGCCAGTACTTTTCAGTCACCGTTCGACAGAAATAATGACCAGTTTATGGATATTCCAAAAATTACGACTTATAACTTCATTAACAGATGGGACTATAATATTCCGGGAAAGTACGATTCAAGGTTTCTTGTTAAGTATCTGGATGAAACCCGTGAAGGCGGTTATATGAATTACGACAATAAAACCTATAATCCTCAAGTAGATAAAATAAGTAACCTTTCTGAAACTTATGGATTCAGACTCACAACAAGACGTCTTGAAAGTTTCTGGAAAAATGGTGCTATTCTTAATGAGAATCGTAGTGTTGCACTTATCGTTTCCGGCATATATCACTCTCAGGAAGGACACCTTGGAGTTAATAAATACAATGCTTCTCAAAAAAGCTTATACACAAATTTTATATACCATGACATCATCGGTAAAAATGAAAACCACCGCATTACTACGGGATTGAGCTTCATTTATGATAATTATGATGAAGACTATATGCGCCGTGATTTTACTTTTCTGTATCAAAGACTGGGAGTTATGGATATCACTAATCCGCTCGATACCTTGCTCACAGTAGATAGTTATAGAGATACAACCTACGTAATGGACAGAAAGGAGATTGTTCCAGGTGCTTATCTTGAATATAGCTGGACTCCCTTTGAGAAACTTACTCTGATCGGAGGTATACGGGTTGATCACCACAATAAATACGGTACTTTTTACACTCCCCGCTTTCATTTGAGGTATAAGGTATTAAAAAACACTGCCTTACGGGCATCTGCCGGGAAAGGCTACCGCAGTGCAAACCTGTTTGCCGAAAACTTCTCTATCATGGCGAGTCAGCGGGTTATTCATATTCAACGGGATATTAAACAGGAAGAGGCATGGAACTTCGGATTAAACCTGACACATGATTTTAAACTATTCAATAATGACGCCCAGGTTGATTTTGAAGCTTACCGAACAAATTTTATAAGCCAGGTAATTGCTGACCTCGATAGCATTCCTTCTGAAGTCTTTTTCTATAACCTTGATGGAAAATCATACGCTAACAGTTACATGGCGCAATTTACATTTGAACCTGTAAAACGATTCCAGGTACTGGCAGCTTTCAGGATTAGCGATGTAAAAAACACCATCAACGGAAAACTTAGGGATAAACCAATGGTAAACAGATACAAAGGGATTGTATCACTCAACTATGCGACCAAATTTGAAAAATGGAAGTTTGATTTAACCACACAATTCATTGGAAGGTCACGAATTCCCGATACTAAAAAGATGCCTTCATTCCTTCAGCGAAAGGAGTATGCTCCTGCATTCATTCAGTTATCAGCTCAGGTAACCAGAAAGTTCAAGCATTTTGAAGTCTATCTTGGTGGAGAAAACCTTACAAACTTCACCCAAAAGGATCCGGTAACCGAAGCCTTTGCACCTTACCACACACACTTCGATACTTCGATGGTGTGGGGACCTCTTGTAGGTGCAACCGTTTATGCAGGTTTCAGATATGCTATAAAGTAGTGACTGGTGACTTATGAAATAAATTAAGACTTTTTGTAGTTAAACAAAGAAGGCGGTGATGACCGCCTTCTTTTTTTTTATTATTCTAGAGGAATGTTATGGGATGATGCCCATAAAGCAGATTGTTAACGCTATTCTAAAACAATTTTCTGAGTTGTACCCTCAATCTCGATGAAGTAAATCCCTGGTTTCAGATTTTTTGTGCTGATATTTTCTGAAGGGGCAATAAGCCCTTGCCTGATCAGTATGCCACTGGTTGAAAACATTTTGTACATTGTGCTTGCAGTCAGTCCATTTATTCTGATGGATTCTCTAGTAGGATTTGGGTAAATTCTGAAGTTTACTGTTTCATGTTCGAATATTGAAACAATAATTTGATCACAATCTTCACTCCAGACTGTGCCATAATAGAATGGATTATGGAAGGTAGCGGTGTTGTTGTCACTATAGCATCTCAATGGACCGTCTTTCGACATATCAAGGGTTGGAAACATGAAGTTTGTACTGCCAATGCCTTCAATAACCTGATTTCCAAAGTCAATCACTACTCCGTCATTACATCTAATATATTGAACTCTTGTTGGCATTCCGCTAACATCAATTGTTGCAGTTGAATCTATGATCATTTTCAGCGGTTCACCAGTGTGGGTCGTATAGTATCCAAGAGTTATAGTATCACCTGCCTCAGCACCGAAATCATATAACAGATGGAAGTCACCTTCCTTATAAAAATAAACACTGTCATTTCTCTGGTACATATAATGAAACACCTGACTTGACAGGCTCTGTTCGTAATCTTGCTCAATCATTTTACTGCAAATCTTATCGTTTATTAAAGTATCAGAAAGATAGCTAATCGTTTTATAACCTATAAGTTCGGAATTCTCAGTAAGGGTATAATACCATTCGGCTCCAGCTTCAGCAAAAGGCTCGGTAACATCCTTCATAAAACTCTTAAGGCTTGGTGATTCTAAAAAGACACCTGAATCCAAGGTCCTATCAGAACAATCAGCAATAACAATTTTCAGATGATAGACTTCGTTAGGAATTACGCTAATTTCAATCGGTAATACTACCGTCCTGCCATCATATGTTATAAACTCGCTAAATTCTGAAATATAATATTGGCTGTTAGTAATTTGGTTTATATTGTTAATGTTAACCATCATGTTAGTACCAGGAATGATTGCCAGGTTTAGATTTTCATAGTAACCACCAGCAGGATCAGGTCCTGTTATAAAATATGCAAAAGCATCATTATAGGGGGAACCAACCCATTCAGGATATTCCTCTGAACCAAATACATAATTAAATGCCAGGGTATTACCAATCGGTATAAGATCAAATTCAAGGACACTTGCATCACCTGTAGCAACACCATCAAGGAGTGCCTCCAAATCATCATCACCCGGACTATTATTAGAAGTATTGGCATTATAATTTGACTGCCCAGCTGTTGCTTTTACATCACCGGTTGAAAGTACTATGCCTTTCTCAATGCCTAGTTGGGCACCTGTTCCACCATAAAATTTGCCGAGTGCTCTGGTATGTCCAATACTTGTAACATTATTGAAAGTAACGCCCGTTTCAATAAAATAATACACAAGTGAATCAAGGTTTGAACTGTATTGCACCTGCAATCCCGTCTGAGCAATTGATGTCAGTGAAAATAATGCTACAACTAAAAAGAGTAGTCTTGCTTTCATAAGAATTCTTTTTGAATATACGAGTAAAATTATGAAAGTTTTAAACTAAAGCAAAATTTTGAAATTTTATTTTGCTAATTAAAATTATTAATTGAAAATGGCAGGGGTAGTCATAGACCTTAGTGTGATATCAAATTTGATTAATGACACCACAATTGTATCATTTCTTTATATTCGGAGGGATAAACAGGTTTAGAAAGATAGTCGCAGCAACCAACTTGCAGTGCTTTGTAAAATGATTCAGGAAATGCACTACTGTTTATGGCGATAATTGGAATTCCCGGATTAATGCGGCGAATCTCAGCAGTTGCCTCATAGCCATCAACTTTTGGTATCCGGATATTCATTAACACCATTGAAATGGCAGGGTTGGTCTTTACTGCTTCAATTGCCTGCAATCCATCAGTTGCCCTGAGAAGAACAATATTCAATTTTCTTGATATAACCTGAAAATAAAGGAAGTTTGAATCGTCCTGTTCTGCAATCAGGATATAACGAACCGAGCTTGCTGCCTGATGCAAAGCCGGAAAAATATGCTTAAGGTATGTTGGTTCAAAGAAGAGATTCGCCATACTATATGAAGGCGATTCAACAGAAAATGTTTAGGCTTTTGTCATTTTTTCTTCAGGAGCCTCGTATCAGCCATTTTTTGGTATTTGGTTCCAGGTATCCCATAATTGCACCATGGATGTATGCTTATACCCCCTCGCGGCACAAACTCACCCCAGACTTCAATATACCTGGGTTCCATAATTTCAATAAGATCATTCATTATTATATTTACTACATCTTCATGAAATGATCCATGATTTCTGAAACTAAAAAGATAGAGCTTTAGACTCTTGCTTTCTATCATTTTTTCACCAGGAATGTAATTAATGTATATAGTGGCAAAATCAGGTTGACCTGTTATAGGGCATAATGCAGTAAACTCAGGGCAATTGAATTTCACCCAATAATCCCTGTGCTGGTGTTGGTTCGTGAAAACATCCAATGCTGTTTTATCGTAAGAGTATTTTATTTCAGTCTGCTTTCCGAGATTCTTGAATTCTTCCATAAGCACTTTTCTTTTAAACGGGAGTTGTTGCTTAAACTTCTTTTACTTTGAAAGGATTGTATGAAATGGCAGTGTCATAAACATCAGTTTCTTCAATTCGCTTAAACCACTTAACAATACGACTGGTTAAAGGCAGTGCGATAATTTCATACAGAGTTTTAAGTAACACCTGGGTACCGATCATAAGTATCAATGAGTCAAATGCAAAAATTCCTGCAAAAGCCACAGTAATGAAAATAAATGAATCGGCCGTTTCTCCAACAACCGTTGAAAGAACAGCTCTTACTCCAAAATATTTCCCCTTGTGGAAGATTTTCATGCGGCTCATAACAAATGCGTTAAGGAAGGAACCGGTAAGGTATGCTGCAAAACTTGCTGCTACCAGTCGGGGTGTTGAGCCAAGAATATTTGAATAACTGGGCTGGTCATGCCAAAAAGGTGCAGATGGTAAAACAATTGAAAGCCAGAAGAACAATGCCATAACTGCATTCATTGCCAAACCTGACCAGATAATGAGTCTTGCTTTGCGAAATCCCCAAACTTCGGCAATAACGTCATTCAAAATGTAGGTTACCGGGAAAATAAGAATTGAAGCAGGTAGAGCCAGTGGACCTACATCTACAATTTTTACTGCAATAATGTTGGCGATAATTAGACAGGCGGTGAATAAAATGCCTGTTAACATAAATGTGACTGAAACGTTTTTTTTCATAGTCTAGTTTTTAACGTGGTGTGCTAGGACACGATGTGCCTTGAAATAAGGCGCAAAAGTACATGTTTTTAGAACATTAAAGTAATGGATTACAAATATTTAGAGTGTTAAATTATTGTAAGTAGAAGTTTTTGTGTTTTTTTAGTAAATTGTCAGAAATTTTATAATTAATATTCCTGTCCCCATGAAAATAGCAACATACAATGTGAATGGCATTAACGGTCGATTGCCTGTTTTAATGCAATGGCTTCAGGAAACAAGCCCTGATATAGTTTGTTTGCAGGAGTTGAAAGCACCCCAGGACAAGTTTCCACTGTTTTCAATACAGGAATTAGGATATAAAGCAATCTGGCATGGGCAAAAGAGCTGGAATGGTGTTGCAATCCTATCTAAAAATTCTGAACCGATTGAAATTACAAGGGTTTTACCGGGTGATGAGGATGATAGCCACAGTCGATATATTGAGGCATTAGTTGATGGCATTACTGTGGGTTGCTTATATCTTCCTAATGGAAATCCGGTCGATACGCCCAAGTATGAATACAAACTAAAGTGGTTTAACCGTTTGACGATTCATGCACAAGAACTTATTGATTCTGGCAAACCTGTTGTTTTAACAGGCGACTTTAATGTGATGCCAACAGAAATAGATGTATACAAACCTGAGCGCTGGGGTAACGATGCTTTATTCCGCCCAGAGGTGAGAGAAGCATTTCACAATCTTTTAAACCAGGGTTGGACAGATGCAATCAGGTTCCTCTATCCCGATCAGGTGATTTATACATTCTGGGATTACTTCAGAGAGAATTTTAAAAGAAATGCAGGATTAAGGATAGATCATTTTCTCCTCAGTCCTGTGCTTTCAAGTCGACTGATAGCTGCCGGTGTTGACACTATGGTTCGAGGATGGGAAAAAACCAGTGATCATGCGCCGGTTTGGATAGAAGTATAATATAAAGGGGCAGAAAATTTCTGCCCCTCTATAATTATTATTCTTTTGGTAATTCATAATCTACCATCCAATTAATCCCATATTTATCAGTCAACATACCGAAAAGGGATCCCCAGAAGGTTTTATCCTGCGGCATAGTTACCATTCCGCCCTCAGATAATGCATCGAAGATTCTTCGTGCCTCACTTTCTGATTCAGGAGATAGCGATAGAGTAATATTGGTTCCTACAACAAATCGATCTTCATATATTTCCGGAATATCACTTCCCATTAAAATGGTCCCTTCTGCGAGAGGAAGACCAATATGCATTATTTTATTTTCATCTTTAGCATCAGGCTTCTGATCACCGGGAATGTCTTTATATCGACCAACGTATGAAAATTCCCCCCCTAAAATTGATTTGTAGAAATTGAATGCTTCTTCACAATTGCCTTTGAAATTTACATAAGGATGCACTTTTACCATGTCAGTTATTTTTAAATTGTTAAAAAGTTATGGATTATTATCCAAACAACCCTGGATAAATATTGGTTCTACAAAAGGATCTTTTTGTAGAAATAACTTCCATTACAGCTGATCTGTAAAATATACAGTCCTTTAGCCAGTTGAGCAGTTTGAAGAAAAGCTGTGCCAGAGTTCTGTCTGCTTCTTTCAATAACAATTCCTGACATGTTAATTAAAGATAGTTCTGAATTGTCCAGGTCTGAATTAATGATAAGTACTCCGCTTTCAGCTCTGATTGTAATATTTGGACCGGTATTGGGATTACCGGATAATGATGTGGGTAAGATTGTGAAATTTTGCTCTTCAGAGAATACTGATGCAGCGAATGATTGGTCAACCGCCTGCAAACTGAAGTAATACGTTCCCGGTTGAAGGTTTTTGAAAACACAAAATATGTTACTTCCCATATTACCTGAAGAAGGTTGGTATCTGGTTCCAGTCAATGGATCAGACAATGGTGAAAGTATTTCTATGCCGCCTGGTGTGGTGCCAATTCTCATATTGTATGTAATAGCCAACTCAGGTGATTGCTGGTCTGTTGACCTGTTCCAGTTAATTATTCCATAATCCTGCCAGGTAAAGATGTCAGTTATGACGGGAACTGCTGGCGGTGTATTAATCTGGAAAGTCCCGGCTAAAAGATCATTCTCATAAAAATAACGGGTTGCTGTTCCTGAAATTCCTGTTAATACAAGATCTATATCACCGTCATTATCATAGTCACCCCATGCAGATGCACCTCTTTCAACAAAGTTAAGGGTAGTAAACTGAGTGTAACCCCCTATTCCGTCATTTTCGTATAAAATTGTCGAAGAGTTACCACAACCTGCATTTTGTCCGGAGAGCATTATATCAAGATCGCCATCATTATCATAATCAATCCAGTCAGCAGGACCTAAAGCGGTCCCTACGAGACCTGAATTTGCATTTGAGAAGGTATCATCTGAATTGTTATGATAGATATAAGAAACTGGTGCTAATGACCAATCCTTGCCTGTTATAAGGATATCCAGATAACCATCAAGATCACAATCACCCCAGCGTGCAGAACCACCTACAGCACCTTCCATTAATGTTTCAAGCCGTGTGAAGTTTCCGCCACTATTGGTCATTACATATGTTGTAATAGAGCCGTCATCTCCAACCATCAGCAGGTCTGAATCGCCATCATTGTCATAGTCACCCCATGCAAGTGAGGGTGAATTGAGTGCTGGCAAACCAGCTTCAAAAACTTCAGTGAATGTACCATCTGTATTGTTATGATAGAGTTTAGAATTCCAATTCCCTGAAAGGACAATATCAGCGAATCCATCATTATCATAATCGCCAAAAGCAACATCACCATCAGCACCGGCTGCATATAAAGTACTGTCACTGAGCTGGAATTGTAAAGCTCCAAGGTTCTTATACAAGCGAGTGGCGTTGCCATTGAAATCCTGTCCGGTGATAACAAAGTCCATTAAACCGTCATGGTTATAATCAGAAACAGACATGGCACTATTATACAAACCTCTGATATTGGTTGATGCTTCGTTAAAAGTTCCGGCGTCATTGACATATACTTTCGCCATTGGACTAAAGGTGTTATCCTGCCCGCACATAATCAGATCAAGATCGTTATCATTATCAAGATCAACAAAAGCCTGTGCACCACGTGCCATACCGGGAAAAGGATTATTAACGGCAGTGAATGGCTGCCCAAATGCCGAAATACACCAAATAAAACCCAAAACAGCCAAGTAAATCTTTCCCATAAGTAAATACCTTTTTACTTTAACTTTTACTCTTACTTTTCCTTTTTACTTTTTCCGGGTAGCAAACTCTTTCAATCCGGCATCAAGGAACTGAACGAAATTATCAACATTTAAATCATAAGCCTTAGGCGAAACAAGCAGTTCGCCTTGATTATCAAGCAACACGTAATAAGGTTGGGCATTCACATTGAAACGGCTGATCTGGAAGTCAGCATACTTTTTACCAATAGTCTTTTTAACTTTACCATCATATTTTGATGTAATCCATTCATTTTCAGGCAGTCCGGTCTTATCATCCACATAAAGGGCAATTACGACAAAATCCTCACGTAATCTTTTTAATACCTGTGGATCAGACCAAACACGTGCTTCCATTTCACGGCAATTAACGCAACCATGACCGGTGAAATCAATAAAAACAGGTTTATTTAACTGTTTTGCGCAAGCTAGTCCCTGCTCATAATCAAAATATCCTTTTAAGCCATGGGGAAGGTGCAGAATATCACCATGCTTTGGAACATCGCATAAACCAACTTCTGCATTACCTGAAGTTGCACCTGAAGGATTTGAGTAAACTTCAAGATTATCACGAACAATCTTATTAAGATCAAAATCATGGGTTGCCTGAGGTGGCAGATAACCTGACAGTGCTTTTAGCGGAGCCCCGAACATTCCGGGTATCAGATAAAGTACAAAGGTAAAAGTTATAATGGCCATTGTCAGGCGCGGTACACTTATATACTTGACATCACTATCATGGGCAAATTTCAACTTACCTAATAAGTAGAAGCCCATCAATGCAAATATAATTATCCAAAAAGCCAGGTAAATTTCCCTGTCAAGGATTCCCCAGTGGTAAGTCTGGTCGGCGATGCTAAGGAACTTGAGTCCCAAAGCCAGTTCAATGAAACCTAATATAACTTTTACTGAGTTAAGCCAGCCACCAGATTTTGGCATACTGTTTAACCACCTGGGAAAAAAGGCAAATAAAGTAAATGGAAGTGCAAAGGCTAATGAAAACCCAAGCATTCCAATAATTGGCATTAGCACTTTACCCCCCGCTGAAGCAACAAGAATAGCCCCGACAATTGGGCCGGTACAGGAAAAAGACACCAAAACAAGGGTAAATGCCATGAAAAATGAACCTACAACCCCACCTCTGTCAGCCTGAGCATCTGACTTATTGATCATCCAACTTGGCAGTGTAATTTCAAACATTCCAAGGAATGAAGCTGCAAAAAACATAAAAATAAGGAAGAACAAGATATTAGGAAGCCAGTGGGTACTCAGGAAATTGGCAAAATTCGCCCCAAAAAGAACTGCTACTAAAGTTCCGATTACTGTATATATCAATATTATGGAAAAACCATAAATGAGTGCCTGTGATTTAGCCTTTACCTTATCCTTCTCCTTCAGGAAGAAGGTTACTGTCATAGGAATCATTGGGAATACACAAGGAGTAAGGATAGCTGCTAATCCGGCCAGAAATGAAAGAAAAAAAAGCCCCCATAACGATCCTTCATGTTTGTCACCTGCTTTTACTTCTTCAGCTGTTTCTTTTCCGGCTGTGGTATCAACCGGCATTTCCGAAACCTGTGTAACTGTGTCGGTCTGATTTACCGGCGCTACCTGAACATTATCCTTTTCTGCTTTTACTGTTTCATTAGTGGCTTGTGGGTTACCTTTAATGGCAAATTCAAATTCCACTTCAGCAGGCGGAATACATTGTTTATCGTCACAAGCCATGAATTCAACATACCCCTTTATCTTGAAATCTTTTGATGATAATATCTTTACTTTTTGCCTGAAAGTTGCTTCGTTTGTGAAGTACTTTAAGATCATCTCAAATTGCGAATCATACTCTTCAATGGGCTTTGGTTCTTTTACTTTTCCTGTAAGCTCATAACTTCCGCTTTTCTCAAAATTAAAGCTTGTTGGCACTGGAGTCATTTTATCAGGATCATCACTTTTAATATCCTGTGAATACATGTGCCATGTTTTATCAATATGCGCTATCATAACCAGTTCAACTTCATCAGCACTTATTTGCTTTGTGCTGAAAGACCATTTTACCGGTGTTAGAATTTGAGCAATTAATGAAGTTTGAAATACAAGAAGAATAATTCCTGTAAGCAGAATAGTTTTAACGGATAATTTTTTCATCCTGGTTGAATTGAAAATTAGCATTCAGGCTCTAAATTAATCGAGCAGTTCAATTTGTAAAATTTCCTCAGTATCGTTAGTTATCCTGAAAGGGTTGGCAATCCGGTGTCCAACAAGCCAGGCAATGCTCTTTCCCGAGATCAGCAGCCAGGCGTTTTCCTTTTCAATGATAGAGAATTTATTGTCGATAAAATAATCACTTAATTTCTTTGTATTTGTCATTCCATATGGAATAAACGAATCCCCTTCCCTCCATTTCCTGAGTTTGAGTGGGTACTTAAGCTTTGAAGCATCGAGCAAGGCAACACTGCTTGATTTTTTGAGCTTGATATCGCTTGAATTATCGAATTTTGAAAACCTGAGGTGTACTGGTTTCGTTATCTCAGGTGTTGATTCTTCAATTATACTTTCTGCCGGTGCATCAATATTTTCCTGTCCTGTTTCAGTTATAATCAGGTAGTCACGGTCCTTTAGTATTCGATGGCTTCCCGAGAAAAACTGTTTCCCAGGAATATCATAAAGCGCTTCAGTAATTTCTTTACATACTGACCGGTTGAAATTATATGGTTGCAATAACTCATATAAGTAAAGATCAGTAGGATTCAATTTTTTTAGCTCATTTACAGGTATTTTAACAACTTCATCCTCTTCAATCAAAAGTTTGCCGGATAGATCACCAATATAATTGCCCAATAACAATTCAGCTTCCCTTATTCTGTCAATAGTTGATGTGATTGTCTTCCTGAATTCTGGATTGATTTCTGCAAGTAAAGGGATAAGATCATGCCTGATCTTATTTCGCACGTACTTTGTTGTTCGGTTAGAACTGTCTTCGCGGTATGAAATAGCTTCATCAGAAGCAAATTCTTCAATCTGCCGCCTGAAAGCGAACATCATCGGATGAATAATATTGATCCTGAAAGGAAGAATACCATGCAGACCGCTTATTCCTGTTCCCCTGAGTACATTAATAAAGAAAGTTTCTATTTGATCATCAAGGTGATGAGCTGTAGCAACGGCATTAAAACCTTCGGTTGACAATAACTCTTCAAACCACTCATATCTGAGTGTTCGGGCTGCCATCTGCACTGAAATCTTATTGAATCCAGCATATTCACGCGTTTTAAAGTGTTTTACAAAAAAACGTACGCGGTAGGATTCTGCCATTGAAGCTACAAATGCTTCATCCTGATTTGATTCACTGCCACGTAATCCGAAATTGCAATGTGCAATGGCAAAATTATAGCCTGCTCTGTGAAAGAGTTCAGCCAATACCATTGAATCAACACCTCCACTAACAGCTAATAAAACGGGTTCACCCGGATTGAACAGCCTGTACTGTTCAACATATTCCTGCAATTGTTCGAGCATGAGGCAAAAATAATAAATCGCCTCAAATAAAGCTGTTAATTAAATACAAATTGGTCGACCAACAACAATATTAATACCCTGAATGTTAAGATTTATCAGTGAATCTAATTACTTCGCTATGAACATTGAAAAGAAAGAAAGCGGTAAAACAGGTAAGTTCTTTATTCAGGAAGATGATGATGTGTTAGCAGACATCAATTGGCTGGTAAACGATGATGATAATTATGTAATAAACCATACATCGGTTAGCGAAAAACTTAGCGGGCAAGGTATTGGCATCAAATTGCTTGATGCCGTGGTAGATATGGCCAGGGATAAAAATAAGAAAGTAATTGCAGGTTGCGAGTTTGCAAAAGTTATGTTTAAGCGCCATGAAGAAAAATATAAGGATGTTTGGGAAAAAAGAGATGAAAAATAGCATGGCGTGCAACTTATACCTTTTTTTATCATCTTTGTTGTGACTGTGGTTTGCAACCAATAACACCATGTCACGGTATATGAAAAAATCCTTTTTCCTCATTATTTTATTGTCAATTATTTGCATTCAGGCTTATAGCCAGGATGTTATTCTCAAAAAAAACGATGAACTCATTAAGTGTAAAATCAAAGAGGTTGGCCTCGATGAAATTAAATACACTTTACCAGAGTATTCTGACGATGTTATGTTCTCTATCGATAAAGATGACATTTCAAAGGTAATTTTTGAAAACGGTAAAGAGATGACTTTCAGTCAGGCTATGACTGATCCTGAAAAATACAAGGACAACAAGAAAAACGCTATTAAAATTGAATTCCTTTCACCTCTTTCGGGCAATACAACTTTTGCATGGGAGCATAGTCTGAAACCCGGCAGAAGTTATGAAATCACCTTTGGAATTGCCGGGCTTGGACTGGATATTGGAGACAGAAACAGAGGTGGTGCATTTGCCAAATTTGGGTACAAATTTATTAAGAGTCCCGATTTTTATTTAAGAGGCTTGCGTTATGCGCATTTATTAAAAGGAAGTTATGTAAAGCCAGAGATATCAATGGGACTAGTAGCACAAGATTATGAAAGATACTCTTACAATTCATATTATCCTGAGTATATCCATGGCAGAAGCAACGTTTTTGGGGCTGCACTAACTGTTGTATTGGGCAAACAGTGGATATTTGATAATGCATTCCTGATTGATCTTCATGCTGGTATTGGCTATGGAATAAGCAGTGCTGACGAAAATTACTGGGATACCGGATATCGTTCAGGATTTATTGTAGGTAATGATGGTTTCCCCATTGCGAGCTCTGCCGGTTTCAAACTGGGATTCCTGATTAAATAAAATTTGAAATGATTCAGGGATTTATTTCAGGTTCATCAAAGACTCGTTGACATGATAGACTGAGATTTACGAAATCAAATAGAAAAGGCCTTGTTAATACAAGGCCTTTTCTATATAGTAGGTGACAGATATTGGGTTATTTTATCTCCCAGGTATCACCACTGTTTAAAAGATCATCCACATTTTTAATTTTTGATGTTTCTTTAGCATATTGGATTTGCTCTTCAACCATGTCGTCATATGTTGGGTACATAGCTGCACGAATAACACCCATAGCAACAGGAAAATGAGGAAACGACATCTTGGCAAGCATCAGATGGATTCCCGGGTCTTGCTGGTAAACATCATGAACAAGAAGATCATCTTCAGTAATACCATTTTCACCAATTGTAACGACTTCCAAGCGAGTTCCGTTAAGACGGATACCTTTATCCTTGTTCTTTCCGAAAATCATAGGCTCACCATTACGCAGAATAATCTGGCGGTCATCGCGGAATTCTTTGTTAGTGATTGAGTCATGGGTTCTGTCAGCAAAAATCACACAGTTTTCGAGTATTTCAATAATGGAGGTACCATCATGTTTTGCTGCTTCAAACATTACTTCGGTCATGAGTTTTGGGTTTGAATCAGGACATCTTGCGAAGAATGTTCCCTGAGCTCCAAGCACCAGTTCACCCGGGTTAAATGGATGTTCAATAGTTCCCTGTGGAGAAGTTTTTGTGATACTTCCCATTGGGGTAGTTGGTGAGTATTGTCCTTTGGTTAATCCGTAAATCTGGTTATTGAAAAGGATAATATTAATGTCGATATTTCGACGAATAATGTGAATAAAGTGGTTGCCACCAATTGCAAGCGAGTCACCATCGCCAGTTGCCATCCAAACACTCAGGTGTGGGTTGGCAATCTTAACCCCTGATGAAATTGCGGCTGCACGGCCATGTATACCATGGAAACCATAAGTATTTACATAATAAGGAAAACGTGATGAACAGCCGATACCCGACACCATCATGATGTTCTCTTTGCGGTAACCGAGTTTTGGAAATACGTTGGCAACAGATGAAAGAATAGCATGCGAACCACAGCCCGGGCACCATTTTACCATCTGGTCACTTACGAAATCCTCTTTATTTAGCTCAACAGATGAGCGTTCTATAGTTAAGTTCTGTATATTCAGCATGTTACTTCTCCTCCAGTGTTTTGGTGATCGCTTGGGTAAGTTCATTAACTGTAAATGGAAGTCCCTGTACTTTATTATACTGTAAGTACTGATGTCCATACTGGGTCATTTTCAGATAATTCACAAACTGACCACTATTAAGTTCGCAAACAAGGATTTTTTTGAACCCGGCAAATACTTCAGCAGTATTTTTAGGCAATGGCATAATATAGTTAAAATGAGCGTGACTTACTTTATTGCCTTCGGCCTGAACTAGCTCAACAGCTTCCTGAACAGCACCAAGTGTTCCACCCCAGCTGACAACAAGAAGGTCACCTTCCTTTTCACCCATAACTTCCTGTAACGGAATATAATCGGCAATTTTCTGAACTTTAGCATCACGATAGTCAACCATCTTTTGGTGGTTTAACGGGTCGGTTGATACCGTTCCTTTGCCATCTTCCTTTTCCAATCCACCAATGCGGTGACGTAACCCCTCGGTTCCAGGTAAAGCCCATTTACGGACAAGTGTTTCAGGGTCACGGCGGTATGGTTGATAATCAGGATCGTTTGCTTCAGCAATAGGCGGATTAATTGATGGAAGTTCAGCAACTTTTGGAATACGGAATAATTGTGAACCATTTCCTAAATAACCATCAGTTAAGAGAATAACCGGTGTCATATGCTCCATGGAGATTTTTGCTGCCATGTATGCATAATAGAAACAGTTGGCAGAACTTGACGCTGCAATCACAACTGCAGGACATTCCCCATTACGGCCGAAAAGTGCCTGGTAAAGATCACTTTGTTCTGATTTGGTAGGAAGTCCGGTACTAGGACCACCACGCTGAACATCAACAATTACCAAAGGAAGCTCTGTCATTACAGCAAGCCCGATAGCCTCACTCTTCAATGAAAGGCCTGGCCCAGAGGTTGTTGTAAGTGCAAGGGAACCGGTGTAACTAGCACCGATTGCAGAGCAGATACCGGCTATTTCGTCTTCAGCCTGGAATACTTTAGCGCCAAGAGATTTATATTTTGCAAGCTCAATAAGAATTTCAGTTGCAGGAGTAATAGGGTAAGAACCGAGGAATAACGGTCTGCCTGAACGTTCACTGGCAGCGAGGAATCCCCAGGCGGTTGCAACATTTCCAGTGATATTACGATAACGTCCCGGAGGAATTGCTGCTTTACTAACCTGATAAACTGACTCAAGTGCTTCAACGGTATCAGCGTAGCTGTATCCGGCTTCAAGCACTATACGGTTTGCTTCTATGAACTCAGGTTTGGTTTTAAATTTCTTCTTGAAGAATTGAACAGTAGAGTCCATCTTCCATCCGAAAATATGATACATGATGCCCAGGGCAAACATGTTCTTGCTTTTATCAGCTGATTTTCCGTCAATCCCAATTTCCTTGAGGGCTGCACGGGTGAACGAAGTTATTGGTGCTTTAACGAGATTAAAGGAACTAAGCGAACCATCTTCTAAAGGATTAACGGTATATCCTGCTTTAGTATATGAGGCTTCTTCAAAGGAATCAGCATCAACTATAATTGTTGCACCGGGTTTTGCCCATTTAAGGTTAGAACGCAGTGAAGCTGGGTTCATAGCCACTAACACATCGCAAAGGTCACCGGTTGTTTCAATTTTTTTTGCACCAACATGTACCTGAAAGCCCGAAACACCGGCAATAGTATTATGTGGTGCACGAATTTCAGCCGGGTAATCAGGGAATGTTGCCAGGTCAAGTCCTGCCAGTGCCGCAGTATCAGAGAAAAGTGTACCTGTAAGCTGCATTCCGTCACCAGAATCACCTACAAACTTAACAACCACTGCTTCCCTCTGAATTACATTACTCTTAGTTTTTACCATGATTTAAAGGAAGTTGAATTTATCACAAGTGCAAAGTTAAGGGTTTTAAGCATTCGTACTCATGTAATTATCACTATTTAGAAGCTTTACAAATTTTACTTTTTGCTTTTTTATTTCGTAATTAAAAGTATCTTTGCACTAGTTAACAACAAAAATACAAACCAAAAAAATAAAGCCATGGCTTATCAAATTTCTGATGACTGTACAGCTTGCGGCACTTGCATAGATGAATGTCCCGTTGAAGCAATCTCTGAAGGTGATATTTATAAAATCGATCCGGATATCTGCACAGACTGTGGATCTTGTGCTGATGTTTGTCCAGTTGAAGCAATTCATCCCGCATAAGGAAAATATAACTTCAAGCATCAAAAAAAACGCCTGCTCCGGAGCAGGCGTTTTTTTTTGTCCCTCTCTTTTTCCCTCCCTATTAAATTGCACTCTGGAAACATTATCTTTTGATCTTTGTTTTTAAGGGAGCGTTAAAATGCGGTATTTCTTTGGTATATTTGTTGATAATGCTTGTATACAGATAGTTCTGAAGGAAAAGTAACCATAGGATTAAATATAGTGTGATGGATAAATTCTCTTATATCTCAAATGCAGAGAACGAATATATTGATAACCTTTATAAGCAATATCTCTCAAACCCTGAGTCAGTTGACCCGGGTTGGAAACGTTTCTTTGAAGGTTTTGAGTTTAGTCGAATGGCTTATGGCCAAAAAGATCAGGGCGTTATTATGCCCGGTGAATTTAAGGTTATTAATCTGATTAACGATTACCGTAAGAGAGGTCACTTATTTACAAAGACCAATCCTGTTCGGACTCGCCGAACATACTCCCCTACGCTTGACATTGAAAACTATGGTCTTTCGAAAACAGACCTTGACACAATATTTGAAGCGGGCAATGAAATTGGTATAGGTCCGGCAAAATTGAGTACTATCATAGAACACCTTGAAGCAACTTACTGTCAATCAATTGGTATAGAATACGCTCACATACGTAATGTTGAAGTCGATAGCTGGCTGCGACAGAAAATGGAGTCAGGCAGAAACACACCTAAGTTTACCCATGCAAACAGTAAATTAATACTGCATAAACTGGGACAGGCTGTGTTTATGGAAAAATTCCTGCATAAACGCTTCCCCGGTCAGAAAAGATTTTCGTTGGAAGGTGTTGAAGCTCTGATACCGGCATTACATATGGTTATTGAAAAGGGTGTTTCATTGGGTGCACAGGAATTCCAGATCGGCATGGCCCATCGGGGAAGATTAAATGTGCTGGCCAACATTCTTGAAAAACCAATGGTAGATATCTTTAATGAGTTTGCCAATAAACAATATGATGATGACACCCTGATGGGTGATGTTAAATATCATCTTGGGTACACTAACAAACGCAAGACCATAACAGGTAAGGATGTTGAAATTACCCTGGCACCTAATCCATCACACTTAGAAACCGTTGCTGCTATTGTGCAGGGTATGACACGAGCAGAAATTGACCATAATTATAAGGGTGACACAGATAAGATTGTACCTATTATTATTCATGGAGATGCATCCATTGCAGGACAAGGCATTGTGTATGAGCTTGTTCAGATGTCAGAATTAAAGGGATACAGGGTTGGTGGAAGTATTCACCTTGTAGTAAATAACCAGGTTGGTTTTACAACTAATTATCTTGATGCCCGAAGTAGTACATATTGTACTGACATTGCAAAAGTGGTGCAATCGCCAATATTCCATGTAAATGCCGATGATATTGAAGCTGTGGTTTATACGATTGAACTGGCAATGGAATACCGCGAAAAATTTGATAAAGATGTATTTGTTGACCTGCTGGGATATCGTAAATACGGACATAATGAAGGTGATGAACCACGATTCACTCAGCCGGTATTATATAAGTATATTGAAGAACACCCCGATCCTTGGACTATTTATTCTTCCAAACTAATTGAGGCAGGAATTGTAACAGCCGAAGAAGTTGAGAAGGTAAAAAATGAAATAAACAACAAGCTTGAGGTAGATCTTCAGGCGTCGCAAAAGATTGAAAGAACATCCTTTAAATCATTCTTCGGAAAAGTTTGGGAAGGTATGAGGCCGGCTGTTCCTGAAGATTTTATAAGCTCTCCTGAAACAGGGGTTCCTTATGGAATACTTAAAGAGATAGGTGAAAAGATAACATCACTACCGGAAGATAAGGTATTTAACCGAAAATTGGTTAAATTGATGGCTGACCGTAAAGAGATGATTCAACCGGATGGAAAGATTGACTGGGCTATGGGTGAGTTACTTGCTTATGGTTCGCTGGTGAATGAAGGTATGCCGGTGAGATTATCGGGACAAGATTCCGAGCGGGGTACTTTCTCCCATCGCCATGCGGTTCTTACCATTGAAGATTCTGAAGAGAAATATACTCCACTGAGTAAGCTCAATAATGATAAAGCCAAATTCAGCATATATAATTCACTGTTATCAGAATACGCTGTTCTTGGATTTGAATATGGGTATTCATTGATCACCCCAAAGGCGTTAACAATTTGGGAAGCGCAATTTGGCGACTTCTTCAATGGAGCTCAAATCATAATAGATCAATATCTTAGTAGCGCTGAAGACAAATGGAGGGTGATGAGCAACCTTGTTCTTTATCTGCCACACGGATATGAAGGTCAGGGGCCTGAGCACTCAAGCGGACGAATAGAACGTTTTCTTGAGCTGGCAGCACAGAATAACATGCAAATTGTTAATTGTACTACTCCTGCCAACTTATTCCATTTATTAAGACGTCAGGTTCACAGACCTTTCAGAAAACCATTGATATTGTTTACACCAAAGAGTTTGCTCCGACATCCGGCTTGCGTTTCTTCTATTGAAGAACTTACAGAAGGTGGTTTCAGGGAATTGATAGATGATAATATGGTTAATCCTGCCGAGGTTGAACGCGTAGTCTTTACAAGCGGCAAGGTTTATTATGAACTTATAGAAGAAAGAGAAAAGAACGGAAACTTCAAAGTAGCCTTTGTACGGATCGAACAGATCTATCCCTATCCTGAGGAACAAATAAAAGCAATTATAGAAAAGTACTCGAATGCGTCACGATTTGTTTGGGTTCAGGAAGAACCGGCGAATATGGGTGTTTGGCCTTTCCTTGCACGTAACTTTAAAGAAAATGATTTACTCATGGTTGCACGTCCTGAGAGTGGTAGTCCGGCCACAGGATCAGCCAAATTACACCAATTGAGGCAGCGTAAGATTATCGAAAAGGCATTTGGTGCTTGCACATGTGAAAATGCAAACGCAAACTGCAGGATGCTTTGTGCTCCCAATGAGTGGGTCTTTACTCCGGAAGCGATTAAAGATGAGAAAATTTAGATTAAGCAAAATATAACCAACAATGATTATAGAAGTAAAAGTGCCCAGTCCGGGTGAGTCAATTACAGAAGTCCAATTGGCTTCATGGCTGGTTAAAGATGGAGAAGTAGTTGAACGCGATGCTGAAATTGCAGAAATAGATTCTGATAAAGCTACTTTAACAATTAATGCCTCTGACCCGGGCAAAATAAGTATTAAAGTTCAGGAGGGTGAAACAGTAAATGTAGGTACCGTTGTTGCCACAATTGATACTTCAGTTTCAGCAGGTACTAAAACTCCGGATACACCCCCAGTTGATCAAAGTGCAGTTTCTTCAAGTGAAAATAGTAAACTAACAGGTTCTTCAGATGGACAAAGTAAAACAACAGAAGCACTTAACAATCGTGAAAAGCAAGTTTCTGTTGAAAACAGCAACATGAAAAGTAACGCTTCAAAGGACAGTGTCATTGTTGAATCAGAAAGACCTTCAGCAGAAAAAGCACATATTACCCCTCTTGCAAGAAAGATAATGGAAGAAAAAAACCTGACCAGTGACCAGGTTGTTCAGCAAGTTGGGAAAAAGAGAGTTGGAAAAGCTGATGTAGAATCTCTTCAAACAGCAGTTAAAGAAGCAGCTGAATCACCGGCAATTCAGGAGAAGCCGGTTGTTTCAGATTCCGAACCCGGAAAACGTAATACCGAAAGAAAGAAAATGACGACACTCCGTTTGAAACTTTCACAACGATTGGTGTCCGTTAAAAATGAAACCGCCATGCTTACTACATTTAATGAAGTAAACATGTCTAATATTATGGCAATCAGAAAAAAGTATAACGACAAGTTCAAAGAAAAGCATGGTATCTCACTTGGCTTCATGTCGTTATTCACAAAAGCAGTTACAATAGCCTTAAAGCATTTTCCTCAGGTAAATTCAATAATTGACGGCGAAGATTTGATTTATCATGAATACGTTGATGTTGGAATTGCTGTAAGTTCTCCAAAAGGATTGGTGGTTCCGGTATTACGAAATACTGAAAGCATGAGTCTTGCCGATATAGAGCTGAAAATTAAAGAATTAGCTGATAAAGCCAGAAACAACAAGATATCACTTGATGAAATGACCGGCGGCACTTTTACGATTTCAAACGGGGGTGTCTTTGGATCATTACTTTCGACACCAATATTAAATCCTCCCCAAAGTGCAATACTGGGCATGCATAATATTGTTGAACGACCTATTGCTGTTAACGGCCAGGTTGTTATTGCGCCCATGATGTATGTAGCACTTTCGTATGACCACCGGGTAATAGATGGCAGGGAATCGGTAAGCTTCCTTGTAAAAGTTAAAGAGCTTCTTGAAAATCCTGAGATTATGTTCTATGAGGGAAAAGATCCTTTTAAAGGACTCCTCGGACTGGAATAGTACTAACTTTGTCGCGATTTTTTAAAGAATACGGAAATGCGTAAAAAAGTTGACTTTTTAGTAATAGGTACCGGTATCGCAGGTTTAAGTTTTGCGCTTAAGGTAGCCGATTATGGAAAAGTTTGTATAGTTACAAAACGAGAAGCTGAAGAAAGTGCTACTCACTATGCACAGGGTGGAATTGCCGCAGTAATGTATACTCCTGATACATACGAAAAACATATCAGGGATACTATGATCGCCGGGGATGAATTGAGTGATCCTGAGATTGTAAGGATTACCATTACTGAATCATCTGACAGGGTAAAAGAGCTTATTGATTGGGGTGTAACTTTCGACAAGACGAGAAGTGGTCAATATGATCTTGCTAAAGAAGGAGGTCATAGCGAATTCAGAGTTCTTCATCATAAGGATCAAACAGGAGCGGAAATAGAGGGAATTCTTATACAACGGGTGAAAGAACATAAAAATATTGAAATCCTTGAAAATCATTTTGCCGTTGATATTATTACTCAGCATCATATGGGCAGGGAGATTGAAAGTTCCACCGATCAAATAGAGTGTTATGGTGCTTATGTTCTCAACAAGTCAAATCACCAGATTATTACTATACTTTCAAAGATTACCATGATTGCAACCGGTGGGTCGGGTAATGTCTACGCCACAACCACTAATCCTCCTGTTGCAACAGGTGACGGAATTGCGATGGTAAAAAGGGCCAAAGGTGAAATTGATAAAATGGAGTTTATTCAATTTCACCCCACATCTTTATATAATCCTAATGAAAAGCCTAACTTCCTGATCACGGAAGCCCTTCGTGGTTCAGGTGCTATTCTTAAAACACGTGATGGAAAAGAGTTCATGCAGAAGTATGATACCAGACTTTCACTTGCACCACGTGACATTGTTGCAAGAGCTATTGATAATGAATTAAAGCTGAGTGGTGATGATTATGTTTGTCTTGACGCACGCCACCTTGCAATGGATGTTATTTTGAATCACTTCCCAACTATTTATGCAAAGTGCCTAAGCATAGGTGTGGATATGACAAAACAGATGATACCTGTTGTACCTGCAGCCCACTATACTTGTGGAGGTATTAAAGTTGATGCCTGGGCGCGTAGCAGTATAATAAATTGCTTTTCGTCGGGAGAATGTTCCTCAACAGGACTTCATGGGGCTAATCGCCTTGCGTCTAATTCACTCCTTGAATCACTGGTATTTTCACATAGGGCATCAGTTGTTGCACTTGAAGATTCAAAATCAATTGAGTACAAGAATGAAATTCCTGACTGGGATGACAAAGGAACTGTCTTCAATGAAGAGATGATTTTAATAACACAATCAACTAAGGAGCTTCAGGGTATCATGACCAATTATGTTGGCATTGTACGTTCCAATTTAAGACTGAAAAGAGCATTTGACAGATTACAAATTCTTGAACAAGAAACTGAGGAACTTTATGAAAAGTCAGTAGTTACTGAAAAAATTTGTGAACTACGGAACATGATCTCTGTTGCATCGTTAATTATTACGATGGCTCAGAACAGGAAAGAAAGCAGAGGATTACATCACTCAATTGATTATCCTAAGTCATACCCAGCACCTACATTTCCTGTAAGAGGTGACTCGTTATAAAATAAAGAAATATGGCATTGATCAGGTCAGTGGGTGATAAGCACCCTAAAATTGGTAATAATTGCTTTTTCGCTGAAAATGCAACTATTGTTGGCGAAGTTGAAATGGGTGATAATTGCAGCGTATGGTTCAATGCTGTTGTAAGGGGAGATGTTCATTACATCAAGATAGGAAATAATGTTAACATACAGGATGGTGCAGTAATTCATTGTACCTATCAGAAATCACCTGTGAATATAGGTAATAATGTATCGATAGCGCATAATGCGATAGTGCACGGTTGTACAATACATGATAACGTTCTGATTGGCATGGGTGCTATTGTAATGGATGATGTAGTGGTTGAAAGTAACTGCATTATTGCTGCCGGTGCAGTTGTTTCCCAGGGTACACATATTGAATCAGGCAGTGTCTTCGCAGGGGTGCCTGCCAAAAAGATTAAGAGCATTGATACTTCATTGCTTGAAGGTCAGGTTAACAGAATATCAAAAAGTTATACCATGTATGCAAGTTGGCATGATGAGAATATCAAACCTCTCACAGACCTGTGAAATAGTTCTTTCCACATAAAATTATGAACACTGACAGTTTGTCGTTGCATGGTAAATGGCAGACTTTTTGTGCTATCAGACCATATAACTAACAACTTAGAAAAATGAGTTACCTATTGATTTTTGTGGTATTCATGCTTGCCAGCTGGGCTATAGGGGCAAGACTGAAATCGAAGTTTCGTGAATACAGCCAGATACCGGTGAATTATGGATTGAGCGGAAGAGAAGTAGCAGAAAAGATGCTCTATGATAATGGAGTTACTGATGTTCAAGTATTATCAGTTGATGGAGAACTTACCGACCACTATAATCCTGAAAAGAAAACTGTTAACCTGAGTGCTGATGTTTATCATGGACGTAGTATTGCTGCCGCAGCTATTGCAGCACATGAGTGCGGCCATGCCGTTCAGCATGCTAATGCTTATGCCTGGCTTCAGATGAGATCAGCATTAGTACCAGTTGTTTCATTCTCTTCCAGATGGGTTCAATGGATTCTGCTTGGAGGTATTTTATTAATAAATGCATTTCCGGCATTGCTTCTTGCAGGGATTGTTCTTTTTGCGCTTACAACTTTATTCAGTCTGATAACATTGCCAGTTGAGATAGATGCAAGCCGTAGAGCAGTTTCATGGCTTGATGGTAGTGGCATTGCCAGTTCCGCCATTCTACCAAAGGCTGAAGAAGCTCTGAGATTAGCTGCATACACTTATGTAGTTGCTGCTCTTGCATCATTAGCAACTTTATTCTATTACATAATGATTTTTATGGGTAGGAGAGATTGATTAAGCTAAACCCATCCCCGATATAGATATGTTGACGGGTAATTAGAGAGTAAAATCTTAGTTACCCGGTTTTTTTTATTCTTATTTTTACAGCTTACTTACATCAACTAAACTATACCAAATAATCTATTATGCTTATAAAACTGGTAAACATTTTACTCGCCTTTTCACAGAGTATTGGCTATTGGGGAATTGTTCTGCTTATGGCAATAGAAAGTTCTTTTATTCCCTTTCCATCAGAAGTGGTGGTCCCTCCTGCCGCATATCTGGCAGCACAGGGAAAGATGAATATATGGCTGGTTATACTTGCCAGTGTTGCAGGAAGTATGATTGGTGCTTATGTAAATTACTATCTGGCCTATTTTTTGGGTCGCCCTTTAATTTACAAACTTGCTAACACAAAAGTTGCCAGATTGTTAATGATTAAACCTGAAGCAATTCAAAGATCTGAGAATTATTTTAAAAAGTATGATAAAGCTTCTACTTTCATTGGACGCCTTGTACCTGTGATCAGGCAATTAATATCGTTACCTGCAGGATTTGTAAAAATGCCAATCTGGAGCTTTTCTTTATATACTTTCCTTGGATCAACTATTTGGACACTTGTTCTGGCTGGATTGGGTTACTTTTTTGGTGCTAATGAACACTTGTGGAAAATGTATTATGCTGAAATTTCTTATGGTATAGTCATAGTTGTCGTTTTAATTGTTGCATACATGATCTATAAAAATCGCAAAAAAAAAGCTGAAGCAGTTTGATGGAAGTAAACGGATATATGTGGGCTGGATTTCTGGCGCTTGTCGTTGTAATGCTTGTCATTGATTTAGGTGTATTTCACAGACAGGCCCATGAAGTAAAATTAAAGGAAGCACTCACCTGGAGTGCCGTTTGGATCGTTCTGTCACTGATTTTTAACGGCATTATTTGGCATTACATGGGTAAAGTAAAAGCACTTGAATTCTTTACCGGATATTTGATCGAAAAATCACTAAGTGTTGATAATCTTTTCGTGTTTATCATGCTTTTTGGGTATTTTAAAGTAAGCCCCCAATATCAGCATAAAGTCCTCTTCTGGGGTATTATTGGAGCCTTGGTTATGAGAGCAATCTTTATTTTTGCCGGAGTTGCGCTACTTGAAAAATTCCATTGGCTCATCTACATTTTTGGTGGTTTCCTCATATATTCTGGAATTGTGATGCTTAAGCCTCAGAAAGAGAATATTGAGCCTGACAAAAATCCGTTGGTTCGCATTTTTACTAAATTCTTCCCTGTAAGTAAAGAAATGCACGGAGGTAAGTTCTTTGTTAGAATAAATACAAGGCTCTATGCTACGCCATTGTTTATTGTGCTTCTCATTGTAGAGTTTACCGATTTAATATTTGCAGTAGACTCCATTCCTGCCATTCTTGCAGTTTCAAATGATACATTTATCATATTCACATCCAATGTTTTCGCTATTCTGGGTTTAAGAGCCTTGTACTTTGCACTTGCCGGTATCACCGAGTATTTTTATTATCTCAAATACGGACTTGCGGCTATTCTTGCATTCGTTGGAAGTAAAATGATATTATCGGGTTTTGACCAAAAGATCCCAATAATTTATTCACTGCTTATAATCTTTAGTTTACTGGCGTTGAGTATACTGGCATCATTGATTTTTCCTGTCAAAAAGGTACTGCCTCAGGAATGACAATTCACTCCGGCCACTTGACATTATTGAATTAAACAGCATTCCTTGTTGCATTAATATTTCCAAATAACGATCGCATCACAAGCTTTTCATAAATATCATAGTGCTCGTTTTGATTATTTTGAAGTTTTATAAGTGCATATTGCTGAATAACAAGTAGAGGCAGAACAATACTTTCTCTCAGTTTTATACTTTTCCTGCTTCTTGAATTTTCTTCAAGCAGCATAACCATTCCTGACACTTTTAATAGCATCTCGCGAGTTAGTAAGAACTCTTCATGAATTATCTTCCAAAATTCTCCATATTTCTCATCCTTTTCCATGTACCTTGTAAGTGAGAAATTTGATTTACTTAAGCTCTGCATGCTATTACTAATCAAGGCTCTGAAAAAGCCTGATTTTTTATATAGATCTATGCAGTGCTTGAGGTTACCATTTTCCTCCTGAATTTTAAGTGCAGTACCAAAACCAAAGAAGCCGGGGACATTTTGTTTTAACTGACTCCAGGCGCCAACAAAAGGGATTGCCCTAAGATCTTCGAAAACCAATTTGTCATCTGATCCCCTCTTTGAAGGTCTGCTGCTAATGTTGGCCATTCCATAATATTTTAAAGTGCTCCTTTCTTCAAGGAAAGGAACAAATAAAGGGTGATGTTTAAATGACTCATATTTAGCGAACCCATCTTCAGCCATTTCATTTAATAAGTCACGTTCCTCATCGTTAAGGTCACGTCCCGATTGATTATAAACATTATTTGATAAACCAGCTGTAATAAGATATCCGAGATTATGAACCGCTGACTCGACAAGACCATAATGAGAACTTATGGTTTGACCCTGTAGCGTAAGCTGAATGTGCTTACTCTCAATTTTATTTCCAAGTGCAGCATAAAAAAGATGCGTATTTCCACCTCCTCTCGCTGGAGGCCCGCCCCTACCATCAAAGAATATAACCTGAACACCAGCAGCCCTTGATACACCGGTTATTTGTTCTTTTGCAAGGTAAATAGACCAATTTGCCATCAGGTATCCTCCATCTTTGGTTCCATCAGAAAAACCGAGCATGACAGTCTGAGTATTTTTCCGCCTTTTTAGATGAACCATATAATTTTCGTTAGCAAACAGATCACGCATTGAATTTCCGGCATTATGCAGATCATCTATCGTCTCAAACAAAGGAACTATATCAACTTTTACATCACTGTCAGGATTCTTGTTATAACTTGTTATTCTAAAAAGCGCATAAACTTTGGCTATATCCAGCTGGCCACGGCAATTGCTGATAATATACCTGTGACAGCCTGCTTCTCCATTATATAGTTGAATTTCCCTTACGGCACTGATTGAATTAATAGTATCGGCGGATAATTCATTTTCAAAAACTGCATTTGCCGGAATTGTACCTTCAATTGTGAGTAAGGCTGTAACTTTTTGATTTTCACTAAAATCATTATAATTATCTGGTAAAATTCCGGGAATAACATTAACTGCATCATCAAACGCTTTAGTAATAATCCTGCTATCTTGTCTAATATCCAAACTGGCAAAGTGATACCCAAAAAGTGAAACTTTTCGCCTGAATACTCTTAAGAGTCGAATAAATAACCCCTGGTGTTTCTCCAATACAGTTCTTTCTAATTCTGTCAATTCATTTAACAATTCAGCACTTTCGTGAATAGGTTTTGCTGAATTATTTGATAACTCATTGGTCAGATATTCTTCTATCCTTTCAATTCGGTCAAATACACCCACAAAGCTTAGTCTCCGTTTAAGTAATTTAAGATCATCCAGATAGCATGAGATAATAGAAGATTTTAGATATGCGGCCACTTTAAGTGTGGTTTCCACATCTACAAAAGGATTGCCGTCACGATCACCACCAGGCCAAAAGCCCAGTGAAATAATATCATTATTTGAATCGATCTGATCACTATAATCCTCACCCATCATTTCAAGTAGCTCACCAATTGCCGGGTAGAATACATTTACCAAATTCCATGTAAGTCGTACTGCTTCGCTGTATGGGGTAGGCTTTTGTTTCCTAAAGAAGGGCGTTTTACTAAGTTGATGCATCAGATCTCTGACTTTAAGCGATTCCTTTTCAACTATTGCCTTGTTAAGATCACCACTTATTGATAGTACTTGTCCTGTATAGAATTGCGTTGGATGTGCAGTTAAGACTACCCTGATACCAAAAGTTTCAAGGAAGGTCTTCATTTTCCATTCTAATTGATCTTCTTTAATGCGTAATAAAAACTGTTTAAGAGTATTAGGGCCATCTATGCGGTGTATTTTATTGTAAGCAGCATCTTCAAGTGCATCGATCAACAGTATTTGGCGCTCAACATATTGAATAATATGGAACAGGAAATCAATTTTCTGCTTTACAGAAATTCCAGGTTTATTTTTTGTTACAAAGTCATCTATTATTGATACAGGATCTACACCTTCGTCAAGTCCTTTTTCACAGGCATTGCGCAACAATGGCAACAGCATGCCGGTTTGAACTACCTCATCAAGTGGGAGTGTTAAAAAGAGATTACTGTACAACAAAAAATTCAATTCTACATACTCTTCATAGTTCTTTATTATCTGGTCACTCATGCTTCAATTTTTCAAATAAACATACCGGACAAAAAAAAAGCTGCTCAAAACTGAGCAGCTTCCAAATTTCTTTAAGTCAAAGTTTATTTAAGACCGAGTTTCTTTTTAACAAGAGCCATGATATCATCGGCAGGCTCTGAATATAAAAGTAACCCTTCTGTAGAATTAAAAATAAATGTATAACCATTTTCTTTTGCTACTTCTCTCACAGCTGTACGGGCCTTTTCAATGATAGGTGCTGTTAGTTCACTCTCTTTGTTTTGAAGTTCCTCCTGGGCTGTTTGCTGGAACTCCTGGATTCTCCGTTGCAGATCAACTATTTCCTTTTCTTTTGTCTGTTTGATTATGCTTGACATTGTTGCCTGATTATTCTGGTAATCAGTCAATTTGTTCTGATACTCAGTTTGCATAGCTTCGAACTGCTGTTGAAGTTGCTGAGAGAAAACCTCATACTCCTTCTTTATACTGTCCTGACCAGGCATTAATGAGTATAACTGTGCAAAATCGATATGGCCTAATCTCTGGGATTTTTGGGCACTACTTTGTAATGAGAACCCTGCTATTAATATAACCAGGAAGAATTTGAATACTTGTTTCATTGTAATCAGTTAAGGGTTTAAATTAAAAGGTCCGCAAAAATAACAATTTAAATGGAATATAAAAATCAACAAATCACACTAATAAAAGATGAAGGATTATTGTCTTGTTTTATAAGAGTAACCCATCTTATCCAATACTTCTTCACTAATATCGTATCGTGGGTTGGTATACATCATAGAAACACTTCCGGCTTTGTCAAAAATAACTGCATAATTTTCAGTAGTAGCAAGTGATTCAATTGCAGCAGCAATTTTCTCCTGAATAGGTTTGATTAATTCTTCACGACGTTTAAAAAGGTCACCATCTGTTCCAAAACGTTGTTTTTGAAGTTCTTTGGCAGCTTTTTCTTTATCAATGATCTCTTTTTCCCTTTTTGCTTTGATATCATCAGGAAGGAGTACAGCTTCAGCGCTAAATTTTTTGTAGAGTTGGTCAATTTCAGCAAATTTAGCTTCAATATCTTTTTGCCATTGCATGGAAAGATCATCAACTTCCTTTTTGGCATCAGCATACTCTGGAATATTTTCCAGAATAAATTCACTGTCAACATAAGCAAACTTCTGGGCTTTTCCTGAAGTGGCAGCTGCAATAATCACAGCAACAATTAATAGTAAACGTTTCATTGTTCCTCCCTTTTTGAGGTTAATATTGTAGAAAATATTTATTAGACAAACAAAACTTAATCAAAATCCCTGCCACAAATATAGGTTAGCAGTTACTATATTATTTAGTCTATACTCTGATTGATTGAGAAGTGAAACTGTCCTTTATTGGCTGATGGCATACCTGGAACATCATCAAATCCATAACCCCAATCAAGACCTAATAATCCAAACATTGGTAGATACACCCTTACCCCAACACCAGCAGAACGTTTCAATGAGAATGGGTTAAACTCTTTAAACTCTTTCCAGGCATTACCGGCTTCAACAAATGCCAGTGCGTAAATTGTTGCGCTTGGATTAAGTGAGAGAGGGTATCTTAATTCGAGTGTGCTCTTGTTATATATTGTACCGCCAATGTTCTTTGATTTGTAATACTCTGGCGTTAAACTTTCATTTGAATAACCACGCATACCAATAATTTCACGACCATCCAGGTTTGTGGTTCCGGATAATCCGTCACCACCCAGATAAAAGCGATCAAAGGGCGTTACACCTATATTGCTGTCATAAAGGCCAAGGAAGCCATATTTAATACGGGCGCTTAAAACCAGGTTACCCACTAATTGCCTGTAAACTGAGGCATTAAATTTCCACTTATGATATTCAATCCATCCGTACCTTTCTGTGTCTCTCTCATTTTCAGGAACAAGTGATGTGTCTTTTACAGTCTTGAAGAGTGAGTATGGCGGAGTAATCTCAAGCGTTAGCGCAACTTCAGAACCAGCACGCTGAAAAATAGGATTGTCAATTGAATTACGGGCTAGTGTAATTCCGTAACTGTAATTTCTATAGATGCCGGTTCCATCTCCAAAAGAAAAGATGCTCCCATAATTATTTAATTTGTAATTCCTGAAAGATATTGTTTGAACAAGGGTAAAATAATCATCCGGCCATTCAAGTCTCTTTCCTAAGGAGATTGATAATCCATCAATTGCAAATGAATAATAAGTACTATCAGTTTTTGCTTTGCTGTTTGAAAATAATGAATGATAGTAACTGACACTAAAACTATTAGGTTTTCTGCCACCTAACCATGGTTCGGTAAATGAGGCACTATAACTTATATATCCTTTTCCATAAGAAGAAAGACGTACACTTAGCTTCTGACCATCACCTGTTGGAATAGGTTTCCAGGCATCTTTCTTGAAAAGGCCTTTAGCAGAGAAATTATTAAATGAAAGTCCAAGTGTACCCACCACACGGCCATAACCCCAACCACCCGACAGTTCAACCTGGTCAGATGAAGTTTCTTCTACTTTGTATTCAATATCAACGGTTCCATCGGCAGCATTTGGAATTGGGGTTGGTACTATCTTCTCCGGATCAAAGTACCTTAACTGGGCTAATTCACGGGTTGTACGTATTATGTCAGAACGGCTGAACAACTGGCCGGGTCTTGTCCTTAATTCACGCATAACCACATGGTCATTGGTACGTGTATTTCCTTTTACTATAACTTTATTTATTGTAGCTTGTTTCCCTTCCCTGATACGCATTTCCAGGTCAATAGTATCATTTTCTACATTTACCTCAACAGGAATAACTGAGAAGAATAAATAACCATCATCAAGATAGAGGGTACTAACATCTATACCATTTGGATTATAGGTAAGATTGGCTTCAAGTTCACTTTGATTGTAAACATCACCTTTCTTGATCTTTAGAACCTCACTTAACTGCTGTGCGGTGTATTTTGTATTACCCACCCACTTAATATCACCAAAATAATAGCGGTTTCCTTCTTCAACACGTATGTCAACGTTTATATTTTTCCCATCGGCAGAAGGATAAATAGTATCTTTTAAAACAACAGCGTCCCTGAATCCGGCATCATTAAATTTGGTTATTAAATTATTGAGGTCCTCTTTGTACTTGTCCCTGATAAATTTTGATGATTTGAAAATTCTGAACTTCAAATGCTCATTTACAGTATTAGTAGAAAAATTTATAATGGAATCAGCATTGAATGTCAAGAGCTGCTTTGGCATTTTGAAAACAAATTTATCAAGGATCCTGAAAGGTTCAACAACACCTTTCTCCTTGGTTTCTTTCATGGCTTTTTTCAATTGGGCATCCGAAAGCTGTTTGTTACCAATAATGTTGATATGGTCAATTCTGACTTTTGAACCCTTATTGATATTAATAACGAGAGCCACTTCATTAGGCCGGGCAGTATCTCTTGATTGTTCGATGTTAACAACGGTGTTAAGAAAGCCCTTATCAGTAAAATGCTTTTTAATAATATTGGAAGTACGGTTAATAACATTATCGGTGACAACGTCATTTTTAACGAGTTTAACTTTTTCCCTTATATCATCAGCTTCAGATTTCCTGATACCTTTAAATGAGAATTTCGATAATCGAGGACGTTCTTTGAGATTGATGTTAAGAAAAATCAGGTCGTCATCTGTTATTTTAGTAGCAGTAATGCTAATATCTTCAAAGAGTCCCTGAGTCCATAATTTATCAATTGCCTTCCTTATTTTCTCACCGGGTATTTCAACACGATCAGCTACCTGTAAACCAGAGAGCATTATAATCACGTTCTGATCAAGGTACTGGATACCTGTTACGGTTATACCACCAATTATGTAAGTTTTAGGGCTTGAATAATCGAACTTGTTAAGATCATCGCCCAGTCGGATCTGTGCAGAGGCAGAAAAAGAAAGAAAGAGCAGTAAAATGGCAATTAGGCGATGTGTTAATTTCATTTATCAAAAGCTTGATTAATTTGTTCGCTGATCATTCCAAAACGTCGTTCACGATTTTGGTAATTAATAATAGCTTCATAAAGGTTATCTTCTCGGAAGTCGGGCCAGAATACCTTAGTAAAGTAAAGCTCTGCATAGGCAATTTGCCATAGTAGAAAATTGCTGACTCTGTTTTCACCACCTGTCCGTATGAGTAACTCAGGATCAGGGATTCCTTTAGTCGTTAAATATTGGTTAATAGTCTCACTTGTGATGGAATCAGGGTTGATGTTACCCGCAGCAACCTCAATGGCAATCTTTTTTGTTGCTTCAGCCATCTCCCAACGGCCACTATAATTTAAGGCAAGAATCAAATCCATACGCTTATTCCCTGAAGTTTGATCCATTGTTTGAACGAGCTGCTTGTAACAATCAGGATTTAGTCCCGAAAGATCGCCTATTGCCTTGAGCCTGATATTATTTTTCATCAATGTATCCAATTCTTCACTTAAAGTATGGACTAACAAATCCATAAGAGCATCAACTTCATACTGTGGTCTTTTCCAATTTTCAGTAGAAAATGCATACAATGTAAGATACTTGATGCCCAGATCAGCTGAAATTGTTGCTATATGCCGCACAGACTCCACCCCATGCTGATGACCGAACACTCTTGCCTCGCCCTTTTTCTTAGCCCATCTGCCATTACCATCCATAATGATAGCAATGTGTTGTGGCAATCGTGTTGTATCAATTTTGCTCTTAAGTTCCATGTGTCAGAAACGGAAATAAAATTAGGCAGTAATATCTTATTATGCTGATTATTTGCTGTTAATAATTGTTAATCAGTCTATAAAAAAGTATTGAGGCACTTTTTATGACTTGAATAATTGATTCTTATAGAAATACTAACTCCTGCTGTGGAATACCAATCATTATTTTGTGAGTCTCCACGCTGCATATCCTTATTATGTGATAGTGTAGGATCTGATAATAAACCTTCAGTACCTGTATCCGAAGAGCTACTGTTCGCAAGGTCCAGATAATAGGTTTTACTTACATCATCAATATAGTCAGTGTATGTCTTATGCATGGTCCAGTTAGCTGTGATACCAATAAAATCATTAAGGCTGTATTTAACCCCTATTCCAAAAGGTACTTGAAAAGCTACTCTTTTATATGGGTCTCTGTCAGGATATATCTCACTGTTCTGTCCTTCTGTCCCTAAAGGTTGAAGATCATAAAAATCTCCATTGTATTTTCCCTGGGGATTAAATATTACAGTGCCAGCTCCTGCAAACATGTATGGGGTTAAGAAATGCCTCAGACTACCTATGAAATATTCGAAAAAATTAATCTCAAAAGTTGCAGAAATATCAGTTACAGGACTTTTAAAATTTAAGTTTCTGTCGGTTCTGTAACCGGAAATTGCATCATCACCTGCAATATGTCCATAAGTTCCAGATAGATTTATTGCAAGCCTTTCGTTGAAATTATGTCTCAGAAACCCACCAAATGCAGGTTTGACGATTTCAAACTGTTTCCCCGGATTGAGGTCTCCAATGTAATAGGCAACACCACCAAACACTCCAACCTCACCGTAGCTCTGAGCAGAAAGGTTTAGTGATATAAAGGAAAGCGCAGAGAATATTACTGCCTTCATTAGTGCAGAAGCCGAAAAATTAATAATACTGAGCGGTTTAACGTCCATTTTAGTTAATATAACAAATTAACGGCTTATAAACATTTATTTGAGCGTGCAAAAATAGCAAAAAAAACAGCCGAGTTTCAATTTTGAAAGAGACTGGCCATTTCAAATACGAATATCACGTCCCCATAAAAGCTTCTGCCTGATTGTAGTGAAAAAATTATCGTTCAGGCGTTGAACCAGATTAATATGGAAATTCTCTTTCCTGACTGTCATTTCAGTGGTTGCATCAATTGTCTCATACCTGCTGTCTAGTCCTACCAGAAATTCTGCAATCCTGCCTTCAACCCTAACTTTCAATTCACTATTGTCAGGAATAACGACAGGACGAACAGTTAAATTGTGTGTTGCAATTGGGGTAATTACAAAATTCTCGCTCTCTGGTGCTAATATTGGGCCATTACAACTAAGTGAGTAAGCTGTAGAACCGGTTGGAGTTGCAATTATAATTCCATCACCCCAATATGCGTTGAGAAGTACATTATTAACGTATACATAAACCAGGATCATTGAACCTGTTCCTTTTTTATTAATCGTTAACTCATTAAGGGCATAATTGAACTGACCAAAAAGGTTATCTTTTGTTTCAAGACGTAACAATGATCTCTTATCAATTCTGTAATTTCCTTGTAAAAGAGCATCAATTGCAGGGTCAATTTCTTCTTTATGAATACCTGATAAAAAACCCATCCTTCCCAGGTTTATTCCCATTACCGGAATGCCTGAATTTCCAATGTAAGTTATGGCATCAAGCATGGTTCCGTCGCCTCCTACAGATATAAGAAAATCTGCGATTCCTTCAATGTCCGATTGTTTATTGAAAGTTTTTACATCACCCGTTATGATAACTTTTGACTGAATGAATTCATAGAACTCTTGTCCTATCATAATTTCAATTCCTTCATTTGTAAGCTTATCCAGCAACAATTGCAGATAATTGAAACGGTCGTCTGTAAAAACCTTACCAAACAGAGCAATTTTCATGTAATCCAAAATTTTACTGCTAATTTAGAGGTTTAAACAATAGAACTTGTAATTGATCCATTTATTGAGAAACTTTTAAGAATTTTGTATGTTGCCTTAAAAAATATAGTAAGCCATGGCTGAGTTACATGCTTTTACCTTAAATAATGGGATTAAGATTCCAGTAGTTGGACTTGGTGTTTATCAAATGCCTAATGATGAGTCTACTCAAAAAGCAATCAGCTTTGCACTCAATAACGGATACCGGCATATTGATACTGCAAAGATTTATGGTAATGAAAGAGCTGTCGGTAATGCAGTCATGAGTTCAGGGATTCCAAGGGAAGAAATCTTCATTACCACTAAAGTCTGGAATTCTGATCAGGGATATGATCAAACCATAAAAGCATTTAATGAAAGCATGCAACGGCTAAATGTAACATATTTAGATCTTTATCTAATACATTGGCCGGTTCAGGGAAAACGTAAAGATACCTGGAAGGCACTTGAGACTATTTATAGGGAAGGCAAGTGCAGGGCAATTGGCGTTAGCAATTATATGAAGCACCATTTAGAGGAACTTTTTGGTTACTGCAATATATTTCCGGCTGCAAATCAACTTGAACTACATCCCTTTATCTATGGCGACAGAACTGATACAGTACACTTCTGCCAGAACAATAATATTCTTCCAATAGCTTACAGTCCGTTGACAAAAGGTTTGAAACTTAAGGAACCATTACTTTTACGCATGGCTGAATATTATGGTAAAACTACCGCCCAATTATTGATTAGATGGGCAATTCAACATAACTTTGCAGTAATTCCTAAATCATCACTGCCTTCAAGGATTTCTCAAAACAATCAGGTATTTGATTTTGAGATAAATAATGAAGATATGACTAAACTTGACAACCTTCATCAGGGACTTGCAACCGGTTGGGATCCAACCGATGCTTTATAGGAATTGATACTTTACAAATAAAATCTCTCAAATCCGTAAATACTTAACATGCCTAAAACCAGATTCTTCAATAATGCAGAAGTAACACAGCATATTAATGACATTGTATCCAGAAAGTCAGGATATCCTGGTACTGACAAAGATCTCTTACTTTTCGCCCTGACAACCCTTGATCTTACAACTCTGGAAGGTTGTGACAATGACAAAACTATTGAGGAACTCTGTAACAAGGCAAAGAGTTTAAATAAGTCAGGATTGCCGGATGTTGCTGCTGTATGCGTTTATCCAGTGTTTGTTAAACAAGCCAAAGTTCTGCTTGCTGATACTTCTGTAAAAGTTGCGAGTGTAGCCGGAGCATTCCCATCAGGGCAATCACCCATTGAAATTAAGGTTCAAGAGGTCGCTTATGCTGTTAACGAAGGAGCTGATGAGATAGATATGGTAATTTCAAGAGGTAAATTCCTTCAGGGGGATTACATAGAAGTGTTTGATGAAATCAATGCAATTAAGGCTGCATGTAATAATGCTCACCTGAAAGTCATACTTGAAACAGGTGAACTTAAAGACTTAAATCTAATTTATGATGCTTCAATCCTTGCATTAAAAGCTGGTGGTGATTTCATTAAAACCTCCACAGGTAAAATACCTGTTTCTGCGACACCTGAAGCGGCTTATGTTATGCTCCATGCTATAAGGGACTACTATGAAAAAACCGGTAGAATGACCGGATTTAAAGCAGCCGGTGGTATTTCAACTCCTGAGCAGGCAATAACATATATAAGATTAGTTGAAGAGATTCTGGGAGTTGAGTGGCTAACAAACAAGTTATTCAGAATTGGTGCCAGTAGGTTAGCTACTAATCTGACTGCCGCCCTTTCTATATAAAATATACGCATCATGATGTTCAACCGACAACTCCATTTTATTACTTTTTTTATTGCTTTAACGTGTTCATTAAACAGTAAATCACAAATAGCAATAGATACAGCAGTAGATTTTATGGTTAAGGATGTGAATAGTCAATCGCACCATCTGTTCAACTATCTTTCAAATGACAAGATAGTTGTCATAGATTTCTTTACAACAACTTGTGGTCCTTGTCAAACTTACGCCTCACATATTACTCAAGCTTATGAATATTTTGGATGCAATGAAGGAAATGTAATATTTCTAGGTATTAACTGGGGAAGTGACAATGATGATGTGAGAGATTTCGATTCAATATGGAATGCCGGTTATCCATCTGCCAGTGGTTTGCAAGGTGGTGGCAATGAAGTAGTAGAATTATACCAGGTACTTTCATACCCAACAGTTGCCATAATTGCTCCCAACCATGTTGTGGCAAATTCATATATATGGCCTCCCGCTTATGACAGCATAGTTCAGGAAGTAACATCAATTGGAGGTATGCCGGCTCCCTGTACGGTGTCTGCTTATACAAATCTGTTACATCCCGAAAGCTTGCGCTTTATACAAGACGGAACTTTACTTATTAATACGCAACAGATTTATTATAAGGACCTGTCCATTGATTTAATAAATGCAACCGGCAGACCAATATATCACCAACGGATTCTACCCAATTCAAATCTGGTTGTCAGGCCTAAAGCAACCAAAGGATTATTTATTGCAGTCCTTACTGGAAATGGTAGTGTTTTGTCGGCTTGTAAGGTAATCATCAACTGATGATCTTGAAACGATGGCATATTATTTGCATTTGAATATTTGAAAAACAATCTACACCATGAACCGATCAATCAAAACTCTCTTAGCCTTTATGCTTTTATCTTTAGTAACGTCCTGCGCTTTGGATGAAGACATAGATCCAATCGATCAGGATGCCAGGGACAAATTTGTTGGCACCTGGCTCTTCATAGAATCAGATGCTGCCCGTGGTATGAGTTATTCAGTTAATATTGCCCTTGACAACAGTAATTCTTCACAGGTGGTACTTAAGAATATTGGCAATTTTGGAAACTCATACAGTGCAAAAGGAATTGTCACATCCTCAACAATATACATTAGTTCACAGGAAATATATCCAGGCATTACCATTGAAGGGCAGGGACAGCTAACAAGTGAAAACGAAATGGATTGGTCATACACTATTACCGGTGGTGGTAGCAGTGAGTCATATACTGCAACAGCAACAAGATAAGAAATTATCGTTTTATAGCTTTGACCTTAATCTTTGAAGTATCCGTTTTTTGAGATTCCAGCATAATACTATCCTTCTTCCTGGAAAGTAAGGAAATTTTATCGTCTACCATCTTTTCAAAATCTTCCATATCCCGCTGGTAGTATTGCATATTTTGCCTGAAAACTTCGGGAGTAATTTTATAATAAAGATACAGTGAATCATATGCCTGGTCAGCAAGTTTTTTCAAACTGTCGTGACTTATCCCAACTTGTTTAACTTTAAGAGCAGCATCAGTTACATCCATATCGGCCATTAGCAAAATCATTGTTTCACGGTCAATCAACTGTTTAGGTTTAACTTCACTTTTGCCATTGTCATCACAAGAAAACATAACAACCAACATAATGCCGGTTAAAAGTTGCAGGCTTATAAATCTCATCTTAATTATTTCTTGGCTTCAAATTCAGTATTGAGTAAATTAAGCACCTCATCAGTAATATCAAGTGAGTCGTTGGCAGTTAGAATACTTCCACCTCTGTTATATGAGAAGATATAATCGAAATTCATCTTTTTATTATAACGCTTAAGGAAGTTATTTAAACTATCAAGTAGCAACTGATTCATATCGAATTCCTGCTTTGAAAGCTCGGATGTGTATTTTTCACGTAAATCCATTAGCTTTTGCTGCTCATTCATAAGGCTTGCATATACTTCCTGGGCTGAAGATTCAGAAATTGTTTTCTTTTGTACTTGTTCCTGAAAATAAGCAGCATCTTTCTCAAATGAGCTCTGTTTAGTCTTTAATTCATTTTCGAATTTAATAGTATTAGCTTCAAGTTTATCACGCATTTGTTTAACCAGTGAGTACTTTGCCAGAATAGAATCACTGTTGACATAAGCAACTGTTACAGAACCATTTGAAGCTTTTTGTATAGCTCTTTCAGGAATTACATTATCATTTTTAATAACTATAAAGTACAAAATAGCAAGGCCTGCCAACAAAACCACATTTGTAATTGTAAGTATCAGGTTTAGCTGCCCTCCCCTAACTGGTTTTGCATCAGTATTATTCACCGGTTTATCATTGTTTGAATAGTCATTATTCTGCTCAGGTTGGTTGTTTGGAGTTTCTTCCTGCATGATGTTTTGAGTTTACTAATATTTAACTGGTTATTTTTTAATTGCCGAGATCTGACATAAATTTTATTCTCATGAGGCGAATTTCTTCCTCACTAAATTCATCTTCTCCAAGATTCACCAACGCATCATTGATCGAGTCACTTTCAGCTTCCCGGAAATATTCATAGATTTCTTCCTGATGATATGGATCAACATACTCATTCACATAATAAGTAAGGTCAAGCTTTGTACCTGATGAGACGATACGCTCAATCTCTGTAAGCAATTCGCTGATGGTCATATTTTTGGCCATTGCAATATCTTCAAGAGATATCTTCCTGTCCACATTCTGTATGATATATACTTTAAGACCTGATTTGTTGATAACAGATTTGACCACCATATCCATCGGTCTGATGATCTCGTTTTCCTCAACATATGTTTTTATCAGCTTAAGAAACGGATCACCATATTTTTGTGCTTTACCAGAGCCTACACCAGTAATCTGTTTAAGCTCGTCAAAAGTAATTGGATATTGGATTGCCATATCTTCAAGCGAAGGATCCTGAAAAATAACAAAAGGGGGAAGACTTTCTTTCCTGGATATTTCCTTTCTGAGATCCTTAAGCATGGTAAACAATACCTTATCAGCGGTACTGGTCTTCACTCCACCACCTGCAAAGAAATCCTCTTCCTCAGCATTTTCATAATCATGATCACGGGTGAGCATGATTGAATATGGTTTTTTAAGGAACTTAAGACCATCAGGTGTTACTTTAAGCAATCCATAATTTTCAATATCTTTAACCAGTAAACGCTCTATCAGCATTTGTCTGATCACTGCATTCCAGTACCTTTCGTCCTGTTCACTTCCCTTGCCAAAAACTTCGAGTTGATTATGCTTAAATGATTTATTGTTGGCAGATAATTTACCGGTTATTACACCAATAATATGCTTTGCCTTAAACAACTGCTTGACAGCAAGAACAGTTTCCAGAACCAGCTCAACAGCTTCCTGTCCTTCAAATTTTGTTTTTGGATGCAGGCAGTTGTCACAGCTACCGCAGTTTTCCTCCTGGTAAACTTCTCCAAAATAATGGAGCAATTGCTTTCTTCGGCAAACAGAAGATTCAGCATAAGCTACGGTTTCAAGTAATAGTTGACTGGCTATTTCCTGTTCTGCAACTTGCTTATTTTTATTAAACTTCTCAAGTTTCTGAATATCATCGTAACTATAGAAAGCAATACAATTACCTTCACCGTCATCACGACCTGCGCGACCAGTTTCCTGATAATAACCCTCAAGGCTTTTGGGCATATCATGATGTATGACATATCTTACATCAGGCTTATCAATACCCATTCCGAAAGCTATAGTAGCAACAATAACATCTATTTCTTCCATCAGGAATTTATCCTGATTGGTCACGCGTGTTTGAGAGTCAAGACCAGCATGGTATGGCAAGGCTTTAATTCCATTTACCTGCAAAGTTTCGGCTAATTCCTCAACTTTTTTACGACTAAGGCAATAAACAATACCCGACTTACCTGCCTGTGATTTAATGTATTTAATAATATCCTTAATCGGCTCCTCACCTTTAGGTCTTACTTCGTAATATAAATTTGCCCTGTTAAAAGAAGAAATAAAAAGCTTAGCATCAAGCATGTTCAGGTTCTTCTGAATATCCTGCTGAACTTTGGGTGTTGCAGTAGCCGTGAGAGCGATTATTGGAACTCTTTTACCAATAGACTCAATTATTGGCCTTAATCTCCGGTATTCAGGTCTGAAGTCATGTCCCCATTCTGAGATACAGTGGGCTTCATCAATGGCGAAAAATGAAATATTAATATCCTTGAAAAACTGCACATTCTCATCTTTAGTCAGAGATTCAGGTGCAACATACAGAAGTTTGGTTTTACCACTGGTAAGATCTTTTCTAACCTCAGCTATCTCAGTTTTACCCAATGAAGAATTGAGTACATGTGCTATTCCCTTTTCGGCGCCAAAATTCCTGATTGCATCTACCTGATTCTTCATCAATGCAATCAAAGGCGATATAATAATAGCAGTTCCCTCACTAATAAGTGCCGGAAGCTGATAACACATTGATTTTCCTCCACCGGTTGGCATGATAACAAAGGTATCGTGACCATCAAGAAGGCTTTCAATAATCGGTTCCTGATTTCCTTTAAATGAATCAAACCCAAATATTTTCTTCAATAATTCATTAAGCGAAGTGTTCTCTATTTTTTTACTCATTTAGTTATCGTATATATAGTATTCCGACAAGCACAAACTCCCGGCTTTACGAAAATTGACTCGAGTTAAACAAATTTAATAATTTCTTTCAGTGTATCCAAGTCTTTTTTAAGAATTCAAGTTTTTTAAAAAAAAATAAGTCCACATCTTCCTGTCTAAAACATCCCTAAGATACTCTGAATTCACAATACAAAACCAAGCCCGTTTAAGACTGTTAAATCATACATAAATAAATTGTAACTTTTACTTCGTCTGAGAAAAAGATAAATCATCAACTCCCGGAGAGAACATTTTCTCACATTTCAGTAAAAGGAGTGCAAATTTCATAATTTTTTTCATCGAATAAACACTAATTTTCAAATAGTTTGATTCACAATGCTTAAAATGCTAAACAATTGTCAAAGGCACTAATCACCTCTTAAGTTGTATATTTGTGCTCAAATAATGTTGCACATTTGAAAACATCAAAGGAAATTCGTGCCATTGCGCAACGAACTATACAGGAAGAGGCGACTGCTATTGAGCAGTTGAGTTCATTTCTAACAGACGATTTTGAGAAATCTATCAGACTTATTCTTGAATCTGAGGGAAGAGTGATAGTTACAGGAATAGGTAAAAGCGCAAATATTGCATCTAAATTGGTGAGTACCCTCAATAGTACCGGTACTCCGGCCATATTTATGCATGCTGCTGATGCAATACATGGTGATCTTGGAATGGTCAGGAATGAAGACATTGTTATTTGTTTGTCTAAAAGTGGTGATACCCCCGAAATCAAAGTTTTAATTCCTATTATTAAAACAATGGGTAATAAGATAATTGCAATGGTTGGAAATACTGAATCTTTTCTGGCTCGAAATGCTGATCTGATTCTCAATACCACAGTAAAAAGAGAAGCTTGTCCAAATAACCTCGCTCCTACTGCCAGTACTACTGCACAGCTTGTTATGGGCGATGCTCTTGCCATTGCTCTTCTGGAATGCAGGGGGTTTACGCGAGAGGATTTTGCAAGATATCATCCTGGTGGTGCCTTAGGAAAAAGACTCTACCTTCGAGTGGCTGATCTTTATAAAAATAACGAAAAGCCTGAAGTCCAAACAAATGATGACATGCGTTCTGTAATTCTCGAAATTTCATCTAAAAGACTTGGTGCTACTGCTGTGTTACAAAATGAAAAGCTTGTTGGGATAATAACTGATGGTGATATCAGAAGAATGTTGCATCGTGAAGTTCCACTTAATAATCTTAGAGCTGCAGATATCATGACCCACGATCCACTTACTATTAATTGTGATATACTTGTTGCTGATGCATTAGATGTAATGCGTAAAAATAATATTACTCAAATGCTCGTTATGGATGATGAAATCTATGTTGGGGTGATTCATCTGCATGATATCCTCAAAGAGGGAATAATTTAAAGTTACAAACATGAGTGATAAACTGCGCGAATTCAATGAATATCGCGACAAAATGAACAAGCGCCTGCTCAGTGCGGAGAACAATAAAATACTAAAACGCATATATAGTGTTGATACACTATGCTATGAAGATGGCGCTTTAAATGCAAAAACAAAGGAAATGCTTGGACTTGTATCATCAATGGTTCTCCGTTGTGATGATTGTATAAAATACCATTTGATTACATGTCATGAATTAGGACTTTCAGAAGCTGAATTAATGGAAGTAGTTGGAATTGCAAACCTTGTAGGAGGTACTATTGTTATTCCCCACACCCGACGTGCAATAGAATTCTGGGATGAACTTAAAGCATCTGAATAATTACTGTTAAATAATCAAAATGATACTCAGGACTGAGAACTTAATTAAGAAATATCGCCAGCGGACTGTAGTAAACAATGTATCTGTTGAAGTAAAGCAAGGTGAGATTGTTGGTTTACTTGGGCCTAATGGTGCTGGTAAAACAACCTCATTTTACATGATAGTTGGGCTCATAAAACCACTATCAGGTCATGTTTATCTGGAGGATACTGAAATTACGGATATGCCAATGTACCGCAGGGCCCAGCTAGGTATTGGTTACCTGGCACAGGAAGCATCTGTTTTCAGGCAACTTAGTGTTGAAGACAATATCAAAGCAGTACTTGAATTTACCAAACTTTCAAAAGAAGACCAGCAACTAAGACTTGAAAGCCTGATTGAGGAGTTCGGGTTAAGCAATGTAAGAAAAAGTAAAGGTATTCAACTTTCAGGTGGCGAACGGAGAAGAACTGAGATTGCAAGGGCACTGGCAGCTAATCCAAAGTTCATTTTACTTGATGAACCTTTTGCCGGTGTTGATCCAATTGCAGTTGAGGATATCCAGAATATCGTGTCAAAGCTGAAAGATAAAAATATAGGTATTCTTATCACCGACCATAATGTTCATGAAACACTGAACATTACAGACCGCGCCTATCTGTTGTTTGAAGGTTCTGTCTTACGGTCAGGTTCAGCAGAAGAATTAGCTGCTGATGAAAGGGTAAGAGACGTATATTTAGGTAAAAATTTCGAATTAAGGCGATAAACTATACACTAACCATCGATTTGCAGAGTGCTTTAATTTCTTCTGCTTTTTTATCTTTTCCGATACTATACATATAATCTGCTGCCTGCATTATTTTCCTTATATCAGGATGTAATAATGGATCAATTTCACATAAACTGTTGTAATAATCCAGAGCTGATTGTAAACCTTCATCAATAACTAACCTTGTTATTTTGGTTGTTATGTCAAGTGTGGTTTCATCATTCAAAGTTTTCTCAATTAATCTCACGAGTTCATGATTTGAGGAGATACTGGTATTATTCATCACAATAATTGTATTTCCCCGATCAATAAACCGGTGGAAATTTATCCTTGAGCCTTCCCATATGCCATTATGATAAATAACTTTTGAACCATTGCACTCCCTTATTCTGAAACCACATCCATAAGGCACCTCTCTTCCCGTTGAAGTAGTAACAGGTGAAAAAGCCACCTGCAGTAATTCCTGGTTAATGGGTGATTCCTTATAGAGGGCATTATCCCATTTAAGCATGTCTTCAGTTGTAGAACAAACACCTTTATCACCAACAGGACCATCATTATCGGTTATACCTATTTTAATATAGCCGTACCTGCCTGCCCTGAAGCCGTCAGCTTGCTTTCTCGAAACTGTTGTATCGGCGGTTGAATACACAAAGGTATTTTCCATTCCAAGCGGTTGAAAAATCCTCCGTTGTAAAAAGTCGTTCAGTGATAGCCCTGTAACCCTTTCAACCACAGTTGCCAACATCACATATCCTGTATTTGAATAGTCATATCTGGAACCAGGCTTGAAAAACAAAGGCAACTTGTGTTGAGCCATTAAATCGACAACATCCTCATTGTTAGGAGCTTTATCCTCCTTCCAATATTTATCAACAAGGTACATATAGTTTGGCATCCCCGACAGGTGGTGCAACAAGTGATAAATATTAACAGAAGAATAGGGCAATTCAGGTATATATTTTACTAATGGATCATCAAAGTCAATCCTTCCTTCAGCTTTAAGAAGCAGAATAGCAGCAGCTGTAAACTGCTTACTGACTGATGCAAGCTGAAAAATAGTATTGGTTTTAACTGGTTCCTTTTTTAAAGGATCAGCATAACCAACAGATTTAGTAAAAATCTCCTGGCCTTTGTAAGCGACCAATACATTCCCACTAAACCGGTAGTGTAATGAAAATTTATCAATTAAAGAATCAAGTCTTTCAATAACTTCTGAAGCAAGAATCCGTGTAAGCTGGACTGTTTCAGCATCAGTAAGTATTTCGCTTTCGTTTAGATTAGCACTGGCGATTCTTGAGTCAATAGGAGAAAAGCCAATAACGAGGAGGGTAACAAGTATTAGTTTGTATAACAGCTTCATCAGTTCCACACTTATTTTTAAATTTGTTCAAGGCAACTGCACAAAAATATAATTATTTACAGCCGTACTTCAAAAAACAGAAAAAAAATTATCTATCACCAAAAATCAAGGACATACCGATATAAATAATAACAGAAAGCAGAATTCCTGACCAGTCAAATAAAAATATGCAGAGAAGGGCTATTGTAAGAAAAGAATAGCGTAGCATGTTGTTTTTTAATCCATATCCCTTAGTAAATTTTAAGGCAAACATTGGTATTTCCGATATCAATAAATAACACGATAGTGGAATCACAATCAATTGTACCCAAAGACTTCCTGTAATTTCATTTAAAAAGGGTATTTCATTTTCTTTCTGAAGCGCAACTACAACAAGCGAAACGAAAAAAACTGCATTTGCAGGAGTTGGAAGTCCTAAAAATGATACCGTTTGTCTGGTGTCAAGATTAAACTTTGCTAACCTTAAAGCAGAAAAAGCGGCAATAAATAAAGCGAGATAAGGAGTGAAAGCCAGATAGTTATCACTTGCCTTAATATACTCATTGTTACTCATCAGATAAAATAAAAATAGAGCAGGTGCAAGACCAAATGATATAACATCAGCAAGTGAATCTAGTTCTTTGCCAAGGAAAGATTTAACATTGAATAACTTAGCAAAAAACCCATCTAAAAAATCAAAGACCGCCGATAATCCTACACAAAGTGCGGAGTATTCAATATAGCCTTTAAACAGTAAAATAATAGAAAGCGAACCACTTAATAAGTTCAGCAGGGTCACTGCGTTTGGTACATGAGATCTTATATTCATCTTCAAATTAGATTGCAGTTTCAAAGATAGCCATATTAACTTTTCATGCACTCTGTTGTTTATTTTCTTAAATTTGAAAAAGACGTAAAAAACTGAGTTATGGAAAGTCCTAAAACAATTGAATCACTGGGTTTTATAATCAAGAAAGAAACCCTTGCATTACTAGAATCAGAATTTAAATACAGTGATCTTATTCTGGAAGATTTGGATCCATACCCCGGATTTTATGATCAATTTTATATCCCGGTAAATGAAGAGGAAAAAAAACCGAGATCTATTTTTGCTATTACCAAAGATCTGCCTTTTGAACTGATGAATGATTTTATCAGGAAAACAGTATCTATCAGAAACCAAATCAACACAAGGTTTGATGCTGTAATTGGAAGGGTTACTCTGCAGAATAATCTGGTAAATTGTATCAGGATATATATGGATGATTACAATAATCTTCCTCAACTTATTGAGCTCTATAAACAATATGGTACTGAATTTTTACAAACCCGGACAATAAAACCATATAGTAGTGTGATTCATTTATGGAAATTTATGACACTTGAAGAGATAGTACCTTCTGTATATAAGGATACTGAATTGAAAGATACTTATTACTTTAAGGTTAATAAATATGTTTCATGGCCTAAATTTGAAACTATTACAACGAGTATCAGGAATAATAACAATCATAAGGTTTATGATGCAGCACAGGCCGGATATTACAGTCGCGAAGGAATTGTTGAATTGGTTCGTATTTATGATCAGAAAGCAACTTTAGACAACCTTATCTACCTCAAAGAAAAATATGATCTTGAAATTGAACGTGCACATTTCCAGTTAGCCTAAATATTTTTACTTAAATGAATCCCGAAGACTTTCAGGAATTGCCTGTTGAGAGAAGAGTTAACCTTGTACTCTCTGAGGGTCATGAACTACTTGACCGTATTTATATGTTTTATGTGATAAAACTCTATGCTTTCAGGGGATTATTCATAGAAATCTGGTACCAGCAGATTAGTAACAGAATTGAAAAACTTCAGTTGGTTGAGATGGAAGATGTTTTGCACCTGTATGAAAGCCAGATCAACATATCTGACCTGTTTAAATAATTCTCATACCTTAATTAAAATTTGCCCCGGTAAAATTTGCATTCGAGCTTTCATATAATGCATCGGGCAATTATGCATAATTTTGCATCTTAATTTGAAAACTGTGATGTTTCGAGAATTACCTATCACTGACTATAACTACCTGTTACCTGAGTCAAAAATTGCTAACTTCCCATTGAATCAAAGGGATGAATCAAAGCTTCTGGTTTTACGTGACGAAGAAATTACAGACAGCCAATTTAAAAATTTACCTTCATTTATTCCTTCCGAAAGCTTTTTCGTCTTCAATGATACAAAAGTTATAAAAGCACGGTTGATCTTCCATAAACCTGAAGGGGCCCGCATTGAGATCTTTTGCCTTGAGGAAATTGAATCTGGTTCAAATTACGTAATTTGGAACTGTTATGTAGGAAATTCAAAAAAGTGGAAAAACACGGAGTTAATACTTCAGGATTCTATAAGTAATTTTTCCATCAGAGCTCAACGTATTGGTATTGATGACGATATACAAAAAATCAAATTTAGCTGGGATGATACACAATCCTCTTTTGAGGAAATGCTTGAGTTATTTGGGAAAGTGCCACTACCACCATACATCGACCGCGAACCTGTAGAAGAAGATAAAGAACGATATCAAACTATTTATGCCCGATACGACGGCTCTGTTGCAGCACCTACCGCTGGTCTGCATTTTACTCAGTTTGTACTTGAAAATTTAGAGGCGAAAAAATGCAAACTGGATTATGTTACCCTTCATGTTGGTGCAGGGACATTTAAACCTGTTTCATCTGATGACGCTTTGAAACATCCTATGCATGAAGAAAAAGTTATTATTCAAAAGGATACTTTGCTTAAATTGATCCAAAATCTGAATAATAAGGTAATTGCCGTGGGGACTACTTCAATGCGCACACTAGAAAGTTTATACTGGGCCGGTTATCAAATAATAACAGGTAATAATAATGCATTGACCGAAACCGGAATGTTCTTTATTGATCAGTTTGAACCTTATAGAAATCAGGGTAATATTTCTACTACAGAAGCGCTTACTGCACTTTATAATTATCTTAGAATTAATAATTTGAAAGAACTGACCGGTATAACCAAAATCATGATAATTCCGGGATATAAATTCAGGGTATGCAACGCCCTGATAACTAATTTCCACCAACCACAAAGCACCCTTCTTTTATTGGTTGCAGCGTTTATAGGCGATAAATGGAAAGCAGTTTACGAACATGCATTAAATAACGGTTACAGGTTCTTAAGCTATGGCGACAGTTGTTTGTTTTTCCAGAAAGTTTGATGAAAAAGGGAACTGATGAAATAACAGGGATTATCCTTGCCGGGGGTAAAAGCACCCGGATGGGCAATGATAAGGCACTTACCTTATACAAGGGAGAACCGATGATTTCATACAGTATTAAATTACTTCAACCCTTCTGCAATCGAATCTTAATAAGTACAACCAATTCCCGGCACAAAGAATTCGGCTTTGAAACAATTGAGGATTTATATCCTGATACAGGACCAATGGGTGGCCTTTTCTCATGCATGGCACAAAGCAGGACCCAGGCAAATATATGTCTTCCATGTGATGTCCCAGAGATGAGACCAGAAATTATTGAACGACTGTTTGGAGTTTATGACGGAACCTCCTGCATTATTCCCCTGACTCCTAAGGCGGAGCCACTTATTGCAATTTATCCTCGTGAAACAACTCCTGTTATGCTTAAGCTTATTCAGTCGGGTAAATATAAAATGACAAGCATCTTCGAGAATTTTCCTGTCACATATGTTGACATGCACATGTTTAATAGTAACCATAAATCAGCTTTTGCGAATATTAATAAACCAGATGACCTCTTAATCAAATAATTCCATTGAGAGTAGTTGAAGTTTAATTAATTTTGATGCCTTAATAAGAGAAATGGCCGAGACTGTTACAAGTAAAAAGAAGAAGAAAAAAGAAGAGCCGGCAGAAATGTCGTTCCTCAGTCATCTGGATGCCCTTAGAGGAACATTATTTCGTTCAGCAATTGCTGTTTTAATTTTATCGGTGGTTGCCTTTATGAACCGGAAATTGATCTTTGATGAAATAATCCTGGCACCTAAAGAATCATCATTTATAACGTACAAGTTACTTTGTCAGTTAGGACAACTGCTGCATACTCCCAGCCTGTGTTTAGGCAATTATGAGATCAATATCATCAATCTTAATCTGTCAGGTCAGTTTTATTCACACATGACAATAAGTTTCTATGCTGGTATTATACTAGCTGCACCATATGTTTTGTGGGAATTCTGGAGGTTCATCAAACCGGCTATGTATGATAATGAGAAGAAACATTCAAAAGGTGCAGTCACCATAATGTCACTTCTTTTTATTTTGGGTGTACTTTTCAGCTATTACGTGCTTGTTCCTATTACACTAAATTTCTTTGGGACATACAGCATCAGCGATCAGATAGCCAACCAGATATCACTTTCATCTTACATTAGTACATTCACTTCAGTAACCTTATCAGTAGGTGTGGTTTTTGAGCTTCCGGTTTTGATTTATTTTCTTACCAAGATAGGAATAGTAACACCAGAATTCCTCAGAAGAATACGTAAATACATGATTATCATCATACTTACAATTGCCGCCATTGTTACACCACCTGATGTATTCAGTCAGATACTTGTAAGTATTCCTCTTTTAGCTCTGTATGAAATAAGTATTATAGTATCATCACGTATTGAAAAAAAACAGCTTTCAGAAGAATTGTAACCTTTACTGATTTATAGCGTCAAAAAAGGCATAAAAACAATTTAGTCATGAAAGAGAACAGATTGTACCGTATTGTGAACGGTAAAGTTATTGGAGGAGTTGCAGGGGGATTAGCTGAATATTTCGGAATTGATCCAACAATTATCCGGATTATTTTCATTTTACTCACTATTATGGGTGGTGGCGGAGTGTTGGCTTATATCATTCTTTGGATAGTTGTCCCACAAAAATATGACCTCTATCCTCCATTCACGTCTTATGCCGGAAATGCAACGACAGCATCATCAAGCAGTTCCACTGGTATGGGTGAAACTTATGAAGGTTACGTACCAGGGACTCCGGCTCAAACTTCTTATACAGAGTCAGAAAGTACCAGAACTAAGGTTGACGGGAGTTTAATTGCCGGCCTTGTATTGATACTGATTGGTGGCTTTTTCCTGTTTAAAAGATTTATTCCGGATATTGACTTCAGTGACTTCTGGCCATTATTGCTCGTGTTGGTCGGTGTAATTATGATCATGAAAGGAATTCCTGCACTCAGGAAAAAACAGGAGCCTGATCAGATTATTGATAATGACAATACAACCAATGACAATACAACCAATAATGATTTAAACCTATAAAAGCTATGAGCTACAGAAAATTGTTCTGGGGAATACTGCTGGTTATAATCGGCGTTCTCTTTATCTTAAAAAATACAGGAGTTATCTTCTTTGATTGGTGGACAATTGTCCGCTTATGGCCCTTACTGCTTATTTTATGGGGAATTGCTCTTGTCCCTATAAAAGATTACATTAAAATGATCCTGTCTTTAGCAGCTATTGCCATCGCTTTCCTTATTGTTACTAAATATGATCATCGGGAAAGACCTTTCATGTCATGGAATAAAAATCATCATGATTGGAATATAGATATTGATGATAATGATTCAACTTACAATGACAGTGATGTTCAGGAATTAGTTCAAAGTTATGATTCAACAGTGAAGACTGTTTCTCTTAATTTCGATGCAGCTGCCGGAGATTATAGAATAACCGATTCATTGCTAAGCGATAAACTCCTTGTATTTAATAAAAGAGGTAATATAGGTGACTATAGCATGACGACCCAGGATGAAGGAAGTCATAAGACAATAAACCTCAATATCGAAGAATCTCATGTAAGACTTGAAAATAAGGGAAATGAGGTAAAGCTGCTACTTAATCCCGAACCTACATGGGAATTTAAATTTGATATAGGTGCTGCTAATATTGACTTTGATTTGTCACCCTACAAAGTTGAAAACCTTAATGTTGAGGGGGGTGCTTCTTCTATTAATCTAAAATTAGGTGACAAGCTCCCCATTTCAAATGTAAAAGTGAATGCCGGAGCAGCATCAATTGAAATTGATGTGCCTAAATCAGCAGGCGTTGAAATAAAAACTGAAACCGTGCTTACCAGTAGAAATTTTGAAGGTTTCAATAAGATCTCAAAAGGTCACTATAAAACCGAAAATTTTGCAACAGCAGCCTCAAGAATTATCATTGAAGTAGATGCTGGTGTTTCAAGCCTGAATATAAGCAGATACTAGAAGTTGTTCAAAAGTTGTTCAATGTTGGACTCCCCTTAGTTTTTATCGAAGGGTTCAAGGTTGTTTAAGATTGTTCAGGATTGTTCAAAATAGCTGGAGACGCAATACATTGCGTCTCTATTTTTTTATTTCACAGTCAAAATCAAGAAATTTACTGAACAGATTGCATATTTCATCTGGAGCATCTACATGCACCCAATGGCCTGCTTCAGGGATTTCTGCGAAAGTTGCTTTTGGAAAAAACTTATGAATGACAGAATAATATTCAGGTTTTATATAATCTGACCTGCCACCTTTAATAAACAGCACCGGTTTTTCATAAACACCATCTCCTTCAATACCTCCAAACATATAATCCATGTTGGCAGCGATAGCCTCAAGATTAGGCCGCCAGTCGTAGGAATGTCTCGTTTTCCTGTAAAGATTTTTCATCACGAATAATCTTGTTCCTTCATCACTGATATTAACTTTGAGTAATTCATTAACCTCGTCTCTCGAATAAACTGCCTCAAAGTTAACAGCCATCATGGTGTTTAGAATATCAAATTGCGAATCTCTGTCGGGATACCTGACAGGACTAATGTCAACAATAATGAGTTTTGAAGGAATGTGGGGGTGCTCAATAGCAAACTGCATTGCAACTTTTCCACCCATTGAATGCCCAATGATGACTGGCTCAACAAGTTGTTGATCATTAATAAATTCATGCAGGTCATCAGCCATTGCATGATAATTAAAAGTTGGGCTGTGAGGTGATTGCCCGTGATTACGCAAATCGGGGAGGTAAACTGAAAAGTGTACAGCCATTTTCCTGGCATGGGTAACCCAATTATCTGACTGGCCAAAGAGTCCATGTAAAATAATAACCGGTTTACCCTCTCCCAAATGGCGATAGAACAACTTCATGCTTCAATTATTTTACATCAAAAGGTGTTGACAACTCTGACAGATATAATTGTATAGTTTTATTCAATCCGTAATATAAAGCATCAGCCACCAAAGCATGGCCGATTGATACTTCAAGCAAACCACCAATTTGTGATGCAAAAAAGCGTAAATTATCAAGATTAAGATCATGCCCTGCATTGATACCAAGACCTGCTTTCATAGCAGCCTTTGCTGCCTCCATAAAGGGCGCAATGGCAATTTGCCGGTTTGAATGATAACCTGAAGCATACGATTCAGTATACAATTCAATTCTATCGGTACCTGTATGTGCAGCAAGTTCAACCATTTGAGGTACAGGATCAACAAAAATAGATGTTCTTATACCATGTTTATGCAGCTCAGAAATTATATCAGTGAGGTAATTCTTATAAGTTAGCGTATCCCACCCATGATTTGAAGTAAGTGCATCTTGGGCATCAGGCACCAGTGTAACCTGTGCAGGTTTAACATCAGTAACCAGGTCCATGAATTTCCTTTCAGGGTTACCCTCAATGTTAAATTCTGTTTTAATTACCGGTTTTAAATCATATACATCCTGATACCTTATATGTCGTTCATCGGGACGCGGATGAACAGTTATCCCCTGAGCTCCAAAACTTTCACAGTCTAAAGCAACCTTTAGCACATTGGGTATATTACCTCCCCTTGCATTTCGTAAAGTTGCAATCTTATTAATATTCACACTAAGCTTAGTCATACAATTAAATTTAACCGACAAAATTATGAAATAATGCCGAGCATGGAAACGTTAAGCAACTAACCATTTTTAGTTACCTTTGTTAACTACAGTACACTATACTATGAAGTTATGATAGCGAAAGACTTGATTAGTGACACTATAATGCCATTGCAAACTTCCGATACCGGCATTACAGCCCTCAACTGGATGGAGGAATTTAAGGTTTCGCATTTGCCAATAGTAAACAATAATGACTTCCTCGGACTCATTTCTGAAAAGGATATCTATGAAATGAACAGTTATGATGAACCGCTCGGAAATCATAAACTTTCAATACAAAATCCATATGTGTACGAAAACCAACATGTATACGATATCATTCGTCAAGTGCATGAACTTCAGTTAACACTTATTCCGGTAATCAACGAAAAGAATCATTACATAGGCTCTATAACTTTGCAATGCCTTACAAAATACTTTGCCCGGCTGGCTGCTGTAGATAATCCCGGGGGTATCATCGTACTGGAAATGGGGATCAGGGACTTACTGGTAAGTGAAATTGCGCGTATTGTTGAATCAAATGATGCAATCATTCTGAGTATGTACGTAATGACTTTACCTGATTCCATGAAAATGCAGGTTACAATCAAAATCAATCGCATGGATATTGCTCCCATTATAGCAACATTTAACAGGTATAATTACACTATAAAGGCGTCTTTCTTTGAAAATGATTATGATCAGACTTTACATGACAGGTATGATTCTTTGATGAAGTTTCTCGATATTTGATGCATGTTTGTGCATTTGCGTATTCTGCTCATTTTCATTTTGCTTATTATTCATCTGACACTCATCAGAGCGCAGTCAGAACCACACTCTTATGCTGTTGATACCATAATTAACAGCTGCATCATTGTTGATGAAATACAAATATCAGGCAACAAGAAAACTGAAGCAGGTATCATTCTTCGTGAACTAACGTTTAAACAAGGTGATACAATAGAAGCAGGCAAACTTGATAAAATTCTGACCGAATCAACTGAAAATATTTTAAAGACTTCACTTTTTCATCAGGCTGTTATAACCCTTGAAGAAACTGATAAAAAAATTACTTTTCAGGTAAATGTAACTGAACGATGGTATTGGTGGATATGGCCATTATTAGAGAACCCCGATAGGAATTTCAACGACTGGTGGCAGCATCAGGACATTACTCGTCTATCAGCCGGGGTTCATTTTCAACATGAGAACATGCGTGGCAGAATGGAGAAACTAAACCTTAGAGTACTGGGAGGATATAGAACTTATCTGGCAGCCAATTATGAGTGGCCGTATATCAACAGAAAAAAGACATTGGGCCTTGGTATTTTGGCAAGTTATTACACAAAATATGAAGTAAATTATGCCACTGTCAACAACCGTCAGTTGTTTTACCATGGAAACAATATCATGTTGAAGTCGGCGAATTATGCCATTTATACCCGTTTTCGTCCCGGGAATCATGTTTCACATATACTAACACTTCAATATGCTGACGTAATCGTTAATGATACAATCAGGTTGCTGAATCCCGAGTTTCAATTATATTCAAATAAATTCGATCTCCTAAGTATTAACTATTCAATTAAAGTTGATTATCGCGATAACAGGAATTATCCCTTAAAAGGTTGGTATACTGAAGCTGAAACCGGTATAGTAAAAAATCTTAGTACCGACTATAATCAACGAAGTATACGTTTTTCAGCAAGAGGATATAAATCGCCGGCTGCACGAATATATGCAGCATGCGAAATTGCAGCCCGCTTTACAGGTCCAAAAGTTAAACCATATCCTTTGCAGAATTCATTGGGCTATGACAGGGATTTTGTGAGGGGATATGAATTTATGGTGATTGAGGCACCTCACTACTGGCTTTTCAAAACACAGTTGCGATATGCCGTACTACCTAATTTAAAAATCAGACTACCACTAATAAAATCAGATAAATTTAACCCAATACCCCTGAGTTTATATACTGGTATACATTGTGACATGGGAAAAGCCTTTCCAGCACTGAATCCTGAAATCAATTCAATGCAGGGCCAATTACTTACCGGATATGGCATAGGAATAGATTTTGTGACTTTTTACGACAAAGTGGTTAGAATTGAATACACATTCCGCCATACGGGACAGGGAGGCTTGTTTATTCACTTTATGGCGATGATATGAACTGTCATTGCCTACTTTATCAAAGTAACAAGCCCCTTCAACTGATTCACCTTCCCCATCCCATCCCTATAACTCACCACCCAATTATAAACCCCCTGCAATTCATTCTTCCCATCCCATCCCTTTGCCAGGTCACTCGTTTCAAAGAAGCACTGTCCCCAGCGGTTGTATATGGAGAGGTGGTACTGGCTTACCAGGTCGGGCTTTGTGATGATGGGCTTGAAGGTATCATTTAACCCATCACCGTTGGGTGTAAAGGCATTCGGAACGTAGACCGGAACTGCCACATTAACCAGCATGGCGGTATCTCTTGATTCACAGCCTTCGGTGGTTTTAATGATAATTGAGTATTCGCCTTCTTCGGCTACTGTTATGAAGTAATTGGTTTCACCGTTACTCCATTCATAGGAATGATATCCTTGCGGGGCTTTGAGCGTGTATTGGTTTTCGAAGGGGATGGGGGTTTCGGGGAAGTTGGCAGAGGGTGGTGGGACTACCCTTGCTGTTATTACTGCTGAGTCACTGCATCCCAGTGCATCGGTTACCTTTATGCGGTACTCGCCAGAATGTTCCTCTCCTGCAAAGGGCTGAAAGATCATATCCCGGGTATCAGTTCCTCCATCCGGCTTTTGCCATTGGTATACCATTGGAGCCGTGCCTGAAAATACAGGTGCTATTATCAGCATCTCTCCTTCACAAACTGCAGGTTCATAGCCTATTGAAACAGCTGCAGGGTCATTCACCTGCATCTGGCCGGGAACTAACTGTACATTATCAATTAATCCGTTATCACCTTCAAAATACGACTTACCGGGTGCCTGATCCCAGGTTAGCCCGCTTATACCTGTTTCATTGGGTGTAAATACCAGTGTAAACAGTTGCTCCATTCCCTGCAGTGTTACACTGCTACTGTCCGACCATGTAGCCACAATTTCCTGTATTGCGGGAAAATCTATTATACTAATTCCCGGCAACTGGTTGTTGATACTTCCCGCCATATAGCCGTGACAGGTTACCTTTTGTGCTTCATACTTCATTACAGCCTTAAATGACCTTATGCCATTGAAGTTATCAACCATCACAGGTATGTGCAGCGTCTGGGTGCTGCATATGGTATCATTCCCTGCAATGGCAGAAAGGATAAACCCCTGCAGGTGTTCAACCCTAATGCTGTCTTCAACAAAACAGCCATTTTGATCTTCAACCCTGTAATGGTACAAACCGGCCTGAAGTCCGGTAAACACCCCTGAGTCCTGTGGTGTACCGTTTTCAAGTATGTAAGTAAGAGTCCCAAAGCCGGTTGCAGTTATAGTGATTTTCCCATCGGCATTGTTATCCTTTTCAGGTTCTGAGGTTGCTGTTACCTCAGGACCGGGCAAGTCAGCTATAGTTACAGGATTAAACTCAAATACAGCCTGGCATCCGGTGGTGTCAATGACCCTTACCCGTATAAAGTAAGGTATTGCCGGGGATAAATTAGTGAATATACTATCATTGCTCCAACTACCTCCATCATCCACAGAGTACTGCAGTTTCTCACCCAATCCGCTTACTGCCCTGATGGTAATGGTGCCATTGTTGGATCCGCAATACGAAGGAGTGCTTTTCACCGTATCAATCAATACATCGCCAGCATCCCTGATGTAATACTGACCAAGCAGGTTGGTGCAACCATTCCCATCGGTGGACCACAGGTAATAATTACCAACCGGCATATTAATCAAATCATATCCCGTTGCAATAAAGTTGTTGTACCCATCACGCCATTCAACATTAACAGGATCAGCACCTGTGGCTGTTAATCCTGTTATAGCACCCCTGCTCCCTCCGCAGGTTGTTGGGGAAATAACAAGGCTATCGGTATTTAAAACAGGTGGAGCAAAGTAATCAACCCTTACTGAATCCCTGCCAATACAACCTTCGGCATTAGTCACCTCAACCCAGTACACTCCGGTATCAGCAACGATGATAGATTGAGAGTTTTCACCTGTTATCCATTGATAACTATCAAAAGGAGCCGAAATTAATGTGGTTGACCCACCTAAACATATTTCCTTATCTGCTCCCAATGCGGGGTTGGGCTGTTGTCCAATTGTAATACTCTTAATGGTGGTAACAGACCTGTCGCCCGGCCAGTAGGCTATGAGCGTCACCTGGTAATTGCCCGGAAAATCATAAATATGAGCAGGATTGATCAGACTGCAAGTATCCATGCTTCCTGAAGCAGCATCCCCAAAGTTCCAGTAAACACTATCAGGCAATGGCCAGATATTGGAAGTGAATTCCACAGGCTGGTTGGCACACAGGTGTTGGACATTGAAATAAGCGAAGTATTTTTGGATCATCTGGGGGAGGGTTGAGCCCATCTTCTTATCTTCTAAGTCAACAGACTCAAAACTATAATTACATAAATCACCTCTTCCATTTGGGTTTTGAATAACACTTATTTTTGTCCTATCAATAATCCCTCCATAAATTTTGTTATCTGGAGCTGTCTGAAGAGTGCTTCCAATACCATATCCTATTAACAGTTCAGAATCTCTGAATAATGTAGAATCAACTTGCTGTGCATCATACTGATAAATAGGCGTATAATCCAGGCTGGTATGCGGAAAACAGCAATAGAGCAATTTCGAGTCAGGGGAAAATTCTAATCCAAAAGGATCACTATGACCAAATACAGGAGAAGGACTAATTGAAAATAAAGGAGTATAAATACCAGTCTCAGTATTGAAATTACCATATTCAAACATATCATTATTGCCTATATAAGCTGAACACATCTTATATCCATCAGGACTAATAGCGATTTCACCTTCTGATTCCTCCCATGTATTGACATAGACAAGACTATTACTGATTTTTGCTATAGGTTGTATTCCATTTGATGTTAATAGAAATGAATAAAAATATTGACCTGGAAAGCTCCTGGTGATTATCCAAATGTCTTTATTATTTTTATGCCTTATGGATGTTAACTTATCTGCCGCAAAATCACTGAGAGGTATATAAAGAGGTTTGTTTTTATTATTAAGATCGATATCCCCTAATCCATTATTCAAATTAAGATCAAAAATTGAGTAATGTAATCCTGTTCCTGGAATAGCTGCAATATTATTTGTTGCATTAAATACAGTCACAATATAGAATAAACTTTCATGATCAGGAGCTGGTAAAATAATGGTGCCCTGAGTGCCTGAACCAAATAAACCACTACCATTAGGGGTAATTAAATTCAGATTATTATATACATTGACACCATCTGTATAAAAAAGTAAATTGCCTAATGAATCACTAATTGAGGCACAGCCAAAAACGGAATTATTTGCACCGGCTGTCAAAGGAACAGGACTACCGCTGTTAAACGATAGCCCTGCTTGTTTACCAAAGTACCAATTATTCCATTCACCCTGAGCGAAGGAAAACAAACCGGATAACAGCAATAAAGTAATCAGAGTAAAACGTTTCACATAGAAAGCCTTTAAATCCTGTGAAAAATAATTTTAAGCCTCATATCAGATAATAACTATCAAATATAGCCTGTTAATTTGGAATAGAAAAGAAATGAGTATATGATTTTTAAATATCATGGGCTAAACCCATTATGAGGTTGATTTTAATACTCCGCGCTAAAACACGGAGTTACTTTCATGGCAAGCTCCTTTTATTGATTGAAGTTTTTGGCTTTGTGGTACTCGCGGGACCTTGTGGGACAAGTGAGACAATAACCTTGAACTCTGAATCAGCGGGGAACAACATTGAACAACATTGAACAACATTGAACCACATTGAACAACTTGAACCCTTTGAACCCCTCTTTTTACTTTAGCCTTTAGCCTTTAGCCTTTAGCCTTTTTACTTAATCAAAGTAACACTCCCCCTCAACTGATTAACCTTCCCCAACCCATCCCTATAACTCACCACCCAATTATAAACCCCCGGCAACTCATCCTTGCCATCCCATCCCTTTGAAGGATCACTGGTTTCAAAGAAGCACTGTCCCCAGCGGTTGTAGATGGAGAGGTGGTACTGGCTTACCAGGTCAGGCTTTGTGATGATGGGTTTGAAGGTATCATTTTGTCCATCACCGTTTGGAGTAAAGGCATTGGGCACATATACCGGCACCGCCACATTCACCAGCATGGCGGTATCCCTTGATTCGCAGCCTTCGGTGGTTTTTATGATGACTGAGTATTCACCTTCTTCAGTTACTGTTATGAAGTAATTGGTTTCACCGTTACTCCATTCATAGGAAGCATAGCCTTGCGGGGCTTCGAGGGTGTATTGGATTTCAAAGGGAATTGAGCCTTCGGGGAAGTTGGCAGTGGGTGATGGTATTACTGTAACATTAAATACTGCTGTATCAGCACAGCCTATGGGGTCAGTAACTATTACGGTATATGCTCCGGTATCTGTTTGTTTGGCAGCTAATACTACATAGAAACTGCTATTATATGGTTGTCCGTTTGGCAATATCCATTCATAGTTAAAGGGTTCTGTTCCTGTTGCAAGTGCACTTACCCATAAAAGATCTCCTTCGCACACTCTTGGATCTTCCTGCATTATCTCAGGCGGTTTAACAGAAAGCATCTGGCCGATGGTAAATTCAATATCATTAATATTCCCATAATCTCCGCTGAACCATGTCATCGAAGGAGCCTGGTCCCATGTAACAAAGCTTGAGCCAGGATTTGTTGACTTAAACACCAGTTCAAACAACAGGGCGGTGTCTTGTATGGATACTGATACCGAAGAATCCCATGCAGCAACAATGCGCCCCAGTGAAGGATAATCTGTAAAGTCCAATCCGTACAATAGATTATGAATACTGCCGGGGTATAGTCCAAGGCAGCTTACATCCCCTGGGTCATAATTCAGGGTTGCTGAAAAGCCTTTAACACCCGTAAAATTCTTTACTTTAACCGGCACCCTGACAGATGTACCCATACATGCCTGTCCGTTTCCTGCTATGGCAGTCAGTGTTATTCCCATAATACTTTCAACCTCAATATCACCTTCCGTAAAACAGCCATTTTCATCTTCTACCCTGTAATGGTAAATGCCGGCAGCTAATCCTGTAAAGAGGCTATCAGATTGTGTAATATTTTCAAGGGTATAAGTGAGTATTCCAAAGCCTGTGGCATTGAGGGTAACTGTCCCATCGGCATTACTGCCGGTAGCGGGTGTAAATGTAGGATTAACCATAGGACCGGCATGATCCTGTATAATAATAGTTTCAGCCCATACTGCCTGGCAGTCGCTGCTGTCGGTCACTTTTATGTTGTAGGAACCGGGTGACAGGTTATTGAACTCCCACTGGTTATGCACATAGTTCGTCCCGTTGTTAATGGAATAATCAAGCATATCGCCCAATCCATTCACTGCAGTTATGGTAATAGAACCATTGTTGAGTCCGCAATACGATGGCTGGAATTCAACCGTATCGATCAGAATATCCCCTGCATCATTTATCTGAAAATAGTCAAGCAGTGTTGTACAGCCATTTCCATCGGTTGCATAGAAATAGTAGTTGTTAACCGGTAGGTTGTAAAGATCATAGCCTGTTTCAAGTACATTACCATCCACATCCCTCCACTCAACGTTAATTGGATTAGTGCCGGTAACAGTCAATCCCCTGATAGCTCCCGTAGAGCCTCCACAGGTAGTGGGCGACTTTACAAGGTTTGTGGTATCAAGTACAGGTTTTGGAAACATTGTAATCCTGATTGTATCTGAGCCATAACACTTTGCGCTATTTCTAACCCTAACCCAGTAAGTTCCCGTATCAGAAACTATGATACTATTAAGATTTGGACCGAACGCACCGGTACTCCATGAATAAGCCCCCGGTTCACTGCCTGCATTGAGTTGAGTGGATGCTCCGACACATATTTGAATGTCATTGCCTAGATCAGGTGCAGGAGCAGCCAAGACTGTAACTTCTCTTGATGTTTCTTCTATTCTCCCATCAGGATAAACCACATGAGCATGTACTTCATAAACACCTCCTGATTGAAAAATATGCGTTGGGATTAAATCACTTGAGGTGAATCCATCCCCAAAATCCCAGATTATACTCTCAGGTTGAGGAATAAAGCGGTGACGGAAATTGAAGGGAGCTTTGGCACAGCTTCCATTCCAAACAAACCGGTAAAGTAGATGTTGTGGAAAATTTGGAAGATTTTCCTGAGTATATCTTCCAACTAAACTAACTGCATTTTCAACAAAATTACATGCTGCACCAGTCTCCCAAACATTTTCAATTCTGTCAAGATAAGCAAATAACGTATCACTTGCCGGCTGAAAAATATGCTTGATTCCATATATTTTCCCATCAGGTGCAAGCTGCAATCCAGCGACACTGGCTGTGGTTGTGACTGGCAAATGAGAATTCAAGAACGATAGAGAATCACTCTGCGTAAGATCATATTGATATATCCATGAGAACTCATCAGGGTTGAGAACATCGTTATTTACTTTGAAACTAACAAACAACTTTTTTGAATCAGGTGAAATTTCTATACCCAGTACCGGAAAATCATTTTCATTATAAGAAAACTCTTTTATTGAAAAACTGTAATCAATCTCACCAGTAGTATTATTGAAACTACACACTTCAAAAGATCCATTAACAAATTGACTCATGTGCCTGTGAGCGGAAATTATTTTTTTGTAATCGGGCGAAAACTTTAAGGGCCCTCTCCATAATCCTGTTAATGCCATAAATCGGGTCTTACTAGGGATAGGAGAATCGTTAACACCATCTGGAGTAAGCAAGTAAGAGACAAAATAATCAGAATTAATTAATCTGGTAACAATCCAATAGTCCCTGTTATTAGAATGTTTTGCAATTGCAATCTTATCCCTTGCCCATATGGCTGAATTAATAGGAATATTCTTGGTGATAACTGCTCCTTTACCATTGTCACCCAACATATCGACTATGCTATATTTCAACCCACTTGATACATTTTCACTACCAATAGTGAATACATAAAATTGATTTGAATTACCAGGATTTGGACATATAGCTACTGGCTGAGAGCCACTATAATCACCATCAAGCCCATTACCATTAACCATCACTTCATCATCTCTGTTGTAAATGGTCAAACCATCGGAATAAAAAAGCACATTCCCATTAGTATCAGAAATAGATGCGGTTCCTCCTATACCAAAATGATGCAAAGAACTATTAGTTGTTGCAATTGCAGTTCCTGAGTTAAATGTGATTCCGGCACCCTGTCCATAATTAAAAAACCAGTTATTTGCCTGGTTCTGACAAAGCGATTGAATTGTCAGAACCAAGACAAATAACAGTAATAGACTTAATGATCTACTATTCATCATTATTCCAGGGTTATGTCTCCGATGGACTGTTAAAAACAAAATCATCACACGAAAATAAACTCGACGTCCATTTTTTGCCAGAACAAATCACTGTAGGTGGAGTTGTCGGATACACTTTAGCAGCTTCAGCGTAAATTTTATAGATATTATGGTTATCTGAAGTGCAAAAACTGCTAAACTGAGCAGTCATGATAACTGGATTACCTGCATAGGTTGTTTGAACGCTTACATTTTGTGTTTCTATTAGCTCATCATCAATATTGTAGACATAAAATTTAACTACATAATAAGTGTTTTGATCAGGTTCAACACAATCACCTTGTAATTCAACACTTACTTGAAACTGAGCATTGGCTGCAAAGCAACTAAACAATACTACCATTAAAAAAAGAATCTTTTTCATATTGCAAATTTTAAACAATTGATTATAAAAGGTCCCGGCTTTTAATTCTATCCCCACCAATATCTAATAATTAGCCTATGGTGGAAACCTATGCCGGTAACCGGCAATATAATCTAAATTGGAGAGAATGAAAGATGAGGCTATCCGACTGATATTCTGACGAATACCCCCCCCCCATGAAATATTTACATAACAGGCAACAACAGATAACCGGTGGGATTATCGCCGAACAATTTGTATAAAGCCTTATCAATTCAGCCTTTGCTGTCATTGCTAATTTGCTGTAAGGGCTATCAAATATATGAAATAAAATCAATTGTACCAAAAATCTATTCAAAGAAGTACAGATTGCACTGAATCACAAATAATACAATAATTAAGGACAGAGACAATGAGTTTTGAGTCACCACCCAATTATAAACCCCCGGAAACTCATCCTTTACATCCCATCCCTTTGAAGGATCACTGGTTTCAGAGAAGCACTGTCCCCAGAGGTTGTAAATGGAGAGATGATACTGGCTTAAAACTAAATCTGATTCATGTTAGATCCAGTTTACACCTCTAACTATCTACCAGGTATCGTCCAACTACCCACTCTGTACCCACTCTATTATTTTAATAGGGTGGATACAGAGTGGGTAGTTAGTGGCTAGTTAGTAAGACAAACTGGATCTATACTCCATCTATAAAAAAGCAGGCTGCCTTTTTTTTTTAAGGCAGCCTGCTTTTAAAGTGCTTATGGATGCAGCTTTATATTTCGTAACCAAACCTCTTCAGCTGTTGCTGGTCATCACGCCAGTCTTTGCTCACTTTAACCCTCAACTCGAGATAAACCCGGGCATCAATAAATGCTTCTATATCTTTTCGGGCAGCCATACCAAGTCCCTTAATTGATTTACCCTGATGTCCCAGAATAATTGCCTTTTGCGATTCACGGCTCACGTATATAGTGGATGTTATATGCGTAATATTCTCCTTTTCTTTGTATTCATCAACCGAAACCTCTACTGAATAAGGTATTTCCTGCTTGAAATACATGAGAATCTTTTCCCTGATTATCTCAGACACAAAGAACCTCATTGACCTGTCGGTGAGCTCATCTTTTGGATAGTATGGCGGAGAAAGAGGAAGTTTATCAAGCAATGTATCAAAAACACGGTCAAGATTGAACTTATGTAATGCTGAAACAGGAATTACTGTAGCACCCGGCATCTTTTCTTCCCACATTTTTACCTGAGCCATTGCTTCTTCCTGGGTTTGAAGGTCGACCTTATTTACGACTACAATAATGGGTTTACCTGATGTATTAATTTTATCAAGGTATTCATCCTGTAATTGGTCTTCTGATTTCTCGGTAACAAGAAGAAAAATATCAGCATCTTCAATTGCCATGTGAACAAACTTCATCATTGATTCATGGAGCTTGTAATGAGGTTTTACAATACCGGGGGTATCGGAATAAATAATCTGGAAATCATCACCATTTACAATTCCCATGATCCTGTGACGCGTTGTTTGGGCTTTTGAAGTGATAATCGACAACTTCTCACCTACTAAAGCGTTCATTAAAGTAGACTTCCCTGCATTGGGAAGTCCTAATATGTTGACAAAGCCAGATTTATGCTCCATTTGAAAAAAAATATAAAAATTTGGTGATGCAAAGGAACAAAATATTATCTTTGCACTCTCAAATAAACAACCAGAAACAAAAACATACTGCGGGGTGGAGCAGAGGTAGCTCGTTGGGCTCATAACCCAAAGGTCATAGGTTCGAATCCTGTCCCCGCTACTAAATAACAAAAGCCTTGAATTTCAAGGCTTTTGTTGTATTTTGAAATATCATTATTATGTCGAATATAATTGCAATAGTTGGCCGCCCGAATGTCGGCAAATCAACCTTCTTTAACCGTCTTACAGGAGCACGAACTGCTATTGTAGATCCAACATCAGGTGTTACACGCGACCGGCATTACGGAATATCAGATTGGAATGGTACTGAGTTCTCAATTATAGATACTGGCGGAGTAGTAATTGGAAGTGACGATGTTTTTGAGGAAGCTATCCGCAAACAAGCTGAACTGGCCATTGAAGAAGCTGATGTTATTCTTTTTATGGTAGATGCCAAAGAAGGACTTTCTCCGCTTGATGAAGAAGTTGCACTGCTTATCAGGCGTTCTCCATGCAAAGTTTTCCTTGTTGCCAATAAAGTAGATAATGCGGGACGCTCGGCTGAAACCGGCGAGTTTTACGCACTAGGTTATGACATGGTTTATGAAATATCTGCTATTAATGGCAGTGGTACCGGTGACTTGCTCGATGATGTTGTTAAAGAATTTGAGAACAAGAAAATAGAAGAACTTCCCGATCTTCCAAAAATAGCTTTTGTTGGACGTCCGAACGTTGGCAAATCATCCATGATAAATGCACTTTTAGGAGATGACCGCAATATAGTTACTCCTATTCCAGGGACAACCCGCGATTCAATTTATACCAGGTATAACAGTTTTGGCTTTGATTTCTTCCTTGTTGACACAGCAGGTTTAAGGAAAAAAGGAAAAGTAACCGATAATATAGAATTCTATTCTGTAATGAGGTCAGTGAGGGCAATTGAAAGCAGTGATATCTGCATTTTAATGCTTGATGCTACTCAGGGACTTGAAAGTCAGGATCTTAATATTTTCGCTCTTGCCCATAAAAACCATAAAGGTATTGTTATAGTGGTAAATAAATGGGACCTGATTGAAAAAGAGAATAATACACATAAGGAATTTGAGGCATTAATAAGAGAAAGAATAGCTCCGTTTACCGATGTGCCCATTATATTCACTTCGGTAATTAACAAACAGCGTATTCACAAAACACTTGAGACCGCAAAGCAGGTTTATTTGAACCGCACAAAGTCTATTACAACCCATAAATTAATGGACGACCTTATGCCGATCATTAATGAAAATCCTCCTCCGGCGGTCAAAGGCAAATATGTAAAGATCAAGTACATCACACAATTGAAACTGGCTTATCCGGCATTTGTATTCTTTTGCAACATGCCGCAGTATGTAGGTGAGTCGTATAAACGTTTTCTTGAGAACAGGCTGCGTGAACTTTATGACTTTACAGGTGTCTCAATATTAATATACTTCAGACAAAAGTAGGGCACAATAATTTTTGCTAAGGAATAATGGGACTTGAGCCCTTACATTCAATCCCATAGTTATTATGGAAGAGGTAAGAATAGATAAATGGTTGTGGTCAGTAAGGTTCTATAAAACGCGTAACCTTGCAATTGATGCATGTAAAGCGGGTAAGGTAAAGATTGACGGCAATTCATTAAAACCATCGCGCATTGTAAAAGAAGGCGATATCATTGCACTTTCGCAAGGACCGTTGAATAAAACCATCCGTGTTAAACAACTCCTGCATAACAGAGTATCAGCCAAGCTTGTTCCTGATTATGTTGAAGACCTCACTCCTGCTGAAGAATATGAAAGAGTAGAATTCATGAAAGAATATAACGCCGAATGGCGTGCAAGAGGCGAAGGCAGGCCCACCAAAAAAGACCGAAGGGAAATTGATCGGTTGAAAGACGATTCGATTTGAGATTTGAAATTTGAGATTTGAAATTAATTCCAGATTCCAAATTCCACATTCCAGATTCCAAAAATTTCAGATTCAGATTCAAAATTATTGAGATGAAAGATAATTGTTCAGATTGTCTTGAATGATACGTTTTACTTGGTCCCAGCTCATATTTTTAAGCATTACAGGAGATGGTTCACTGTCTGCATCTGCAAAATACCCAAGACTTTTTATCACAAGAAATTCTTCTCCGTCAGGATACTTCTGTGAATAAAAGTCAATCATTTGTTTTAATGAAAACTCTTGAAGAAGAAAAGCCAGGTCAATAAAATCCTTCTTTGTACCTCTTCCTGTTATTGCGGCCAATTTCATTGCTGCAATATCTTTTTTACCGGCGATACTTATTCCATCAAAAATTAGAGGATCCTGTAACCATTCATATTTGTATCTTACGATGTCTGTTTTTATCCCGTTGATAAGATAAACGAAGATGTTCTTTGATTTTTGAAGAATCTTGACCTGGTCGAATGAATTTAGAGCATCAGAAATTTCCAGCTCATCAGCTTCAAGATTACCAAATAAATCGAGATCAATAGATTTACGATGACCATTTTGAAGTGCCAAACCTGTACCTCCAACTAGTCGTAAATTATTAAAAATGGATATCTTCTGCAGGCTTTTCAGAAGTTCCAGTGTGGAGGATTCAATTGTCTCGTAGTATAGCATTTAAATTCTTTCAAAGGAATATTTGTTATCAAAGATAGGAATGAACAACTTTTAGCATCAAGGTCATTGATATTGACAGCAACACGACCAATTTCCTCAAGTCCAAGATGCTTCTGTATAACTCTCCAATCTGAAATAGTTCCATAACCCATCACCCTGCCAACTATAAATTGTTTATGAAGTTCAGGATCAATATCCTTCAAATCTACATCCCAAAACAAATGAGGTGATAACAGAGATATATAATTTTCACTTGCCATAAACAAAGATAATTAAAATTCCAGATTCCAAGAATTTATTTGAGATTTGAAATTTGAGATTTGAAATTAATTCAAGCTTCCAGATTCCAGGTCACTAGTCACTAATCACTGTTAGCCTTTAGCCTTTAGCTCTTTAAGCCTTTTCTAACCTTTAGCCTTTAGCCTTTAGCCCTTAGCCTTTAAGCCTTATTTAAAATCTAGGTTAGCCTTAATCAATAGAAACCACTAACCCCTTAAGGTATTCCCCTTCAGGATGAAAAATGCTTACGGGGTGGTCGGCTGAATGGCCCATGTGGTGGATAATTCTTACGTTTCTTCTGGCTTCAATGGCTGATGCCATTATCATGGAAGAGAATTGTTCGTTACTTATGGCCTGTGAACAGCTGAAGGTAAAAAGTAAACCACCGGGCTTAATCTTCGAGATGGCAGTCTGGTTAATGAATTTATAACCCTGCAGTGCCTTGTGCCTGTCGGATTGTCGTTTTGCAAATGCGGGTGGATCAAGTACAATGATGTCATAATCATCATCCATTCCGGGAAGCCACACTTTGGCATCGGCAACAATACTGGTGTGTGTGCCTTTGTAACCGGCATTCAGCAACAGGTTATTTTCAAGGGCATCAATGGCTTTTTTTGATGCATCAAGTGAGGTTACATGGCTTGCTCCTGCAGCTAAGGCATACATGCTAAAACCGCCGGTATAGCAGAAAACATTCAACACCTTTTTGTTTGATGAATATTTTCCGAGCAAAGCACGGTTATCACGCTGATCGAGGAAGAAACCTGTTTTTTGTCCTTTAATAAAATCGATCAGGAAACGATGGCCATTTTCTCTGACTATCAATTCATCAATGCTACCATACAAAAAACCGTCGCCTTCAGATTCAGCGCCCGATTTAGCCATAGCTTCACTGCTTTTATCATATACGGCAATGAGCTCAGTATTGTATAATTTAAGAAGTGCCTCACAGATTTGATCCCTAACCAGGTACATTCCTAAACTATGTGCCTGTATTACAGCAACTCCATTATAGTAATCAATCACAATTCCCGGCAGTCCGTCGGCTTCACTAAACACCAAACGGTAAGCATTACTATTTGGATTATTTGTAAAGCCGAGGCTTTGCCTTAATGCATAAGCTTTACTGATCTTATGGTACCAGATATCTTCAGGTGGTTGTAGAGGTCCGAACCAGAAAACTTTAACTGCGATACTACCCTGCGATGCAAAGCCTGTTGCCAGATAAGTACCTTTATAATCAACTACATCAACATAATCGCCTTCAGTAATCCTGCCTTCAATCCTGTCAATTGCACCTGAAAAAATCCATGGATGATATCTTTTAACCGATTCTTCACGGCCTTTATTTAAAATTACTTTCGCGATAGCTAATTCTGACATGTGGCAAAGGTAATATAAAAAACTGCTTCCGTCTTTCAACGGAAGCAGTCAAACTTAACAGTAACCAAGCATATAACCACTTAATGCTAACTATGGAATCAAATAATCGCGACTATTTTTTAATAAATTTAGAGGTACTTTGCATACCATTCATATAAACCTTGCTAACATACACTCCTGAATCCAGGCTGCTGATATCAACTGCATTTTTGTTATTTGAAGTAAGAATCAGTTGCCCGCTAACTGAATAAATTTCAACTTTCGTTACAGGATTATTGCCATCTATGTATAATATATCACCTGCTGGATTAGGGTAAATATTTATTTTAGAAGTAAAGCCAACATCCGGTACGTTGATAATAATTGCGCTGAGATACTGGAATTGGATTGATTCCTGGTCAATAGAAAGCGTTGCTACCTCGCCAAAATTATTAGCAAACCAACGGTAGTTCGTTAAGTTGAATGTTTCAGTACTTTCAAACACCCATCCGGAACCCGGGTTCCACGAAAATGTCGAATCAATATGTGTTGAAGCTTCAACTATCCTAAGGACTTCATATGTACCAACCGGTGTAATAAGAGTGCCACTTCCATCGGCGGTCATATTCAATGTAATGTGACTTACAACCCTTGAAGAATCGAGAAGAACATTTTCAATTCTTGTGGAAGAATATCGTTCACCGGTTGTAGAAACGGTACTTGTATTGCCATAGGTCAATGGCAGAGGTAAAGTATTCGGATCGGGTTCATATTGCTGTACAGAAATAAATGAGTATCCCGGGGAACCGAATGACAGATTCCATCCAATAGCATACATTCCAGTTTCAGAACTATTCCAGAATATATAGTTTGAGAAATTTCCGGCCGGATCAAAAATTGTTCTTCCTTCAGCAAGGTTCGCACCTGGAAATAAATTTCCACCGGGGACTTGTGATGGGAGTAAATAATCGACCGTATCGCTGAGATGTGCAACCGCCATACTGTAATCCCATGTCTGGTTCATTCCTGAAGAACCCGGGTCAGTTATAGTAGCCGTATCCATTGCCCGCATAATTACTGTGCCGGCAACAGGCATGTCATCATGAGTGATTGTTATCTGTGCTGAACCTATAAATGCGCTTAACAGCACAAATAGCAAGAACAACCACTGAAAAGTTTTTGTGAGAGTAATTCTTTTTTCCATAGCTGATTAATTTGTTAAACCGTTTAAAGCCTAACAAAACATCTATCAGAATGTTATCGTCTCTCCTTCAAAAAATCAAACAGTATATAATTTTTCATACGTTCACGCAGTGAGCAAAAGTGACAATAAAAATTACCACCTTACCATTGAAAACACTAATTTTATACCTCTAATTAACCAGGCATGAAACACATCAGGAATATACTAAGCACCTTTGCATTACTCTTCTTCTTCGCACACTCTTTTGCACAACCGGCAGGCAGGCAATTCAAAGAATTTAAGCAAACTGAAATTGGTTTTGAAATTACTGTCAGTGATGGTAAATATGTAATTGTTCCGATGAACGAAAAGATATTCCATATTACTTTTCTTCCGGAAGGGAAAAAATTGAATGATTTTTCATTTGCTGTCAGCATGCAACCTTCTAAAACAGATATGCTGGTGACACAGAGCCCTACTGAAGTGAATATCGATACAAAAGGAATTGACATTTCTATTAAAAAACAACCCTTCAGCATAGGTTACTCATACAACGGCAAGCCACTAATTTCTGAGAGCAATGGATACAATGCGGCTGATAGCAGTTGGATGTTAAATTTTAAAATTACCGACAAAGAAATTCTTTACGGCGGGGGTGCCAGGGTGCTTGGAATGAACAGGCGCGGCAACAGGCTCACACTATATAACAGGGCGCATTATGGTTATGAAACACATTCAGAATTGATGAATTACACTTTACCGATGGCACTCTCATCAAATCTTTATGCTATACTATTTGATAATGCTGGTCTTGGATACCTCGATCTCGATAGTAAAAAAACTAACATTTTATCGTATGAAACCTACAGTGGGACTCCAAACTATCATGTTATTGCCGGCAATGACTGGTTCGACCTTGTAAGTCAATACACGTTACTTACTGGTCGGCAACCACTTCCCCCACGTTGGGCATTAGGTAATTTTAGCAGCCGCTTCGGATATCATACTCAAAAAGAAACAGAAGAAACAGTCGACAAATTCTTTAAGGAAAGTATCCCACTCGATGCTGTAATCATAGATATTTACTGGTTTGGCAAGGAAATCAAAGGTGAGATGGGAAACCTTGACTGGTATCGCGACAGTTTCCCATCGCCTGATAAGATGATTAAGAAATTCAGCAAAAAGGGAGTTAACACAATTCTTGTAACTGAACCTTTCATACTAACGACTTCTAAACGGTGGAATGAAGCAGTTGAAAAAGATATACTTGCCAAAAATAAAGATGGTAAGCCATACACGTATGATTTTTATTTCGGTAACACAGGCCTCATTGACCTGTATAAACCCGAGGCACGTGAATGGTTTTGGAATATATACAAAGATCTGGTCAATCAGGGCATTGCAGGCTGCTGGGGTGATCTTGGTGAGCCTGAAGTTCATCCGGCTGATATCAGGCATGCCATTGGCTCAGGCAATGATATACACAATGCTTATGGCCATGAGTGGGCAAAGATGATCTTTGAAGGTTATAAGAAAGATTTTCCGGATACCAGGCCATTTATTCTCATGAGATCAGGATATGCCGGATCACAAAGATATGGCATGATACCATGGACAGGCGATGTCAGCAGAAGCTGGGGAGGATTGTTTTCACAGCCCGAAATTGCCCTCCAGATGGGAATGCAGGGAATTGGTTATATGCATTCAGACCTGGGAGGATTTGCTGGTGGAGAGAAAATTGACGATGAGCTCTATGTAAGATGGCTGCAATATGGCGTTTTCCAACCAGTCTTCAGACCCCATGCACAGGAACAGATTCCTCCTGAACCGGTCTTTCAGGCCTATCGTACAAAATTGTTTGCATCTGATGCTATTGCCCTGCGATACAAGATGCTTCCATATAATTACTCTCTTGCTTTTGAAAATAGCCGCACAGGTAAACCTCTAATGGCTCCTCTGTTCTTTTATGAAAAAGATAATCCCGCATTAATGACATACGATTCAGCCTATATGTGGGGCGATGCTTTTTTAGTTTCGCCTGTTAAGCGACCCGGCGAGATTTATCATGAAGTATATTTGCCTAAAGGCACCAACTGGATTGATTTTTCTGATAATAAAGTTTACCAGGGCGGGAAAACTATCCGTTACCCTGTAACTATGAGCAGCATACCTGTTTTTGTTAAAGGTGGATCATTTATCCCTATGAGTACTGTTTCAAAAAGTACAATTAATTACACACTCGATCTCTTTGAGATGAATTATTACGCTGACCCTTTAGTAAATAAAAGCACTTATACATTATATAATGATGATGGTAAAACACCCGATGCTTATGAGAAGGGACTTTATGAACTCTATAATTTTACTGCTGATAACACAAGTGAAAAACTTATTCTTGACCTTCAAAAAGTAACTCCTGTTAGTGCGTATGCATCTGTCGTCAATACGATAAAATTCAACATCTATAATCTGGATGCCAAACCAGTTGAAATATCAATTAATGGCGCTATAGTTAAACCTTCTGACATCATGTGGAATCCAGTTACAAGTAAACTAATGTTCGAGGCAAAATGCACAACAACCAATGCTGAGATTATCATAAAGAAATAACTTAATTTTGTAGTATAATAATCTAATAACCATAACGATGAAAAAGATAGTGTTGATTACTCTCATCATTCCTTTGATGTTTGCATGTAATACCAAACAAAAGGAGCTTGAAAGCCTACAGGCTAAATATGATAGTTTGATGAGCATTGGATTTACCAAGGACACCGCCTTATACGGATATATAAAGTCATTTAACAGTATCCAGGCAAACCTCGATTCAATCAAACAGGCTGAAATGCTGATAACCCAGAGCACTTCAGGAAACGGTGAACTCCAGACTGATCAAAAGGACCAGATTAACCGCGATATCAATATGATATACGATATGCTGCAGAAGAACAAAAAAACTATTGCAGAACTCAAAGCCAAAGTCAGGAAGTCGGGTGGTAAGGTTACTGAGCTTGAAAAAATGATTGACCGAATGTCGCAACAAATTGAAGAGAAAGATGCTCAGATTGGCCAATTGACTGATCAGCTTGAAAAAATGAATATTCAGATCCAGATAATGAGCGGGGATTTAGAAAATTTATCAGCAGAAGGAGAAGCTAAATCGCAAACTATCAATGAACAGACTACTGCATTAAATACAGCCTGGTATGTTGTTGGGACAAAAAGAGAACTTACTGATCACAATATTATTACACGTGAAGGTGGTTTTGCCGGAATTGGTGCAAACAAGAAGCTTAAACAGGATTTTAGTAAAGATTATTTTACCACTGTTGATATAACTAAATTACACTCAATTCCGCTTACTAAAAAGAAAACGACTCTCATTACAACACATCCTTCACAATCGTATAAAATTTATGGATCATCAAAAGCAAGTGATAGTCTTGTAATTCTTAATCCAAAAGAATTCTGGTCAGTCTCAAAATATCTAGTTATCGTAATTGACTAAGCATAAAAAAAAGTTGCTGAGATTATTGGCAACTTTTTTTTATTTGTTACGCATAGGATCAATCAATTTCTAGCATTTTTTCAAAATCATGATGGCACCGGTTAATGAAATAAGCCAAAAGACTGGTATAATGACCAATGGGGGGCCAACTGATACACCTGTAGTACTCATGCCAATGATTTTTGCAATTAGGGCAAGCATAAGGAAACTTAGGAAAATTAAATAAACGGGAGCATAGAGCAGACCTTCGTGCTTCCGTTTCATATATAAAATTCCTACGATCAGGCTAATCGGCAACGCCATTCCCAAATCATTTCCCTGGACAATTAATGTAGTGTAATGCTGAAGCGAATCAGGGTAAACAGATCCGTCAATTAAAGGTGGAACGACAATGTTTAGCCATAGAAGGCCAATCATAACCGGTATTATCATGAGAATCCAGCCTGAAAAAGCCGGTCTGACCTCATGTAGTTTCTGATATAGTTGTTGTTTATTGATCTCTTTAACCGATATATAAAAAGAAAAGAAACTTAACCCCATCAGTGCAGCGTATACCAGAAACAAAATATTATAGGCTGCCATATTAAGATAAAAAGTATAAGTAATAAGAAAATACCCGAGAGTTCCTGATAGTATCAACGACTGCCGCAATTGATTTTTAAAATTCCCCAAGGCAAATAAAAGAACAAAGGGAATTGCAACCATTAGAGTAATAACATCCTGTGCCTGACCCTGAATAGCAACATCAGCCGACATGTTCTTGTACAAACCGGTACCTGAAATTAATACTTTTTTGCCCTGCAATGAGGTAAATTCAAACGAACCGCTGCCATCTTTATAAAAAAGTCCCATTAAAGCAGCAAAACCGGCAAATAAGGCAATAAATATTACAAGAACCTGTAATGTCCTAAGATTTCCTCTCATATGGTTGTGGGGATTTTGGAAAATAATAAAGAAATTGTAATTGAAGCAAAACTACAAAAGTCAGGTTAATCCCATTTCGTTCACCAGTTCCTTAACCTTGTCTTCTTTGATGTTTGAAACTGTCTCAGTCATCTTTCCAACTTTCTTTACAATATATCTTTCAAGAAAATTCATTTTATCGAGCAGGATTTCGCCACCGGTCAACTTTGTACTTACTGCGGCTTTCCTGAGTGATTCAGGATATGCATTATCAAACTGCTCCTGAGCTTTGTCCTCTTCCATGCAACTTAAAAATAGTCCCAATGGTTTGGTTGACAATTCAAGCATATGATCGTGACAAAATCGTTTAATACGGGTTTGGACATTACCGGCATGGATTGACCCTCCGATAATAATACTGTCGTAGTCATCAAGGTTAATGTCTTTAACCTTTTTCAGATTGATCAGTTCAGGTTTTTCTTTGGCCATTTGGCTGATCATCTCAGCAACTTTTTTGGTAGTGCCGTGCTTGGTTGAATAGATGATTACTGATTTCATGATAAAAAGATTTATACTTTGCCCACCCCTATGCGGGCATAAGAAGCAAGTTTATTCTTTTCCCGGAGATGGGACTTTGTTATAATCTATTTCATTGATCATCTTACCCGCTTCGTCATAGAACTTCCAAACTCCAATTCTTTCACCTGCTTTGAATTCACCCTGATAATATAATTTGCCGTTCTGATGATATACGGTTCTCATGCCCTCGCTTAAGCCATCCCTGAATTCACCTTCGCTCCATAATTGGCCATTATCGTACCATGAAGCCCAGTAACCATCACGTTTATTATTTTTATAGCTTCCTTCAATATACTTCTTACCATTTGGATGGTAATGCACTTCTTTCATCAATTGTTTTTCCCCATCAACAGTCTTAAATGTCTTTTCAGACTTAAGCTTACCATCAGGGTATTTTTCATTTTCAACAGTTGTCTTCCCACATGATACAAACATAACCGTGGCTATCATTAAAAAGAGTATTCTTTGCATTTTATTAGTTGGTTGTGAAGTTACTTTATAGTTTGATTAACTGAACATTAACCTTTTACCTTTAACTGACTCATCAAAAGTGCCATTCTCATAAGCCAGATGTCCGCCTACAAAGGTATGAGTTATCATTGAATTAAATGTAACTCCTTCAAAGGGTGACCATCCACATTTATAAAGTATATTTTCTTTAGAAACTGCCCATGATAAATTCGGGTCAACCAATACCAGGTCAGCATGATAACCTGTTCTGATAAATCCTCTGCGTTCAACTCTAAAGATCTTTGCCGGGGTATGGCACATCTTTTCAACCACCAGTTCAATCGCTATTTCACCAAGTTTTGCTTTTTCAAGCATGGCAACCAGAGAATGCTGAACCAATGGACCGCCTGAAGGGCAGTTTAAATAGGGCTTGCTTTTTTCATCTTTAGTATGAGGCGCATGATCTGTAGCAATAACATCAATACGATTATCATGCAGTGCCTTCATAAGTGCAGATCTGTCAAAAGATTCCTTTATTGCAGGGTTCCATTTGATCCAAACACCCTTAGTATCGTAATCCTCTTTTGAAAACCAAAGGTGATGCACACACACTTCAGCCGTAATTCGCTTGTTCTCATCTGACGGGGCATCGCTAAGCAGTGCCATTTCATCAGCAGTCGATAAATGAAGAATATGTAATCTTGTGTTGTATTTCTTAGCGAGGTTAATGGCAAAAGATGAAGACTTGAAACAAGCTTCACGGCTTCTGATCAGATGATGCACATTTACAGGGATATCATCGCCAAATCGCTGTTTGAAATATGCGAGATTTTCCTTTATAATTGGTTCATCCTCACAGTGAACAGCAATCAGTGCTGGAGCTTCCCTAAACAGATTTTCAAGAGTTTCAAGATTGTCGACCAACATGTTGCCTGTTGAAGCTCCAAGAAAAACCTTGATACCACACACACGTGAGGGGTTAGTTTTAAGCACTTCCTCAAGATTGTTATTTGACACTCCCATATAGAATGAATAATTTGCGAGTGCTTTTTCTGACGCAGCCTGATACTTTTCTTCAAGCAATTCCTGAGTGAGCGTGTTGGGTATTGTATTAGGCATATCCATAAAAGAAGTAACACCACCGGCAACAGCAGCTTTACTTTCAGTATATATATCACCTTTTTGCGTTAACCCAGGATCCCTGAAATGTACCTGATCATCAATCACCCCGGGAAGAAGATACTTTCCGGATGCATCTATAATAATCACATCTTCAGAAATATCCAACCGGTTTTCAGATATGGCTGTTATAAGGCCATCCTGAATAAGGACATCAGCCTTATACGATTTGCCTTCATTTACAAGGGTAGCTCCTGAAATGTAATACTTCTTAGGCATAACTGCAAATATGAAAAATAAATAACCAAAACAAAGATAACACCAAAACGATGGTGATTGGATATCTATCTATGGATAGATTATGCTCTGGCCCTGATTCTCTTGAATCTTAGCTGAATAACACCAAGGATGGCTTCTCTGAAAATACCTCTGCTCATTTTTGATTCACCTTCGGTTCTATCAGTAAAGATGATAGGAACTTCAATGATCTTAAAGCCAAGTTTCCAGGCAGTGTACTTCATTTCAATCTGAAATGCATACCCGGTAAATTTGATCTTATCGAAATCAATAGCTTCAAGTAATCCCCGGCGATAGCATTTAAAACCTGCAGTAGTGTCCATTACTTTCATTCCTGTGACAGCACGCACATATGAAGATGCAAAATAGCTCATAAGTACCCTGCCCATTGGCCAGTTTACTACATTCACACCTTTAATATATCTGGATCCAATTGCTACATCAGCACCCATTTTATCGCAGGCGTCATGTAATTTGATCAGATCTTCGGGATTGTGTGAAAAATCGGCATCCATCTCAAAGATATACTTATACTCGCGATTTAAAGCCCATTTAAAACCATGAATATAAGCTGTTCCCAAACCTAATTTACCCTTTCGTTCTTCGATGAATAAGCGGTTAGGAAATTCTTCCATCAGCCTTTTAACAATAGCGGCGGTTCCATCAGGAGAATTGTCTTCAACAATGAGGACATCAAACTCTTTCTTAAGCGAGAATACTTTTCGGATTATCCTTTCGATATTCTCTTTTTCATTGAATGTCGGGATGACAACAAGATTTTCCTTCACTGGCTAAGGTTTTATTAAGCGAAATTATAAAAAAAACGAAAGTAAATATGGTTGCAAGCCTTATTTTGATTCTTTAACAAGAAATAGATAAGTTGGAAAGTGATCACTATAACCACCGGCATATGCTCCACCTGCATATGTACGAAATGGATATCCGGCATATGGACCTTCTTTCTGTATCATAAATTTCTCATTAAAGACCTTGGCTATCAAAAATTTCCATCCATTGTTAGCACCTTCCAGAACAGGTTCCGAGATGATAATCTGATCAAAGAGATTCCATGCATCACGATAGGCCAATGAACCAATCCCATCATGATAAAGTTTCCACATAGGATTAAAAAGATCTCCTTTTTTTACATCACGTTCTTTCCCTTTGGCTCCCAAGCCTTTAGCAACACTAGGATCAACAGGGTCATCATTCAGGTCACCCATTATAAAAATCTTCGCATCAGGATAAATATTTCGCAAAGAGTCACTTAGTTTACGTGAAAGGATGCCCGCTGCAATACGGTATTCAGGACCAGCAGCTCTTGAAGGCCAGTGGTTAACGATAACATGGATCATTTCGCCATCAAGTTCACCCGAAACAACCAATTGATCACGCGTGTACCAGTCTGTCCTGCCTGGCATAGTCAAACGGTTTGAAGTTGTATTTGTGACATGAAAGGCCGATTTCTTATAGAGTAGTCCCACATCGACGCCTCTTTTGTCAGGTGAATCATAATGTACAATAGCATAACCCGATGCTGCAAGCGCAGGAGTATTAATAAGATCTTCCAGTACTTTGCGGTTTTCTATTTCTGATACACCAATGATAGTAGGACCTCCTTTAAGCACTTCCCCTCCAATTTTACTTATTACAAAGGCCATATTATTCAGCTTTGTATCATATCTTTCTGCTGTCCAGTGATTAGTGCCTGAAGGTAAAAATTCAGCATCATCTGTACTGGGGTCGTCAATTGTGTCGAATAAATTCTCAAGATTGTAAAAAGCAATACATGCCGCCCGGGTTTTATTTTGGGCATATGTGGTATTACAGGTAAAAAGCAAACTCAACAATAAGGCCGCAATTAACTTCGCAAAACTGTTCTTTTCAAACATAAAAAGTGAAAGTGAATGATTATGTAACTGGTTGATTTATGGTGCAAATATAGAAGATAAAAATTATACAGGCAGTTGAATGTAATTTAAAAATCACTTCCTTTGCAGGCTGGTTTAATTTAACTTCAGGCAATAAAAGAATTGATTAATAAATACCTAACAAACCTTTCATGATTAGACGAATACTATTGGTATTACTGGTTTTTGGACCGGTCATGATGCTATACGCCCAAACCGGTAAAGTCACCGGCAGGGTTACAGATGCTGAGAAAGGCACTCCCCTGCCATCGGCACTGGTTCGTATTGGCACTCAACAAACAACAAGCCGCACCGATGGCACCTTTGAACTACAAAGGGTAGCAACGGGAGAAGCAGTAATTGACTTTTCACTTAATGGCTATGAGGATGTTACCTTACAAGTTAAAGTAAGTGAAAACTTAAATTTAGGGGATGTAAAAATGAAGGCTGCCCCTGTTTCAGACCTCAATGCAGGTTTGGCTGAGATAAGCCTTGCTTCACTTGACTCTGATGACGATGCAAAGTCACAGAATATCTCAGGACTGCTGAGTTCATCAAATGATGTTTTTGTAGCTGCCGCTTCTTATGCATTCAGTTCAGCTTATTTCAGGATGAGAGGCTATGATGCCGACCTTAACAGCACATACATTTCAGGAAGTCCTATAAATGATGCTGAAACAGGAAGAACGCTCTGGGCCTTATGGGGAGGACTAAATGATGCAACCCGCAATAAAGTCAATGTTAATGGAATTGCTCCGGCAGGTTTTTCATTTGGTAATATTGGTGGGGTAACCAATATTATTACCCGTGCATCGCAACAGCGCCCACAAACAAAAATCACTTACAGCATGACCAACCGCACATATACCAACCGGTTAATGGTCACGCATTCTACAGGACTAATGGACAATAACTGGGCAGTAACTCTCAGTGCATCACGCAGGTGGGGACAGGAAGGTTTTGTTCAGGGCACCTACTATGATGCTTACAGCTGGTTCCTTGGTCTGGAAAAAAAGTTCAACGACAAGCATAGTATAGCCTTTACAGCCCTTGACGCACCGGTAAAAAGAGGTATGCAGGGAGGTTCAACCCAGGAAGTTTATAACCTTACTGGCAATAATTACTATAATCCAAACTGGGGTTACCAGAATGGGGAAGTCAGGAATGCAAGAATAAGGACAATGAACCAACCACTCATGATCTTAAACCATTTCTGGAAACCAAATGATAAAACTCAGGTCACAACTACTGCATCATACCTTTTTGGAAAAACATCAACCAGTGCTTTGAACTGGTATAACGCAAATGATCCAAGACCTGATTATTATCGTTATCTTCCAAGTTATTACCCGGTAGATCCAAAGAGTCCAACAGATCCAAGTGAAGGTTATTATCTTCCAATGGTATCTGAACAGATGGCGCAAAACTGGCAAAATGATCCTTCAGTAAGTCAAATAAACTGGAACAGGTTATACCAGGTAAACTATCTTTCAAATGTAACAGGTGAACAGGCTCATTATGTAGTGGAAGATCGTCATAATGACCAGTCGCAGATCAACCTTTCATCATTCATAAACCATGAATTGAATGATAAAATAAAAATAAGCGGAGGTATAGAGTATAGTGCATACACAGGAAGTTATTATAAAATTCTTGAAGATCTTTTGGGAGGTAATTATTGGGTTGATATTGACCAATTCGCTGCTCGGGATTTTATAGGTAATCAGATGGTTATTCAAAATGACTTAAATAATCCAAACAGGATAGTTAAAGAAGGAGATAAGTATGGTTACGATTATAAACTTCATCAAAACAGTGGTAATTTATGGGGAATTATTCAGGTCTCGAGTAATAAGCTGGATTATTATGCAGGATTACAGTTGACTACTACTTCTTTCTATAGAGAAGGTCTAATGAGGAATGGCCGTTTCCCAGAAAACTCATATGGAAAATCTGACAAGACAAATTTCTTTGATTATGCTGGTAAAGCAGGTGTCACATATAAGATCACAGGTCGTCATTTTGTTGAAGCCAATCTGACCTATATGACAAGGGCTCCATATATGCGTAATGCTTATATTTCACCAAGAGTTCGTGACGAAGTTGTTCCTAATTTAACTAGTGAAAAAATATTCAGTAGTGAACTAAGTTATCATTTGAGGGCTCCCATGATCAAAGCACGTTTAACTGCTTATCATACGATGTTTAAGGATCAAAGTGAAGTGACAGCATTTTATCTCGATGGTGGTACTTCTCCAGGTTTTGTGAATTCTGTTCAATATGGTATGGATAGAATTCACCAGGGAATTGAAGCCGGTGCTGAAGTAAAGCTTAATTCAGCATTTTCATTGGTTTTAGCAGGTAATCTGGGTAATTATCGTTATACGAACCGTCCTACTTCTCTTACTTCATATGAAAATGGAATACTTCCGGATACAACCGAGACAATCTACACTAAATATTTTTATGTACCTGGAACACCTCAAACTGCCTGCTCTTTTGCCCTTAAGTATTCGGGTCCGAAATATCTGTTTGTTGAAGCAAGTGTAAATTATTATGATAATATATATCTTGACTTCCATCCCCAACGACGTACTCCTGGTTCTATTGCCAACCTTGGTGAGGGGAACCCTCTTATTAAAGTTATAACTCAACAGGAAAAATTGCCAAACGGGTATACTATTGATGCTTCCATTGGCAAATCTTTCAGATTCTATAATAAGTACTACCTGAATATAAATTTCAGCATCAGTAATATTCTTGACAATCAAAAATTAATTACCGGTGGATATGAACAGAGCAGGTTTGATGGAAAAGCTATTTATAAATTTCCCTCAAAGTACTATTATGGATATGGCAGGACTTACTTCCTTAACCTTGGTTTCCGTTTTTAATCATTAAAGAAAAATATTGAACATGAAGAATATAAGATTATCGATTGCAGTTATTTTTATGGCGTTGGGTTCAGTGGTTTTGAACTCATGTGTGAAAGGTGAATTTGACGAACCACCTATCAATATTCCTACGGTTGATTTTGAAGCTAACACTACAATTCAGCAACTTAAAGAATCATATACCGGTCTTAAGGAAATTACCGATGATATCATCATCAAAGGTATAGTGACCGCAAATGATGAGAGTGGTAATCTATATAAGAAGATGACCATTCAGGATGCAACAGGTGCTGTAGAACTTGCTATTGATCAGACTAATCTGGCGATTGAATACAAAGTCGGCCAGATGGTTTATGTTAAATGCAAGGGTTTGTATGTTGGTGATTATAACAGCCTCATTCAGGTTGGTTTTATTTATAATGGTGGCATTGGACGTATGCCTGCTACCATGATAGCTTCACATATATATCGTGATAGTCTTCCGGGTGCTAAACCACAACCTGAAATAATGAAAATTTCAGATCTTGGTGACCCGTCCATGGGTGATTTGAGAGTTAGTAAACTAGTGACTTTTGAAGGCGTTACTTTTGCAGAACCCGGGGAAGTTTATGCTCCTGAAACTGCTGATGCAACTAACAGGGATCTGATGGATATGTCAGGCAACACACTCGTAGTTCGTACAAGCAAATATGCAACCTTCTCAAAAGATACAATTCCTGCAGGATACGGTAAAGTAACCGGTATTCTTTCAGTGTTTGGTACCACATGGCAACTTACAATACGTGACACAGCCGATATAAAAGAATTCAGTGGTGAAGTACCTCCTCCGGCAGGTAGTGGTACAGGAACATTTGATGATCCTTACGATATTGAAGCTGCTACCACAAATACAACCCCAACCCCTGCCTGGGTTAAAGGTTATATTGTTGGTGTTTATGAAACAGGTGGAACTGAATTTGTGCCAAACTTCGCCGGTCCATTTACTACTAATTCTAATATTCTGATTGCTGCTACAGCAGAAGAAACCAATCTGGCAAAATGTGTTCCTGTTCAGTTACCTAATGGAGATATAAGGGCTGCATTAAACCTGGTTGACCATGCGGGTAACAAAGGCAAGGAAGTTATGTTACTGGGTAATCTTGAAGCTTATTTCAGCCAGCCTGGCCTGAAAGGAGTTGTTGGTTACTGGATGGATGGCACAGGTATTATTCCGGCAACCGGATTCTTTACCGAAGAATTTGCCGGATCACTTGGTGGTTTCTCACAATATAGCGTTCTTGGTGACCAGGTTTGGGCAGGCCAGACTTATGATGACGGATGTGTTACTATGTCAGGTTTTGTTAATCCTAACAGGTTTGCCAACGAAGACTGGCTGATTTCACCATCTATCTCATTAGCCGGAAAAACAGGCGTAAAGATGATATTCCGCGAAGCAATGAACTTTGCAGGCAGTATAAATGAAGAAGCCAAAGTTTTTGTTTCTACCAACTACTCTGGCTCTGGTGATCCTAACGATGCTGACTGGACTGAACTTACAGGCTTCACACGTTCAGCAGGTAACTCCTGGAGTTTTGTAAACACAAGTGAAATAAACCTCTCAGCTTATGATGGCCAAAATATTCATGTTGCTTTTAAATATACCAGTACAACTTCAGTTGCTGGTACATGGGAAATCAGCAGAATGATTCTTACAGCATCAAAAAAGTAGGATAATTTAATAGCTTATATTCTAGAGGCTGTCCCGGAAAGACAGCCTCTATTTTTTTATGCTGACTAAAATATTTTCTAATAATTCATTATTCTCTTAAATTTGCGCATAACTTCTTTCAACATGCAAGACAAATCCAAAGAACTGAACACTACCGTTGAACTTGTAAATAACAAACTGAACTTCACCGGTTATACTGAAGGAAATGAACCTGTTTCAATTGATTACACTCCGCCACTTGGAGATAATCTGGGTTATACTTCACTTGAATTGTTATTGTTGAGCTTATCTACATGTATTGGCAGCTCTGTACTGACCTTCCTCAGAAAAATGAACAAAACAATCAACGGCTGCCAAATCACTGCCAATGGTATCCGCCGGCAGGAACATCCTACTGCATTCACGCATATTAATGTTGTCATCCGTGTCACTTCCCCTGATGTGCATGAAAACGACATGATCAGAGTAATTAACTTATCAGAAGAAACTTACTGTCCGGTATGGGCAATGCTCAAAGGGAATGTTGACATTAACACAACCTTTGTAATCATTAAGTGAGGCTGAAGGTCATTAAGAGAATTGAAGCAGAGTACCGAAGATTCATTTTAATCTACGTAAATGCAATAAACTAAATATTTAAATTTGCAGGTGCGTTGTGATGGATTCACTATATGCACTTATTATTTCTGCCAGCACAATAATTCACGACGTTTTTAGTTTTGTAAAGGTTTAATTTACAACGAAATAGGATATTATTGATGCAGGAACAGGATATAAAGCTTGTGTTGGAGGACGGCACTGAATTCGTAGGTAAATCATTTGGTTTTAACAAATCAGTAGCCGGAGAAGTTGTTTTCAACACCTCAATGACCGGCTATCCTGAAAATCTCTCTGACCCTTCTTACACCGGACAAATACTGGTTGCCACTTATCCATTGATCGGCAATTACGGTGTGCCTGATGAGGCACGCGAAAATGGGCTCCTGAAATATTTTGAATCAGAAAAAATGAGGATAAGTGCACTCGTAATTTCTGATTACTCTTTCTCATACAGTCACTGGAACTCAAATAAAAGCCTTGCCACATGGCTGAAAGAGAATAAAATTCCTGGCATTTATGGAATTGACACCCGTGAATTAACCAAGATCATAAGGGAAAAAGGGGCTATGCTTGGTAAGGTCATCTGCAATAATCAGGATGTTGACTTTTATGATCCAAACAGCGACAATCTAACCGAAAGAGTTGCTAAACCAGAAAGAACGGTTTATGGCAATGGGAAATACAAGATAGTATTGGTTGATTGCGGAGTTAAAAATAATATCATCAGATGCCTTCTTAAAAGAGATGTTACAGTAATACGAGTGCCTGCATCTTATGATTTCACCACCGAAGATTATGACGGCTTGTTTTTGTCTAACGGCCCCGGTGATCCAAAGAAATCAGAAGTAACTATTGAAAATGTATCAAAAGCTTTTGAAATTGGCAAACCCGTTATGGGTATATGTTTGGGTTGTCAGATAATGGCATTAGCTTCAGGTGCCGATACTTACAAGTTGAAGTATGGGCACAGGAGCCATAATCAACCTGTATTGAAGGTTGGCACTAACCGCTGTTTTATTACTTCGCAAAATCACGGTTTTGCCATAGATACAAAGACTTTATCAGCTGAGTGGGAACCACTGTTTATCAATGTCAATGATAACACCTGCGAAGGCATCAGGCATAAAACCAAGCCATTCTTTGCTGCTCAGTTTCATCCGGAGGCATCAAGTGGCCCAACTGATACAGAGTACCTTTTTGATGAATTCATAGCATTAATTGAAAAGTCAGTACCTGGCAGTTAATCAGAGTGAAAATTACAATAGTAAAATTTCAGGGAGTGTTATAGTCAAAAGTAACTTCCTGTCAAAAGAATGAGAGCAGCAACCTAAAAATAATGTTAGATACAACCATTAAGAAAGTAATTGTCCTGGGATCAGGTGCTTTAAAAATAGGCGAAGCAGGAGAATTTGATTACTCAGGATCACAGGCCCTTAAAGCTTTACGCGAAGAAGGAATAAAAACAATACTCATTAATCCTAACATTGCTACAATCCAGACTTCCGAGAATATCGCCGACAAAGTGTACTTCCTGCCGGTAACTCCATATTTTGTAGAAAAAGTAATTGAAAAAGAGAAAGCCGATGGCCTTTATCTCTCCTTTGGTGGTCAGACTGCACTTAATTGCGGGGTTCAACTTTATAAAAGCAAGGTATTTGAGAAACATAATATAAGAGTACTGGGCACACCGGTTCAGTCAATTATTGATACTGAAGACCGGGAAGCCTTTGTTGGGAAGCTTAACGAGATAGATGTTAAATCTCCGCGAAGCTATGCAGTTACAAATCTTAAAGATGCAATTACAGCTGCCAATAACATAAAATACCCTTTGATCATCAGGGCTGCCTATGCGCTTGGGGGCTTAGGAAGCGGATTCTGTAACAATGAACAAGAACTTGTTTCAATGGCTGGCAAGGCATTCACTTACTCCGGACAAATTCTTGTTGAGGAATCATTAAAAGGCTGGAAAGAGGTTGAGTATGAAGTTGTACGCGATCAGTTTGATAATTGCATCACCGTGTGCAACATGGAAAATTTCGACCCTTTAGGAATTCATACAGGTGAAAGTATTGTTGTTGCTCCATCTCAAACACTATCAAATCGCGAATATCACAAACTCAGAGAGATTGCTATACGCATAATCAGGCACATTGGTATTATTGGTGAATGTAATGTTCAATACGCTCTTGATCCTGAATCAGAAGATTACAGGGTAATAGAAGTTAATGCCCGCTTATCGCGTTCAAGCGCATTGGCTTCTAAAGCAACCGGTTATCCGCTGGCATTTGTCGCTGCCAAACTGGGAATAGGCTATGGTCTTCATGAATTAACCAACAATGTCACCAAAACAACTACTGCCTGTTATGAACCGGCACTTGATTATATAGTCTGTAAAATACCAAGGTGGGATCTCAATAAGTTCCATGGCGTTTCACGCGAAATTGGCAGCAGCATGAAAAGTGTTGGCGAAGTAATGGCTATTGGAAGAACTTTTGAAGAAGTCATTCAGAAAGGCCTTCGAATGATTGGGCAGGGAATGCATGGTTTCATTGGTAATAAAGAAATCCAGTTTGATGACCTCGATTCAGCATTATCTAATCCAACTGACACAAGGATATTTGCAATCGCACAGGCCCTTGAGAAAGGGTATTCGGTCGATAAAATTCATGCTCTCACAAAAATCGACAAGTGGTTTCTTGTTAAACTGCGTATAATACTTGAGATAAAAAATGATCTCACCAGTTTTGATTCACTCGATACTTTACCACGGGAACTCTTACTGGAAGCAAAACAAGCAGGTTTCTCAGATTTCCAGATTGCCCGGTTTGTTTTAAGAAGTGAATCACAATACATCGACAGGGATATTGATAACATCAGGCTTTTTAGAAAACAGTTTGCAATTGTTCCGGTTGTAAAACAAATTGATACACTGGCCGCTGAATATCCCGCCAAAACTAATTATCTGTACATGACTTACAATGGACAAGCCAGCGACATCTCTTATGAGAATAACAAGAAGTCGGTGGTTGTTCTTGGATCGGGGGCTTATCGCATTGGAAGCAGCGTTGAGTTTGACTGGTGCAGCGTTAATGCAGTAAACACCATATCAAAAGAAGGTTACCGCTCGGTTATGATTAATTATAATCCTGAAACCGTTAGTACCGATTATGATATATGCGACCGGCTATACTTTGAAGAACTAACCTTTGAAAGGGTCATGGACATTCTTGACCTTGAAATGCCAAAGGGTGTAATTCTCTCAATGGGAGGTCAGATTCCTAATAATCTCGCCATCAGGCTCTATGATCATAGCATTCCTGTATTGGGAACCTCCCCTGTTTCAATCGATCAGGCCGAAAACCGTCATAAGTTTTCATCCCTTCTTGACGAAATTGGTGTTGACCAACCAAGATGGAAAGAGTTAACAAGTACTGAAGAAATATTTAACTTCGTTAAAGTAGTTGGATTTCCTGTGCTCGTAAGACCATCATATGTCCTTTCAGGTGCAGCAATGAATATTGTTTCAAATGAGAATGAATTGGAGCATTTTCTTACCCTTGCCCGGAATGTTTCAAAACAGTACCCGGTTGTAGTATCCGAATTTATTCAAAATGCCAAGGAAATAGAGATTGATGCAGTTGCCAATAACGGTGAAGTGATAGCTTATGCAATATCAGAGCACATTGAATTTGCAGGAGTGCACTCAGGTGATGCTACTATTGTTTTCCCACCTCAGAAGATTTATTTTGAAACAGCCCGGAGGATCAAGAAGATTGCAAGGAAAATAGCACAAAACCTGAATATTACCGGGCCATTCAATATGCAGTTCCTTGCAAAAGATAACGATGTAATGGTGATTGAATGTAATTTAAGAGCATCAAGAAGCTTCCCGTTTGTATCAAAAGTGCTTAAGACGAATTTCATTACTATTGCCACGGAAGTGATGCTTGGTAAGGATGTGCCGAAACTCTCAAAATCACTCTTCGATATCGACATAATAGGTATTAAAGCTCCTCAATTTTCGTTTACCCGCTTACACAAGGCTGATCCTATTATAGGCGTTGATATGGCATCAACAGGAGAAGTAGGATGCATTGGCGACGAATATTATGAAACCCTGTTAAAATCAATGCTTTCTGTTGGATATAACATACCAAAAAAAAGTATCCTTATCTCATCGGGCCCGACCGAAGACAAGGTTACCTTGCTGGAACCGGCAAGAATGATACTTAATAAGGGTTATGTTATATATGCTACGAGGGGAACTCAGGAATTCCTTGCAAAAAACAACATTGAAGCAACTGTACTCCACTGGCCTGATGAAGATAAAAAGCCAAATACACTCGATTATCTAAAGGAAAAGAAGATTGACCTTGTCATAAATATTCCTAAAAACCTTTCGCCCGACGAGCTTTACAATGATTATGAGATACGTCGAAATGCGGTTGACCTGAATATTCCCTTAATTACCAACTCACGACTGGCCAAGGCGTTTCTGATTGCAATCTGCAAATACAGCCTCGATGAATTACCTGTGAAAAGTTGGGACGAGTATAATTAAAATAAGGAAAAAGGAAAAAGGGAAAAGTGCTTTTTTAAACTAGTCACTAGTCACTAGTTACTAGTCACTAGTTACTAGTCACCATTTCTTCCAGCGGGATTAGTGCTTCTATTGCCCTGGTGACAGTGGATACATCTTTAAACGTCAGGCTCAACTTTTCATTCACCTCTTTCATTCTCACACTCTGGTGGTAAATTTGAATAAACTGAAGCACAGTATTGAAGATTGCGCTTTGATAAAATGGCGAATCTTTGCTGGTTACAAAAGTTGCACTCATAATGTTGTTTCTCAGGGATATCTTTTCGAATCCAAGTTTACGAGCCATTCTCCTTAGCCTTATGGTATTTATAAGTTCCTGCGTTTCAGGAGGAACAGGTCCAAACCGGTCAATTAATTTTTCCTGGTATTTTAACAGGTCCTCTTCTCTTTCAAGACTATCAAGTTCTTTATAGAGGCTTAAACGCTCGGTAATGTTTGTAACATACCTGTCGGGCAGCATGATTTCAAGGTCAGTTTCAATGAGGCATTCTTTCACATATTCCTTATGGACCGGTTCTTCATATAATCCTGCGAACTCTGTTTCCTTAAGTTCCATGATTGCCTCATCGAGGATCTTTTGATACATTTCAAAACCAATTTCTGAAATGAAACCACTCTGCTCAGCTCCAAGTATGTTACCTGCCCCGCGAATATCAAGATCACGCATTGCAATATTGAAGCCGCTGCCCAATTCTGAAAACTCCTCAATAGCTTTCAATCTTTTCCTTGCCTCATCAGTAAGTACTGAAACAGGTGGTGCCAGTAAATAACAGAATGCCTTTTTATTGGTGCGCCCTACCCTGCCTCTTAATTGGTGCAGATCACTTAAACCGTAATTCTGTGCCTCGTTAATAATAATGGTGTTGACATTTGGGATATCAAGACCAGATTCTATTATGGTGGTAGCTATCAATACATCTGAGTTTCCTTCGACAAAATCAAGCATAACCTGCTCCAGTTTATGGCCATCCATTTGTCCGTGACCAATGGCAATCTTTGCATCAGGCACCAAACGTTGCACCATTCCTGCTATCTCTTCAATATTCTTGATACGGTTGTTTACAATAAATACCTGTCCACCTCTTGATAATTCGTAATGAATAGCGTCTCTGATAATTTCCTCATTAAAAGGATGCAGCTCTGTTTGAACAGGATACCTGTTTGCCGGAGGTGTATTAAGTATACTCAGATCTCTGGCTCCCATCAGTGAAAACTGCAATGTTCTTGGAATAGGGGTAGCTGTGAGTGTTAAGGTATCAACATTCACTTTCATTTGCTTCAGGCGTTCTTTAGTTGCCACTCCGAACTTTTGTTCTTCATCAACAATCATTAAGCCCAGATCCCTGAACTTTACATCTTTACTTACCAGTCTGTGAGTTCCAATAAGTATATCTATTTTTCCCTCTTCTAAAAGCTTAAGTGTCTCCTTTTGCTCTTTGGCGCTCTTAAACCTGTTAATATAATCAACCTTGCAGGGAAACTCCTTCAATCTTTCGCTGAATGTTTTATGATGCTGAAGTGCCAGAATGGTAGTAGGAACAAGAACAGCAACTTGTTTACTGTCGGCCACTGCTTTAAAAGCTGCCCTTATTGCAATTTCAGTTTTTCCAAAACCAACATCACCACACACCAGGCGGTCCATTGGATAGGTCTTTTCCATATCCTTTTTCACATCAGCCGTGGCTTTCACCTGATCGGGAGTATCTTCATAAATAAACGAAGCTTCCAGTTCATGCTGCATATAACTGTCAGGAGTATATTGATGACCGTCGGCTGCTTTTCGTTCAGCATAAAGTTTTATCAGGTCTTTGGCAATATCTTTAACACGCTGCTTGGTTTTAGATTTTAGCTTATTCCACGCATTAGAACCTAATTTATTGAGTGAAGGTACTGTTCCTTCCTTGCCGACATACTTTGAAATCCTGTGCAGTGAATGAATGCTTACATACAGGATATCGTTATTCTGGTAGATCAACCTCATAGCCTCCTGTTGCCGGCCATTGTTCTCAATTTTCTCAAGTCCGTCAAACCGTCCTATGCCATGGTCAATATGTGTCACAAAATCACCTGGTTGAAGATCGTAGATCTCCTTCAGGGTGATAGATTCTTTACCTGCAAAACCATCCCTGATCCTGAACTTGTGATAACGTTCAAATATCTGGTGATCGGTATAACAAACAAGCCTGGTTTGCTTATCCACAAACCCTTCATGTAATGACAGGTTAATTATTTCATAATTAATGCCACCTGTAATACCCCTGTTTCCCTGAAGGTCTTTTAGAATTGTCTGGATACGCTCTGTTTGTTTTGGATTATCAGACAAAATCAGGTTTTTCATTCCTTCTTTACTGTTGGCATCCAGGTTCTTTAGCAACAGATCGAAATTTTTATTGAATGAAGGTTGGGGCTGGAGACTGAAATCAAACTCTTTAACGTCCTTCATTAAACGATGCGAACCGAATTCTATCAAAGTGTGGTCAAGAACCTGTTGCCTGAAATCATCACCACCTGAAAATAATTCTTCTGGTTCAAGGTGTAATGTTTCTTCCCTGAGTTCTGAAAATGCCTTCCTTGCATTATTCAGTTCCTTTTCAATGCGGTCAATGGTAAAGCCAAAATCCCTCACCCACAGAACAGTCTTTTTATCAATAAAATCAATAAACGACTGCCGCTTTTCATGTAACATCCTATCCTGCAGATTTGGTGTAATGGTTACATGATTAAGTCGGTCAATAGAAAGCTGGCTCGATGGATCAAATGTTCTGATAGATTCAATATCATCACCAAAAAACTCAATACGGTATGGTCTATCATTTGTAAAAGAAAACACATCAATAATCCCTCCGCGAAGTGAATACTGTCCTGGTTCAACTACAAAATCAACGCGCTCAAAATTATACTCATGAAGCAGGTCAATCACAAAGTCAATTGAAAGACTTTCATTTATGCTAATCCTAAGGGTATTCTTTTTCAGGTACGACCTTGTCACTACTTTTTCAGCAAGGGCTTCAGGATATGTAACAATTACAGTTCCACCGTCACGCGTGCTGAGTCGTTTCATTACCTCTGTACGCGACAATACATTCGTGTTATCGGTTTTCTCTAATTCGTAAGGTCTCCTGTAGGATGTTGGGAAAAACAGTACCTTTTTTTTATGAAATGGTACATCCTGTTCGTTTAACAGGTTTTCAAGGTCATTGAAAAAGTAAGCAGATTCTTCTTTTTCAGAGAGCACTATTAGTAAAGGCGGCTCACTTCTGGCAAATACAGAAGCTACAACCACTGCACCCGACGAACCGGCCAGCCCTTTAAGATGCATTCTGCCGGTTTCATTCGAATTACACAAAACAGCTAAATCCGCGATAACTTGTTTATCGCGGTATAAATCAATCACAGGAGAAGCTTTCACCAAATCCTATCAGTTAGCAAATGAGATTGCAAAGGTAAGGCTTTTTACTGAGAGTTGAGACAGAGCATAGTAGAGGATCAGACCAGTGCAGAATTCAGGGAATACTATACCTTACTCATACTTTAGGTTATCGACCGGATTAGTGTTGATGATTTTGCTCGATTGAATCCAGACAGTAATCATTGAAATGCCGAGCACTATTACTATTGGCAACAAATACAACCACCATTGAGGATCAATATGCATGGCAAAATTGGCCAGCCAGTCGAGGTACTCATAATGGAATAATGGAAGGGCAATAATGGCTGCCAGCAAACATAAAATAATATAATCCCTGAATACAAGAAAGAACAACCAGCCCTCAGATGCACCCAGAGTTTTACGGATGCCGAGTTCTTTTTTCCTTTGCTCAGCAGTATAGGCTGATAAACCAACAAGGCCAAGTATAGTAATAAAAATTACGAGCAATGAAAAAAGAATGTAAACCACTGTGTACTGTTTCTCCTGCTCAAACTGCAATCCATAGTAGTCTTTCAAAAGTCCTGCAGTGTATGGATTATTAGGAAAAACTTCATCATAAATCCTTTTTACCTGACCAATTAGATCTGATTGATCAATTAGACCGGCATTGATTGAAAATTTACCCTGTAAACGCTGAGGATACCTGAAAATCTGCGGTTCGATGGCTTCTTTGGCTGAGCGCTGATGAAAGTCAATAACTACTCCCGACACTTCAAAAGGCCTTCCTTCCATCATAATAGTCCGACCAACTGCATCCTGTGGCTTCTTAAATCCCAGTGTTGCTGATGCATAAGCATTTATCACCACCTTGTTCCTGTCAATAGCCGGATTGCCTGCAAAGCCTTCACCTGCAATAAACCTGATTTTGTATGTATCAAAGAACCCTGAGCCTGTTTCAGTTACACGGTAATTCTTAGAATCCTTTTCATCAGTTCCCTGCTGGTAGATGCCTCCACGGTTAAACATATTCGATTGTCCTGGTATTACTGAAGAAAAAGCACAACCCTGAATACCCGGAATGTTTCTTACCTTATCTGTGAAGGTTTTATACCTTGTTGGTAAGGTTGAATCACCAACCAGGGGAGCATTTACGGTGATGATATTATCGATAGTGAAACCGGGCTTTTTATTCGTGACATAACGGTATTGTAAATAAACACCTACTGTTGCTGCAATCAGGGCGATTCCAATAGCAAACTGCATAGTAACCAGTCCTTTCTTCATTAAAAGACCACTCCTGCTTTTTGCTTTCTCTCCTTTAAGAACTTTAACTATTGCAGCAGAATAAACTCCTGTGGATGAATAGATACCCGCTGACAAAGTACCTGCAACAAAAGCAATAGCTATAATTCCATAAAACCAGCCATCAAACCAAACTGATGCATTGTATGGTATACCCGTAAATCTGCAAAATGCAGGATTAATCATGTCAAACATAACCAAAGCAAATATCACTGCTAACAAATTAACAGAAGCCGACCATACAAGTAATTGTGATAATAATTGTGACCTCCTGGCACCATTAGTCTTCCTAATGGCTATTTCCTTCTGTTTCCTTATAGCTGCAATGGTTGTCAGATTGAAGAAGTTAACCCAGGCAATTATCAGCACAAACCAGCCTACAATTGAAAGCATATCAATAGAAGTTTTATTTCCATTTGGTTCAAGTTCATGCATATAATGGGACGTCAGGTGAATATCAGCAAGTGGCTGAAGCTTATACGACATGCCCATTTCATATTCTTTCAGGTCCTTACCGAATTCACGATCCAGATAATCGGCAATCCCTTTATTTATTTTCTGTGGATCAGTACCCGGCCTGAATTTCACATATGTAAAGAAACCGCTGTAAAACCAACCATCAGTAAACATCTGAGGCTCTTTTTGAATCCAGGCTTGCAGTGATGTAAAAATGTCAGCTTTCATATGCATATTATCAGGCAGGTCTTCAAAAACTGCTTTAACTACAAGGTTTTCCTTTTTATTATAGCTTATAACCTTCCCAACCGGATTTTCGTTGCCGAAATACTTATGAGCCGTGGATGCTGATATTGCAACTGAAGATGGATCATCGAGACAATCGGACTTATTGCCATTTATAACTCTTATTCCTAAAAGGTCAAAAATTGGAGACTCGGACCTGAACACTTTTTCTTCCTTAAAATACTTGTCATTATAGAAAAAGACCCCTTCTGTTTTATAGGCTCTGGCATAAGAGAGGGCTTCAGGAAACTGGCTCTTTATTGCTGGCCCAATAGTAGGTGATGCACTGGCAAACTCAACCCTGTCATCGTTTTCTCCCCATCGGCTATATTGAATGCGGTAAGTGTTTTCGTAATCCGGCGACTGTTGATCAAAACTGCGGTGATATCTCACATAACCAACAATCATCAGACATGCGGCAATACCAATGGCCAAACTAAAAACATTAGTGAAGTAAAAACCGGGTTGTTTCTTGAAATCCCTTATGACAAGTTGCAGGTAGTTGAGTAACATTTGCTGGTAGTATTGGTCAAAGTAAAATGACCAAATAAAGTGCCAGTATGCAATAATCAATCAATCAGGATGATACAACAAATAATTTTTCTTATGTTGTTCGAATTTGAACAATGGGTGTTCAAAAGAGGGCAAAAAATCATCTCAAACCGGCACTTTCAAGGAGAGGGTATAGGATCAATATCCGAATTACACCTCACCCAGACCTCAAGGAGAGGTGAAGGATCAGTAAAAATTCTTACTTTCTTTTTGCCAAAAACTTATTGTAGAGCAACAATCCAATGATAGTCAGTACTCCTATCATTGAGAAGACAAGCCACAAAAGTGCGGGCTTATTGAGTCCGTCGACAAAGTGCACATATAAAGTGGCTCCAAGAATTCCACCAATGCCGCTTCCGATTACACCATAAAGAAACGAATAACCCAGATATAGCGCCTTTTTATCAGCCGGGGCTATAATACCGACATAAGAAATGAACTTTGGATGGGCAATCATCTCACCAAGGGTGAAAATCATAATACCTGCAATAAATACCCATGCATACATAGATATAGCCAGTATAGCCATACCAATAGTTCCACAGGCAATTCCAATGATCATTGTTGGCAGCGCCGGAGCATTCTTCACAAGTGCTGAAACAACCAACTGAAGGGCTATAATTACACCTGCATTAATAACAGTAACATGCTCAGCTTCAAACTTCCACGATGGATTATTCATAAACAATCCCAAAAAACCATTCACAAAATTATTTACCGGTGTCATATCCATGTGCTCGGTAAGATACCATAATACGGTATCATACATCTGAAAATACAAGATCCAGAAACCTGAGTAAATGACGATCATCAGGATAAACCTGTAATCTTTTAACACAAGTGCAATGTCAGTAAATACCTGCGATAATGGCTTCCTGGTTTCAGGCTTTGGAGGTTCTTTATAACCGAATATATTATTCAGTATTAGCATAGAGCCGGTTCCAACTCCGGCCATGATAAAGATATAACTCCATGAAATGTCTTTTAAAAAAGGAATCAGGAACAAAGGGAAAAGAAAAGCACCCAGGTTAATTGACCAATAATATATGCCAAATCCAAGCGATGAATTCTCTTCACTGGTAACCCTGGCAATGGTGCCTGATATTATCGGTTTAAAGAATCCTGCCCCTACGGCCATGACCAGTAGACTCATGAATACCAATCCATATGAAGTAGAAGCGCTTGTTAGAAAATAACCCGCACTCAATAGTGTAAAAGCAAACATCAATACCCGCCTGTAACCAAAACGGTCAGCAATAGCACCCGACAATATGGGAAGAAAGTAAAGTAACGGCGTGATTGTGCTCTTTATTACTCCTACACCTTCTTTCGTAAAACCAAGTCCTCCATGATCTTTTGAAAGTATAAGGTAAACGGATAAAACCGACATAACGCCATAATAGGAGCCGCGTTCAAAGAACTCCATAATGATAACTGTCCAGAAATTTCTGGGAAATGACTTAAATCCCTGCTCTGATTTCAATTGCTTCGCCATAATATTTTGCTATTGTACAAAGACTGTGTGCTATTCACTTACTACCAACTGCACTGTGGTTCTGCTTTTTTGTTCCAGCAGTACTTTTCGGCCTGCTATTACTTTATCGATCGTTGGTTGGTCGTAATATCTTATTGTGATAAGTTCAAGACCGTTATTGTATCTTACTCTGTAATCCTTGCCTAAACTGTCAAAGAGTCTCTGCATCTTCTCAGCATGGTCATCAATTACAATAGAAAAACTAATGGCCGAATGTTGCATCATGTTAAAATGGATTCCCAGGGAATAGAGCGTTCCAAAGATACTTTGCAGGTTATTCTCTGCAATGAATGAGAAATCCCTTGGAGAAACTGAAATAAGAACCTGGTTACGCTTAAAGATAAAGCTTGGTATGTGGTCAGGATGTTCTTCCTCAAGGTCAGAAATCAATGTACCCTTATCATAAGGATTGTAGAAAGATTTCACATACAGCGGAATTCTGCTGCTCTGCAGAGGTTGAATAGTTTTTGGGTGTATTACACTGGCGCCATAATAAGCAAGTTCAATCGCATCGCGATATGTCATCCGGTCAATTTTAACCGTATCCTGGAAAAAGCGCGGATCAGCATTCAGTACGCCCGGCACATCTTTCCAAATAATCATCTCTTCAGCTCTCAAAGCCCATGCGAAAATCGCTGCACTAAAATCTGAACCTTCCCTTCCAAGTGTCACAGGATTACTTTCATTGGTGCTTCCTATAAATCCCTGGGTTAAAAATACTTTTCTTCCTTCAACTGCAACCGTCCGTGAGGTTTCCTGTATGATCAGACTTTTTGTTTTCGCCCAGTCAACAGAAGCATTCCGGTAATTATTGTCTGTTTTTACAACTTTACGTGCATTTATACAAGTGTGCGGATAATGGCAATTGTTGAGGAAGGCAGAAATTAACTCGGTCGACAAAAGTTCGCCAATTGAAACTACCCGGTCGTATCCTTCATCATAATTGGTAAGAGGCAGCCATGAAGTAATTTCCTTCAACTGATTAATCCATTTCCCGACGCATTTATCTTCAACACCCAGATCACGGGCTATTTTTAGATGAAAATCTTCAACATTAGCAATATTTTCGTCAAGTGTTGAATCTCCTTTGATCCATGAATCTGCCACTTTTTCAAGTGCATTGGTGGTTTTTCCCATGGCTGAAAATATAATGCAAAGGTCATATGCTTTATAGTCAGCCAATATGCGGAAAACATTCTTAACGGCTTCTGCGTCTTTTACAGATGCCCCGCCAAACTTGAAAACTTTCATGCGTGGTTGTTGTTTGTATCACAAAAATAATACATTATTGAAGCTACGGAAATTAGTCGGCCGTTTCTTTGTATTTTTGTTGTCGTCATAAAGGCATTTCAGCCATATCATATCAGAAAATAAGTAAACAATATAAGATGAAAGGTTCTATTGCTATTCTTGCCGGAGGTGGTCCCGCACCCGGAATTAATTCAGTTATTGCGTCAGTTTCAAAGGTTTTCCTTAAAGATGGTTACAGGGTAATTGGTATACACGAAGGTTACAAAACCTTGTTTAATGGCAAACCAAACATGATTGATTTAGATTTTGTTATTGCTGATAAAATCCACAATCAGGGCGGTTCTATACTCACCATGAGCAGGCACAAACCAAAGGATTCAGAATTCAATACAGACTTCTTTGTTGATAACGATGTGAAGCTACTTGTAACCATAGGAGGTGATGATACTGCTTCAACGGCCAACAGAATATCAAAATACCTTGCTTCAAACAATGTTTTTCTTCAGAACATACATGTTCCTAAGACAATAGATAATGATTTGCCGCTACCTGATGGTATTCCAACTTTTGGTTATCAAAGTGCAAAGCAGGAAGGTGTAAGAATAGCCACCACCGTATATGAAGATGCACGCACAAGTGGAAACTGGTTTGTGGTTTCAGCCATGGGCCGTGAAGCCGGACACCTGGCTTTCGGAATAGGTGCTGCTTGTCATTATCCCATGATTATCATTCCTGAAATGTTTGATAAAGTGGAAGTTACCTTCGACAGGATTTTACATCTTGTTATTTCTTCGATGATCAAAAGAAAAATTCTTGGCATCAATTATGGAGTTGTCATTATCAGCGAAGGTGTATTCCATTTTATGACCGATGAAGAGATCCTTAAATCAGGCATTACCTTCACATTTGACGACCATGGTCACCCTGAGTTAGGCAATGTAAGCAAGGCCCATATCTTCAATATGCTTTTGCAGGAAAAGCTCAAACAATTAAAGATCAACATCAAGAGCCGTCCTGTAGAACTCGGTTATGAACTCAGATGTGTAAAACCCATTGCCTTTGATATGCTTTATTGTGCATTACTCGGTATGGGTGTAAAAGTACTCTTTGACCAGGGACTTTCAAGTTGTATGGTTGTAAGCGGCCCCAATGGCGACATCTGGCCTATCTTCCTCAAAGATGTGGAAGATGAGCATGGCAAAGTGCGTCCCCGCCTTGTAAACATGGAAGGCCAGAAGGCTAAAATGGTTTACAATGACGGTGTACAATACCTTTGCGAACCTGATTATGAAGCTGCCCTCAAGTATGTTCCCGACCCGGAGAACTATGATATGAGGAAAATTTTACAATGGGAATAAGTTTAAAGGCTAACACTTCGATGCGCTGCGCTTACTCAGTATAAAGGCTAAAAGCTAAAAAGTGACTAGTGACTAGTTTGGGCTTTAGGCTGTTGACTGTTTTTTATCATCCCAACCCATTTATTCACCAGTTGGGCTTCTTTGATGACTTCATCATTAAAAAGTAATGTCCAGCGTATCAGCCAGGTCGTTACTAACTTCTCCTTTTTAGTACGTTGGGCATCAGCATCATTATATAAACCCTAAACATAATTTGCCAATTGGTAATAATTTTCCACAATTGTTTGTGAAATATAGAAGATTCATTGAGCTCATCCTGCGTTTAACCTCCATTTAACCTCCATTCAATGTCCATTCAGGCTGCATTATAAGAATGCAGGTTAAATGCAGGTTATATGCTGTTTAAATGCAGGTTGAATGGAGGTTATATGCAATGAATCTTCAATATTTCTTCAAACGTTTTAAATGTTGTCCCTCTCATTTGATATCTCGGGGCTGTCACATCAATTTTAATGTTTTGAGATTTCTTAAGTAATCCAAACTAAATTCTTAAACCAAAATAATATGTATTGTATTTAGGGTAAAAACCGCTTTTTTTGTCATTATGTAAAGAATTATACCATGCCATATTCTATTACTCAAAAAAAGAAGGCAATTACTCTAATGGTGCTGTTATTTCTCCTTTTTATTAAAGTACCATTTGCACAACCATTTTCAGGATTTAATAACTTCTACAATATTGCTGATACTGCATATAATTGTGAAGCTTATTCAATTGTGCAAAGTAATAACGGCTATATTTCAGGGGGTTTTTTAAATTCATCAGATGATGACTTTAGAAAGAGACTATTCTTGTTTGAAATAAACAATTCAGGCGATAAACTCTGGACAACCTCTTATGACTGTGATTCACTGGCTATTTATCCATCAAGGTGTAAGATCAACAGATTAAATGAATTTGCATTTGAATGGGTATGTCGTTTTAGTGATACAATTGATAGTAGCCCTAAAACATATCCAGCCATTATACGATTTAATGGCGCCGGATTAATCACAGATACAATGGTGTTTTACCTACCTGACACGTTTGAAAATCACAATCCCTATGTATCATTAAAAACATCTGACGGGGGCTTATTGATTGGATACGCAGATGACTCAATAGCTGATATGTTAATTAAGATTAACCGCGATGATGAGATAGAATGGATAAAACAAATTATCCTGCCCTATCCAATACCCTTAGCTTTTATTGAGAGTATGGAACAATTATCTGACGACTCGTATCTTCTCAGTTTAGACAGGGGCTATGACACATGGGTGGTTGTTCTGAGTACTGAAGGAGTGGTGAAATGGTGGAAAAAAACCGGAGGTCCCCTTAATGACAATGAATGCTATGCAATTGAAGGCTTTGATTCAACGATTTTAATGGTGAATATCTTCACAACCGAGGATTACTATTGGTGGCATGAACCTGTAAAAATGAAATTTGAAGTCTCGCTGTTTGATTTCTCCGGCAATTTGATCAAGCGAAATCTTTTCAACGAAATTTATGATAAAGCGAATATTGAAGGTGTTGTTCGTGATACTGACAGCACATTTGTATTTTTTGGAAACAACAGCCTCTATGATTACACTTACATGTACAGAGTTTCAAACAATGGAGATTCATTATTATTCAAGAATTTACAACCAATTTCTGAAGATGATCATTCTCTTGTTACTGATGGAATTATAACACCTGATGGTTCACTTCTATTCAATGGTTATGGCACACTGCAGATAGGTAGCAGTTATTATGCCTGCTTATCATGGATTATTAAGACTGACTGGTATGGTTGTTATGAACCCTTATGTGATAGTACTGCAGTATATGTGCTTAATATTAATACCCCAGAATCAATATGCAAAGGCAATATAACTTATGTTTCGGTGTTGGCTTCAGGGCCGCAATTATGGTATGAGTGGCAATTCTTCAATGATGGGAACTGGCTTAATCTTAATGATAGCCAGTTTTATTCAGGGACTAAAACAGATAAACTGTATATAGATTCATCTTTTGGAAATGATAGCTTAAGATTAAGATGTAAGGTTGGGAATGAATGGTGGTCTAAATACAGTCATGAAACGATTTTACACTTTAAGGAAAGTCCGTTTATTGTCCAAAATCCAACTTCATTTATTGGTAACGTTAATGACAATGTTCAATTTACTGTAACAGCCGATGGAGAAGAACCTTTGCTTTATTCATGGTTTTTTAACGATTCACCATCTATTTTAGGAGATTCAAATACATTGGTAATAAATAACATTTCAGCAGCAAATACCGGAAACTATTATTGCAGGATAACTAACGAATGTGGTGAAATATATTCTGATACAGTCAGGCTTGATATTCTTTCTTCAACAGAAAAGAAGGCATTTAACTCTTCCATTTTTGTTTATCCTAATCCATCAAATGGTAATTTTAATTTGCTCTTTCCTGAAAATCTAAAAGGCCATAATGCACAGGTAACAATTTACACCCAGCAGGGCATTGAAAAATACAATCGATATCTTTCATTATCAAAAAAGATTACAATTGATGAAAAAAACTGGTTGCCAGGAAGGTATTTCATTAAAGTTATAACTCAGGATATGATCCTTCATGCAACTGTTTTAATTGTATATCCTTAGTACATTCAAACCTGAACGTTAAAATTATAAACAAAGAACAAAGAACAAAAAACAAATAACAAAGAACAGTTTTAAAGCTCTTTAATTTTATCGACCAGTGACTTCGCCAGTTTATAATTCGACTCGTGGGTCCAACCGGCAATATGTGGTGAGAGGATTACTTTGTCAGAATGGAAAAGTCGTTTGAAGGTTTCAGGTATATTTGAAGTGTCAAGATTTTCGAAAGAGAGTTTTTCGATTTCAAGCACGTCAAGTGCGGCACCTGATATTTTGCCTGAATCTATTGAATCCATCAAATCAGAGGTATTGACGCATTGTCCGCGGGAAGTGTTGATAAGATAGAATGGCTTTTTAAACTGCTTTATATACTCTTTGCTGATAAGGTGGTCGGTTTCTTCAGTTAATGGGATATGAAGGCTGAGGATGTCAGCATTACTGAATACTTCATCCATTGAAACCTCCTTAACCCAATTGTTGCTGAAGCCGGTTTTGTATTTATCATAAGCGATGACATTGGCTCCAAAGCCCATAAGTCGGCGGGCGAATTCAGTACCGGTATTGCCAAAGCCGATCAAAGCAACTGTTTTACCTTTAATTTCAGTTCCACGATTGCCTTCCCTTATCCAGATTCCTTGTCTTACTTCTTTATCCACTTTAAGAAGGTGGTTGAGAAGGGCGAGAAGCATTCCCATGGCATGTTCGGCAACGGCATCACGGTTACCCTCAGGGGCATTAAGGCAAATGATTCCTTTTGCTTCGGCAGCAGCCTGGTCAATATTCTCCATTCCGGCCCCTACCCTGCCGATGAATTTAAGGTTTGTTGCGTACCTTAAAGCATCAGCATCAAGCTTTATCTTACTTCGAATAATTACGCCTGTATATATATGCAGTTGGTCAAGTATTTCATTTCTGTTTAATCCATTGTAGTGATAACACTCAAATCCAATACGGGTAAGTTCTTCAGAAAGATAAGGATGTGCAGTGTCGATAAAGAGGATTTTGCCGGAATTCATGGAAACGAGAGTTTTGACAAAGTTAATCATTAACATTAAAAATCGTAACTTCGCCCCCTGTAAAGCACTGACAGTTTATTAGTGATATGTGGAATTTCCTGGTTAGATTAATGTTACGTAACCGCCCGGCGATCTTGGTCATTATCGGGTTGCTCACGGTTTTTATGGGATGGCAGGGACTTAGTGTTAAATTGTCGTACAATAACACTGCTATGCTCCCATCTTCCGATTCAAGTGTAGTTGTTTATAATCAGTTCAAGCAGAAGTTTGGTGAAGACGGAAGTGTACTTGTTATAGGCCTGACAAATATAGAAATGTTCAGGCTTGATCAGATCAATGCCTGGTATGATCTTACCAATGATATATCAAAGATTGATGGTATTGAAGGAGTTACTTCAATTACCAGGGCGGCGAACCTGGTGAAAAACGACAGTTTGAAGAAGTTTGAGTTTAAACCTCTCATGACTGAAAAACTTAAAACACAGGCCCAGGCAGATTCATTGAGAAAACAAGTGTTTGCCATGCCTTTTTACAAGGGTCTCCTTTTTAACCCGAAGAGCGAAACTTACCTCATGGCAGTTACCCTGAACAGGGATAAGCTTAATGATAAAGCACGGTTGACAGTTACTGACAATATTGTGACTGCTGCTGAAGCGTTTGCGGCAAAAACAGGTAATCAGTTGCATTACTCAGGCATGCCATATATTAGGTCGGTGATGACTAAGAAAACCAAGTCAGAACTTTTCCTTTTTATCTTTCTTTCAATTGTAATTGCAGCTGCTATCTTATACCTTTTCTTCAGGTCAATTAAGGTGGTGCTCAGCTCTCTCATAGTGGTTGCTGTAAGTATCATTTTTACCCTTGGCCTCATCAACTTACTAGGCTTTAAGATAAGTATATTAACAGGAGTCATACCCTCGCTGATTGTTGTCATTGCCATTGAAAACTGTATTTACATTCTTAATAAATATCATTGGGAATATCGCTTGCATGGTAATCAGATCAGGGCGTTGTCAAGGGTCATCCAGCGAATTGGTCCTGCCTCTCTGATGGTTAATACAGCAACGGCAGCCGGGTTTGCAGCATTTATCCTGGTATCAAACCAGCTGCTTCATGAGTTTGGCATTGTAGCAGCAATCAGCATTTTCATTGAATATGCACTTTGTATCCTGCTATTGCCAATCATATTCAGTTTCATGCTGCCTCCAAGTGAGAAACACCTGTCGCACCTTAACAGCCGTTTCTTTGGTAATCTTCTTGAAAAAATAATTTATCTGATTGAGAACAGAAGAAAGTCCATTTTTATTACCGCCGGTGTGCTTACAATAGTTGGAATTGTTGGAATGCTAAACCTGAAGACTTCAGGCAAAGTGGTTGATGATTTAAGCGACAAAGAGCAGTTGACAATTGACCTTAAGTACTTTGAAAAACATTTCGGTGGTGTAATGCCATTCGAGATATGGGTGGATACAAGGAAACCGAAGGCAGTGCTGAGATTAAAGACATTAGAGAAGATTGATGAACTGCAGGAAGTTGTCCTTAAACATAAAGAATTTTCAAAACCACTATCTATTGCTGAACTATCAAAGTTCGCGCGACAGGCATACTTCAATGGTGATCCTTCGATGTACCAGATGCCGAATTCTCAGGAACGGAATTTTGTGTTCTCATATTTTCCCAGGGTTGCCGGCAATCAAAAAGGGTTGCTCAACTCTTTCATTGATAGCACTCAACGACATACGCGCATCAGTTTCCAGATGGCAGATGTAGGAACGAATGAAATGAACAGGCTGCTTAATGATATCAGGCCAAAAGTTCATGAGATATTCCCCCCTGACAAATATGATGTTAAGATAACAGGTAACAGTGTTGTTTACACCCGGGGAACCGAATTCCTTATAACCCATTTGCTTGAAACTGTATTAATCGCCATTGGATTTATCTCATTACTAATGGTGCTTATGTTCTCTAGTTTCAGGATGATCATGATTTCAATGTTACCTAATATTGTGCCATTGATTATAACAGCAGCAATCATGGGTTTTGCCGGTGTGCCGGTAAAACCATCAACTATTATTGTATTCGGAATCGCGCTTGGAATTTCAGTAGATAATGCCATTCAGTACTTGTCGCGTTACCGGCATGAACTTAAACTTACAAACAACAATATTAAGTTATCGGCGATAAATGCTTTACGCGAAGCCGGATTCAGTATGATCTATACATCAATAGTGCTGGTTCTTGGCTTTAGTGTGTTTATAGTATCAAGCTTCGGAGGAACAAAAGCACTGGGTTTGCTTGTATCAACCACTCTCTTTATTGCCATGTTTTTCAATATGATGGTCCTTCCATCGCTATTACTGGTTTTAGATAAGTTTGCTGTTACTAAAGCATTTGCAGGGGAGTCATTTATTGATGTTTACGACGGTGATGATGAGCAGGGCCTTCAGCCTGATGATGAAAAAATTGTTGAAGAGTCGAATTAGTTTCTTATTAAAAACCTGAAGGATTTAACAATCACAGTTTCTTTTGGGAAAGCATTCAAAAACAGCATTATGAAAGGAATTATACTAGCCGGAGGTTCAGGCACCAGATTGCACCCATTAACTCTTGCTGTCAGCAAACAACTGATGCCTGTCTATGATAAACCGATGATCTATTATCCGTTGTCGGTACTTATGATGGCCGGTATTAATGAAATTCTGATCATTTCTACCCCTCACGACCTGCCACACTTTGAAAAACTGCTTGGAGATGGCTCTGATTTGGGTTGTAATTTTAGGTATGCAAAGCAGGATGTGCCTAACGGATTGGCACAGGCGTTTGTTATTGGAGCACCTTTTATTGGCAACGACGATGCAGCATTGATTCTCGGGGACAATATTTTTTACAGTTCGGGATTACCTAAACTTCTTGCTGAGTGCAAGAAACCTGATGGCGGAATAGTGTTTGCTTATCATGTTTCAGATCCTGAGCGATATGGAGTTGTGGAGTTTGATAAGGAAAACAAGGCAATTTCCATTGAAGAAAAGCCAAAAATGCCTAAGTCGAATTATGCAGTGCCGGGCTTGTATTTTTATGACAATTCAGTTATTGAGGTTGCCCGTAACCTGAAGCCCAGTGCCAGGGGTGAGTATGAAATAACCGATGTGAACAAATATTATCTTGAAAAAGGCAATCTTTCAGTAAAGGTCATGAGTCGCGGAACCGCCTGGTTAGACACCGGCACTTTCTCATCATTATTACAGGCGTCGCAATTCGTTGAAGTGATTGAAAACCGCCAGGGTTTAAAAGTTGGTTGTATTGAAGAAGTTGCATACCGCATGAACTATATTAGCCGTGAACAGTTAATAAAACTTGCTCAGCCATTGCTGAAAAGCGGTTATGGTGACTACCTGGTTAAGATAGCTGAAACACAATATGTTTAAGGATGTACAGTATTGAAGAATTACAAACAAAGATTGCTGATTCACTAAAGAATCTGCCACTTTATGGTAAACCTGATGGTCTTTACCAACCTATTTCCTACACCATGGAACAAGGTGGCAAGAGATTAAGGCCATTGTTCGTACTGATATCCAACCAAATGTTCGGCGGTAATGCTAATGATGCACTCCCGGCAGCAGTAGCCATTGAAATATTCCACAATTTTACACTATTACACGACGATATCATTGATCAGGCGCCACTTAGAAGAGGCTTCGAAAGTGTCTATCAAAAATGGAATACCAACATTGCTATTCTTTCAGGAGATACCATGTTTGCAATAGCATATGGTGAATTAGCTAAAAGCAAACCTGAACTATTACCCGGTCTTATGAGTGTTTTTACAAAAACAGCCATAGAAGTTTGCGAAGGTCAGCAGTTTGATATTGACTTTGAAGAACAGAAAGAAGTTAAACTTGGTGATTACCTGAGCATGATCAGGCTAAAGACGGCTGTTTTGCTTGCTGCCAGTTTAAAAATAGGTGCCATTATAGCCCGTGTAACTGAAGAAGAGGCTGACAGAATATATGATTTTGGCATCAATCTGGGTATTGCTTTCCAGTTACAGGACGATTTGTTAGATGCTTTTGGCGATCAGCAAGTGTTTGGAAAACAAACAGGCGGTGATATCGCTGCCAATAAAAAGACTGTTCTTTACCTTAAAGCAGTTGAAAAAGCTGATGTTGAAACTGCCACCGAGCTCGACAGGTATTACTCATCAAATGGTATTACGTCTGACGAGAAGGTTAAGAAAGTAATGGCCATCTTCAATAAGTTAGATGTTAAACCTGAAACTGAAAAGCTTATTAATGAGTACTTTGGTACAGCTATAAAATTACTTGATGAGATAAACGTCCCCGAAGAAAACAAACAGGTTTTAAGGGAGCTGGCTTATAAAATGTTGAAACGAATACGATAGTAAGCGGAAATTTCTCTTCTGCTTGTTAACTCCGTCCTTTAGGGTGGAGCTAATCTCAATATCACTATTATTTGGGCTCTAGCTCAGAAAAGCGTTCGGTCTGGGGCTAAAGCCCCATTGTTTCTGAGGATTTTGAGTCTTCATTCTAAAGGACGGAGTTACCTATTTTATAATGCTTTGCTGCCTTTTGGAACATACTTCAAGGACACTACAACATCTTTAATTTAATTTTTTCGGCTTCCTCGTGAAACGAGCCCCATTCTTCCATTAACTCTTCAAGCCTCAGTTTCAGTTTATTGTACTTATCGTAGAGAGCTGTATCATTCAATACATTCTTGTAATGATCGGGGTGGGCCAGCATTTTATCAAACTCTTCAATTTCTGTTTCAATGCGGCTAATCTCTTGTTCGGTCTTCTCAATTTTCGTATTTACTTTGCGTAGTTCCTTATCAAAGACCTTCTTTTTCTCATACTGTTGTTTATTGGCAGAGATTTCATCAGTGGCATTCCTGTTTCCTGTTTTATTATCTGAAGCCGATAATTGATCGAGCGTTTGGATCTTTCGCTTCTCGAGGAAGTCGTAAATATCGCCGAGGTGCTGTTTTACATTTCCATCCCTGAATTCAAAAAGCTTATCGGTCAATCCCTGCAAAAAATCACGGTCGTGTGAAACAACAATCAAGGTTCCGTCAAACATGAGTAGCGCATTTTTGAGGATGTCCTTCGACATCATATCAAGGTGGTTGGTAGGCTCATCGAGAACCAGCAAGTTTACCGGTGACAATAACAACTGGGCTAGTGCTAGTCGCGATTTCTCACCTCCGCTAAGCACTTTTACTTTCTTCTCAATATCCTCACCTGAGAATAGAAAACTGCCCAGTATATTTCTGACTTTAGGTCGTATATCACCGACTGCAATATCATCAATGGTCTGAAATACCGTTTTTTCCTGGTCGAGCATTTCAGCCTGGTTCTGGGCATAATAGCCAATTTTCACATTATAGCCAAGTTTACATTCACCCGTATGCTCAAGGTTTTCAACAATAACCTTGGCCATGGTGGTTTTTCCTTCGCCGTTTTTCCCAACGAATGCTACGAAATCGTTCTTCTCAATAGCAAAATCAACACCCTCAAATACCTTCTTTGGCCCGTAGTATTTAGTTACACCCAGAGCTTCAACCACTACCCTGCCTGAAGGAGGAGCAGGTGGAAATTTAAAGTGAATGGTAGATTTGTCGATGTTTTCAACCTCAATTCGCTCGACTTTGTCGAGCATTTTAATTCTCGATTGTACCTGTTTTGACTTGGTGGCTTTATATCTGAAACGTTCAATAAACCTTTCAATATCGGCTATTTGTTTCTGCTGATTTGTGTATGCAGCCAATTGCTGTTCAAGCATTTCCTCACGCTGGCTAACATATTCTGAATAAGAACACTTGAAATCGTATATCTTACCCAGTGTAATTTCAATGGTGCGTTTGGTCACATTATCAAGGAAAGCGCGGTCGTGCGAAACAAGAACGACAGCCCCTGCAAAAGTTTGCAGGTAATCTTCAAGCCATTGAATAGATTCAATATCAAGGTGATTAGTCGGCTCATCCAACAAAAGAAGATCAGGTTTTTTCAAAAGAAGCTTTGCCAGCTCAACCCTCATCTTCCAGCCACCACTGAATTCAGTGAGTCGCCTGTTAAAATCAGATGGCTTAAATCCAAGACCCGATAAAACTTTCTCGGTATCGCCTTCCATACTATTACCGCCAAGCATTCTGAAATGCTCTTCATAATCATGCATCTTCTGAATGAGAGCAAGATATTCATCTGAATGGTAATCATCTCTTTCCGTCAGTTCAATACCAAGTTTCTCTGCCTTGGTTTTTAACTCCAGGGCCTGTTCAAATGCTTTCAATGCTTCCTTGAAGATGGTATCAGTACCGGTAATAATCATATCCTGGGCCAGATACCCAATTTCCATATCGGCTTTTTTTGATATGGTTCCGGTTTCAGGAATCTGCTCGCCTTTAATAATTCTAAGCAACGTTGTTTTACCGGCTCCATTCTTTCCAACCAAACCAATACGGTCTCTTTCATTTACAAGGAAAGAGACATTGTCGAAAAGGTATTTACCGGTAAAGAAAACTGAAAGATTATTTACAGAAAGCATTTCTAAGTATTTGAGATGGCAAAATTAAGCTTTTAACATTTACCATTGGAAAGAGATCATCTCATACAGTACCAACAAATATTTACCATTGAAAATAAATGTTATAGTGTGATTTCCAGTCGATTAAATATCGTTATAAAGATTTTTTCAAAAATTATTCAAAAAATCTTACAGATTGTAGTATTACCATTCGTAAAAAATATTATTAACCTATACATCCTCAGGGATAGATAGATATAGTGAAGTTCTTTCGTTACGGAAAAATAAAAAGCGCGATATGAATACCGATTCTACAATTTTCGGGGGGAAATTAATGAAGTGGGTACTGTTCTGTATCACTTTATTAGCATTTACCCAAATTAAAAGCCAACCCTGTAGTAATCCACCAGCTATGAATTTAACAGGTGGTGGGGCTATTTGTGAAAATTCGTCTACAACCATTCAATTTAATATAACAGGTGGCACTGCCCCATGGAGTGTAATCTATTCCATTAATGGTGTTAATCAGCCTCCTATCAATAATATTGTTACAAGCCCATATGTTCTTACAACAAATACAGGTGGAACTTATACCGGAGTATCAATAACAGATGCACAAAATTGCACCGGAACAATAAATGGTGGTGCTGTAATTGTAGATGTCACTTTGCTGCCAACAGTTATTGCAGGCGCTGATTTCCATTCATGTGCAGGACTTGATCCTGTTCAGCTTAATGGCATTGCAACCAATTATTCATCAATAACATGGACAAATACCGGGAATGGTTATTTTGAAGATCCTCATGCGCTAAACACCCTTTATTATCCTGACAACAGCAATCTTAGTTCAGGCAAAGCTACTCTAACCCTTTCTGTTACAGCACTCGCACCCTGTTCAGGTACTTTTTCTGATCAGTTAACTGTCACTATTGACCAGGGCTCAGTTGCAAATGCAGGTCCTGACGCCGTTCATTGTGGCACCACCAGTTATAATATCATGGGTAGTTCAGCACAGTTTTATTCAAGTGTAATCTGGGCTACTTCTGGTACAGGTACATTTACTAATCAGAATTCTGTAAATGCAACATACAATCCAAGTGCAGCTGATGTTGCAGCCGGTTCAGTCACCCTCACTCTTTCAGCTTATGGATTAGGTCC
>DATGXS010000013.1:0-1528 GCA_035298745.1 Lentimicrobium sp. | reverse complement strand
CAAGGATATCCCCTGTCCTATTGCAATAGCAATTGCCTGATCATAAAAAAGAGCGCCTGCTATGCCACTAAGAAATATCAAAGGGATAAAAATTGCACAAGAAGTTAGAGTGGAAGAAATCATAGGCGCAATCACCTCATTGGTGCCTGTTGTGATAGCCATTACCTGGTCCTCACCCCTCTCCCTGTGCTGTATGATATTATCAATTACAACTATAGAATTATCAATCATCATTCCCACTCCAAGTATAAGGCCTGATAATGATACAATATTGATTGAAATATCCAGCAGGTAAAAAAAGAAAAGACTGATTATGAGTGTTACAGGCAAAGTAAGAGCAATAAGAAGAGGACTCCGGTAATTTCTGATAAATAGAAACAGGATAAGAATCGCCAGAAATGCACCCTGAATGAGATTACTTTTAAGATTTTCAATAGTATAAGTAAGTAAAAATGACTGATCCTGACTGGTTTCAAACTGTATATCCGGGTATTCTCTGATCAGTTGGGTGGTTAAAGCTCCTACTTCATCACGCATGGTTTCAATCTTTGATCCACTGCTTTTTATTAAAGCCATACAAACAGCCCTTTTTCCCTGAGAAAGGTACATACCTTGAGGATCCTGGGCTCTAATAGCAACATCAGCCAATTCACCCAGTAAAACAGGACTTCCATGAACATTAACGATCAGGCTTTTAACATCATCCACAGTACGAAGCTCATTCCTGAACATGAGACTGTATTGCAATTGTCCTTCCCTTACAATGATTCCGCTTATAGATGTATTGTTTTGATCAAGTGCAAATGTCAGATCATTGATACTCACATCCATACTTTGCATTTTCGGCGTATTGGGAACGATATATAAACCCGGAGAGCTTAAACCTGTGATATCTGCAAAAGCGACAGAATTAAGTTGTTCAATTCTTCTGCGTATTACAGTTTCAGCAAAGTTACTCAGTTGGTCAAACAGTTCCTCGTTATTTCCAGATTCACCTTTTAAGCTGAGATTCAATAAGAAAACAGGCAGATCCGTCGTACTTGCTTTTATTATTTTTGGCCTTCTTACTTCACGGGGTAGTCCAGCCATGGCCGCATCAACCTTATCATTCACTTCAATAAAGGAATAATCAGTGTTGGTACCATATTCAAATTTTAACCTGATTATCGCGTTATTGTCGCGTGTTTCACTGGTAATATCTTCTAATCCCGGGAGTTGTTGTAAACGCGCTCTTATTCCTGATACAATTGTTCTTTCAAGGTCTATAGCACTAGTATTAGGGTGGGAGATATATACTGTTATTTCAGGAATTTTTACTTCAGGTAATAATGATACAGGCAATAAACCGGCCGTTATTAATCCTACAATCACAATAGCGATAAAAGAAATGATTACTGCAATGGGCCTTTCTATCAGGTAACGTACCATAATTACAGCTTTATCGGTTTATTTGTGAACGAATTTTCTTTCTTATTTTTGAGATCCATCTTCAAAAACACTGGAAGAAAGAGCACAATAAGTGGGACTA
>DATGXS010000012.1:0-5267 GCA_035298745.1 Lentimicrobium sp. | reverse complement strand
ATCTCTCCTTCAGCATAACTCATGGTTTGCTTAGGGCTGGGATGGTATCACCGTGTCTCTTTTTGCTTACTTTCATCAAATGTATGATTTCCTTTTAGTAATTTTGTTGGGAAACCTTACCTGATGCAAACATACGAGGGCTGGGGATGAGGTGGAGAAACAACCTTTGAACCCTTCGATAAAAACTCAGGGGAGTCCAACATTGAACAACTTTTAATAGCACACAGATAACGCTGATTAAGCAGATGAACGCAGTATCTTTTTTAATTGATCGCAGATAACGCTGATTTTTACATGATGGTGCACAGATTGATCATTGAACAACCTTGAACCCCTTGAACCCCTTGAACCCCTTGAACAAATTCTACCCTATGAGTCCATAAAGCATCTCAATTTCTTCTTTCCAAATGGTTTCTTCGGGTGTTTCAAGGATGAGTGGAATGTCATCAAACCTTGGATCATTTAATAACCTTTTGAAAAAATCAGTTCCCAGCAGCCCTTTACCTATACTTTCATGACGGTCGACATGGCTGCCCAACGGTTTCTTTGTGTCATTCAGATGAATACCTTTAAGGTATTTGAAACCTACAATCTCTTCAAACAGTCTGAATGTTTCATTGTACCCTTCGGGAGTAACAAGGTCATAGCCTGCTGAATAGGTATGGCATGTATCGAGACAAACTCCCACACGGCTTTTATCATGGACATTCTCAATGATAAACTTTAGGTGTTCAAATTCATAACCCAGGTGGCTGCCTTGTCCTGCGGTGTTCTCAATAACGGCAGTAACACCCTCAGTTGATTCAAGCGCCATATTGATTGATTGGGCAATGGTAAGCAAACATGTTTCATTATCAACCAGTTGAAGACTTGCGCCTGGATGAAAATTTAACATTTTCACCCCTAATTGCTGGCATCGTTGCATTTCATCTTTAAAGGCCATGCGTGATTTCTGTAACTCATCCCTGCCGGGGTGGCCAAGATTGATCAGGTAACTATCATGAGGCATAACGTGCTTCATGTCGTAACCAAATTTTGCACAATTTTCTTTAAAAGCATCAATCTTCTCAGGAACCAGCGGTGCTGAAACCCATTGCCTTTGGTTTTTGGTGAAGAATGAAAATGCTTTTGCCCCAATTTCATTTGCATTGCCCGGTACATTGTCAACGCCACCTGCTGCACTTACATGTGCTCCAATATATTTCATAAAGAGTTTGAGTTACCTTTTTAAGCTTTAAAAATAGAGAATCTTTTTCGTGGATGTACTCTTTTTTCTGAGTTTGGTTAGTTATTCACTGGATACCGCCTTACCCTCTGTTATCCCTCCCTATGCTCCTGAGTTAGTCAGCTGATGATTGGGAATGCATAGCCAGAGCTTAGGCCATCCATACGCAGGGTAAGGGGGAATCCAATAAAATACCAATAAAGTTATCTGGTTGATTGTTAATTTACCTTGCCAGGAAAGATGAATACATCCAAACTAGTTTCTCTTTCTCACGGATATAGTCACTCATAAGCGCATTCGTTCCTTCGTCGTTCAATTCTGCACTCAACTTCAGTATTTCTCTTTCTTTTACCAGAAGGGTTGCAAAGGCATCTAAGATATGCTCAACACAGGTAGGTCCATTTGATTCATTTTCAACAGGTTGTATTTTAGAAATCTGCAGGTAACCTTCAAACGAATGAATAGGTGTGCCACCAAGCGTAAGCACCCTTTCTGCAATTTCATCAATCTTCAGTTGCTGGTCGGTATACAATTCTTCAAATTTTACATGTAATTCAAAGAATTTTTCACCTTTAATATTCCAGTGAAATCCACGGGTATTTTGATAAAATACCTGATAATTTGCAAGCAGGTCGTTTAATTTGTCGATAAGTTGAATTGAAAGATTGCGATCTAAACCAATCTCAGTTACATTTTCCATTGTTTTCATTTTTCTATTTTTTAGATTGTTAATTTTTTAATTGTTTTCGTTACCATGAAAATCGCCCATCACCTGCAGCCTGATTTCATGTATATTGAAGTCCTTGATTTGCTTCCTGGTAAAGTAGTCCTTCAATAATTGGTCAAGCTCAGGATCATAATAATCCTCCATACGGTCAGAAGCCATGCTGTACAAGTGATGGTGATGGTCAGTTACTGCCTCGTACCTCATTACATCCGACTCCGTCTTGACTTTCTTTACCAGCTTCTTTTCCACGAAAGTGTCAAGAGTATTATAGATTGTCGTAGCTGAAATACCCGGAATACTTTCAAGTACTTCCTTAAAGATTGCTTCAGCGGTAGGATGGTTTGTTGAAGTAAGAAGCACTTCAAGCACCGCCATTCGCTGGGGGGTGATCTTTAAATCGCTTTTCGATAAAAGGGATAATACTTTGCTTCTGATTGTTTCCATTACTTGATTGTAATTGGTTGTTGTTTGTAATAAATACAATCTGAAAGCACAATTGTTCAAATTGAGTGCAGATTTTTTATTTTTCTGTCGCTTTTTGCTGATATTTGAACAAGTAATTAAGCTTAATGATGAATGTTAAACTGTAAGTATTATCTTCCTCTTTTATTTTCGGTCTTATTCACCCTTTCGTGTAGTAAAAGTGAAGACAACAATCCCATACAGCATCAGTTAAATAAGGCACCCGGTGAATTTACAGTTACTCCTGAAAAAATTACTGACAGGTCAATCACCATTTCATTTTCTCAATCAATTGACCCTGATTACGACAGAGTTTATTACAGGTTCTTTATCAACGACAGCTTGATTGCTGATAACGAAGACTATAAATTGAATTACTCTTTCATCAACCTGACGCCCTCTAAATTTTATTCCATAGCTGTAATTGCATTTGATAAAAGTGGCAGCACAAATAAGCAAATTATAAACATTAAGACACTTTCAACCGGGGCACAAATCAGCCATAACAAAATTCAATTCAATGGGAAGGCGCGGGAATATGGCATCTATATCCCATCGGGTTCTGAAAACATCAGATTACCGCTGGTTATTTTTCTTCATGGTGCTGCCGGTGTTGTATGGCCTGAAATGATTGATTCTTACTTCTGTAAACTCGCTGAACGCGAAAAGTTCATCTTTTTGCAGCCGCAGGGAGTACTGACTACTGGTTTAAGCAATAACATCACCCATTGGGATGCACATAACACGCAACCATGGAATGATGTTGCTTTTATTACCAGCATTATGGATTCGCTGGAAAAACAGGGATTAATTGATTTAAACCGGATTTATGTTTCAGGGATGTCGAATGGTGGTTATATGACATATACCGTTGCAGAAAAGCTTCAGGACCGGATTGCTGCAATTGCTCCCATTTCAGGATTGATGGATAATGCGGTATTTGCCTCTTATGATATGCGTAAACCAATGCCCCTGTGTTACATGCATGGAACCGCTGACCAGACAGTGAAAATTGAAGGTGATAATTATAGTGTTAGTTGGAATACCATTCTTTCATACTGGATTGATAATAACGAAGCATCTGACAACCCTGCAGTAACCGAGCTGCCCGACATTAATTCGTATGATAATTCAACGGTAACACTATTTGAATATCCGAGCTATTCAGGCAGAGGTGATATAGTTTTTTACCGTATAAACAATGGCGTGCATTCAATCCCCGGTGTTGAATACCCGGCAAATATGGACATCAATGCATTTGAAGAAATCTGGAAATTCTTCAAAAAGCATACATTGCAAAATCATTTCAATACCTGGTAAAAAATTCCTTTTTTATCCAATTCTGCCAGAATAGTTGGCAATTGAAGGGTATCCTGCAGGTTGAAAGTGATGGTAATCTGAACATAGCCAATGGGCACACTTGTCGTTGAGCGTTCATGATAAATATCATGTATGCTTGCGCGAACTTTGCCAAGAATAGAAACAACATTCATAAGCGTACCGGCCTGGTCAGGCACCAACACCTGGATTCTTGCACGGAGGCCAACATCCATTACACCTTTTTCAAGGATCTGCTCAAGTATGCTCATATTGATGTTTCCACCACTTATAACCGGAACGACATTCTTACCTTCAAGGTCACATTTCTTAAAGAGCACGGCAGCCATTGCAGCTACGCCGGCAGGTTCTGCAAGTATCTTAGCCCTCTGCAACAGCATATAGGTAGTTTGGGCAAGCTCTTTATCATTGACCGTTACAAATTCATCAACCAGCTCGCGGGTAATTTCAAAAGTGAGGTTGCCGGGACATTTTACGGCAATACCATCAGCAATGGTATTTACAGAAGTGAGTGCTTTCAGCTCGTTTGCTTCAATAGACACCTTCATTGATTCAGCTCCCTCAGCTTCAACGCCTATGATCCTTATTGAAGGGTTCATCTGTTTCAGCGCAATGGCAATACCGGCAATTAAACCGCCACCACCAATAGGAACCAGCACAGCATCAATCCTTTCAAGTTGCTCAAATATCTCAAGTCCAACAGTACCCTGTCCTGCAATAATATCTTTATGATTAAAAGGATGCACAAAAGTGGCACCTGTTTTACCCTGGTATTCCATTGCTGCATTAAAGGCATCGTCAAACGATTCACCGGTAAGAATTACTTCAGCACCATAAGAACGGGTTGCAATTACCTTAAGGGGAGGGGCGAAGATTGGCATAAAAACAGTGCTCTTTATACCCAGTTGTGAAGCTGAATAAGCAACACCCTGTGCATGATTGCCTGCAGAAGCACATAAAACACCCTTTGATTTCTCTTCCTCCGACAGGTTGCTTATCATATAATAAGCACCACGAACCTTGAATGAACCTGTTGTTTGGAGGTTCTCAAGTTTCAAATAAACATTAGCCCCTGACATAACCGAGAAAGATTTACTTCTCTCGAGCGGGGTCTTTTTAACGATTTTCTTAAGTACTGATTTAGCGTGGATAATGTCAGATAATTGTGGCAGTTCCGCAGTTGAAATAGTTTTTTCCATTGCAGTTAAATTTCCGCAAAGATACCAATTTAAAAGTTGTTCAAAGGTGGTTCAGGGGGTTCAAGTGGTTCAAGGGGTTCAAGGGGTTCAAGGGGTTCAAGGGGTTCAAGGGGTTCAAGGGGTTCAATGTTGTTCAATGTGGTTCAAAAGTGGTTCAAAAGTGGTTCAAAGGTTGTTCAATGTGCCTGCCCCGAGTTTTTATCGAGGGGTTCAAAGGTTGTTTATGTTGTTCAAGGTTGTTTTGAACAACTATTAAACTACTTTTGAACGCGAAGCTTTGAACTACTTTTGAACCACTTTTGAACGCGAAGCATTG
>DATGXS010000011.1:0-125675 GCA_035298745.1 Lentimicrobium sp. | reverse complement strand
TTGGTGACATTGCTGAATACATTTATGCTGAAAGAGAACAACGTGATGAAGCCGACAGGCAACTGCTGACTACTTCTCTTAAAGTTGACTCAGAAGCAAAAATGGGTATTGTTACCGATGTTAAGCAGGAACTTCGCAAGGTTGGTGCATTTAAGATCAATTATTCTACTCGTAAAGGCGCAGGCGCTCATGAAGTGGCTGCTGCTGAATAACATTTCATAGTTAATTTGAAAAAGGCTGCAAATTGCAGCCTTTTTTGTTTCTCAAATCAACTTTATTGGATTGAACACAAAGTTCTTGAAACAGAGTTTGAGTTAATCAACAATAACCTCTTCTCCTTTCTTGGGCATAAATATATCACTGTATCCTGCTTCTTCCAGTTTTTCTTTATAAAATGACTGTGGACCAATTTCACCATGCACAAGAAATATTTTTTGAACCTGCTTTTTGTCCTGGCACTTAACATATTCAAGTAATTCATTATAGTCAGCATGTCCACTGAATGCTTCAATTTTTTCTATTTCAGCCCTTACCTGGTATTTATCACCAAAGATTGATATTTCCTTATCCCCCCTTAAGATTCGTGCGCCTAAAGTAGTTGGAGCACAATATCCAACTGCAAGTACAGTATTCTTTGGATTCTCAATATTGTTAGCCAGATGATGCTTTATTCGCCCGGCTTCCATCATTCCTGATGAAGATATAATAATGCAGGGATCATGCAAATTATTCAGGGCTTTGGATTCATCGGCAGTTTTAATATAATGCAGGCTCTTGAATCCAAACGGATCAGGATCTTTTTCCATTACATCAATTACTTCCTTGTTAAAACACTCTGGATGAACCCTGAATATATCTGTTGCATCAATCGCTAAAGGACTGTCGAGATATATTTCTAGTTTAGGAATTAGCCCTTCATTATAGAAGTTGTTTAAGGTAAACACAAGCTCCTGTGCTCTGCCAATAGCAAAAGATGGAATAATCAGCTTACCTCTTTTCTTCATGCACGTTTCGGTAACAACCCTCAGAAGTTCCTGTTCTGCGTCCTGCAGTTGAGGATGGAGTTTATCGCCATAAGTAGATTCAGTTATTAGTATGTCGCATTGCGGGAAAGCTTCAGGTGCTTTCAGTATTCTGTTTTCAGGTCTGCCAATATCGCCGGTATAAGCTATCCTGAGGAGTTTGCCATTTTCAAGAATATCCAGGTTTACAACTCCGCTTCCAAGCATGTGGCCAGTATTTGTAAACCGTACTTTAATATTCGGATCAATCTGAAATTTACGATTGTATGGCACTCCGATGAAAAGTTCAATGCATTTAATGGCATCATCTTTTGTGTACAAAGGTTCAACAGGTGGCAGGCTTTGCTTTGCTCTTTTTCGGTTAAATCTCTCGGTATCACTTTCTTGAATATGTCCACTGTCGGGGAGCATGATAGTGCAAAGATCACGGGTGGCATGTGTGCAGACTACTGAACCCCTGAAACCCATCTTATACAGATAGGGAATAACCCCAGAATGGTCGATATGTGCATGGGTTAAAACGATATGATCAATTTCTGATGGTTCAAAGCCTAAGGCCCTGTTCATTCCTTCTGTTTCAAGGCCTTTACCCTGAAACATACCACAATCAAGAAGTATCTTTTTGCCAGTTGCAGTGGTTAACAGATGTTTGCTACCGGTAACTTCACGTGCAGCACCTAGGAATTTTATTTTCATGATGACTAATTAATAAATTGTAGCATAAATTTAACAAACATTCGCCTAAAGAATAAACATATCATAATTTCGCCCAAAGGACACATATATCAAACATTCACCGGACGTTTCTGATTCAATGAACCTCTTTGTATTCCAATGAACGATATTCAATCACGGCATTTATTTCAGAATATGTGTAATCATTACCTAATTCTTCCTTAAGTCTTCCAGGAGAAAGTATGCCATTAATCCTGATGGCTTCCATAATGGGTTCTATTTTATCAATTGCAACCAATTCGTTTATTTTTATTTCTCCGGATGGAATGAAAGTGGCCAAATGACCTTTGATCGTATCTTCATTAATTCCCCGTTCTTTTGCAATATCCCCTATTTTCATGCCTGCATTATACATGTTAAGCGATACCTGTGGAGAAGTTAACTTTATCTGTAATGGTTGTTTCTTTCTTGCCTTTTTTCTCAGCGAGCTCTTATTCTTATTAGAAAACATACGTGAAGCAATGCCTTTTGCAAGGCAGTATTGTTTAATACAGCCAATGAAATCTGAACCATAACGTGCAATTTTGTAGTCGCCAAATCCAGTTATGTAATTAAGGTCTTCATTTTCAAAAGGCAGATACGTGACCAATTCCATAAGCGTCACATCTGACAAGACGATATATGGAGGAACATGTTCCCTGTCAGCTATTGCTTTACGAAGTTTCTTTAATTCAGCCAACAGCAGTTGATCAATATGTGTTTCTTGTGATATGGTGATTTTGGTCTTTGTTTCAACTGGCTTAAGGAAATTGGCTTTTGTTTCATTTTTTAATACCGACCATCCCAAATCGGTAACTGACAATGTAGGGTACTGGCCATTTGATACTTCAATCATCTTATTGTTTAGCATCTGTCCAATCACATCTTTCCATTCTTCTTCTGAATACCCCTTACCAATTCCGTAGGTCCTGATTTCCCTCATTTGAGATGTAATTTTCTGTGCGTTTGATCCACGCAAAAAATCAATCACAGTCTTCATTCCAAATCTTTCCTTTAGTCTAACTATAGCCGAAAGAGCCATCTGAGCCTGAATGGTGCCATCGTAATCTTCATAATTGGTAAGGCAGAAATCGCATGAGTTGCATTTGCCGTGATGCTCCTCATTAAAGTAGTTTAGAATCATCTGCCTTCTGCACTTTGGTGATTCAGCATAAGCAGCCATCTGGTCAAGTTTCCTGTACATGATCTCAGCATGGTCTTTATTCTCGTTGCTGATGAAATAACTCAACCGGGTAACATCACTGCGCGAATAAAACAGGATTGCATCCGACGGCATCCCGTCACGCCCTGCCCTGCCAGTTTCCTGGTAATAGCTCTCAATATTCTTCGGTAGATCAGCATGAATAACGAATCTGACATCCGATTTGTCGATCCCCATTCCAAAAGCAATAGTTGCAACAATTATCCTTACTCTGTCGTGGATAAAGTCTTCCTGCACTTTACTCCTCATGTCTCTTTCAAGACCGGCATGATAGCAGGCCGCGTTATAACCAGCTGCATTGAGCCGGTCAGCTAACTCCTCAGTAGACTTTCTCGATAAACAATAAATAATCCCCGAGCTATCTTTATTCTTTTCAAGATAAACGGGTATGAAATCGTCAAAAATATCCTTACGGTAAATGTAATAACTTATGTTTGGCCTGTTAAAAGACGAGATAAACCGGTTATCACCTGACAAGTTCAACTGTTTGGCAATGTCATCACGGGTTATCTGGTCTGCACTTGCTGTAAGTGCCATGACCGGAACATTCGGAAACTGGCTTTTAAGATTACCAAGCACCAGGTAATCGGGCCTGAAATCATGTCCCCAATGCGAAATACAGTGTGCTTCATCAATTGCAATCAATGACACTTTAATATCACCTGTTAGTGCTGCAAGAGACCCTTCTTCAGAAATGCGTTCAGGTGCAACGTACAGAATCTTTACTTCCCCGGATCTGACCCGCTGGATTATACTTTTTTGAGCCACATAAGAAAGTGAAGAGTTAAGAAATTCAGCAGGAACCCCATTGGCTTTTAAAGAATCAACCTGGTCCTTCATCAGTGCAATAAGAGGTGAGACCACTACAGTAACCCCATCAAAGATCATAGCAGGTATTTGGTAACAAATTGATTTCCCTCCTCCGGTAGGCATGATCACCAGTGAATCATGACCTTTTAATGCGGTTACAATTACTTCCTCCTGATATAACCTGAAATTATCATAGCCAAAATAGTGCTTTAGAATTTCCTGGGGAGTCATTTTAGTGTGGTTGTTAGTTTAGATAGGCAAAGGTATGATATACCTGCTTTTTTTTTATATTAAATCAGCAAAATCTGTTTTTGCAGATTCATTGAGGTATAGATGATACATCCTCAATAAAGCCCCAATAATAAAAGCGCCCAAAATAGAAAAAACAGCCTTATTCAGGCAGCTTTCAGCAATTCTAAAAGAAAAAGGCAATTTTTAAATTATAATTGGACAAAAAAAAGACCGCCTGAAAAGGCAGTCATTTTTTTTCAATTATAGTGACGCAATTCAATGCGTTTAAATTCAATTAGTTGCAACCACAACCACAGCCACATGCGCCAACAGGTTTCAGAACGCCAAGTTCTTTACCAACTTTGGTGAATGCAGCAATACATTTATCGAGGTGCTCACGGGTGTGTGCAGCAGAAACCTGAACACGAATACGAGCCTGTCCTTTAGGAACTACAGGATAGTAGAAACCAATAACATATATGCCTTCCTGCAGAAGCTTAGCAGCCATATCCTGTGAAAGTTTTGCATCATAAAGCATAACAGCCACAATAGCACTCTGAGTTGGTTTGCAATCGAAACCCGCTTCCATCATCTTCTGACTGAAATAAGCAGTATTTTCATGAAGTTTATCCTGAAGTTCATTGGTTTCACTCATCATATCAAACATCTTGATACCGGCTGCAGCAACCATCGGAGGGATTGAGTTTGAGAAGAGGTAAGGACGTGAACGCTGGCGAAGCATACCAATAATTTCCTTTTTACCGGTTGTGAAACCACCAATAGCGCCACCAAAGGCTTTTCCTAAGGTACCTGTAATAATTTCAATTTTACCACGAAGATTATGCAATTCAGTTACACCTCTTCCTGTAGCACCAACAACACCGGCTGAATGACATTCGTCAATCATAATCATAGCATCGTATTTCTGTGCCAAAGCATAAATCTGGTCCATTTTTGCGACATTACCGTCCATTGAGAAAACACCGTCGGTAACGATGAGGCGGAAACGCTGTGCCTGAGCAGCCTTGAGTTGTTCTTCAAGGTCAGCCATGTCAGAATTGTTATAACGATAGCGAACAGCTTTGCAAAGCCTGACACCATCAATAATTGAAGCATGGTTGAGTGCATCAGAAATAACAGCATCTTCTTCACCTAAGATAGGTTCAAAAACACCACCATTGGCATCAAAAGCAGCAGCATAAAGGATAGTATCTTCAGTACCGAAGAATTCAGCAATTTTTCTTTCAAGTTCTTTATGAAGATCCATAGTTCCGCAGATAAACCTAACAGAAGAAAGACCATAACCATGTGAATCAAGAGCCTCTTTAGCTGCCTGGATCAGCTTAGGATTATTTGATAAACCGAGATAATTGTTTGCACAGAAGTTGAGTACTTCATCACCGGTATTAACTTTAATTTCTGCTCCTTGTGGAGAAGTGATAACCCGCTCATTTTTAAACAGTCCAGCTTCTTTAATGCTGTTAAGTTCGTTCTGCAGGTAAGCTTGAACGCGATCGTACATAATGAAGATTTTTTATGTTAGTTTGATTGTTTGTTAATTAACAAGTCGCAAAGATATTACTTTTGAACAAGGTGGAGATTCTTTTTGGCAATAATTTAAAAAAATGTGATTCGTATGCCACTCAATTGGTAATCAACGCTTTCATCATTGTATTATTACATGAAATTATTTAGGCTTTTTGGCAAAATATCGTATTTTTGCCGGCACTGTTGTTAACAGATTCACAAAACAGATAAAACCTTCAATCGAACATGAAAAACATCTTAGTTATTGGTTCAGTGGGCCAGATTGGTTCAGAACTTACTCTAGAGCTCCGTAAGAGATATGGCAACAACAATGTAGTTGCCGGTTACAGATCAACAAAACCAACTGGTGAATTACTTGAATCAGGTCCTGCTGAAATAGTTGATGCTACCAATATTGATCAGATTGCTGAAGTAGTTAAGAAATATAAGATAGATACCATTTATAATCTTGCTGCTATACTTTCAGCTGTTGGTGAAAGCAAGCCTCTTGCAGCCTGGAATGTAGGAATTGGTGGATTAATGAACTGCCTGGAGATCTCACGCGAGTATAACTGTGCATTGTTTACCCCAAGTTCGATTGGTGCTTTCGGTGGTGGGACCCCACTGGATAATACCCCACAGGATACCATTCAAAGGCCTCAGACTATGTACGGCGTTACCAAGGTAACCGGTGAATTACTCAGCGATTATTATCATAAACGTTTTGGTGTTGACACTCGTTCGGTACGCTATCCGGGTATCATTTCAAATGTTACCTTACCAGGTGGCGGAACTACTGATTATGCAGTTGAAATATACTATGCCGCAATAAAATCAGGCAAGTTCACATGTCCGCTTGGAAAAGGAACTTTCCTTGATATGATGTATATGCCTGATGCAATTGATGCTGCCATTGACCTCATGGAAGCAGATCCTTCAAAACTTGTACACCGCAATTCATTCAATGTAACTGCTATGAGTTTTGATCCTGAAATCATTGCTAATGAGATCAAAAAGCATATGCCAGAGTTTGAAATGATTTATGATGTTGAACCAATGAAGCAGGCAATTGCCAATTCATGGCCAAACAGTATGGACGATAGCTGTGCACGTAAGGAATGGGGTTGGAATCCGAAATGGAACCTCGAAAAAATGACAGTCGATATGCTTAAGGTAATTGGTGAAAAACACGAGAAAGGACTCATATAACTAATCGATCAGCTTAATGTAAAAGCCTCTTAACAGAGGCTTTTCTATTTTCATGATAGCTTATCTTCACTCATCATCCTGTAAATAGTGGTTTTCCCTATATCGAGTTTTTTTGCAACAAGGCGTACTTTATTATCGTATTTCTGTAGGAAATGATTAATAATTCGTTTGTTGTACTCTTCCAGTGTAGCTTCTTCATAAAGGAAATCCTGTGTCATACTGGTGGTGCTGAATGATATATCAGAATCTTCAATAGTGTTCGTATTGGTCATTACTGCAGCCAACTCAATGATTGCTTTTAATTCCCTGACATTCCCCGGGTAAGGGTATTTTTGAAGCTTCATGATGGCTTTAGGTGAAATTGAAAGCTTCTTCATCTTGTTCTTTGCACAGAATTCGTCAACAAAAAACCTTGCCAACAATGCAATATCATTTCCCCTGTCGCGCAGTGGCGGCAGGTTGATAGGCAAACCCAGCAAACGATAATAAAGGTCCTCACGGAATTGCCCTTTTTTAACAAGTTCCTGTAAATTCTTATGGGTAGCAACAATAACACGCACATCAAGTTTAACCAATTCATTTCCTCCAACCCTGGTCACTTCTTCCTCCTGCAACACACGAAGTAGTTTAGATTGCATGTTAAGATCCATATCGCCAATTTCATCAAGGAAAAGTGTTCCCTTATTTGCCTCCTCAAACCGGCCGATCCTGCGGTTGGCTGCACCTGTGAATGCTCCCTTTTCATGGCCAAACATTTCGCTTTCGATTAATTCCCTTGGTATAGCAGTAACATTCACAGCCACAAATGGCTTTTTTGCACGGGCAGAGGCAAAGTGGATTGATTTGGCCACAAGTTCCTTACCTGTACCGGTTTCACCATATATTGAGACTACAATATTCGTTTTTGCCGCTTTATCAATCAGGTTAAAAACTTTCTCAATTGCAACGCTATTACCCTTTATCAGGTTACCTGATTCGTATTTTTTACCAATTTCTTCTTCAAGTACTGCGATCTTCTGCTTGAGTTTAAGGTTTTCCCTGATGTTGCGGGTAATATTCCATAATCGCTCTTTGGTATCCTGATCCTTTAGGATATAATCATAAGCACCTTTCTTAAGGAGCTCAATGGCTGTTGCAAGATCCTGCTGACCTGATACGATTACAACCGGTATATCAGCGTTAAATTCCCTGACCTGCTTTAAGACTTCCAAACCCGTCATATCAGGAAGATTGTAGTCTAGTGAAACAAGGTTAGGATTCTTGTAAAGATTTTTAATCATACTCTTACCGTCAGAGAATATCTCAACGATATTATCGGGATTAAGTGAAAGATGATATGAGATGATCTTGGCGAAGATAACATCATCCTCAACGAGGAAAATTCTGAAAGGTTCTTCTTGCATAACGGTTGTTTTGCTATTGAAACAAAGATAGTACGAAAAAAGGACTCAATATCAAAAGGGGACAACTTTTTCAGAAATAGATTTTTCTGATTTCTTCCAGAATGTCGAATACTTCGACAGCTTTAGTTGTTGTCATTAGTTTCATCCTGAAAGGTTTAAAATCAGGTAAACCTTTGAAGTAATGAGAATAATGCCTTCTGATTTCAAGTGTGGCACTCATTTCACCTTTCCACTTAACTGATTCTTCCAGATGGCGAATGCAAACATCAAGCTTTTCCTGAATTGTCGGAGCCTGCAGGGTTTCACCGGTCTTAAGAAAATGCTGAATGTCTCTGAACAACCAAGGATTTCCCACTGCGGCCCTTCCTATCATAATTCCGTCAACGCCATAAGTCTTATAAGCCTTTACTGCAGTGCCTACATCAGTGATATCACCATTTCCTATAATTGGAATGTGCATTCTGGGATTATTCTTAACTTCACCTATTAAAGTCCAGTCAGCATTTCCTGAGTACAATTGTGCACGGGTTCTGCCATGAATGGTAAGCGCGGCAATGCCAAGATCCTGCAACTGCTCAGCCAGCTGAACTATGATCTTACTGTTATTGTCCCAACCAAGCCTTGTTTTAACTGTGACAGGTTTATTCACAGTTTTTACTATTTGATTTGTAATTTCCAACAAAAGAGGAATATCCTGAAGAAGTGCTGCACCCCCACCTTTGTTAACAATTTTTCTGACCGGGCAACCAAAATTAAGGTCAATGAAATCGGGATTCGCCTGTTCAGCTACTAAAGCAGCATTAACCATCGAGTTGACAGTGTTGCCGAATAATTGAATACCTATAGGCCTTTCATGTTCTGAAAAGTCAAGTTTTTGAATACTCTTGTCAACATCTCTAATAAGGCCATCAGCCGCAATAAATTCAGTTATAACTGCCGAAGCGCCCATCTCACGGCAAATAAGTCTAAACGGAGGATCGGTAATATCTTCCATTGGAGCCAATAGAACAGGGAAGTCGCCTAAATCAATTGTACCTATAATCATCGTTCGACATAAAGGTGGCAAAAATACAAATTATTGATCCTGTGACAGATGAAAAGTTTTATCACCTATTTAAAGTTCATCTAAATTTATGTAGGTAAATAATTGTATACGTGTTAGTTAGCTTATAAGTATCACCAATTTAGAATTAAATACTTGATCCAAAATTGCTATACTGCTTATTTTCAGCTTATTAGCTTATTTCATGCATATTATCCAATATCTTCATCATTGTATATAAATATCTATATTTGCTATTGTTAGCTAAATAACAACTCAATACTTCCATTCCATATTAAATGAAGACAAGGCGAGAGTTTATAAAGATTTCGGCTGTAGGGATAGGAGCCGCTGCCATTGCAACGCAAGGCAGCAAATTCGGCTTGGGATTACCGCTGTTTGCCGGAGAAGAACCTGGTAAAAATTCCGGAGAAATACGACAGATTCCAACGTATTGTGAAGTCTGTTTCTGGAAATGCGCTGCATGGGCACATGTAGATGCCAATGGAAAAGTATTAAAAGTAACTGGTAATCCGGCTGATCCTCAGTGTAACGGGCGATTATGCCCAAGAGGAACAGGTGGTATTGGTATGCTTTATGATGATGACAGATTGAAAACACCACTCATCAGGGTTACTGAGAATGGAAAGCAATCGTACCGGAAAGCATCATGGGACGAAGCGCTTGATTTCATTGCGAAAAAAATGAAAGAGATTGCTGCCAAGCATGGTCCTGAGAGTATTGCTTTATTTAATCATGGTTCAGCAGGTGGCCATTTTACCCATCTGCTGAAATCCTTCGGTTCATCTTCAATAACCGCACCATCATATGCACAGTGTCGTGGACCAAGGGAAGTTGGTTTTGAAACAACTTTCGGTAGCCAGGTCAGTAGTCCCGAGCCAACTGATATCCGGGATACCCGTTGTCTTGTACTTATAGGTTCACATATTGGTGAGAATATGCACAATGCCCAGGTTCAGGAGTTTTCTGAAGCGGTAGATAAAGGTGCAACCATCATTACGGTTGATCCTCGGCTCTCGATTGCGGCCAACAAGTCAAAATTCTGGCTTCCAATAAAGCCGGCAACAGATATTGCATTGCTGCTTTCATGGATGCATGTGTTAATTTATGAAGAAATCTATAATAAGGAATACGTTGCAAAACACAGTATAGGCTTTGAGCAGCTCAAGGAACATGTGAAAAATTTCACACCTGAATGGGCGTATGGTGTTACCACCATAGAACCAGCTGTTATCAGGCAAACTGCAAGGGAGATGGCCGATGCTGCACCATCAGTGCTTATTCATCCTGGTCGTCATGTAACATGGTATGGTGACGACGCTCAGCGTTCAAGGGCTATTGCAATATTGAATGCACTTTTAGGCACATGGGGTGCAAGAGGTGGTTTCTTTATGAAAGAAGGTGCCGGAGTTCCTGAGTTTCCACATCCTGAGTATCCTGCACCCGCCTGGTCATGGAAAGAAATGCTGAATGGGAAATATCCTTTCGCAACCATGTCAGTATCAAATACATTTATTGAAGCTAGTATTGACAGTGCGGAAAACAAATATAAAATAAAGGGATGGTTTATTGCAGGAACAAACCTGCCAGTAGCTATTCCTATGAAAGACCAGATGTATAAGGCACTTGAGGATCTTGACCTGGTTGTTGTTGTTGATACAATGCCTACTGAGGTCACTGGTTTTGCCGATGTAGTACTACCTGAATGTACTTATCTTGAAAGGCATGATGATCTTAGAGATGCTGCCCATCGTGAGCCTACTATTGCATTAAGAATGCCAACAACAGAACCAATGTGGGATTCAAAGCCAGCATGGTGGATCACTAAAGAAATTGGTGAACGTTTGGGTTTGCACGATTATTATAATTATGATACTTACGAAGATGTCATCGAATGGCAGTTAAAACAAATGGGTTACAGTCTCGATGAATTGAAGAGTAAGGGTGTACTCGTTCTACAGAGGAAAAAAGGAAGCCCTTACATTGATCCTAAAGAAGCCCATGAATTCAAGACGCCATCAGGAAAAATCGAATTTTACTCTGCAGCACTGGCTGCAGCAGGATTTGATCCAATGCCTGTGTATACACCACATCCTGAGCCAGAAGCAGGGTTTTACCGCCTTATTTATGGAAGGGCTCCAATGCACACCTTTAGCAGAACAGCCAACAATCCAAACCTGACTGATCTGATGGATGAAAATACTGTTTGGGTGCATCCAAAAATTGCAAAACAATGGGGACTTCAGGAAGGGAAATATACATATTTGAAAAACCAGGATGGCATTACCTCCACATTCCCCATTAAAGTGCGCGTTACTGAAAGAATAAGGTGGGATTCAGTATATATGGTTCATGGATTTGGACACAATAAAAAAGAACTTTCAAGGGCGTTTGGCAAGGGAGCCAGTGATACGCAGCTAATAACCAATGTAATGATTGATCCGCTGATGGGAGGTACAGGTATGAGAGGGAACTTTGTAACCTTCACACCAACAGCAGCAATGGAAGAGAAGGAGGCCACTGTATGAGATACGCCATGGCTATTGATACGCTTAAATGCGTTGGATGCAGCGATTGTGTAATCGCCTGCCAGATGGAAAACAATGTACCACTAGGTTTTTGCCGCGACTGGGTTGTTGAAAGTGTGCATGGCACTTACCCACAGGTTGGATTAGAACTAAGGTCTGAACGATGTAACCATTGTGAGAATGCTCCTTGCGTAAGATGTTGTCCGACAGGGGCAAGTCATATAGTTGATGGTGGAGTGGTATTGGTTACTCATGAAAAATGCATTGGGTGCGGCGCTTGTATTCAGGCTTGTCCATATGATGCCCGGTATTCACATCCTGAGGGTTATGTTGACAAATGTACCTTCTGCAACCACAGAATCACCGAAGGATTAAACCCGGCCTGCGTTGCAGTATGTCCAACCAAATGCATGCATTTTGGAGACCTTGATGATGCGAATTCAGATATCTCCAGGGTTCTGGCCACTCGTAAATACAAGTCTCTTGCTCCTGAAGCAGGCACTAATCCACAGATATTCTATTTAGTGTAATTCTTTAATACCACAGAAACAGATGAAAGAAGAATTATTTGTAAGCGGACGTTACATTCCAAATATCGACCCTTACCTGAATATATGGCATTGGCAGATACCACTTTATCTTTTCCTCGGTGGATTAGCGGCAGGCATATTATTCTTTGCAGCATTATTCACTATTATGGGAAAGGCTGACACAATGGAAGCAACTGTTAAGAAGGCTCCGGTAATTGTGCCAATAGCACTGGTGCTTGGACTACTTGCCCTTTTTCTTGACCTAAAACACCAACTTTATTTCTGGCGGCTGTATACCACATTCCGTATTGAGTCTCCAATGTCGTGGGGAGCATGGGTTTTAATGGCTATTACTCCGCTGTCAATGGTATGGGTTGCAAGCTATGCAAAAGAAATCTGGCCGGGTTGGCAGTGGAAATCAGCTCTTCTCGATAAGATGGAAGCTTTTGTGATTGAAAAAAGATTATGGCTGGCGTGGATTATCATTGTTCTATCAGTAATCCTTGGTATTTATACAGGTATACTGCTTTCAGCATTCAATGCCAGACCATTATGGAACACAAGTATACTTGGCCCTCTTTTCCTGGTTTCAGGTATGTCAACCGGTGCGGCTGCTATTATGCTAATGAGCAAATCGCATGATGAGAAGAAACTTATGGGTGGCATTGACATCCTGTTGGTAGTTATTGAACTGTTTTTTATTACCCACATGATAATGGGATTTCAGGCAGGATCACAGACACAGATTGCTGCTGCACAATTGTTCCTGGGTGGTCCATTTACAGTTGTTTTTTGGGTTTTTGTGGTAGTCCTTGGACTGATATTTCCAGTCATTCTTGAAGTTATGGAAAGACTTGGAATTAAAATGCCTGTCATTATTCCTGCAACGCTCATTCTGGTAGGAGGCTTTATTTTCAGGTTTATAATGGTAGAGGCTGGTCAAGTAACAAGATATCTATATTAAGTTATTCGTAAAATAGTCATTATGAAAAGAGACGGAACATTTTACATAAATCCATACCTCGGCGGTATTTTGCTGGGGCTGGTTCTTTTTGCAACTTATTATATAACAGGTCGGGGACTGGGTGCTTCAGGAGCCATCAAGAGTACTGTAGTAACCACCGTACATGCAGTAGCGCCTGAACATGCACATAAGTCAGGTTATTACAGCCAATTCCTTAGTGGTGACACAAGTCCAATGAATAATTGGCTTGTTTTTGAAATACTTGGTGTACTGGCGGGTGCCTTTTTTTCAGGTGCTTTATGGGGCCGGTTAAAAGTTAAAACTGAACATTCGCCTAAAATAACCAGCCGGACAAGATTAGTTGCTGCACTTATAGGAGGTGCACTTTTCGGTTTCGGTTCACAGTTGGCGCGTGGATGTACATCAGGTGCTGCGCTAAGCGGTATGGCAGTATTATCATCATCGGGCATTATTACCATGATGGCCATTTTTGGCTCAGCATACTTTTTTTCATGGATATTTAAGAAACTCTGGATATAACTTTAAAAGGCAAAAACAATGACAGCTCCTTTAATACCACTGCATGAAATCCCCGAAGCATGGAACAACGTTATTGCTGTTCTATTGGGCATGGGCTTTGGGTTTACTCTTGAGTCATCAGGGTTCTCATCATCCCGGAAAATCATGGGTACTTTTTTTGGTTATGACTTCGTAGTACTAAGAGTATTCTTCACCGCTGCCATCACAGCCATGGCCGGTATAATATACTTTGACTATATGGGATGGATGGATGCATCAATGCTGTACATCAATCCATATTATGTTTATTCAGCAATAATAGGTGGCCTTATTATGGGGGCGGGATTTTCAGTAGGTGGATTCTGCCCGGGCACAAGTTTTTGTGGTGTGGCTATTGGTAAACTTGATGCATTAATGTTTTCAATCGGGTTATTTGTAGGAATTTTCTTCTTTTCCGAACTGTACAGTTTGTTTGAAGGAATTTATAACAGTCATAACCTGGGAGGTTCAAAAATATATGACCTGTTAGGTATGAAAGAAACAGTTTTTGCCGCATTACTGATTTTTGCAGCACTTGCCATGTTCTTTGGCGCTAAATGGGTTGAAGGTAAGGTTGATAAAGTAAACTATTAAAACAACAACCAATGAATAGAAACTATATTGTTTTGGTAGTAATCGCTGTTGGATTGGCTATCGGTATGCTCTTGATGGAACCTTCAAATCAAACTAAAGAAATTGAACCATTTAAGCTTGCTATTGCTTATAATGATCCATCAAGGTTTCTCACAATTGATGAAATTACGGATCGACTGATTAAAAAAGATCCGGGACTTATACTTATTGATGTCAGAACCGCTGACCAATTTAAAACATTCTCAATTCCGGGTGCAATTAATATTCCGGTTGATTCTCTTTTGTCGTTTTCTTCACTTGAGATCATTAAAAATCCTGAATTGGAAAAAGTAATATTTTCAAATGCCGATGCATTGTCTGATCAGGCATGGATAATATGTACGCGACTTGCAATGCCAAAAGTGTTTGTATTGAAAGGTGGAGTAAATAATTGGTTTAAGAGTATTGTACAGGTTACTGAACCATCTCCTACGGCCCCCAGTGAAGCATTCGACAATTATTCTTTCAGGCTGGCTGCTAACCAGTATTTTTATGGAGCACCTGCATCTTCAGTATCACCTGGTGCAGAAAATGAAAAAACTGTCCGCCCGGTGCAGAAGAATGTTGAAACAAAACGTTCAGTTCCTGCCGCTGCATCAGGAGGCGGATGTTAATTCAGTTCTTAAGATATAAAGAAGTTAAAAATGGAAAAGAAGAAATCTCAACTGGTTATATATGGAATTGCTTCATTGATAGTAGCTATTGTCATTATAACTTCAATAGTTATTTATAAAGCTGATATTCCCTATAAATTAACTGCAGAGCAGGCATTGGCAGAATTAAATAAAAGTGACAATTTTCTTGATCCCTCTAAGGATATAGATAAAGAGGCTGCCAAAACTGTTTTTATTGATGTGCGCAATCCGCTGGATTATAATTTCAGCCACCTCAAGAATGCAATAAATATACCTTCTGAAAAGGTATTACAGGAAGAATACCTTGACAATATTCGTGAATTGGAAGAAAAAGGAAATACTATTATCATGTATGGTTCAGTGCCACAAGAAGTAGCCGGGCCATGGCTTTTATTAAAACAAGTTGGTATAAATAACCTGAAAATGTATTCAGGCACCTTTGCACAGTTGATCTCAAAAGAACCAATTGTTCCAACTGTTTACAATGAAACTCCGTTAATTGATACAACCCTTTTAAAGAAAACAGTAAAAGAGCCAATCAAGAATCCTGATGCTGCATTACCAAAAAAAGAAGTAGTACCTTTAAAGGTTGCACCTGCTCCTGAAGGTGGCGGTGGCTGTTAAATAAAGTGTCAAATAAAGAGAGTATAACCCAAAACAGACGCGACTTTCTTAAGTACCTGGGATCAATTATTCTTGGGGGCTTTATTGTTTTGTGGTATTCTTTAACCGAAAATCAACTTAAATTTAGCGGAGTCCGTGGATTTCAGAAAATTGACTTATCCGGAAAACCTGATGGCTATTACTTTTTTGATACATTTATCGCCTCTAAAAAAGGTGCATCGGTTAAAATATTCAGTAACCGTTGCACCCATGCAGGTTGTAAAGTAAATAAGGCACATAACGATGTAGTTGTCTGTGCTTGTCATGGCTCAACCTATGGTTCCTCAGGAGAGGTGCTCAGGGGGCCTGCCATTAAAAATCTCAGGCAGCTGCCATTTTCAATAGATCCGGTTACAGGATTAATTACTGTAAAATTATGAAGCCTGTAATGTTTTTTAAAAAGATTAAGAGGCATGGGGCTCGCATCACTAAACCTTTGATTGGCTTCAGGTTATTCGATACTTATGGCCGTATTTCTATTGCATCATTGCTTGTTTGCGGACTAACAGGTATCTTTCTGATAATCCCATACGACCCTGTAAAAGCTTATTTGTCAGTCACGGCATTTGTTACTACAAATCCAGCCGCCTCATTCACCCGGAATATTCATTACTGGAGCGCTCAATTATTTCTGATTTTTACCATTCTCCACTTCATTGATCATTTTCGATCTTCAATCAATATTAAAAGGGGAAAAGGAAGAATTACCAGAGCAATTTGGTTACGATTGGTACTATCACTGTTGGTAGTGTTTTACGTGATGTTGTCGGGTTTTATTCTCAAGGATGATGCGGACAGCCGACAGGCGCACTTACTGCTCACAAGTCTTCTGGCATCATTTCCATTGGCAGGTGAATTTATCAGTACTTCACTAGCGGGCAAATCAGGGTCATTGATTGTGATTTACCTGCACCATGCAGCCACTGCAACAATTATCATCTTTATTGTAATTTTTGAGCATGTACGTGACATTAAAGTCAAATGGCCAACCTTTATTTATACCAGTTGTTGTATACTGCTTTTAAGCTTGTTACTGAGAGCTCCTTTAGCACAGCCGGATGAATCAATGATGAAAGGTCCCTGGTATTTTATTGGCGTTCAGGAATTACTTCACCAGTTCAGCAATCCTTTAATCGTAGTAATTATTCTTCTTCTGGTTTTAACGGTCATTTATCTTGCGCCTTTAACTAAAACCAGGATTTCAGGAATATTGAAAACCGCAGTATGGATAAGTGTTTTTATTTACATCTTACTCACTATAACCGGATACTTTTTAAGGGGACCTTTTTATCAATGGCAGTCTCCCCTTAGCAGTAATTATGAAGCACCTGTTACCCTCAACTTCAGCCCGATAAATTTAACAGCCAATGATGGGCTAACACCCGTTGAAGTGAATGGCAGGATTGAGGGTTGTATGAGTTGCCATAAAGGAATGAAGGGCCTTTCAATTTCACATGATCCGGGTATCATAGGATGTTATAGCTGCCACGGGGGCGATCCCTTCACTATTGATGCCCGCGCGGCGCACAATGGGATGTTTATAGTTCCGGGCAATCTAGGTAACTCTAAAATCACCTGCGGGAAAAGCGGGTGTCACGAAAATATTGTTGAACGACTGCCTCAATCAATTATGGCTACCTTAAGTGGAATGATATCAGTTGATAGATGGGTATTTGGAGAAACAAACTCACCTGATGGAGTTATTGCAATAAATTCGAGACAAAATATCAATGACCGGGTGGATATGCTGGGCAATTCTCCGGCCGATATTCATCTCAAGAATTTATGTGCCGGATGTCACATAGGGATGGTGAAAACAAAACCTGGCAATCCTGATTGGCTCGAAAGAGGTGGAGGATGCAATGCTTGTCATCTTACTTATTCCAAAGAGGATTTATCATCATTGCAGCAGATTATAAAAATGAAGTCAGCCAATTTCCAAAATAATAGGTCTGCTGAAAATCAGGAGGATGAAACAAGTAAAAGGATTGAGCCAGGAAATTTAAATAGAACAGTAAATTCCCTTAAGGAAATAACCCATCCCCGGATTGATCTTAATATAACGAACGATAAATGCGAAAGCTGTCACAGCCGCTCTGGAAGGATTTCAATGTCATATGCCGGTTGGCATGAAACCAACCTAAAAGATTTACCACCTTCTAATGATAGGTATAAAAAATTACCAGATGGAAGAATATTTATAAAGCAACCGGCCGATGTACATCATGAAGCTGGTATGCTCTGTATTGACTGCCATGGTTCGTATGAGTTGATGGGAGACGGGAAAGCTCATAAGCATAAAGAGGAAGCTGTTAATATCAAGTGTCAGGATTGCCATAAACGAACTCTGGATGATAATAATCATCGTCAAATATCAGAAACTGACAGAGAGACGCAGTTAATTGCATGGATCAAAGGTTGGAATAACAATACCTCTATTTTACTTACCGGAAAAAATGGCAAACCTATTATGAATGCCTGGTTCGATGTAAAAGAATCGAAGTCAGCCCTGATTTCTAAAATATCAGGGAAAGTTCTTCAATTAAAGCCTCCTTTGTCACAATGCGTTAAAGATAAGGCACACAAAAGACTCAGTTGCGAAACTTGTCATACTGCGTGGGTGCCTCAATGCATAGGTTGCCATAATGCATTTGAAAAAGAAACCGAGGGGTATGATATGCTGAAACGCAAGCCACGTAAAGGCACCTGGGTTGAATACAGTGCAGAAGCGATTGCAGAAGCCCCTGTACTTGGAATGAAGAACACCAATCTAAAGCGTGACTTGCAGGAAGTTGGTATTTTTTCCCCCGGAATGATAATGACTATTGATTTTTCACAGGATGCTCTGAGCGAATTCAGTGATAGAAAAAAGAGCGAGCTAAATAACCGGCAAACTTTTCATCGATTATACGCCCCTGTATCAGGACATACAACGCAACGTACATCCAGAAGCTGTATTTCATGTCATCTTAATCCTTTAGCTCTTGGATTTGGAAGGGGAACATTAGAATTGTCTTCCAATGGAAGCTGGACTTTTAACCCTGTTTATTCGCTAAATAAGAATGACCACCTTCCGGAAGATGCATGGACGGGTTTTCTTCAGGAAAGAAATGACCAGTCGGTTACACGAATTAATATGCGACCTTTCAATTTAAAAGAACAAGAGAGAATACTGCAGGCAGGTGCATGTCTTACCTGCCATGATGAAAAATCATCAGTCATTCAGAAATGCCTTGATGACTTTAACGGAACCATCAAACAGGCCTCTTCAAAATGCATAATTCCCTGGAGAAATAATTAGAATTGCTGAACTAAGCGTTAAGTCGTTGAATCACTACATGTTTCTTCTGTATTGCCCGCCAACACTAAACAATTTGTTTGTAATACTACCAATTGTGCAGAACTTTGATGCATCCATTAGCGCCTCAAAAACATTCTCACCCCTGGTTGCACTGAGGGCAAGATTATCTAGTGCCATTTGTGATTCAGCTTCCCAGGTTTTCTTGACATTCATTACCATCTCTACTTGCCTGTCCTTTTCTTCTGTGGTTGACCTGATTACAGTTGCGGGAATGATGGTAGGAGACCCATCGGATGAAAGGAAGGTATTAACTCCCATAATAGGCAGTTTACCTTCATGCTTAAGTCTTTCATAATACAATGATTCTTCTTGAATCCTACTACGCTGATACATAGTTTCCATGGCACCAAGCACTCCTCCCCTTTCTGATATTCTGTCAAATTCCTTTAACACAGCTTCTTCAACCAACTCTGTCAATTCTTCAATAATGAAAGATCCCTGCAGCGGATTTTGATTCTTTGCGAGTCCCAGTTCATGATTGATAATTAATTGAATTGCCATAGCCCTTCGTACCGATTCTTCGGTCGGAGTAGTAATGGCTTCATCATATGCATTGGTATGAAGTGAGTTACAGTTATCGTAAATGGCATATAGTGCCTGAAGTGTTGTTCTTATATCATTGAAAGCAATCTCCTGTGCATGCAATGAGCGGCCTGACGTCTGAATGTGGTACTTAAGTACTTGTGATCGTTCGTTGGCACCATATTTAAATTTCATTGCCTTAGCCCATATAATCCTGGCTACTCTTCCCATTACGGCATATTCCGGATCAATGCCATTTGAAAAAAAGAATGAGAAATTAGGAGCAAAATCATCAATCTTTAATCCCCGACTCAGATAATACTCCACATAAGTAAAACCATTTGCAAGAGTAAATGCCAATTGTGAGATCGGATTAGCACCGGCCTCAGCAATATGGTATCCGGAAATTGACACCGAATAAAAATTCCTCACATTGTTTTTAATGAAGTATTCCTGCATATCGCCCATCACCCTTAGTGAAAAGTCAGTAGAAAATATGCAGGTATTCTGGGCCTGGTCTTCTTTAAGGATATCGGCCTGCACTGTACCCCTCACCCGGCTTATTGTGTCCTTCTTTATCTTTTGATAGATATCTTCATCCAGTACCTGATCACCTGTAACTCCCAGGAGCAATAATCCCAAACCGTTATTACCTTCTGGTAGTTCACCCTGATATTGTGGCCTGGTTGTTCCTCTGGTTTTATATACCTCATCAATTTTCCTATTCACTTCATCTGTTAAGGAATGTTTCCTGATATACAATTCACATTGCTGGTCAATTGCTGCGTTCATGAAATAACCTACTAGCGTTGGTGCAGGTCCGTTGATGGTCATTGAAACAGAAGTTGCCTCGTCTACCAGATTAAAGCCCGAATATAATTTCTTTGCGTCGTCAAGACAAGAAACTGAAACCCCTGCATTACCAATCTTGCCATAAATATCCGGACGAAGGTCAGGGTCAGCACCATATAAAGTTACTGAATCAAAGGCAGTTGATAAGCGCCTGGCTTTCATTCCCTTCGAAAGATAATGGAAGCGCTTGTTTGTCCTCTCAGGCCCGCCCTCACCTGCAAACATGCGTGTTGGATCTTCATTCTCTCGTTTAAAAGGAAAAACTCCTGCAGCGTATGGAAATTTACCCGGTACATTTTCGCTTAAAGTCCATTTCAAAATATCACCCCATCCTTTATAAGACGGCAGACAAACTTTAGGAATATCTAAATGTGACAGCGACTTTGAATGAGTCTTTATCTTTATCTCCTTATCCCTAACCTTGAAAATATAATCGGAATCCTTGTATTTCTTTTTAGTTACTTCCCATTCTTCAAGCACTTTTATATTTTCAGCACCTATCTTAATTCTGGTCTCTTCAATTAATGTAGTCAGATAATCTGGCACCGGTTGACCTGCTTCTACAAGACTATTAACAGTATCCGTATATGCCTGGAGACTCCTGGCCAACTCTGAAACCTCTTTTGTGTACTGATTGTAATTCCTGACATTCTCTGAAATCTCGGCAAGATACCTGACCCTTTGTGAAGGGATGATAAATTGTCTGTCAGTTCCCTGATTATTTTCAGGCACAGTATTATAATTAGTATTAAACCTTGTATTTATGGTATTAACCAAATGCGAATAGAGTTCATTAACACCAGCATCATTGAACTGAGAGGCCATTGTCCCAAATACGGGTAATTCTTCCAGTACAGCATCAAAAAGCTTGTGATTTCTCACAAACTGTTTTTTCACGTCACGCTGGGCATCCTGGGCTCCCCTTTTATCAAACTTGTTCACAGCTATAATATCTGCGTAGTCAAGCATCCCAATCTTTTCAAGCTGCGTGGCAGCACCAAACTCAGGGGTCATAATATACATAGACAAGTCACTGTAGTCAACTATCTCTGTGTCACTTTGTCCAATGCCACTGCTTTCAAGTATAATAAGGTCAAAACGGGCACTTTTAACAACACACAAGGTATCCCTGATTGATTTCGACAGAGCAAGATTAGCCTGTCGGGTTGCCATGCTTCTCATGTAAATACCCGGCTGATTTATGGCATTCATTCTTATTCTGTCACCCAGTAATGCTCCACCGGTCTTTCGCTTGGTAGGATCTACTGAAATTACGGCTATACGCATTTGAGGATTATAGGTCTTAAACCTTCTGATCAACTCATCAATGAGCGAAGATTTGCCTGCACCGCCTGTGCCTGTAAGTCCAATCACCGGAACATTTTTATCACAGCTTCCTTCCAGTTCCTTTATTATTTTTAACGCATCAGGATTGTCGTTTTCAATAGCTGTTATAATTGCGGCAAGCGACTTATCTTCACCCTTCACAATTTTGGCCGAAGTAACATCAGCCATATTGCCAGCGGGGAAATCAGCTTTTTGCAGGACATCATTTATCATTCCCTGTAAACCCATATGACGTCCGTCATCAGGTGAATAAATACGTGTAATCCCATAAGCATGAAGCTCATCAATTTCTGATGGAAGTATTACGCCACCACCACCACCAAAAATCTTAATATGTCCACATCCTGCTTGCCTGAAAAGGTCATGCATATATTTAAAATATTCTATATGCCCACCCTGATATGAAGTTATAGCAACAGCCTGAACATCCTCCTGAATGGCAGTGTTCACTATTTCATTCACTGAACGGTCATGCCCCAAATGTATAACTTCGGCCCCCGACGACTGGAAGATCCGTCGCATAACGTTAATTGCTGCATCATGCCCGTCGAACAGTGATGCGGCAGTTACAATTCTCACGTGGTTTAAAGGTTTATAAGGCTCTGGTTCGTGCATACAGAAACGTTTAATATATAAGGTTCACAAGATTTTGCTGGTAAACATCTATAAATATAGATAAGTTCACTCTATTGTTAAACAACCAATTAACTTTTACTGCATAATTTTTTTTGTATAGCAGGCGAATTATCATTCAAAAACATTAAGTTTGTGTACATTACATGCGAAACAAATCACATCTCACTTATGAAGAAAATCTTTACATTGTTCTTTATCCTTAGCCTGACTTTATTGTTACATGCTCAGACTGAGAAGTATAGCAGGATAAAAATCCATGTTCAGCCCACAGAACTGAGAGCCATTGCCAAATTAGGAATACCACCTGATGCAGGTTACTATGACTTTAAGCAGAATTACTTTGTTGCAGAACTCACCCAAAGAGAAATATCAAAATTAAAGAGTCTTGGTTTTTCAACCGAATTACTGGTAGATGATGTCTCAAAGTGGTATGTTGAAAGAAACGAGAATACCAGCCTTGAACAGATTATGAAAAACGCAAAACTGGAACCTTCTGATTATCCGGTTCCAGAAGATTTTGAACTCGGTTCTTGCGGTGGTTTCTGTACAATCGATGAATGTTATGCTCACCTTGATAATATGTTCTTGTTATATCCGGAGCTGATTACTCAAAAAATGCCCATTTCTGATCTCGTGACAGTTCAAAACAGGCCAATATATTATGTAAAGCTTTCAGATAATCCAAACGAAAATGAAGATGAACCACAGGTACTATATACCGGTATGCATCATGCCCGTGAAGGAATAGGAATGCAGGTTCAATTATACTTTATGTACTATTTGCTTGAAAATTATGCGACTAATAAAGAGGTTCAGGATCTTGTAAATAATACAGAAATGTATTTTGTTCCCATCTTTAATGTTGATGGTTATGCAAGAAATATTCAAACCAATCCTTCAGGTGGCGGAATGTGGCGTAAAAACAGAAGGCCTAATGGTGATGGCTCATATGGTGTTGATATAAACAGGAATTATGGATTTTATTGGGGCTACGATGATGAGGGATCTTCTCCATATCCTTCAGATGATACCTATAGAGGACCTGATGCTTTCTCAGAAATGGAGACACAGATGATGAAAGAATTCTGTGAATCACATAATTTCAAAATTGCCATCAATTTCCACTCTTACAGCAACCTCTTCCTTTATGCCTGGGGTTATACACCCGAACCCAGTCCGGATGAAAACATTTTTTCAGAATATTCAAGAAATATGACTGCTGACAATCACTATACTTACGGACCGGGAAGCACAACTATTTATCCTACAAATGGTGGCAGTGATGACTGGATGTATGGTGAGCAGACAACGAAAAATAAAATCTTATCGTGGACTCCCGAAATTGGAAGTGAGGGTGACAATTTCTGGCCTCTCACATCACGTATTATCCCGCTTTGCCAGGAAAATATACTGCTGAGTATACTTGCTGCACGGTATTCGGGAACTTTCGGACAGATTATTGATCAAACACCGCTTATTGTTCCTGAAAGAAATTATTACGCAATTTTTGATGTTAAAAGATTTGGCCAAACACCTGCAAACTATAAGGTGTATATTGAACCGCTTGGCGATGAGTTTGAATCAGTAGGTGACACGGTAACAGTTTCGGGGCTTTCAGTTTTCGCTACTAAAACCGATTCTATTCCTTTTGTCTTGAAAAGCTCCGTTAAAAGCAGTGACACTATCAGGTTTGTATATGTTTTAAATGACGGTTTTGTTACTTATCGCGATACAGTTGAAAAGTATTTTGGAACCCCGGTTTTATTATTTTCTGATCAACTAACAACAGCAGTTAACTGGACCGGGCAATGGGCGCTTTCTAATATGTTCCCCTGGTCGGCTCCAAGTAGTATGGCTGATTCCCCCACTGGCAATTATAACAACAATGCCAATAAGAGCACCACACTCGTAGAACCTGTGGTACTTACAAATGCCTCTGTTGCTGTTTTAAATTTCTATGCGAAATGGAACATTGAAGCGGGTTACGATTATGTGCAGGTTTCAATCTCAACCAACAATGGAAGTACATGGACACCATTGGCCGGGAAGTATACAAGACCAGGAACTGCTAATCAGGCTTACATGCAGCCGGTTTATGATGACCGGTCAGGATGGGTTAAAGAAGAAATTAACATTAGTCAATATACTGATGAAAGCATTAAACTTAAATTTACTTTAAGGAGTGACAACTACACCACTTTTGACGGCTACTATTTTGATGATGTTACCATCAATATGATTGACCGAACGGTTAATACTAATGACCTGGATGTTTCATCAACGCTGCCTTATCTGTCAGAAGGATATCCTAATCCTTCAAATGATGTGGTTAAGTTTAATTATTCATTGAAGAAATCAACCACAAATGGCTGGATTTTAGTATCAGATATTAGTGGAAGAGTGCTGAAGACAATCACGTTACAAGCCAATGAAAACCAGGTTTCTTTAAATCTTGGTGAATTGAAACCAGGTATTTACATGTGTACACTTAAAAGTAATGAAGGATCGGTTAGCAGGAAGGTATCAGTTGTAAAATGAACTAACCTTTAAATCGATAGTTTATCCTCCATGAACATTTACATGGAGGACGTTAAAAGGGAAATGGTACATTGGCAGAAGAGGATGCTTCACAGGCCATCCATCTTCAGCCATTTATCAAAGGGCATTCAGGCTAAGATAAACAGCTGGATCCCCGAGAAAATACATACAGCTATTACTGTAGCTCTTAAACAGATGATACGGGCTGTTCTCTTTGGTGCAACTTATACGGCCATAAAATCTCCTCATAAAGTTTCGCTGGAGGTAACTGAAAAAACAGTATTAAAAAGGATTGACCTTTATCGTAATACTGCCGCAGTGGAAGGAGGTATCACCGGAGCAGGTGGTATTCTTCTTGGTCTTGCTGATTTTCCAATTTTAATCGGTATTAAACTTAAGTTACTCTTTGATATTGCTTCGATTTATGGATTTGATGTGAAGGACTATAAGGAAAGGGTTTTCATGCTTCATATTTTTGAGCTGGCCTTTTCAAGCGATGCCCACAGAAGAAATGTTTTTCTTAAAATGACCGACTGGGATAAGAAAAGCAAAGAGCTCCCCGATGACATACATCAATTCGATTGGAGGAATTTTCAACAAGAATACCGTGATTATATAGATCTGGCTAAAATGGCACAGATGATACCCATAATAGGTGCACCCGTCGGCGCATTTGTTAATTACCGTATGTTGAAAAAGTTGGGATTTACTGCAATGAATGCCTATAGAATGCGGTTGCTCTGATCAGGCCTGCCTGATTTTAACTAACCGGTTGATCAGGTGAAGTTCGAGGTCATGGAGTATTCCTTCTATGTCTTTAATTTTGTTGATATCAGCTTCAAATACAAAATTAACGGTGGTTATTTTTCTAAGCTTTGACTGTATTGCCTTTAAATCATCATTGCTTCTGTTCTCACTTATCATCAGAAAGAAATTTGCCTGCGAGTATTGCTCTATCATTTTACCGGTTTCATGGTCGTTACTGAAGAGATAATAAGAAGTACGTTTATCAGGATCGTAATAGCTGAAAAAACTGTAATCCTTTACTAATTTGTTCCTCTCATCATAGACCGGCAGATCATCATGTCTCTCAAACCGAAGACCTGTTTCTTTATTAATGAAATAAGCTAAACGGTAGTCGCGCAGAGATGTATGGATTCCAACCAGCTGGATATCCGGAAGATCTTCTTGTGCAAATTTCAGTTTCTTGACGGCCATAGGTTAGATTGCGTTACAAAGTCAACCTTTGAACACATGTAAAGTTAAAGAAAATTCTTTTCTCCGGGCCAGGATTAAACTACACTATTTGCATTCCCATTAATCCCAAGTTTCTCTACCACTTTCATTGAAGCGTTTTGCTCGGCACCTTTAATTGCATAATCCTGACCACGGCCCATAGGTTCGCCATCGATTTTAACCTCAACGATATACTGCTTTGCATAACCAGATCCAATTTCCTCTACAACATAAAATTCAATTGTTTTCTTCTCTTTCTGGGTCCAGGCGATTAGTTTGCTCTTGTAGTTGAGGTCGGTGTTTGCCAATTCAACCATGTCGAAATGATTCTTGATGATTCTATTTATCAAGACCATACGGGTAAATTCATACCCTTTGTCGAGATAAATTGCACCAATAATTGCCTCAAAGGCATCTCCCTTTATAGATCTGAAGACTGAATTGGTTCCGGTTGTATGAATGATTAATTTATCGAGGCCAAGTTTAAGGGATAACTTGTTCAACTGCGCCCGGCTAACAATGCGTGAACGCATTTCGGTGAGGAAACCTTCGTCTTTTAATGGAAAAATTCTGAAAAGATAGTCGGCTACAACAGTACTGATTACAGTATCACCCAGAAATTCAAGGCGTTCGTTACTTACTTTGACACCATTATAAGTTTCAGCCTGCGATTTATGGGTGAATGCCAGCTTGTACAAAAAAATATTTTCGGGATAGAACCCGAAAATATTCTTTATTGCAGTGTATAATTGCTTTTCCTTGGAGAAATAAAACCTGATAGGCTTTAGATTCGAATTAAGCACAGAATACTTAATATTTTTTGAAAATGATAGAAGCATTGTGACCACCGAAACCAAAAGTATTACTCAAGGCGGTGTTAACAGTGCGCTTAGCTGCTGTGTTGAAAGTAAAATTAAGAATGTTGTTAATTTCAGGATCATCAGTTACATGATTGATGGTCGGTGGAATAACATCATTCTTAACAGCCAGTATAGAAGCAATCGCTTCAACAGCACCGGCAGCGCCAAGTAAATGGCCTGTCATTGATTTTGTACTATTGATGTTGATATTTGCAGCATGTTCACCAAATAAATTGGTAATAGCTGTAATCTCAGCGACATCTCCTAACGGGGTTGATGTACCATGAGTATTGATATGGTCAATTTCGTTAAGACCTAAATTTGCTTCTTCAACAGCTATTTTCATAGCACGACGGGCTCCATCACCTTCAGGGTGCGGACTTGTCATATGATAAGCATCAGCAGTAAGCCCGGTACCAACCAATTCAGCATATATCTTGGCACCTCTTGCCAGTGCATGGTCAAGATCTTCCAAAATAAGTGCACCAGCACCTTCACCTACAACGAACCCATCACGATCCTTATCGAAAGGCCTAGAAGCAGTCTTTGGATCATCATTACGGGTTGAGAGAGCATGCATAGCATTAAAACCTCCAACACCCGGGGCGTTAACTGCAGCTTCAGAACCTCCGGCAATAAACATATCGGCCTTGCCAAGCAAAATGTAGTTATAGGCATCTACGATTGCATTTGCCGAAGAGGCACATGCAGAAACAGTAGCAAAGTTAGGCCCACGGAAACCATACTTTATAGAAATATGACCAGCAGTAATATCTGCAATCATCTTCGGGATAAAGAACGGATTAAACCTTGGGGTACCGTCACCTTTAGCAAAATCAGTAACTTCATCCTGGAAAGTCAAAAGACCTCCGATACCGGATGCCCAGATAACACCAACTCTTTCCAGATTAAGCTTTTCAAGGTTAAGGCCAGCATCAATAATAGCCTCATCAGCACTGACTAAACCATATTGTGCATATGGATCGTATTTTCGAACCTCTTTCCTGTCAAAAAACTGCAAAGGGTCAAAACCCTTGACTTCGCATGCAAATTGGGTTTTGAACTTACTTGCATCAAACCGGGTAATCCGGTCAGCACCGCTCACTCCGTTTAGCAACGCATTCCAATAATCAGGAACGTTATTGCCCAACGGAGTAAGTGCGCCGAGTCCTGTTACTACAACTCTTCTTAACTTCATTCAGGGAATCCCTTATTTAGTATTGTTTTCGATGTAAGCAACGGCATCACCAACGGTACCGATTTTTTCAGCCTGGTCGTCTGGAATTGCGATGTTGAATTCTTTTTCGAATTCCATGATCAGTTCTACAGTATCGAGAGAATCGGCTCCTAAATCATTTGTGAAACTTGCTTCGGGAGTAACCTCTTTCTCTTCAACGCCAAGCTTATCTACAATGATAGCTTTAACTCTTGTTGCAATGTCTGACATGTTCTTTGCTTTTTTTTGGTTTTGAGTTGCAAAGAAACAAATTTTTCAAATACCAAACTATGCACATCTATTTTTAGACCTTGGTTTTTTTATCTAAGTAACACTGTCCCAATTATATATACGTATCTACCTCTATTGCAATATGTTAAGATATTAAACTTAATGCACTGTTTTATAGAATGTTATAAGCCGGAAGGTCAAAGTATTAAAATTTCCTTAAAAAAGCATTCGTTGATCGCTTCCTACAACCAGTCAATTTCTCCACTCCCATAACAAATACGCGATTCACGGTCATAAATTACACCGAATTGTCCGGCTGCAACCCCTGATACCGGGACATCCGACTTTAAATAAACAGCATCATTCTGTTTATAAAGTGTGCCTGTTGTAAAATCGGGTGTATGCCTGATTTTAAAGGTAATTTCTTTTGGAATAGAAAGGTCATTCCAGGGATTTCCTGAAATGAAGTGAAAACCGTTCAGCCTGATAGTATCACTGTATTGTGTCAATGGGTCGTAACCGTTTGAAACATAAACCACATTTTCATTGGTATCTTTCTTTACCACAAACCAGGGGCCTTGTGACAGCCCCAGTCCTTTACGTTGTCCGATTGTGTGAAACCAGTATCCTTTATGGGTTCCAAGAATTTTACCGGTTTCAAGTTCCACTATCTTTCCTTCTTTTTCACCGATATACCTTCTGATGAAATCGTTGTAATTCACTTTTCCAAGAAAGCAAATGCCCTGGCTGTCTTTCCGGTGTGCGCTGGGCATACCTTGCTTTTCGGCAATACTTCTAACTTCTTTCTTTGGAAGACCGCCAATTGGAAAAATTACTTTCTCCAATTGATTATAAGTAATTTGTGCCAGAAAATCAGTTTGGTCCTTTAACTTGTCTTTAGCGGTTGTCAGATATTTAAGGTCATCCTTTATTTCTGTTGATGCGTAATGTCCTGTGGATATAAGATCGAAATCCTTACCACATTTGTCATTGAAACTTCCAAACTTAATCAGCCTGTTGCACATGACATCAGGATTGGGTGTGAGTCCCCTTTTAACGGCATCTAAAGTATAGGCAACAACATTATCCCAATATTCCTCCTGAAGAGTAACAATCTCCATCTTAAGGCCGTATTTGTGTGCCAGCCATTTCGTGATTTCAATATCTTCTTCTGAAGGGCAATCCAAAAAACCTTCTTTATCCTTCATTCCGATAAGGATATAGAATATTACGGGCTCAAAACCCTGTTCTTTAAGTAAATGAAGCATAACAGAGCTGTCGACTCCGCCTGATACTAGTGCAGCAATATTCATGGTAGACTCCTAAGAAGCCGCAAAATTACTAAATTTATGGGTATCAGTTTATTAGTAAAAGCCTTGTCGGAAGAAAATCTTAATGGTTAATTAAAAGATATCACAAATATCATCACTTCCCGTCAGATGATAAGTATGAATTCCAACTTTGGCAGCTGCTTCAACATGTACAAGGGTATCATCAATAAATAAGGTCTCCTCTGGTTTGAGTGCCCCATCGCTTAAAACATACCTGAAGATTTCAGTATCAGGTTTTATCAGCCCGATTTCAAATGAAAACCACATTTTTTCAAACAGATCCTGAAGCTCAAAACCATGTGCCTCTTTAAAAGCAGTGGCGTAATAATCATAATGAATTTGATTGCTGTTTGATAAAAGGAACAAACGATATTGACCTTTCAATTTCTTAAGACAATCAACATGAGATAATGGAAAATCAAGCAACATCGCATTCCAGGCATTTATAACCTCTTCCTTCGTAGTATTTTCGTTAACAGCCTTCAGGACAATATCAATAAACTCTTCACTGGTAATATGACCACTTTCAAGTAATCCAACCACGTCATCATCTTTCCTGCCCTCTAATCCATTATTTGGCTTAAAATTCAATTTATGTAAGGCCTCTGAAGTAAGGGCAGGGTTTATATTCAATAGTACTCTTCCAAAATCGAAGATGATGTTTTTAATGCCGGATAGGTTGGCTTTTGTCATAATTCTATTTTATTACAAATTTTCAATTGAAACTGTTTAATTGAGCATAAGCACCTGAAAGAGTGCCACAGAGTAAAACAACAATAAGTAATTTATGAAGCTTCATGATGTGGTTATTTTAAGTCACATCAAAGTTATAAAAACTTACGTATTAGTCTGTTTATTTAGTTGAATTGTAACCCCTTGCTTTTATCTGTAAAGGAAAAATTAAACTTCTTGTTAATAGAGTTTAATGCCCTTTCAATTCTTAAAGTGTTTCTTAACTTTGCCCATATTGAGACTGACTGAATCGTACCATAATTATTGGTTATTTAGAGGTGATGAATTGGTTAATTATAGGAAATACCTAGAGTTAACCTAGCTTTGACGTAGTTATGACCTAGAGTTGAGGTAGACTTGATAAAGCCTCAATAGAGCCTCACCCATGGTTTAAGTCAATTTTGGAGCAAAAAAAAGCGCGATAAATCGCGCCTAAGCCAATGTATATGGGCAAATGATTCAATAAAACATGATTCAACTACTCAATTGCTGAAACTTTAATTACCCATGCATTCTTGCAAGGATGATTACTACGTATTTTATCAGGAATAGTAATGATGCATCCGGTGCCTGATTTTTTCCACTTTAGGTTTATGTTAGTTCCAAGCATTGAAACATTAGCATCTCTTGTCGGTTGATGGGATGTTATTATAATTGACTCCGGCATTTTCTCTCCTTCCTGGGCAAGATAGTGGAAGTATGTAGTTCCATCTTTGCCTTGAGTGAGGCAGATGTTGTTTTCCTTAAAGGGTTCTAAAGGGCGCGTATTGTAAATGGCCTGACTATTTACTTTCATCCAGTCAGCATACTCTGACAGAAGCTTATAGGCGCCATCCTGCCATGTGCCTTCGGGAGTTGGGGCAATGTTTAAAAGAAGATTACCACCCTTTGCTACAATATCAATAAGTAGATGAATGCCTTGCCTTCCGGTCATGTATGTAGCGTTGGGTGTATGCGCCCAGCCACCGCCCGAAATAATACATGATTCCCATGGGTAGGGTAGTGTTTTCTCCGGAACCCTGTTTTCAGGAGTCAGGTAGTTTTGGTTTTTGCCGTAAACAGCCCTGTCAACGACAATTAACCCAGGCTGTAGTTGTCGGCACTTTTCCACAAGCTCGTCCATTCTAATATCCTGGCTGATTATGTTATTTTTCATATAACCGGTTGACATACGCTCAATTCTTCCCGAATAATACTCCTTCAGTTCATCTTTCGGGATCTTGCAAACCCAGCCTCCATCAAGCCATAGAATATCCATTTTGCCATATTCTGACATGAGCTCAAGAATCTGGTTATGCGTAAATTGAGTATATGCTTCCCATTTTTCAGGATAAACTTCTGGGTCATAGTTGACATTCCTGTCCCTTGGAGGGAAGTTTGGCCACCAATAATCATCGTTATGCCAATCGGGTTTTGAGAAGTAACAACCGGTCATAAACCCTTCATTTCTGAAGGCATTGAAAATCTCCTTTGCTACATTGGCTTTTGGATTAACAGAAAAAGGACAGCCTTTATCGGTGATCTTGTAATCAGAATATTTTGTATCAAACATGCTGAAGCCGTCATGATGCTTTGTGGTAAAGATCACATATTTCATTCCCGCTTCCTTAGCCGCTTTAGCCCAAGGGACAGGATCAAATTTTACCGGATTGAAGGTTGTTTTCAGTGCTTCATATTTCGAAATATAACTATTATAATCTGGGTCATTTCTAACACACCATCCTTCGTCTTCCGGACAAATTGACCATGATTCAACAATTCCCCACTGGCTGTATGCACCCCAGTGCATTAGTAGACCAAACTTAACATCCTGCCAGTGCTCAAGGTTTTTCAGAACAAGCGGGTCAGTTTCAGGAATGTATTTTTCATCTTCATTGTCTTGCGCTAATGATGAAAAACTCATTAATGTGATGAAAATAGGAAAGAGGAAATATTTCATGTTATCTGAATTTAGGTGCCTTAAATCTGATATCGACTTTATGGTATTTGTAATTGATTACTCAACAACTATTTCATCTGCAAAAATAAAAGACGGATTACCAGCTGCATGATGTGCCTCAGGCAATGGTCCGGGATTATGGGCTATTATTCTCAGGTATCTGGTATTTATATTTTTAAGATCGGCATTGAAATTATGTATAATTGTTTCATTTGTCATCCGGGGAATTTCATGATTGACCTGAACCACCGATTTGAAATTTATTCCATCTTCTGAAACAAAGATCTCTACATCCTTAGGCAACAATATCCATGAGTATGAATTTTGGAGGAAATCAACTGACACCTTGTGGACGGAAGTCCTTTCCTTCAGATCTATCTGCAGATCCAGGTCCTGCCCCTGATATCCCTGCCACCTGCCATCACGGAACGAACGGGTGCCTTTCAATCCATCCAGCAATCCCATGTCACCACCGGCAGCATACGCAGCATTATAAGTACTGTATGCGGCGTTTAACTTCTGCAAACATCCGATGCCTTTATGGAAAGTGATGAACTTTTCACTTACAGGTCCAGGCTTCTCTTTGGTTAAACACCTGGCTTTTATAAGACATGAATTACTTACGTGAAGTGTATCGGTATATTGTGGTGAATTTGCTGAAGGTTCCGTTCCATCCATGGTGTACACAATATGACCCTCGTTGAAAAGACTGATCATGGTAACTTCAAGGAACCGGTTTTGCATTCCATGTTGAGGTTCTATAAAAACCTTGTTTCCAGCTTCAGTCAGACTGGTATAAAGTTCATTATAATCATTCAGGTTTTTATCCAGCCACCAGCTTCTGTTTTCACGCTGCCAAAGTTCTACATATTCTTTTTTGATCTCGTATAACTTGGTTTTCAGGATTTCCAGATGAGATTTTGCGTCAGCTATTAATTCATGGTATTCGGTTTCATAGACGTCTGAACCTTGCTTATTGCGTGACTCGTTAAGTTTGAAAAGTTGCTGTCTTAATAAATTCTTTTCTGCAGTGAATTGAATTCGTTTAATCGCCAGGAGTGCGTTGTCTATCATCTCACTGTTTTCAGGCGCTTCCTTCAGTATTTTATTTAAGCGAGCTGCCAGTATTTCAGATTTGGTAAGCAACTCCTTGTTTTTAATCGTGTATTCTTCAGTAGTATCCAATCCTCTGAAATCGGTAACATCACTCCAGAATGACCATTCATTGAGAATGCCGGGTACATGCAGATTTCGAAGACTGTCAATGCCCAATAAGACTGATGTAATACCTTCATGATGGAAGAATTGTTTATCAAACGATTTGTTGAATTCCGCCAATCTTACTTCCCTTTCTGTAATAGCCAATTCCTGCGAATCGGCAGGCAGGGGGTTCCATGAACATTCAGCTCCCCATATCAGCCCATGCCAGTTGTTGTTGAAAAGATTATGTCCGTTATCGTCCCAGGCTGTATTCATCATACCCATTGCACCTAACTTATAGCCATCACGAACATAATTTGAAATGTTAACTACTGCATTCTGCATTCCGGGCCATACTTCATTCCAGCAACTCACACCGGGTGCTACCATAAAATCAAATCCGCTTTTTTTGAATGGCAGAATTGCATCATCAAAACTTTCAGCTGCATGATAACCCCATGACAGGATTACAAGGTCTTTGGGTAATTTATTTATGATTCCCGGATTATTAACAGCAATATCACCCCACATCATCAGTCTCTTGTTGTAGGGTTTTATTAATTGGTCAATCCTGTTTATATGATATGCATAGATGCCATCAACTCCAATTTCTGAAGCCATTTGCCTGGATCTGCCTTCACCGAGCCCGAATGTTTCATCGCAATTGATGTTGAAGAATTGGCTCTTATAAGATGGCACCACTTCAGCATAGATGTTTTTAAGAAATTTATACGTCGATTCATCTGCCGGATTCAGTATATCACTGTTCTCACCTAATTCAGAATAGAACGGATTGGCAAGAATCTTAGCCATATGGCCAAATGACTGCAAATTCCCAATTATTTCAATGTGGTATTGTGCTGCATATTGAGTCAATTCTGCGACCTCTTCCTGCGTAAGTCCATCTGCAGGAGCAATATCTGGATACTGCCTGAGCTTAAACACATCTTCAGTATATAATGTGAAGTAGTTTTGCTTGTACTCTGACATTTTACGGATACACAACTTTAGGAAATCAACCGTAGGAATGGGTCCCCGACTTATGTCATCCATCCAGCCTCGGTATGTTAGTGAAGGCCAGTCGATAATTGTTAAAGCAGGAAGTGCATTTCCATAAGCCCTTACTAATTGTTTTAAAGTTTGGATTCCATAAAAAAGGCCAGCTTCAGAATATGCAGTGCACAAAATTTTATCCGGTAAAATTTCAAGAATATATCCTTCATCCCTGTCTTGGTCTTTCAATGCCAATTTTGATTTTGAAATAAGTTTTTGAATACCATGGTCATTTGCGAGGCCAACCAGAATACTTGCCTTTCTCAAATTATTTGAGACATTAACAGAAGCAATCCTTTCAATTTCAGTGCTCAATTCTTTACAAGCGAATCGGGTTTCAGTACTTGCATCATGGGAGACATATATCGTTATGGCCTTACCTATCTTGAAAGTGCCCTGATTAACATTAATCTGTTTGGGTTGGGGTGAAATGAAAAAATTATCCTGTGTCCTGGCAATTAGTGAGAAGATTAAAAACACTATTGTCAGCAGAAGTCTGGTTGATAGGCACATACCTGAATGTATAAGATTTACAATTAAGTAACTAAAATACTAATTGGATCAAATACCGCATTATAATTTAAATAATATCCTTACCGGGATATAATCAGCTTGTATAATTTCCCATCAGTTGTTCTCAATAGACCTATCCCCGGGTTAAAAAATGACACGTCAATAACTGATGCATTTTGTGATTCTGCAATAAGGCGGCCGGTTATATCGTATAATTTAAAGCCGGTTGCTTTTGAAAAATAAACTTTATCGCCATATGAAGGATTGGGCCAAAACGAGAAAGGGGCATTTTCATCAATTGGAAATTGATAACTTTTTGGAATACAAGGCCTGATTGTTTCTGCGTTAAAAGCGCTGATGGCTTTGATGGTATATTCAATTTTTGTTCCACCGGGGAAACCAGGCAGCAGCACTGTATAAATTTGGTCGGAAGCTTTTGAATCACCATTAATACCTTCATCATTCATAATAGCACTCATCAAATCACCACCATTCATGCTAAAATTAACCTCTACCGACTGGAGATCTGCGCCTTCCACAAAAGCTGTAATCAAAAGATCCTCTTTTGGCTCAGGTAAATTATTAGTTATCATTGCTATGACAGGTTTGGGGTTACTTGAGCTGCATTGCGTTAATGCAGTAGTTTTCCTTTTTTGTAAAAACTCATTTATCCCGTAAGGTACGTGATCGTCGACTTCAGAAGTCCATGATCTCTCATAAGAAGACATATCATAGCCATAATCAAGCGGGTAATATGGATCATTAATCAGATAAGCAGCTGATTGTGTTTTCAGCTCATTTTTGAACTGAACAAAAGCCTGATCATTTATCACTTCGTTGATTATCTGTTTGATGTAATATGTATACTGTGCCTTGTAATCGGGTACCTGCATTAACTTCTTAAAAAGAGGCCTGGGTTCACTGGAAACCCAGTTATAGATATTCCTGGTTGCCCAGTCTATATTAAACCAGTCAATCCCAAATGTATTATCCACATCGTAAGGTATATACTCAAAGAGGCCAGTAGCCGGATTATGATAGAGATAGAAGTTATTCTTATTGAACGCATAACCGTCCCAATTGCTGGTCAATACATCCAGTGCGGCAATTTTAAGGTATCCCTGAACATTGAAAACTTCTTCCAGTTTGCAGGGAAATTCAGTCATTGGAGTGTTGTTGATTACATTTATGAGTTCAACCAGATCGGTATAGTTATCTGCTTCTTCATTGGTTTTCAGATCATATACCCTGTAATCGCCATTCATGAACTTATAATTGTTCTGATTTGTACCATGATATGTAAGATCGGCAGGCCATAAGCATTTGTAAAGGTTTCCATCGTCATTATCATAATACGTTTTAACAAATTCTTCATCTATATGCTCAACATTAGTGTACAGTCCATAATAATTACCATTTATGTAAACCTGTACATGATTTGCCCTTGAACCAACAACATTAGCTTTTCTTAGCATATACCAGTACAAGACTGAGCGGGATGATGAAGGATCGTTATGTTCACCATTAAGATCCAGTTTTTCTACCCCATGATATTTACGCTTATCCACAAAAGTATTAAATGACACTTTGAATGATTTCTTCATGGCAACCCTTGAAGTGTTTCCCCTGAGCCTGAAACCAACTTCTTTAATTGTATCATGGGCTTGATTACTATTAAAGATAAAAGTTGCTCTGAACTCCCTGTCACTTTCAGGGTTTTCATAGATCTGGGTTAAGGTATCAGGTGGGATCAATATATCAATTCTTGGAACCGACTCAAGTGTATACAAAACTCCCGATTCAGGTAAAATAGATTGCGCAAAACCTTCGAACCTAAATATATACAGGAAAAAAAATGTAACGACGAGTACAGTGTGCTTCATTATAGAGGGTTGATATTGCAAAAGTAACATTCCATAGTACTTAATCACTTCATTTTTCTTATTTTCACAGCAATTAAAATTCCCCCTCGATGAAAAAGTTCTTTTACGTTGGAATTGCACTCTTTCTAGGATTACAATTCATTTATGGTCAGGATGCCAAAAAGCCATTCACTGAACTATCACAAGTTTTGACTGAAATGAGTAGCTATGATTCACTGAAACTTTCACAATTGCCTGAATTCAAGCTTCCTGAGGAAGCAACCAGGCGTTTACTTCCGTTTGCTGTGGATAATTCACAGTACACATGGTTTCGGCCGCTGATCGCCCAGGTAGGACTTGAATGCGGACAAGCCAGTAGTATTGGGGTAGTTTTTACTTATGAGATAAATTATTCGAGGAATGCACCAGGCAATGTGCCCGAAAATCAATATGCCACTCACTTTGCCTATAATTTTATTAATGGAGGAAGTGATGCAGGAGTGAGTTTTTATGAGACCTATGAGATTTTAAAATATGCAGGTAACCCGACAGTCGCAGATTATGGTGGTATGGGTAATGGTGGTCCTTCGCGCTGGATGAATGGTTACGACCTCTATTATAATGCCATGCATAACAGGGTTACCGAGGTTTATTCAGTTAAGGTTGATACCCCTGAAGGATTGCAGACAATAAAAAACTGGTTATATGACCATGGTAACGGGTCTTCAGCCGGAGGTTTAGGTTGCTTTTACTCTGAATTTGTCCATCCACCTGCAATTTTCCCCGAAGGTACTCCTGAAGCAGGCAAGCATGTAATTTATTCTTGGGGCAATTCAGCAAATCACGCCATGTCGATTGTGGGGTACAATGATTCCATCAGATGGGATTATAATGGCGATGGTCGCTATTCCAACAATATTGACATTAATCTTGATGGGATTGTCGACATGCGCGATTGGGAAATCGGAGGATTTAAAATGGCAAACACCTATGGCTCAATTGGCGGGTGGGGTGACCAGGGATTTGCTTATATGATGTACAAATCAGTTGCTGATGCATATCAACAGGGTGGTATATGGAACAATACAATTGTTATTATTGATGTCAGGGATAATTATCAACCCCAGCTGACTGCCAAAGTCTCTCTTAATTATGGATGCCGCAATCAACTAAGAATAATGACCGGTGTCTCTACAGATGTGAATGCCACCGAACCAGAACATATTCTCCATTATCCGATATTTGATTTTCAGGGCGGTTGTATGCCAATGCAGGGTGCAATCAACAACTATAACCTTGAATTTGGATTGGACCTCAACCTATTGTTACAATATGTAGATCCGGGTCAACCTGCCAAGTACTTTATCATAATTGATGAAGATGATCCCCTGGGTGCACAAACAGGAACATTGCAAGGCTTTTCATTAATTGATTATACCAATGGTGGCAACGTTATTAATAGTCAGATCAACGAACTGCCACTTATTGATAATGGTGTAACTCTGGGCAGTATTGTTGCGACTGTTAATCATAACCCAGTGCAGATAATTACCGACACACTGCCACCAATTCAGTTGTACAATAATTTTTCACAACAGTTACAGGCATCACAGGGCACACCGCCTTATAGATGGAAAGTCGTAGAAGATTATATACGACATGATTCATCAGCCGTTATGCCTGTAATAAATGCAGTTAAACTGCAACCTTCTTCAAATAGTAATGGAAAAGCAAAAGTCGAGCTACCTTTTAGTTTCCCATTCTATGGACATGATTATACTGAAGTTTACGCTACTGTTGACGGGTACCTTTTATTTGAAAATTCATTATTGCCATGGCCATATTATATTGAAGGAAGAACTTACTTCATTGAACGTCCAATGATTGCCCCTATCATGTCAAATCCACTGATTGTTTCCAATTCAACCGAAGGTATTTGGTATGAAGCTTCGGGTGATTTCGTGACTTTTAGATGGCGTTTAACGGAGTCAAATAATGCAAGTACTACTTTCAATGCAACAGCCCGGCTTTACAGTGATGGCCGTATTGAAATTAATTACGGTGAATGCTCTATGCCAGATTACCTTGAAAGGTATGCAGGTATATCAGCCGGTGACGGAATGAACTACGAGATAATGACTTATGATCGGGACTTCTCTCCTGTTTTGGATCAATTTGTTGGATTTGAACCCGTATCAAATCACAAGGGTATCAACTTATCAGAAGATGGAATTTTGAGCGGTCAAACATACAGCATTATAAATAACCTGCCTTTGACTATTTGTGCTGTTGATAAAAACGATCTCAAGGATTATAAGACTTATTATCTCACAACAGAAGGTCTATTGATGGATTATGAGATCATGGCCGGAAATGACAATATTATCGGAAACGGTGAAATGGTTAATGTTACACTTCATATTACAAACCTAAATTCATATCCTATAGGTAGTACCAATTTAAATCTTAGCACTTTTGACCCTAATTATAGTATCTTAACCGGTCAGGCTAATTTCGAAGGTCTTGCAGTTGGTCAAACTATTACATTGGAGAATGCTTTTTTGTTTAACGTTTCAAACAATATTCCCAACGGGCATGAGGCATTTTTCCAACTAGCGGCCTCAAGCAATGAAGGAAACTGGTCAAGAATAATGAATCTGACAGCATACAGACCTGTTACCAGTATTTCTTCTGTTGATATAATTGATGGGAATAATGGATATATAGACCCAGGCGAAACAGTACTTCTTGAGGTGAATATTGTTAATTCGGGCGGTGCTAAACTTACCAATGGATCAGCCAGTCTTTCGTCTTATGATCCTGAATTGACTATTTACCTTGGCAGTGCAACAATTGATTCATTGAATGCAGGCGATATCTGGCATATGGTCTATGGACTTCAGCTTGATGAAGGTGCCGCTATTAATGACACACTGGAGGTTGCCCTAACTATTAACGGTGACCATGATTTCTATTACCTTAAAGTAATTCCATTATATTCAGGTGCGCTTGTTGAAGACTTTGAAACTGGCGATTTTTCAAAATTTGGCTGGAATACCAACGGCACTGAACCATGGTTTGCTGAACAGGGTTCAGCCTATGAAGGCCAATGGAATGCCAGATCAGGAGCATTAACAGATAACCAGTATTCCCAAATTTCTCTTAACTGGAACGTAGGTTATGCTGATTCTATTTCATTCTATTACAAGATGTCATCGGAACAAAATTATGATTACCTGCATTTTTACACAGGTTCGCAGGAATTGGCTAAATGGGCAGGTATAACAAACTGGACAAAAGCAACATTTGCAGTGCCAGCAGGTGATCAGATATTCCGTTGGAGGTATGAGAAAGATTACAGTATTTCCTCAGGTGAAGATTGCGCACGACTTGACTATATTGTATTGCCGGTGTTTGCTGTTTCAACTAAAACGGAAGGAGAATTACCATTAGCTGATAAACTCAATATATTCCCTAATCCGGTTAAAAATGAGTTGAATATAACATACAGCCTCACAAAACCATCTTCAGTAAGACTCATTATAATTGATAATAATGGAAGGTTTATTTTTGACCAAAACCAGCTGAAGGTTAGCCAAATAGGGGAACATTATGTAAAACCTGACCTTTCGGACCTCAGGGCTGGTGTATATTCTGTAATTTTAGTCACTGATTCAGGGGTAGTTTCAAAGAAGTTTATCAGAACCCGATAAAATCATTTATCTGTAACATTAACTCGTGATCTTTTGAAAGTATAATAGATAATGAATACTAAAATCAGCTCGAACCGTCAGGAAGGAGTAAAAAACCTTCTATTTCTGGTTGTGATAATCCTGCTTTTACTTCCCGGAATACAAGGTCGGTTTAAGATTGTTAAAGAACCTGTCCTTGAGGGTGCATACAAACAAGCTGAAGCCCCATCAATTGATTCACTTTCAGTTGATAGCTGGTTCAATGGTCATTTTCAGGAAGAATATGACCAACGACTTGAGCAGAATATTGGTTTCAGATCATTACTGGTGAAGTTCAATAACCAAATTGATTTCAGCTTATTTGATAAGGCAAATGCGGAAGGAGTAGTCGTTGGAAAAGAAAACATGCTTTTTGAAGAAGACTACATTAAAGAATACCTGGGCATGTATTATGTTGGCGATTCAGTTTGGATTAATAAAGCTATCCGGTTAAAGCAGGTTCAGGACACTTTGAATAAAATAGGAAAGACACTTTTAGTGATCTTTGAACCTGATAAGGCAAGTGTTTACCCTGAAAACATTCCAAATCTTTATAATCTTAACTCAAAGAAAACCAGCAACTACGAACGCCTTTCAGCTGAGTTAATGGCCAACCACATTAATGTACTTGATCTCAACAAGTACTTTCAATCAATTAAAGGAAAGACCGAATATCCTATCTTCCCACAGTGCGGTACTCACTGGAGTTACTACGGGGCAACATTTGCAGCTGACACATCCATTAGATTCATTGAAAAACTAATGAATGTTGATCTTCCTGAGATGAAGATCGTAAGGAATATTGCTCTTGATGTTCCTCGTCACCCCGATTATGATATAGGATTGGCTATGAATCTCTTTTTTATGATACCTCATCCAAAAACTGCTGATCCGGTTCTTGATTTCTCCAACAACAGCAGCAAGAAGAAACCGAACGCTTTGGTTGTGGGAGATAGTTTTTATTTTAACTGGCTGAATAATGGCATTCCGAAAAATATATTTTCAACCTGTGACTTCTGGTATTATAATAACAATATTACCCATAATGATGGGGTGCAGGATGGTAAAGCTGCTGATTTGAATTTCAAGGATGAGATTATGAAGCGTGATATTATTATTATCATGATTACCGGCCGCTTTATGCATGCTTTCGCCTGGGGATTTGATAATCAGTTGTACGATATTTTCTTTCCCGGCAAAATAGCGCCTGTTGAGCACTTTGCCGATGCTTTGAGGGTTTATGGTAATGAATTCAAGCGTTTATATAAAGAGTCGTTAGAAAAGGGAATCACGGTTAATGAAAGAATTTACATGGAAGCAGATTATCTTTTCTATGAGGATATGAAAAATCATCCGGAAAAATATTCAGATAAAGAATCCCTTATTAAATCCTACGAAATTTCAATCAGAAGCACCCCCGAATGGATGAAGGATATTGAACGTAAGGCTAAATTAAACAAGGTTTCCGTCGACAAACAAGTGAGAATGGATGCTGAGTGGTTGTACCAGGACAAAATGAAAAAACAACAATAATCCCGACACTATGAAAAACAGATCCTGCTCTTTTTTTTCTTTCCTGATTGTGATGGCACTTTCAATAACAGCCACCGGTCAGGAAATCAAATCCCCGTCAAGTTGGTCGATTGTTGCCTCGTATACAATTCCAGGCAAAGCGTCAGGACTCGCATGGGATGGTACATACATTTATTTTGGAATTTATGGTCAATATGGAAATAATGTATACAAATTTAATCCTTCAAACGGAACCAATGTGCTCCAGTGCACAGGCGGGTTTGAAGATGCTTACGGATTGACTTATAAGTCACCTGACCTGGTTACAATTAATCAACCTTCAAGTTCGTCGCAACCATCAACTGCATTTGAATTTACAATGTCAGGAACAACAGTATCCACCCTTAACCTGCCTGATCATTATATGTCCGGCATTGCATGGGATAATGGAAACTATTGGGTTTGCACCTATTATCCGAATCCTGGTATTATATATAAAGTAAGTGCAACTGGCACAGTCCTTTCACAATTTACCCCTCCTGCCGATCAGCCCTGGGATATTTGCAAACAAGGAAACGATCTCTGGATAGCCGATTACAATGCCAATACACTTTATAAAGTCTCAACAACCGGAACTGTTATAGAAAGCCATCCAACGGCAAATGTCAATCCATCAGGTGTTGTTTTTGATGGTACATACTTATGGTATTGCGATGGCCCTCTTGGTGCAAATAGCACATTGTATAAAGTTGATCTCACCGGAACAGGCACACCTGTTATTAATATTCCTGTAGCAAGTCATGATTACGGCACTGTTGCCATCGGACAATTTTCGACCTGGAATTGTGCTGTTCAAAACACAGGCACAGCAAATCTTACTATTTCAGAAATTGAAATACCTTCAGGCCAACCTGTCACTACCACGTTATCTACTCCCCAGGTGATAGCGCCCGGGGCCAGTTTAAATATTCCGCTTAAGTATATGCCCATCCAGCCCGAGGCACTTGACTGTAACGTAATTATTCATTCGAGTGATCCGATTCATCCCGAAAAATCAGTTAATCTTACTGGACAGGGAGTATACCAGGGACCGCATATTTTACTAACAGATACTTATCATGATTTTGGATTGAGAAGAGCAGGAGCTTATTCAAAATGGATACTTCCAATCAAAAATAATGGCAATCAGAATGTCGTGATCAGCAACCTGAGTTTCACAAATCCTTCTTTCATGGTTGATGAATCAGTCACTCTTCCTCTGACAATTATGCCGTTAGCTACTACATATGTGCCTGTTTGGTTTCATCCTACTGATGATCTTAATTATACAGATGTCTTAACCATAGTATCTAATGCATTGTCACAGGAGACATTATATGTGAATTTTAGTGGCAGCGGTGAAGTGAACCTTTATCCGATTGGAACACCGCTTTGGACATATCAGATAAATGCGGGGTTTGACAACAGTCCGAAATCAATTGTACCGATAGATGATGTTACAGGTGATGGCATAGGTGATGTAATTGTAGGTTCAGAAGATTACTATATCCGTTGTTTCAATGGCAATGCTTCCGTCACAGGTGATATTATTTGGGAACGTTTGATACCTGCAGGTCCTGTTTATGAACAGAACAGTATCTCCATCATTCAGGACATTAACGGTGATGGATTTAAGGATGTTATTGCAGGTACAACAGGAGGGGATGAATCTATTATTGCGCTTTCAGGAAAAACCGGTTTACAATTATGGAAGCATCAAACAAATGAGTATGGCGGTGGAGGATGGGTTTACCAGGTTGACAGTAAACGCGACTTCAATTCTGATGGGTTCCCCGACGTTCTCGCCGCAACAGGTGATGATGGCAATGGCACGGGACCACGACGGGTTTATTGCCTTAATGGAATGACTGGCGCATCACTTTGGGAACGTTATGTTGCCGGTCCTGTTTTTTCCGTAATAAGTGTTGATGATTTTACCGGTGACTCAAAACCCGATGCTGTTGCCGGCGCTTCAAATGACCAGGAAACTATTGGAAAGGTTATTGGTATTGATGGTGTAAACGGTTCGCAAAAATGGACTTATAATACCCCGGGTAGCTCGGTTTGGGGGTTAATGCAACTTGATGATATAACAGGAGATGGCAAAAAAGATATTGCAGCGGGTGATTTTAGTGGTAACCTAATTTATTTAAATGCTGCAACCGGCACAAATATTCACCAGATAAGCATGGGTAATGTGCTTATTTTGCACCTCGTTGATATTGGTGACGTTAATAAAAATGGATTTACTGATGTGCTTGTTGCTCACAGTGGCACAAACGCCAGGGTGGTGGATGGTAATTTATGTACTTTTATTTGGAGCCAGCCAGTATCAGATAAATCATGGTGTGTTGCCAATGCCGGCGATTTAACCTGGGATGGCATAAATGACGTTTTGGTTGGAACATTGTACCAAAATAATAATGCCTATTTCCTTGATGGGGGTAAAGGTTCCATCCTTAACACTTATGCGTCTGCAGATCCGGTTGACGGACTAAGTGCAATTGCTGACATAACTAATGACAGCACGATGGAGATGCTGTTTGGCGACAGGAGTGGCTTGCTCACATGCTTGTCGGGCGGATTTGATAGTACAACAATTAAAGTCAGGGATATTTTAGTTAACCCTTTTTCATTCTTACTTTTTTCAAATCCAAATAATGGAGATTTCACTATAAAGTTCACCACTATGGATAAGATCAGTGTTGACATATCAGTTTATGATATGGAAGGCAGAGTTCTGACCAAGATACCAAAGGTGAATTTTATGCCAGGTTCCAGTATATTGGAATTAGATCTTAGAAGTTCACTTAACGATGGAGTTTACATTGTTGAAGCTACCTCTGTTATAGGCTGTTATAAAGAAAAACTGATTGTTAAAAAGTAGCTTTTACTTTTTTAGACTTTCCTTGCAATAACAATTTTTTTATTGTAAATTTATAAGCCTGCAACGTCCCCTACTGATGCAGTCTCATGTGCTTGTTGTGCTTAAAAATGCAGAATTTACACTGCTTTGTAATTATGGATTTTAAAAATAAAGCACATGAGAAAGTTTTCGCAAATTGTCGTAACAATTTTCCTTTGTACCTCTATTTTAGCCGGGTATGCACAGGTTACAATTGGTGGGTTTAATGTGTATTATGGAAGTCTGCACAACCACACATCATATTCTGACGGACAAGGTACTCCGGTTCAGGCATATGCTTATGCGAGAGACTATGGTCAACAAGACTTTTTTGGTTTGGCTGACCATGGCGAAATGTTAACTTCTACCGAATGGAATAATATTAAAACTGCTGCTAACAATGCAAATCAGGATGGCACATTCACCACTTTCTATGGTTTTGAATGGTCAAGCTTTTGGAGTTATGGGCATGTAGCAATCATTAATACAAACGATTACTGCGGTTACCCTGCTGTTGGCAGTTTTAATTCACTTCTAACCTGGATCAATAGCCGAAATGGTGTTGCCTTTTTCAACCACCCGGGTTGGGACAACCTGGCATACAGTGAATTTGACCATTTCACTGATACCCCTTCATCAAAGTTTGTAGGTATGGAACTATGGAATGATCATGATGGTTTTAGCAGCTATTATTATAATGACGGATTCTTTTCAAATGATGGAAATAAAGGATATTACGATGAAGCACTTATAAGAGGTTGGAAAATAGGTGCCTCGGGGAGCGACGACAATCATTCAGCAACCTGGGGAACTGCAACTCCCATGAGAATGGCTGTACTAGCCAGTGCAAATAACCGGACAGAAATAATGAACGCCCTGATTGCTAGAAGATTTTATTCAACAATCGACAAAAACCTTGGATTATCTTTTAAAATTAATGGTTCAGAAATGGGTTCTTCGGTTACTGCGGGTAACTATGATGCAGTTATATCAGCTTCAGATGGTGACAATGAAATATTTACCCTAATCCAGATTATTAAGAACGGATCAGTCATGAATTCCTGGTATATCAATGATAATAACCCAGTTCAAACATACAATTTGAATTCGGTTACAGGCGATTATTATTATGTAAAAGTAACACAGTCAGACGGTAATGAAGCGATCTCATCTCCAATTTTCATAACTGCACCTCCAAATCTTCCACCAACTGTTCAGGTTGTTACACCCATCAACGGTGCAAATTATAACACAGGTGCCACGGTGCCAATAAATGCCACAGCAACTGATCCTGATGGAACAATTTCTAAAGTCGAGTTTTATGCAGGCACCACAAAGTTGGGTGAAGACCTAACTGCACCATATGATTTTAGCTGGATTAACGTTCAGAACGGAAATTATGCAATCACCTGCAAAGCAATTGACAATCTGGGGTTATCTACTCAATCATCCGCTGTCAATATAACAGTTTCAACACCTTCAGTGGTTATTGTAACACAACGCATTATTACAGGTAACGATGATGCTGAAGAATCTAAATCAGGAAATGTAGTACTCAATAGTGATGACATAGAGCTTGTATATGATACCAAGACAACGGGCAACCAGGTAGTTGGACTGCGTTTTGTTAACTTAGGTGTCCCTCAGGGTGTAACCATTACAAAAGCTTATATCCAGTTTACAGTAGATGAGAAATCGACTGCTAATTGCAACTTGAAAATTGAAGGTGAGGCAACAGGTAATTCTCAACCATTTCTCAGCATCCAGAATAATATTTCACAACGCATAAAAACCTCTTCAAACGTAACCTGGACTCCGGCATCCTGGAATTCTGTTGGGGCATCATCTACAGCACAGCAAACCCCCGATATTAAAAATATTATTCAGGAAGTAGTTAACAGAGCAGATTACCAGACAACAGGTGGTATTTCAATTTTTGTCACAGGAACAGGAAAACGTGTTGCGAGAAGTTATGAGGGATCTACGACAACGGCCGCTCTGCTTCATATTGAATATACTGCAGCCAGAAAAGCATCTATAAATAATTTAATTTCATCAGCATCCAGTCAAAAAAACAAGGAACTGGAAATTTTAGCTTATCCTAATCCGACAAATGATTATATCATCGTTAAGTTAAATGACAACAAGGTCATTGATAACATTAAGTGTTATAATTCATCCGGTAAATTAATTGGCAATTATATTTCTGGCTCCTGTAGTGAGTTCAAAATTGATTGCAGTGAATTCAAAAGAGGAATATATTACTTGATAGTACAATCTGATAATCTGACGGGAGTTTCCAAAATTATCAGGGAATAGTGCTTTTCATACTATTCTTTAAATTTGATTGTTACAGATTGGCCTTTATTGAGGCTGATATTTATAACATTCACTTCATTTCCATTACGGAGAACCGCTTTAACTGTGGTCAAAGCAATAGATCCTTCACTTTCAGCAATAATCCTGAATGAAACATCCTTTGAGTCATTTGGAAGTTTCAGGTTATAAGATTTAACCTGATTGGTAACTTCCATATTTTTTACTATGGTGGCCTCATTCATCATTAATGTTATCCTGTCACCATCCTGGTATCGGTCATCTACCAGGTCTATTTGGATCTCATCTCCTTTTAATTTCATTATCTGTGTATCACCTGAAACAAGTTCAAATTCATTCTTAATCCATTCTACAGGACGAACTTTAGCAGAATGCATCTCTGAACTATCGGATTTTGGCCTATGCTTATCCTCTTTAGGCAGCTTTGCTGCAAGGTTATTTACTGTCTTTTCTGACATAAGCATAATAGAGCCTTTTTCACAAATTATAGATTTATCAGGAGAACTTGCTTCAAAATTTCCAACAAACACTGCATTCTGACCCCTCTTTTCGAGTGTTCCGGTCACTTTCATAAGACAAAATTCATTAATTGGGGTCATTGAACGGGTACTTAGTATCTTTTTTTCTTCAAAAAACAGAACTTTTTTCTTAGGATTAAAATAGCCTGAAATGCTAGCCGTTGTTTCCTCCTTTCCATTCTCGTCACTAATTGAGTAACCTGATAATGTGTTGTTTCCTTTCAAATCATAGTGTATTTTGTAACTCATAACTTCAGCATTACCTATTACAATAGCACCGGTTAACACTTTTGATTGAGCATGTGAGAAGTGTGAAAAAAGAAAAAAGAAGGAAATTAAAAGCAAAGACGCGCTATTTTTCATTAATTTTAATCGATTAAATGTTTAACCTAAACAGTAAAATTATGAAAGTTTTATTACCACGATTGACAGCAGTATTGCTTTTATTCTTTTTTCTTATTGGTTTTGTAAATGTTGCAGATGCAGCTTACGCCGGTAAGAAAAGTACCACAACCGAAACAGTAGTCTCAGCTGACACTGCTACCATTGCAACTCAAACCCCACCTAGAACAACTCCCGCTGCTGATACAGCAACTATATTGTTGGTAATTCTGAGCTTCATTCTTCCTCCCCTGGCAGTATATCTAAAGTATGAAGAAGTAGGTACTCCATTCTGGGTTAATGTTTTATTGACAGTACTATTCTGGGTTCCAGGTGTAATCCACGCTTTATACCATGTTTTGGTAAAATAAATGATATTCACATCATTTAAAAGGCTGTTTCAGATAGAAACAGCCTTTTTGCATTATAAAAAGTCACTAATATAGTCTCCAGTAGCTGCCATATCAACAAAATCTAGTAAGTGTTGCAACTAATTGATAAATGTTTATTTTTGTTTCTGCCCATTCAAAATCCAAATACGCAGCTCCTTGAAAAAAACATTACTAACCCTATCATTAATCATCTCTTGTGTGTTGGTTAATGCTCAAAAACAAGCCAATTACTGGTATTTTGGTGATAATGCCGGAGTTACTTTTTCACTAGGTCCTCCAACAGCACTTACAAATGGTGCATTAAGTACCGGCGAAGGATGTTCATCAATATCTACTGCCACAGGAGAACTTCAGTTTTACACTGATGGTCGTTTTGTTTATAATAAAAATCATCAACAAACACCTAACGGTTCAGGACTTTTGGGAAACTCATCTAGTACACAGTCAGGAATCATAGTACCACGCCCTGGAAGCACAACAGATTTTTACATCTTTACTGTAGATGCTGCAGAAAATGCTTTAGTACAGGGTTTATGTTACTCAAAAGTGGATATGTCACTTGACAATGGTCTGGGAGATGTAGTACCTACTGAAAAGAATATCTCACTTCTCCCATTGTCGTGTGAAAAAGTTACGGCTGTTGGGCATAGTGACGGTGCAACTTTTTGGGTAATTACTAAAAAATGGGGGAATAATGCCTTTTATGCTTATAGAATTACATGGGACGGAGTAGTAACGACGCCAGTAATAAGTAATACAGGTCCCCCCATAAATGGAAATATTGGCCAAGCATCAAAAGGTTATCTCAAAGTATCACCTGATGGCACAAAGATAGCAGCTGCAAATAATACTGATTTCAGTGTAGGAATTTATAATTTCGATAATTCATCCGGACAGGTGACCCATATTGTTAGTGATGAAAACTATACATCTCCCGGAGGTTGGGATCCGGGAGGCCCTTATGGAGTTGAGTTTTCACCTAACAGTAAGCTACTTTATATAAGTGAGTGGAAAGAAAATCGTAAAATATACCAATACGATCTGAGCTCAAATGATCCTACTGCTATTTTGAACTCACGACAGATAGTTGCATCAATTGGACAATCTGCTGACCCTATAGGTGCACTTCAACTTGGACCTGATAACCGTTTATATATTGCACGCGATGGGTGCAATCATTTATCCCGGATAAATCAACCAAATGTTGTTGGAACGGGTTGCGATTTTACAGAAAATGCTGTTAATCTTGCTGGTAAACATAGCAGATGGGGATTACCTCCATTCATCCAGTCATTCTTTTATTTATCGGCAGATTTCTACTGGGATGAACCTGCATGTACTGGTTATCCAACAAATTTTCAGACTAGTGCCTCAGATACTCCTGATTCTGTAAAGTGGACTTTTCCCAATAATGTAACATCTACTTTATTAAATCCAACTTATCATTTCACTTCTCCAGGTTTATATGCGGTAAGTCTGGTGGTTTATCTTTATGGTCAGGGCAAACCTGTGCATCATTTTGTCAGGGTTGGAACAACTCCCGAATTTGCCTTAGGTAACGATAGTACAATTTGTGCCAATGAAGCTTTTTTCCTTGATGCCGGAAATTACTCAACATACCAATGGCAGAATGGAGACACCACCCAAACTACCATGGTTGATACTTCCGGTTGGTATATCTGTACCATTACTAATGCTTCTGGTTGTCCTGCCACTGATTCGATATTCATGACAGTTAATCCCAATCCCGTTGTTGATGCAGGAGCTGACCCAACTATTCCTGAAGGAACTACTACACTTCTGCCGGCCTCAGTAACCGGTGGCTCAGGTAATTATACTTATCAGTGGGAACCTGCTGCCATGCTAGTTAATCCTAACATTCTTCAACCTACTACAGTCCCATTAGTTTTAACCACTTTATTCACATTGACGATTACAGATAATTTGACAGGCTGTATTGGAGAGGATCAGGTACTGGTGAATGTGACAGGAGGACCTCTGGGATGCATTGCGTCGGCCGATCCTACAACTATCTGTATGGGAGATCAGACAAATTTGCATTGTCTTGCATATGGTGGTGAAGGTCTGTTTACATATGCCTGGACATCAAATCCCCCGGGATTCACTTCATCATTAGCTGACCCTGTTGTAACACCTAATTCAACAACAACCTATAATGTTGCAGTAAATGATGGAATCAATACAGTTAACGGGAATGTAACAATTACAGTAAATCCTTTACCAGTGCCTAATGCAGGCCAGGATCAGATAATTATATATGGCACACCAACTGTTTTACATGGAACCGTTTCCCAGGGAACAGGACCTTATTTGTATCAATGGGAGCCTGCTGACAAACTTAACAATGCAAATATCCAGGATCCAACTACTGTATATCTTTATGAATCAACCGTATTTACTTTGACAGTGACCGATCTTGGAACTGGTTGTGAGGCTGCCGGAACTGATGCTGTTACAGTTACATTAAGTGGAGATGCTTTAAACGCAAATCCTTCAGCTGAACCAAATACTATTTGTGCTGGCAGTCAGGTTCAACTATTTGCCCTTGCAGGAGGAGGCACAACCAATTATACTTACACCTGGAGTTCGAATCCGGGTGGATTTAGTTCCACAACTGCCAATCCGATTGTTACACCAACTGAAACCACAATTTATACCGTTCGTGTAAGTGATGGTTTTAACTCGGCAAATGGCAATGTAACTGTAATTGTTAATCCTGCCCCGGTAATCAATCTTCTTCCACTAAATGATCCTAAAGTTCAGATTATTAGTCCAAATGAAATTGGTGTTTGTGTTTTTGATTCAGTTACAATAAGTGCCGGTAACCCTGGTGCACAATATTTATGGAGTAATGGGTCAGTAGAACAATCAATTACCACTTTAACTTCAGGTATTAGTTTTGACCAGCAGGAATTCAGTGTAACAGTTGAGAATCCTGTTACCGGATGTATCAATGATGCCAATATCATTGTCTACTTCACTTTTGCAAATTGCAGTTATGGTATTCAGGAAAACGGTGATAATCATGGATTTCTTTTTTATCCAAATCCTTCTGAAAATGGAAATTTCAATATCAATTTTGGAGAACTAAGTGGCGAAATATCACTGGAAATATATAATTCACAAGGATCTATTATTCAAAGCGAGAAATTTACTAATTCGGGAGATAGTTATTACAAAACTTCTGTCAATCTTAGGGAGGAAACTCCGGGTATATACTTTGTTAAAGTTACTGGTAATGAAACGGTATTCCTTGTTAAGCTGATCATTAAAAGGTAGGGTGAACAACTACCCATGAACGATTTATGACAATAAATAAATACCTGGCATTTTCAGTACTTGCTTTGTTCCTGATTTTCGCATCGTGTACTAATAAGAACTCAAACAGGAGTTCAATTCCAGGTTATAATCATGGAATTGTTTTTGCTCATCGTGGAGTTGTGGCTGCCTATCCTGAAAATTCACTTGAGTCTGCGGAGGATGCGTCAGAAAAAGGATTTACGGCTTTAGAACTTGATTTGAGGAAATCTAATGATAATAAGTGGATGCTCTTCCATGATGAAAATGGTAAACGCTTGCTAGGAATAGATAGTAGTTTCAACCTCATTCCACCCAACAAATTAACTACAAATCCTCTTTTTTTTAATGGAATCAGAAGTAACTCTTATGTTTTGCCCTTATCAGAATTATTAAAAAAACAGGGTGATAATTTCACTTTCTACTTTGATGTTAAAGTCACCGGTTTTAAGGAAGCTGAAGAGATTGCAGATACAATTATTAAGTACTGTATTGCCGACAAAGTTATTGTCGCAAGCGCTGATGTATTATTTATCCTGTATTTAGAATGGAAACACCCTCAGATCTTTACTGCACTTGAAGGTATGAATACGGGAAAAGAGTGGATGTGGAGTTTAATACCGGAAAGGATTGAACCTGACTTCTTATCGGGTTTTCTGGAGAGAATCGACCAACGTCATGTAAACTGGTTAAAAAAGAAAAACTTACTTGAACGCCGCATTGTATATGGTGTCGACAGCACTAATTATTTAATGGTCAGGCAATATGGTATCAAACATCTAATAGTCGATTATTATCATGGAATGGCTGATCAGATGTGATTAATCAATTATTTTGCAATTCTTAAGACGAATCTTATTAATGAAACTCAACAGGTTAAATAATATTGGTTTAACCATAGGCATCTATGTGTTATCAATTGCTCAATTTTTAGTTTTCAGAATTTTGTTTTTCATCATCGGTATTGAAAACATTGATAGTATCAGTGACAACTCACAGATGATAGCCGGTGCATTTTTAATGGGAGTCAGATTTGATATTGTCATATGTGGTTATCTCTTGCTGCTACCTTTTATTATTCTTTCAATAATTGACTTTACGGGAGATTACAGAAAGATTTTTACAAAGGTTGCTTTTTACTTGGTTTTAGTACTGTTTACCATCGCTTTCCTGATAAATGCTGCTGACATTCCTTATTTCAACCAGTTTTTTTCAAGGCTTTCCATCTCAGCGTTTCAATGGTTCGATAGTCCGGTGTTTGTAATTAAAATGATACTTGAAGAGCCTTTATACTGGCTTTACTTACTTCCCTTTTTTGTTTTGACTTCATTATACTTTATCTTACTAAAAAAGTTGTTCCATAAGTTTCAAGTCCCGGGCAATGGAAAGCTTATTACCAGGTTAGCTTTAACACTTGTTTTCCTAGGAATCATGCTCATTGGGATCAGGGGAAGGATTTCAGAAAAGGCACCCATTAAGGTGGGTACCGCTTATAACACTGATAGTCCGTTTATCAACCAGCTTGGATTGAACCCTGTCTTTACGCTCATGCAGAGCTATCTTGAGAATTTGGATAACAGAAATCAGGTAATCAGGTTGATTGACGATAAGGAAGCCATTGTTAATATTCAGCATTATCTTGACATTGAAAAATCAAATGATTATTACCCTTTATACAGGGAAGTTATCCCTGATACCATTAGTAAAAACAAGCCTAATGTAATTATTGTCATAATGGAAAGTATGACTGCATCCAAGATGAGGAGGCATGGGAATACAGATAACCTCACTCCGTTTCTCGATAGTCTTGCTGAAAACAGTTATTATTTTGACAGCATATACACAGCTGGAATTCATACTTATAACGGGGTTTTTAGCACTTTGTTCTCTTATCCGGCAATCTTCAGACAGCAGCCAATGCGAGAAAGTAAGATGTTACAGTACAACGGCATTTCGGAAACATTGAGTGCATTGGGATATTCAACCAGTTATTTTACTACACATGACGGACAGTTTGATAATATAGAAGGGTTCCTCATTTCAAATCATTTTGATGAAGTCATTTCTGTTGATGATTATCCTGAGGATGCAATAAAAACTACCCTGGGCGTCCCTGATGATTATTTGTTCAGGTATAACATCAATCATCTAAATGATCTGGCAGCCACCGGAAAGCCTTTTTTCGCAACTTTTATGACAGCCAGTAACCATGGGCCATATTATATCCCCGAATACTATAAACCAAGGAATGAAGATGTAAGAGATCAGGCATTTGAATATGCTGATTGGTCGTTAGAGCAATTTATGAAACTTGCTTCAAAGCAGTCATGGTTTAATAATACTATGTTTGTTTTTGTGGCTGACCATGGGCTGCATAAAAAACGCAGTTATGAAATATCACTTGAATATCATCATACACCATTAATCTTCTTTGCACCCGGATTACTGAAGGGTAAACATGTTTTTAACCAGATAGGTGGACAGATTGATGTTTATCCTACTATTATGGGATTCCTGCAACAACCATGGGTTAATAATACCCTTGGTATCGACCTCATGAAGGAATCAAGGCCTTATATAATGGTTAATAGTGAAATGAATTACGGAGTAATAGGCAAAAATTTCTTTCTGATTGTAAAGCCAGACGGCAGGGCAGGACTATATAAATATAAAAAGAAGAGCATGGTTAATTACATCACATCTTTTCCTCGTATAGCTAAAGACATGGATCACTATGCAAAAGTTAATCTTCAGTCATTTGAATACATAAATGACAACGGGAAGAATCATTTTACTCTGACAAGATAACTCAGCTATTTTGTAATAATTAGTTTTTGTGTTGAATTTATTTCAGAATTCATCGCTTTAATAACATATACCCCAATTGGCTGGTCGCTGAGATCAATGATTGATTTGCATGAAGTGCCATTAGCTCTTTCAATCAATTTTTGATGCACCAATATTCCCTGTGGAGAATAAACTTCAAGATTCAGCTCTTTATTTCCACCTTCAAATAAAATAGTAAAAACACCATTGGACGTTGGATTTGGGTAAATCACAAGATTTGATCTTTGTTGCTCCTCAACACCATATGTGCAGTTACTGAAAGTAAAATTAACCCTGATTTCAGAATCTTCAGAACAACCGGTGAGAGGATTCGTAACAGTAACAGTATAATCCTGCACATCAAAACTTATCCCTGATGTCTGGATGAATAACTTTTGATCATGTGACCCTGTATTCCATAAGTAGTTAGAACCTGGATTTCCTGCATCCAAAGTAATAGAGTTAAATACACAAGTACTGATTTCATTCTGACTGATAATTTGTATTCCTGAATCAGCCGGAACCAGATCTATTACAGGCAAAGGCTTTACTATAACAGAGACACTTCCTGAAGTGATGTTTGTTCCATCTGAAACTTCGACAGTATAAACAGTAGATACCTTTGGCCTGACAACTGGTTCGGCAGCATCAGATACAAATCCGGGAGGGTCAGAAGTCCAGGCGTATGAATAGTTAGTAGTACCCCCATCAGGGACCGAAAACAGGTGAACTGCCTGTCCCGAACATACATTGTCGGGTTGAGCTGAAGGATTAACCGTTAAGCTTGCAACATTCCTTCCAGAAAGGCCATTGTTAATCACCAGATCAGAGAATCCTTGAGCAAATGCATTTAATGAAAATGCAATTAATGCAATTGAAATAATTTTTCTCATTCTTATTGAATTTACATCCTTAAGCTATTTATCACTTTTTTCTAAGTATGTAACTCAATATATTTGAAATATTTTATATCTCTGCAAACAAAGAATTAACAGCCCTCTTCAATCACCATCTTATAAACACCATTTGTGTCTTTCCTGTAGGTAATTTTACTTGCTTGATTGTCCATTAATAACACATCAGGAAGTAATAATTTCAAATAGTCAATACTATTACCCCTGATAGTTTCCTGATTAGAATTAGCCTCTGTCTTCTTATCGGACTGCTTCTCAGATTTTACCGGTTTAATATTACTTGTAAAACCTGCAAAAAGAAATACAGCCACAATTGATAAAACAGATAATAACTTGATCATCAAATTTTTGATCTTCTTCTCTTTAGCATATGCATATATTCCCATAATGATCTTATTAGGTTTATTTAGCCTAATAAAACAAGGAAGTGGAAATAATGATTGTGAGGAACAGTATTTTTGGATAAAAAGAAACAAAAAAGCCCTGATCAGGGCTTTTTGTTTCTTTTGTGGGCCCACCTGGACTTGAACCAGGGACCACCTGATTATGAGTCAGGTGCTCTAACCGACTGAGCTATAGGCCCGCGTTAATCTTTACACAAGATTACCGTTTTGAGCTCGCAAAGGTACAAAAGAGTGCTTAATTTGCAACAATCAGTCGGAATTTTTTAATTATACCAGGATATCTCGATTTTTTCAGGAGAAAACTGGAAAGTATATGTTTGCTGAACACCTACTTTCTGATAGCTTTCAAGTAATTTAAAATAAGTTGGATCATAAATATCTTCAAGGTAATTTAATCCATTAAGCAAGATTTTTGATTGTACGTTCAATTTACCGGATTGTCCATTATTACCAATTGCTTTAACTTCATCCTGGAACCCATGTAAAATCAGTTGAATGTAGTTGAATTTTGAAGTATACGACCCTTCTTGTTCAAAAAGAATGAGTTTTTGGTTAAATGGATCATATTCAATTAATCGCTTTAAATAATTTCCCTTTTTGTAATTATTACTGAATCCATCATCCTCATAATATGTAAAGATGTTCTTTTTAGTGCCTTTGTACAAATGAACAAACAGCGTGTCAGCTGGTATTTCTTTTGTAGTCTGTATTACTTTTTGCATTGGTATTATTGAAGATGCTTTAATAAACAACGGTATCTGATGATATTGTACATCAAATTTATATTCATGGTTTCCGGCAATCGATTCATCACTATAAAGATCAAACCATTCACCATCGGGAAGATAAACAGCTTTTGCCTTTTCATGTGAGGTTACCGGAATAACCATAATCGCATCACCACATAGGAATTGATATTGATAAGGCGCTTGATAAATCTTGTCATCAAATGGATTTTCAATTGCCAGGCTTCTCGTTATTGGGATTCCTGTTTGGTTTGCTTCATAAAACTTTGAATACAAATATGGAAGTAACTGATAACGGAATTCCAAAAACGAGCGGGAAATTGCTTCAGCTTCCTCTCCATAACTCCAGGGTTCATTAGCATTAGCAAAAGCTTCCTTATGATTCCTGGCAAAAGGTTGAAACATACCAACCTGCATCCAACGAGTATAAAGTTCTTTTGTTGTTGTTCCAATGTAACCGCCGATATCATCACCAACAAAGGGTATTCCTGATAACCCCATCTGAGTATTTAGAAGTATACCTCCCAGAAGATATTCATCTTTTGCAGTGTTATCTCCAGTCCACACAGCCGCATATCTTTGAACACCGGCATAACCTGATCTGGTGAGGATAAACGGCCTCCTGTTGCCACCATTTTTTATAGCAGCTTCATAACTACTACGCGCCATTTGCATACCGTAAATATTCTTTGCTTCAAGGCCGTTTGCTTTATGCCCGTCAAAGTCAAATAACAGATTATCTGGAATATAGCTCCCTCCAACCGCAGGTTCATTCATATCATTCCAATAACCATTTATGCCATTATCAGGTAAATATTTCATTTTTTCAATCCACCAAGTCCTTGCTTTTGGATTTGTGAAATCGGGAAAGTTATTGGTACTGGGTGCAATATCGGCGGTATAGTAACTTCCGTCAGCATATTTGATGAAGATGTCTCTTTTTAAACCATCGGTATATGCAAAATATGTGCTGTCCTTTTTTATACCCGGATTAACTGATGCCGTAACTTCAAAACCTAACTCTTTAAGTTTCCTGGTAAGGTCTTTCATATCAGGGAATCGATCAGTATTAATCCTGAATGGTTCATATTCAAAGAGGTAATCAGCATCAAGCACGATACAATCGGCAGGCAACTTCTTTCTACGGAATGTTTCAGCAATAATTTCCACATTTGATTGAGGAAAATAACTGCATCGGCTTTGGTGATAACCAAGGCTCCAGATAGGTGGAAGTGGCATCCGGCCAGTAAGATATGTGTAGTTATAAAGAATACCTGAAATGGAAGTGTCAAACATAAAGAAGTAGTCTACATTACCACCTTCTAGTGTGATTGAGCTGAATTCAGGAGTAGATAATCCAAAATTAAAGAATGACTTGAAAGTGTTATGACTAAAAAGGCCATAGACCATATTGTGATGAATACCAATATAAAAAGGAACATTAGTATACATGGGCAGACGAGGGTCACCGTATTTATAAGTGTCTGTATTGTTAAGTGTGTAACCTGTGCCTCTTTTATCCAGATCACCCAATACCTCTCCCAGGCCAACAAAGCGCTCACCCGCTTGAAGTTTCTTGTATAAAGTTGACCTGTTACCGATATATCCTGTACCGAAACCCTTACCTGCATAATCTTCATTTATCACTTTACCATCTTTAGTTTTAAAGATCACACGAAACATCGGTAACTTCTCGATTTCCATTACAATCATAGCTGTGCTTAAAGAAATTAAGTTTCCATTTTCTGAAACTTTGAAATCAATCTTTAATGGAACTGCCTCTTCATCCAGCAAATAAGAGAAGTCATTGAACTTATTTTCTCTTGATACCCTGACACGTATTGTGTTATCATTGTAAACTATTATCCTGAAACCAGCGTTTTCAGTAATACCTTCAATACCTGAACCAGTACTTTTTCACGATTTAACTTCTCCAGCATCACTCACATTTCCCACCTGAGCAGTGCTTAAGTTCACATAAACCAAATTCAGTATCAGCGTGATAATTAAATTTATTTTCATTGCAATTCTTTAATTGTTGGCTGGAATTTACTATTTATCCGATTAATGGCTGTTTCTTTTATTATAGGATCATAGACTCCCACAATAAATGATTGTGGAAAAGAGTCTCTGGCAACTTCTGTTAAAGAACTTTTTAGATATTCAAAAAAACGTTCATTTTCATTGTTCGAATGAGTATCTTTAAACATGATCACTCTCATACCCTGATGTTGTTTGATGATTTCAGTGGCATGTAAAAGATTATAAATAGGAAAGATATTGTGCTTTGTGCTATAGGTTGTAAATGAATTTGGATCATTAAACCAATTCCTGTCATAATAATAAGCAAAGCCAAGGTCATCCCAAGCTGGATAGATTAGAATAATCCTCTTATCGTCAGAAAATTGATATTTCTTTACAGTTTCTACACTTTTTTTTACTTCTCTATAGCTGTAATCACTTGGCAGGATTTTTAAGTGAAGTGCTATGTATGCAACCATTATAAAACTAGCAACCAAGTGCGAATATTTGTTAAACTGACAAATAAATCCAATTAATGCGGCAACGAAAATGTAATAACCGACGGTGTTGAATAGGGTATATTTTACAATAAACATCGGAATTTTTGATGATACAAGGAACATGATTGTATACGGGACAAACCACCAAACAAAGACTGGAATTATGTTCTTATTGAAAGCGACCTTTTTCTTCTGATAAAAAATAAAATACGCTGCAAGTGCAAGTCCGGCTATCGAGATATAAACAGTTGTTGTAAAACCTTCTTTGTGATTCAGGAAATGATACAAATAATCAAGATACTCCCAATCTCCAGGGGGTTGAACCCATGTACCCTGACTTGATCTGCCAAACTGAGAAATAAAAAAGGGTACTAACGGAATAAAAGAAATAACTGAAGCAAATATTGGTATTTGTATTCTGAGAAAAGACTTTATTCCTTTTATATAGAAAATACCAATCAGTGATTGTATAAAAATGACAAACCATCCGAAGTAATGTGAATGAACCAGAATAACGTTACTTGCAATCAGCCAGACAAGGATTTTCTTATTCTTGAGGTCATCCTTGTATATGAGAAAATAATATAGAGAAGCGGCTGTGGCAAGAATAAATAGTGAATAAGTTCGTACTTCTAATGCCTGGTAGAAATTAAATTTGCTCAAAATAAATATTACTGCAGCTGTTAGTCCTGCGATGAATCCAAAGAAACGTTTTCCTGTAAGGTAAATGAAAAGTGGTGTAAATGCGTGAAAAATCAATGGTATTATACGTACTGATTCAGGATCATTACCAAAGATCTTAATCCAGGCGTGTAGAATAAATAAAAACAGAGGTAAATCAGGACTTTCCTTAAGGACATCAAAGAAATGAGTTATTCCCTGTTGAGCATGAAATAAAGAGAATGGTTCATCAAGACAAATATCGCGTTGGCCGATGTATGCATACTTCCAAAAGAAACTTATTAACACTAAAAGTATGGGGATGTACAAATTAATTATCCGGTTTCTATCGTTCATTCCATTAAATTAATTCTTACCATGATAGATTGTTTTTGCCCTTATCAACCAGTGATGACAAATATGGGTAATTTTCTTGAAACGATTAAGTTAGTGGGAAGAAATTGTTTACTTGTTGCTCTTGAATCCCAGTCTCTTCAAACCTCTCTGCACATCAGGTATGTTCATAAAAAGTTGCCATATTAGACCGGTACGATAATTCTCGATCATCACTATAATAGGCCCCTGATCAATGGCCAGGTGGCTTTTGGCGTACCAGTTATGTGACTCACTGAATCCATCCACAAATCCATACTCAGTCCATAATCTATCTCCAAGATCATAATAAAAATGACGCATTGCCTGAATGGAATATTCAGGGGTAAAAGGCATGGAGGATATAGCGGCTGTGGGTTGAATTACTCCTAAATCAGTATCAGGACAATGAGCTACATACCCTTTGTAGCTGTCGCCTGCAGTTAAGCCCCAGCATACAGCACTATATCCTTTGAAGTTTTTTGGATTATCAATACAATATGCCCTGTTTATAAGTGTATGATTTTTTGCCTGTTGGAAATAATCAATACCCAAAGAGTCTATAAGACCAGTTGGATTAATACCCATAAATGTATATTGCTCAAAAAATAAAGGCCCGCCATTATCGTAATTTCCCAGGGGAAGTGTTATTCCATAATATGTTTTGCCATTTTTCCAACCCTGACTGTTTACCCATGTTCCGTTATATACGTCTTTAGAAATAGCGTGCCAGGGCGAGGATGCAGCTAAAATATAGGTTATGAGACATTCGTTCCAACCCCAAACCGGAAAATTCATATCGAAACCATTGTTTGGACTCCAATGCCAATACAATTTATCCTCACCGTTTGTGTGCCATTGCCAATTGGCTACATTCCACATTTTGGTAATACGGTTTCTCAAATAAGATTCAATTGGGATATCCCTATTAAAATACTCACGTGCGCATAGAAAACCCATTAAAAGATATGATGTTTCAACAATATCAGCCGCATCGTCAGTGCGATCAAATTTGATCGTCTTTCCAGTTCTGCCATCCATGAAATGTGGATATATTCCATGGAAACAATCAGCATTTGCCAGAAAGTCAGCAATTTGTACCAACCGTCGCACTGCAGTGTCTCTTCCAATCCAACCTCTCTCAACGGCAATGATTGTTGCCATAATTCCAAAACCTGTACCGCCAATTGCACAAGCATCAGCACCAAAACGTGTTTTACTGAAGTTTGGTTCGTCCCAGGCTTCATTAATATAATCCCAGTAGTATTCTGCCAGTACAGTATTACTGCGTTCCCTGGCCAATCCACTAACCGGATGCGCATAGTGCCAGAAATATCTGAAAGTTTGGCGCTGCACTTCTTCCATTAACTGCTCGTCAGTTAGTCCCTGCTGAATTCCTGCTATAGCAATATCAGACTTAGCTGAAGCATTTTGCAATGTATTTTGTGCAATTAAAGAATTGCTTATGATTAAAAATGCCAGCGGAATTATTTTCTTCATGCTATTCAATTTTAAAGAAAATAGTAAATCACTCTCACCACAACTTTTACAGGATGATTTAAAGATACAAAATTACAGCTGCAATTACCAAATATTAAATTGGCTATTAAGAAAATCAACCGATCATAAAATAATCAGGGCGTAAAACTTTTCATGATTTTTACGCCCTGACACTATAGTAAAGCCAGGCTATTAGAGCTTGACGGTTTGAAAGTCAGATGGATTATGTTTGTGCTTAAATAACACAGCAAATAAAACTGCAACAACTAATGCATAGGCTGTAAAGGCAAACCAGATTCCCGGCCAGTCTTTTGAACCGTCAGGAAGAAGAAAGTACTTGTCAACCATAATGCCACTTAAATAACTACCAAAGAAAGCACCAAACCCATTAGTCATCATCATAAACAGACCCTGAGCACTTGCCCTGATGGATGGATTACTTTGAGTTTCTACATATAGTGATCCACTGATGTTGAAAAAATCGAATGCCATTCCATAAATAATACAGGAAAGAATGATCATCCAAAGTCCTTCGCCTGGGTTACCTATTCCAAATAGGCCAAATCTGAGAACCCATGCTACCATGCTGAATATCATCACATTTTTTATTCCGAATTTTTTAAGGAAGAATGGGATGGTTAAAATGAAGAGTGTCTCAGACATTTGTGAAATAGACATGATTATAGCTGGGTACTTAACAGCAATTAGGTCTTTGTATGCAGGAACATTGGCAAAATCATGAAGGAAAGTATCGCCATACATATTGGTTAATTGTAGTGCGGCACCAAGGAGCATTGCAAAAATAAAGAATAACGCCATCTTGTAGCTTTTAAAAAGTTTAAAAGCATTTAGTCCAAGGGCAGAAATGAAAGTCTTTTTTTCACCTGAGTCAGGCGTTGGAGGACAATCAGGTAATGTAAAAGCGTATATACCTAATGCCAGTGAAGCAGCCGAAGCAACATAAAACTGAAGTGCAGAAGTTTCAATGTGCAGCAAGCTAACAGTCCACATAGCAACAATAAATCCTATAGTTCCCCATACCCTGATCGGAGGATAAACCGTGACAATATCAAGTCCTTTCTTTTTAAGCGAAGTATATCCTACAGTAATTGCAAGTGCAATGGTTGGCATGTAGAACATCATATTTACAAGCATTACAGTAAAGAAAGTGTCAGGGTTATTAACCTGCGGTATATAAAATAACAGGACAGCACCCAGTAAATGGAAAATTCCGTAAAGTTTTTGAGCACTCATCCACCGGTCGGCAATGATACCTGCAATAGCTGGCATGAACAACGATGAAAGTCCCATCGTTGAAAAAATAGCACCAAATTCAGCACCTGACCATTGTTTATTTTGAAACCAGTAAGCGCCAATAGTGATTAGCCAGGATCCCCAGATAAAAAACTGGAGAAAATTCATGATTGTAAGTCTTAATTTAATTCCCATGGTTGGTTATCAGGTTGTTTAGATTGCGAGCGTAAAGATAAAAAGATCCATTCATTTAAGGTGAAGTGATTGAACATTGTGTAAACTGTCATGTTTCAAATTCCCTTAACATGAAATTTATTTATCATGCCTGTTTTTCAAACTTCACAACTTATAAAAACGGACCTGGAAACATGCTGGGAATTTTTTTCTAATCCTGCTAATTTGGCAAAGATTACACCTCCTTACATGAAATTTATCATAACCTTTCCACAACCTGTGCCTGAAATGTATCAGGGAATGATAATAAGATATAGGGTCAGTCCACTCTTAAAAATTCCTACTGAATGGATAACTGAAATTACACATGTGTCGAAACCACACTATTTTGTAGATATCCAATTAAAAGGACCTTACCGGATCTGGCATCATCAGCATTTTTTTGAAAAGACTGCCAATGGAATTAATTTAATTGACATAGTTAATTACAGTTTACCTTTGGGGATATTAGGCGACTTTGTTGCAGGGAAATTGGTCAGAAAAAAGGTTGAATCCATATTCAGATACAGGAGCAAAATAATTGATAATGTTTTTAATAGCGGATCGGTTTCTCACTAAACTTCATCGATAAATCTGATTATTGAATCGCTATTTTGCCTGTAAAAGAATTCCCTGCTGATGTGTTTGCTGTTGAAATCTTGTATAAATACATTCCTTTAGGAAACCCGTTTACATCGAATGTTACTTTGCCAGTTTGGTTTAACAAATTCCGCTCAGCTACAACCTGCCCATTAAGGTTAATGAGGGAAATAACAGCATTTCCAGCATCCAGTGGCAAAGAATAAGGAATAGTGATTAAACTACTTGCAGGATTAGGAAAGGCGGGTAATGGTTGTCCGTCAGGAATATCAATCTCAGGAGCAGATGTAATTGTTCCAGGCAAGCTGAAGACTTTTGTTGTGGTTGTATAAAGAACAATTGAATAATCATAACTGTAAGTCACAAGTTTCGCAGCACCTGACTGCGTTTTATAGACATTCACATACTGACAACCTGGTACAGATAAGAGAACAGTACCATTTTCTTTTATAACCTTCATGTTGAAAGTATAATAAAGGTTAACATCATCATAATAGTAATAAACGTAAGCTAGACAGAGCTCGTTGGTATTTGTAAAAAGACCTTCGCTTAATAGTCTGATATCATAAACGTAGTTATTTGCAGGCACAGTAAGGTTTATTGTTTTCCAGAGTGTATAGTCGGTATTATATATTCTGCATTGACTATTTGCTACATCCATTACATAAAATTTATCACCTGAATTCGCTAGTTTTATATATGTACCCGAAAAATCAAAACTTGCTTCCTGAGTGATCTGCCCGAAGGCAAAAGAAGAGAATAACAGCAATAATGCCGGAAGGAATTTTTTCATAAAGTGGTTGTTAAAGTCTGAATGCAAATTTAGCTTTTGATTGAAATAATCAATCAGGATTTGAAAAATAAAGCACCTGTGTAAAAGTAACTAACCTTAATTTGTGTATGTGAAGTTCGTATATTTATCTTTTTCCATTTAAGAGAAATTGAAATTGATGAGCGAACGTATTAACCTGCCTGATTTACTAAAAGGGATAGCAGTAGTCCTGATGGTACAGGTTCATTTGACTGAACTTTTCATTGAAGATTCATTTTTAAGCAGCCAGATTGGAAAACTATCACTCTTTTTCGGTGGTGTTCCGGCAGCCCCTCTTTTCATGACGGTGATGGGCTTCTTCCTATTGTATATACCTAAACCAGTTAGCTTAAATTTGAAAAGAGGGATTAAACTTATTTTTTTAGGATTTATGCTGAATGGTGGAATAAACTTACATCTTTTTGTAAACATCTTCTTTCGTGGTTGGGCTATTGATCCACTGCCTTACTTTTTTGGTGTCGATATTCTGTTTCTAGCAGGTTTTTCAGTAATTGTTATCAGCTTGCTCAACAAGTTCTTTCCAAACAATGCATTTCTATTTTTTTTATTAGCCTTGATATTTTCCGCATCATCAACTATCATCCCAGTATATTCAGGTGATTCATATTGTATCAGAGTTCCATTGGCATATATACACAGCTACGACTGGTGGTCATACTTTCCAATAATTCCATGGATGGCATACCCCTTTGCAGGGGCGTCTGTTGCACTTGTGATTCGAAAAAACAGGTTTGTGATTGAACATCATTATAAAAAACCTTTCCTGCTTATAATCCCATTGGCTATTGTATTTGTATTTTGGTCCTTTGGGTATAAGGTTTCCTCCGATTTGTTTAGTTATTATCATCATGGAGTAAGGTTCTTTATATGGGCAATAATGTTGTTACTGGTTTTTACTTCCCTTGTTTACTTTCTTGATAATGCGGTATCCAACAAGAACCTGATGAAAAGATACCTGCTTTGGACAGGCAAAAATGTAACGGCTTTTTATGTGGTACAGTGGCTAATTATAGGAAATCTTGCAACTTCACTTTATAAAAGCCAGTCGCCTCTTGTTCTGCCATTGTGGTTGATAGCAGTGCTGGCAGTTTCATCATTGGTTGTAAGATTTTGGCGTTATATCATATCCCAACATTTGCCTAATTCTAATCCTAAAAATCATTAGTTGTTAACTTGTAGCAATAATGTTCTACCCTTGTATATATTTTATTGCTAATGATTTCATAACGTCACTTAACTGATAAAATATCTTTGTCCATTCAAAATTTAGAAACCATGAAAAAATTGTACTTTTTAATAATAGCGATTGGTATCACTTTTTCAGTGTATTCCCAGCAATGGACTAAAATCAATACTGGATACGATTACATTTTTAAAGCAATCGATTTTCCTGAAGGGCAGAATAATATTGGCTTTGCCGGTGGCCAATCAGTTACTTATCAGGGTGATGGCATTGTAATTAAGACTACTGATGGTGGAAACACCTGGAGTCAATTATGGATGGGCGTGCAACAAGGAATTGAAGGAATGAGTTTCCCAACCCTGCAAACAGGCTATGTTTGTGGATGGAGTGGATATTTTGCTAAAACTACAGATGGTGGAATTAATTGGACTGTTTCTACTCCTGGTAGTGATATCTATTATTATAATGATGTGTGTTTTAAGGATGCAAATAATGGTGTCTTAGTAGCTTCACTTAACGACGGTGTTGGTGTGTGGGTTACCAGTAACGGAGGTTCTACTTGGACTGCAGGTACCGGAATAAATGCCGTTCCTTATAAGTTATGCTATGCAGGTGGCAACACCTATTATGCTGCTACAAACAGCGGTGATGTTTTAAAATCAACAGATAATGGTTTAACCTGGAGTATATCGTATGACAGTGGTGGTCTGTTTGTTGGTGTTGATTTTTATAATGTTAATGTGGGAATAGTAGCAGGGGAAGACGGAAGAATTGTTAAGACATATGATGGTGGAGCTACATGGCAAGAACAAGTAATTGCATATGGTAATCCTATCTGGCATGATTTTGCCTGGAGCGATGCCAATACTGTATTAGCTGTAGGAACGCCTGAAACAATCTGGAAATCAACTGATGGTGGTTCATCATGGTCAGATGATTATCCTCAGTCAACTTATAATCCTGCTATTTATGAAGTACTCTATGTAAACGGGATAGCTTATGCCTGCGGTTCACAAGGGTGGTTTTACAGAAAAGCTCCAGAGTTGAATGCCGGCTTTACAGTTAACGAGTCTCAGATTTGTAATGGATCATCAGTACAGTTCACCGACCAATCAAGCGGATCTCCCACAGGATGGAACTGGACATTTGAAGGTGGTATACCATCAACTTCCACACTCCAAAACCCAACAGTAAATTATCCAACTGCCGGCGTGTATGATGTAACGCTTACTGTTACAAAAGGCTCACTATCTAATACACTTTATTCTCCGGATTTAATTACTGTTCAAAGTCCTCTTACAAATTCTCCAACACAGCCTACAGGATCACAAATAGTTTGTGGTACGACCGTTAACACATATTTCACAACAGCAATTAGTAATGTTGAAACTTATTATTGGGCTGTGTCTCCGTCATCAGCCGGAGTAATTACCGGCACAGGGCTCTCAGGGACTTATACAGCTGCAAACAATTGGTCAGGCGATTATCAGATTACTGTGAGAGGAACAAATAGCTGCGGCCAGGGGCCGGTTTCACCTGCACTAACGGGAACGCTAAACCATAAACCAATAGCTTATTCAATATTTGCAGGAGGTGGATATTGTGAGGGCTCCCAGGGTGCTGAGATTATTCTTGAAGATTCAGAACTGGGTGTATCCTATCAACTTTATAATAATGGAACTCCCCAAGGTGATGTTCTTGCAGGAACCGGCGAAGAGTTAAGTTTTGGATATCAGACTTCAGGAGAATATACGATTACCGGAGAAAATGGCTTTTGCAGCACCGATATGCTTGGTGCAGCATCTGTTTATCTGATTTATATTCCCCAGGCTGCCAACACGCCAACAGGTCCAACTGATATTTGTAATAACATATCTTCACAGTATACTGCCGTTTGGCCCGAAAATGCTATGTCAATTGAATGGGTGCTTAATCCTGCAGAAGCTGGCAATATTACGACAATAAACTATAACACAATTGAAATAAGCTGGAACCCCGAATTCTCAGGACTGGCATATTTAAGTGTTCAGGGAGTCAACCAATGTGGTGCAGGTCAACTTTCCAATCCATTAACTATTAATGTTTCTGCTTCACCACGGCCCGTTATTGAAGGCGATAACTTGTCATGTATAAATTATGCTGAGATCTATTCTGTTGCTGCAGTTGCTGGTTTCCAGTATGACTGGACTGTTGTAAACGGTACTATAAGTTCCGGACAAGGTACTAACAGCATCAATGTTGACTGGACGACATCGGGCACAGCACAAATAATGGTCAATGCAACAAACCCGGCAGGTTGCTCAGGTTCTTCAGATGAGTTTACTGTTACAGTTGATCTATGCACAACAAACAATACTTTAATTGACGATGAAATAAGGATTTTCCCTAACCCAACCAGCGAAAGTCTTAATATTCAGTTAGGACAGTCAGTCAATGGAGTAATGAGTATAGCAGTTTATGACAATAAAGGCAGGCAGGTTATAATAAAAGAACTCAATGTTAATCTACCACAGTCACTTCTAAAACTTAATACTTCAACATTATCAAGTGGTATATATTACCTTAGAATAGTCAGAAATACAGGAACCGGCCTGTCATTGAAATTTATGAAAGATTAAAAAGAGAACGAAAGCCTTCTTGTTTCTGAAGGTGCAAAACCTGGTATTATCCTGAACTTAGAAGATGAGGCTGTCTCTAAAGAGATGGCCTCTTTCTTTAAATTTCTTGTCATTCATAATCAAAGTTAATCCCAGTGGTAGTATTTTACATCACTTGTTTAATCTTTTTTATTTTTTGTTAAACATTTTAAGAAACATCTTGTTATATACTGCATAAACTTAAAACATTCACTATGAAAACCAAATTCAAAAACCTATCTCTTATAATATTAGGAATATTCTCCGCTTTCGTCTTTAGTTCTTGCTCAAAAGATGAAGAAAATGAACCAATGGATTCACCTAAGAATGTTGTTCAAGTAGCTTCTGCAGATGCACGATTTTCTATTCTTGTTGAAGCATTGACAAAAGCAAATCTTACAAGTGCCTTACAGGCAGATGGTCCATTCACAGTTTTTGCACCAACAAATGATGCTTTTGAGGCATTGTTTGCTGATTTAGGCGTTAATGGAATCAGTGATCTCGATGCTGCAACCCTTACTCCGATTCTTTTAAACCATGTTATCAGTGGTAAGGTGACTTCTTCTCAAATTTCAACCGGTTATGTCAGTTCATTAAACAAAACAGCCCCTGGAGGTAATGCTGTTAAACTTTACATAAGTAAAACTTCGGACGTTAAAATAGATGGAAGTAAAGTTGTCGTTGCTGATGTGGCTGCATCAAACGGAGTGATACATGCAATTGATAAAGTTATTCTTCCGGCTAGTTTAGTAAACCATGCGATTAATAACCCTGACTTCAGCATTCTGGTGCAGGCTGTTGTTATTGCCGGCCTGGTTGACGCTTTGAGTGCTGCCGGCCCATTCACAATCTTTGCTCCAACAAATGAGGCATTCCAGGCACTGTTCAATACTCTTGGAGTATCAGGAATAGCTGATCTTACTGCAGAACAACTTACGCCGATTTTACTATACCATGTGGTATCAGGTAATGTTGTCGCTTCTCAGGTAACAAATGGAAGCGTGCCTACATTGAATGAAGGTAATTCATTGAACCTGGCAGTAAATGGCAGTGGTGTAACGATTAATTCCAATACCAACGTAATTGCCACAGATGTTCAGGGTACAAATGGAGTAATACATGCAATTGATTCAGTATTATTACCTGATTAATAAGTTGTTAGCGAACAAAATTTATGATAAGGCTGTCCGTTGGCAGCCTTTTTCATTTTGACACCCTAATGAGTGCAGATTTGTAATTTGAAATGACCTGTCCGACCTGGATAAATTTCTTTTCATAGAAATTATAGACCAGAACAGATATGATCAAAGTGCCGGTAAAACTAAACGTAAGGAGTGATAATCTATCGGTTACATTTAATTGCTTTTTGATGAAATTGAACACAATAGGGTGAATAAGATAAACTGAATAACTTACTTCACCAAGCCTGGCAAGGAAGAAGTTAGCTACTTTACCAATCCTTATATCAGTTATAAGGAACCCGGCAGTTAAGACGACCGACATAAGTATAAATATTATCCTGTTTACCCCTGAAACTATGTGAATGTTATCACCCTTTACCGGATATAAAACGAAAGCCGTTGCTGAAACTACAATCAAAAAAGGTCCGACAAATTGCGGCATTGTTTTACCAACTAAAAGCTGACCAACAAAAAATCCTGATACAAAAAGTACCAGTTGATTTAATGGCATGATGTATAACTTCCACTGGTATGCAATTAACCGGTTACCATCCAAAATATTGAATGAGAAATATAAAGCTATCAGAAAAGATAAAATAACCACCAGTAGGGGAAAGAATTTGTATTTACGGCTTACGAGTAAAATTACAGGGAAAATTGTATAAAATACAAGCTCATTACCTATTGACCAGGATGCTGCAGCTATGTATTTTGAAGGAGCAATAAATCCAAACAGGCCTGATAAATTCAGTAAAACTGTAATTAAATCAATTTGCTTTGAGGTGAAAAAAATTGTAAGTGCAACGCATAACCACAATAATGGGAAAATTCGGAAAATGCGCTTTATGAAGTATTGATGTATGCTTTTAAATTCCAGCTTTTGATGGTATACTACAAATAATGTGAGTCCACTTAAGACATAAAACACTGAAACCCCATAAACACCCAATCTTCCCAGGAGAGTACCTGCATCGTATTTGTCACCACTCCACAGGAAAAAATGATACACCATTATTCCTGCAGCCATTAATCCTCTTAGATAATCAAGGGATTGTACCCTGTTTTGCATTTACCTCAGCCCAATAATAAAAAGCAAAATTAATAAGATTTATCAATTATCAGATAGTCAGGATTATCCTTTATCACTGATCCTTTCGAGCCGCACAGGATCTATAAGTGAGATGGATTTATTATTCGTTTCAATGATTCCATCGTCCTTAAACTCTTTCATTATGCGTATTACACTTTCAGTTGACATGCAGGTAAGATCACTGAGGTCACTTCTTGAAAGTGGGAGGTCAAATGAGTCAGACTTGAATACTCTTCGTGATAAACATAAAAGTATATCAGCTAATCGCCCATGTAATTGCTTTTGTGTTAAGCTGAAAAACCTCCCATACCCCTGGGCTGTGCTTTCATTTAATATATTGGTAATCCTATATCCAAATACAGCATTTTGACGAAGTAATTGTTTAAAGACAAGTATATCGATCATTCTAATAGTTGTATCAGTATAAGTGCTTGCACTATAAAGAAACTTGTTGTTTCCTTCAAACAATGACTGCAATCCTAAAAGATTAAATTTGGGAGTTATTGTAAGAATAAGATCCTTTGGCGGTCCTTCAAGATAGACCTTCACAAGCCCCTTTTCAATATACATTATATGAGAAGCAAAGGAACCTTGTTTACATATAGTTTCACCCTTCTTATAATTTACAACCACCGAAGTCTTATCAACCATTTCCTTTTCTTCAGGAGTAAGAAGATCGAAGCATGGGACTTCATAAACAAATGACACACAGGTTTCTGAGCTGGAAATGGGCATATGAAAATATTTATTCTGTGGATAAAGATAACGTTTTGGTCAAATAATTTTATGATTTGGCTCAGTTTTTTTTTGAGCTAGTCCTTTCCCTTTTGAATCCTATCTGTGTATTTGAATTACTGTATAAGTAATGCATTGGGCTAGTTTTGTTTCTGATTGATTTAATTCCTGCTAACCAATTTTTTAAACATTCAAACACTACTATCAATGAAAAAACTTTTAAACATTGCAGTAATACTGGCACTTCTACCAGTTTTAATGATCACTTCCTGTAAGAAGGATGAGCCTGAAGCAGTTAATGCTTATACGACTTTAAAAACCTATATGGTGACAAATGGTCTTGATCTTCCCGACCTTGCCAAGAATTGGATTATTGATCCAAAGTCGACCAACATGGGTGGTGTTGTAGATTCAATTACCGGTACAATTCCTTCCTATAATGTATTTGACATTCGTCCAGCAGCAGACTTTGCAAATGGTCATATTAAAAACGCTATCAATGTGCCACTAAAGGATGTAGTTACAGTTGCTCAGAATTATACTGACAAACCAATTTGTGTAGTTTGCTTCACAGGACAAACGGCTGGTCAGGCTGTTATGGCACTAAGACTTTCAGGTTTTGATGACGCAGTAGTTCTTAAATGGGGTATGGCCGGTTGGAATGCTGATTTTCAAGGTCCCTGGGCTAACAATTCAGGAATAGAGAATGGAAATATTGCAGCCGGTAGTGCAAATTGGGTTACAACAGCTGCTCCTGGTACCGGTTCATTTGATGAACCTGTGTGGACTTCTACTTCAACTGATGGTGCAGCAATTCTTAAAGAACGTGTGCAAGCTGTTTTAGATGCCGGTTTTGCACCTGCAAGTGCTTCAGATGTTTTAGCAAACCCAGCAAACTATCAGATCCACAACTACTGGCCGGCAGCAGATTATACTACATTCGGTCATTTTTCAGGAGCTTATAATACCCCTGTTATTGCCCTGGCAGGTGATCTTGTTAAAGCTTTTGATCCTTCAAAAGAAGCATTGGTTTATTGCTATACCGGTCAGACTTCAAGCATAGCAACCTTCTGGCTAAATGTTTTAGGTTATAAAACCAAGGGAATTGCTTTTGGCGCTAACCGTTTAGTTTATAATGATCTCAAATCCGCTAGTAAAGCTGTTTACAAAGGACCAAAAAACTGGCCTGTTGTAACCAACTAAGACAAGTTCTTTAATTAATGCAGGGATTTGGTAAGAACTGAATCCCTGCATAATTCTTATAAACACTGAAACCACATGAAAAAGATATATATCACTTTATTGCTTACCATTGCTTTTAACCTGGCCAGTTTCAGTCAGGGCTGTATGGAACCATCCGCATCTTCAGCGGGTCCACAGATTATTGGTTACCTTCAACCTGAGTTCAGATATGAATTCAATGGTGACAATGCGGATGGAACATCGAAAGATGCATCAAGCTGGTGCTTTCGAAGAGCACGTATTGGACTCACTGGTACTATTCCCTATGATTTTTCTTATTATGTGCTGACAGAACTGAGCTCATTTCAAAACGGCCCTTATATTCTGGACGCTTTTGTTTCCTATAACAGGTTTAAACCCTGGTTCAGAATTTCAATAGGACAATTTAAAAAACCTTTTGGACTTGAATTATCAACCGGTTGCCAGGAGCTATATACTATTAACAGGTCAAAAGTAGTTGAAGAACTCACAGCCCCTGATCGCGACCTTGGAATAATGCTGAGTGGAACTACTGGTACTAAAAAATTCTTTGGAATTGAAAAAGAAAACATCTTGTCATGGTTTCTCTCATTTACAAATGGTACGGGTAAGAACGTCTTTGATGGTGACCTTAGTAAAGACCTGGTAGGACGTATAGTTTTTGCTCCTTCAGATTGGTTAAGCATCGGTGGCAGTTATATGACTGGAAAAAAGAAAAATGCTGATGTAACAGTTAAAGAAAAGGACTCAAAAATGAGATATGGTGCTGATCTGCAAATCAAGAAATATAACTTTATATTGCAGGCTGAATACATATACGGAGAAGATAAAGGCTCTAAACTGATTGGTGGTGGATGTGGTTCCACCCCTGAACTTGTGGCAGGTAATTTTAAGAGCAATGGTTATTTTGCACAGTTAATGTATCAAACGAAGTGGAAGATCATGCCTGTAATTAAGTATGAAAATTATGATCCCGATATGGACCTGGAAAACTTCGTACATACCGCCTATAGTGTATCAACAACTACCTTTGGTATAAATTACTATGCAAACGATTGGACACGTCTGCAGATAAACTATCTATATAAATCTGAAACAAGCTCCTCTTCTGAACTTGAAAACTTCAATGAATACCCCAATGATATGCTTCAGGTGCAGATTCAGGTGAAATTAAACTAATGAAGGAAATGAGAAAACTATTTAAAATACCTATCGCTATTTTAGCCTTAATAATGTTATCAACGACATTATTCGCAAATTCTCTGATAATGGATGTCAAAACTTTTGCATCGGAACTTAAAACCAACAAGAGCATGATTATAATTGATGTTCTTGGAGCTGATATATATGCAAAGCAACATATTCAGGGTGCCATTAATATCCCTCACAAAAGCCTCTATAAGGAAGGACCTATTGAAGGTCAATTCAAAGAAGCTTCAGAATTGGCTGAAATTTTTGGAAAAAAAGGAGTGAGCAATACTTCTAAAATTGTGATTTATGACGACGGTTCTCAAAAATACAATAGCAGGGTTTGGTGGATTCTGAAATACCTGGGTGCAACAGATGTGTATATCCTGCATAAGGATATGGCTCAAATGGAATTATCACGTATTCCAATGACCTCAACAGCTATCACTCTGAAACCGGCAGTTTTCGAAGTGAATATTAATCCTGATATGAATATTGATATGGCTTCATTAAAAGCATCCATGACAAATCCTGGTTTAATTTTACTTGATGCAAGGGAAAAAGATGAGTACGATGGATTAGACAAGGCCCAAAAAAGTAAAGGACATATTCCTAATGCAATATTTATGAATTTCAAAGAAGTTCTAACTGAAACAGGAGCATTCAAGACAAAAGAGCAAATTGTTGAGACAGCTTCAAAATTTAATGTCAACTCTGATAAAGAAGTCGTTGTTTATTGTCAAACCGGGATTAAAGCTGCTGTTCTGTATATTGCTCTTAAAGAAATAGCAGGTTTTACGAATGTTAAACTATATGCCGGCGCATATGCTGAATGGGCTTCTATCAACGAGAATCCAATTGTAAAATAGCTGGTTAGTAGTGTTTCTTTGGATAGGACTGCCTCAATGACCGGGGGCAGTTCTTTTTTTTTAATTTCACTTTTTAAATTCTGTCGCAAGTATCTTCCTGGCAATTAATTTATTTAATTGAGCATTGTAGTGTGTAAGGTCAACATAACAACCTGAGCATGAATCCTCTAATGCAGTAATATCTATGAAATGAGGATAATTCCATTCGATAATTGACTTTTTAATTTTTGGAATTACATAATTGAAATTCCTGTATAACGGTGTTAACCGGCTTGACTTCATCTCTTTCCAAAACTGGTTTTCAGAAGATAAAATGCCAATAGGCTGATAATATATTGTAAAGTCAAATCCATAAGCTTTAGAAATGTGATCAATGAAATCATAATTACGGGTATACATTTCCTGAAGCTTCCATGTGATATAATTAAGGCCTATTGTATCAATGTCTTTATATGGGCTCCTTAGCAGGGTTGATTGAAAGTGCTGCTTTGCATCTTTATTATACAAATTGTTTTCATCGTAAACATCATCATACTTATTCCAGGGTAACTGAAGATTGTCGTCAGGTCCCTTTTTCTTGCCAAAATATAATCTTAAAAGCCTGGTTACAGGCATTTGCTTTATAACCGTATTCCCGGTTTCTTTTGTAGCAATATTATAATCACTGTTGTAGGCGCTTTTAGCAAGTGAAGGCGTTTCCATTGGATGAAAGTTGGTCTCAATCATTCTGATGACATCATTCAATCCATCAATAAAGATTACACTTTTAGGTTTATAACCTTTTTTAAGAAGAAGCAATAATTTTTCAATCTCATTTGATTGATGATAGGCATGTACTCCAAAATTCAAATAAGTATTTGATGTGTCCAGCATATTTAAAAAAGCAGAAATAGTCTCATTATCAGATACACCCTGGCCAAAAGTAGTCGAACCACCAAATACCCATACCGAACCATTGATGTATTTAGATGCATTTTCTCTATTTACTTTCCTATCATACCTAATGTCTTCAAATCCAACGTTATAATATTTAGAATTCTGAATTTTCTCCTGAAATTCCAAAATAGGATGATTTACATAAGGACTTCTGAACATAACAAGTTCCCTTATCTCGTCATCACTTCTACCTGGATAAACTTGTCTCATAAATCCTATAGAGTCTTTCAAAAGATCAGCCGGAGAATGAATATATGAACCGGTTTCGGGGAGTTTCTCAGGTTTAAAAAGAACAATGGCAGCTATAACATTAAGAACTGCAAAAACCAGCACAATATTCAATAGAATCAGCGCAACATCATTGTATTTAGCCCCAAGCCATTTACCGAATGTACTTTTTTTGTATATAATACCCCATCCTGTAACAATCATAACGATTGAGAAAACAAGAATTCCGGAAAATATGGTGGTAGTAAATTCAACATTGAGCATCCAGCTAATCAGCCATGGATTAATAATAAGCCCAAGCATCATAAAAGGTAAGCCTGCCAGAATATAATTTCGATGGTCTTCTTTTAACATTTTTGATTAATCCAGTTTAAATTCCTCTTTCCTTATTTCTTCGGTTTTCTTAATATTCTGTTCTTTTTTGTCGAACAGGAAATTACCTGCTACAAGGAAATCCATCTCGGTGCGCATGAAGCAACGATATGCATCTTCAGGAGAACATACTATTGGTTCACCCCTGACATTGAAACTGGTGTTTACGACAATCCCATAACCTGTTAGTTGCTTGAAAGCATTAATTAACTGCCAATATCTTGGATTTGTTAAACGGCTTACACTTTGTAACCTTGCAGAATAATCAACATGCGTAATTGCAGGAACATCTGACTTTATAAAATACAGACGATCAGATAAGTTAAGAGTGCCATAACCTTTTGGCAGTGATTTAATGCGTTTTGGCACTACAGGTACAACAAAAAGCATATATGGTGAGGGCCTGTCCAATTCAAAGAAGTCACTTATATCTTCTTCCAGAACAGATGGTGCAAATGGTCTGAATCCTTCACGGAATTTTATTTTTAAATTCATCCTCTTTTGCATTTCGGGGTTCCTTGCATCACCAAGGATTGATCTGTTGCCAAGTGCTCTTGGTCCGAATTCCATTCTTCCCTGGAACCATCCAACTACTTTACCTTCTACCAGATAAGCAGCGGTTTTATTTACTAGTTCATTAAAATCTTTGTAATAAGTTGCGGTTGCACCATATTCAGTTATTGCCTTTTCAATATCTTGTAATGAATATTCAGGACCCAAAAATGCACCTTTCATAGCATCAGGCTCCGTTGAAACTTTCTTTTCATTTCCAAGCCAAATATGCCATCCGGCATAAGCTGCACCTAAGGACCCCCCGGCATCACCCGATGCAGGTTGTACCCAGATATCATCAAAGATACCTGTTGAAAGCAACTTCCCATTGGCAACACTGTTAAGCGCCACACCTCCTGCCATCACCAGATTTTTGCATCCAGTCAATTTATATGCTGTCAGAGCCAACTTTAAAAATATATCCTCGGTAACCTGTTGTATTGCTAGGGCCAGATCCATATATGGCTGGGTAACTTTTGATTCTTCTGACCTGGGAGGTATTTCAAATAACTCAATCCATCGGTCATTATTTGTCATTTTAAGTCCTGTTGCAAAATCAAAATAGTCCATATTGAGTAAAATAGAACCATCTTCTCTTACGTCAACAAGATATTCTAAAATCAATCTTTTGAATTCCCTGGTCTGCAAAGAATCCGCATTTCCATAAGGAGCAAGACCCATTAGCTTATACTCACCGGAATTGACTTTAAATCCGCAGTAATATGTGAAGGCGGAATACAATAAACCAACTGAATGAGGAAAACGCATTTCTCTTAAGATCCTTATATCTTTACCTTTACCAGAAGCAATTACAGCAGTTGCCCATTCTCCTACACCATCGAGAGTTAGAATTGCTGCTTCATTAAAAGGCGAGGGATAAAAAGCACTCGCTGCATGCGACAGGTGATGTTCGGTAAACAAAACAGGCACTATCGATTTTTTAGTTCTTCCTAATTTATCAAGTTCTTCCCCAAGCATTTTCTTCATGAAAAGTTTTTCCTTTATCCATAACGGAATCGCCGACAGAAAACTAGGTAAACCTTTCGGTACAAACGCATGATAAGTTTCCAGAAGTCTTTCAAACTTGATAAAAGGTTTTTCATAAAATACCACTGCATTCAAATCATCATAACTTACTCCTGCTTTATTCATAACATACTTTGCGGCATTAATCGGGAATGAAGCATCATGCTTACTCCTCGTAAATCTTTCTTCATGGGCAGCCGCAATGATTTCGCCATCAACAATAATTGCAGCAGCACTGTCATGATAGTATGCTGAAATTCCCAAAACTGAATTTGCCATTAATGCCCAAATTAAAAAAGTGTATAAATAAAGGGTGCAATAGCTGATCCACTTGTCATTACAATAAGTACTCCAAAAAGTAACAAAACAATAATAATTGGCAAGAGCCAGAACTTCTTTCTGATCTTAAGAAAGAACCATAAATCTTGTAGAAATTCCATAAAGCATTGAGTTTATAATAATTTAATAAGGTTTTTCAAGATCTGAACGATTGAACGTATGGTCCCTCTCAAGCAATACACTACTTCTCCCCTTTTTAAACTGTAGCAGTTTCAGGTTATCAATACCACTTAACTTTCTGATGAACCCTATAGGCATAACTATCAGAAAAAAAATGACCGAGAGGATAATCTTAGACGACAAACTACCCAGCAGAGAAGAAAAGGTTAACCACAGATAACCAATTGGCTTGAATATGTAGGGCCAGGTCATTATTGGTAATAATAAAATAATACCAAGACCAAAGTAACTTTTATTGCCAGTGAAGTATCCAATGATTAACAGAATAAGTAAAAGAGCTAGTGCCGAATCCTTACTTTGATCTTTTGAGATACTCGACGGAATGTGTTTTTTTAGTATTTCTATGAGTCTTGACATGAGATAATCTTCTTTAAACGAAACAATGAAGTGTCTTAAAAAGTTGTGGGTTAATCTCCTGTTTCATCAAATGGTGCATTAACTGGTTTTGATTGACTTGACCCCTTCTGCCGCAGGAATATAGATAGCACAACAATTGCAAAAACAGAGAGAAATTCACTCTGCCAATTTTGAAATGATTCAAACCATAACCTACTGTCAGTCAGATAATCTGAAATCTTTAATAGGGATTGTCCATGGAGATGCCTGAAAACATTTTCATCACGGATACTACCTGTGAAATGTAAAACCCAGGAAATAATAAAGAGAATAAAGAATGCTATTGTTAAAGAAGATTCATAAACCTTAAGAACAATGCCTCCCCTCTTGACCGGCCATGGAACCCCGGGTCTCGATGGATCAGGTTGCTCATCTGTTTTATTTTTACCCTCTATTTGCTTTGATTCTGATGAGCCTTTTTGTCTTAACGATACGGTTAATAAAATATATAATGCCATCTGAAGAAATTCACTTTCCCAATTTTCAAAAGTGGACTGAAGAAAATGTCCTGTTGTCAGATACGATGGGAACGGAATCGGAATTCCGCCATTTTCAGCCAATTCCTTTAAATACACATGATATCCGGTATATACCTGACCAACAATCGCTATAAGGAAAAGAATTAGGAATGCTATCGACAGGCCATTCTCATAGAAGAATTTTTTCATATCCTTAAATCTTTTAAGTTTAACAACTACATCTGTTAGATGTTCCCCCAAAGAGTAATATGTGTTTAATCTTCTGTTTACTTCCCCCTACTCTTGTTAATATTCAATAACTTTGTGCTTTTAACATCATATGAGGTTTATAACACCATTCCCGAACATATCAGAAGGTATGCGTATTATGCTGCTTCTGGCACTTATAATTGTAGGTGCGTTCGTATCTATAGGGTTAGCTTTTGGATTTTATGCAGTATTTAATGGGCCTTCGGTGTTTCAACTGCCTTCTCTTATGAATGATATCAATTTCATTAGAGTTATGCAGATATTCAACCAGTTGGGTATGTTTATAGTTCCTGCTTTCCTGATTGCATATCTTACCAGTTCAAAGCCCGTTAAATATCTTTCATTTCAGGCTAGTTTACCAGTAAATTATCTCTTAACTTTTATCCTCATAATTTTCATCAGTCCTTTCATTAGTAGTCTTATGGAATTGAATGAGACTATGAAATTACCTGAAAGTCTTAAGCATCTTGAACAGTGGATGCAGGGCATGGAAGAATCATCAAATAAATTGGTTGAACGAATGCTGGCATACACTGATGTTTGGTCAGTTACAATCAATATTATAATGATTGTAATACTTCCCGCTGTTGGTGAAGAACTGCTATTCAGATCAATCCTGATAAAATCATTCAGTAAGATATTCAAAAATGCCCATCTTGCTGTCTGGTTTGCAGCTATCCTTTTCAGTGCATTCCATATGCAGTTCTATGGCTTCCTTCCACGATTAGTACTTGGATTAATGTTTGGATACATATTCATATACTCCGGATCGATTTGGGTTCCAATCCTTGCACATTTTATAAATAACGGTACTGTGGTTGTCCTAACATATCTTAATAATTCAGGAGTTATACATCAGGCTCCCGATGATGTTGGAAAAGTCAACTCAATATGGATGATTATTGCATCAGCGGTAATTTCTCTTTTTCTTATCTGGTATATGGCCAGAATTAATAAATTAAGACCATCAGAAATATCCTGAAATAGCTTGTTTAGCTTGAGGCATTTTCATAAAAATATAATGCCTGGAAATTGATAATTTTGCATTATAATAAAGCTGACATGGAAAATAATGTTATTGTATATAATACTCTAAGCCGTAATAAAGAAGAATTCAAGCCTATTAATCCCCCATTTGTCGGTCTTTACGTTTGCGGTCCAACGGTTTATGGCGATGCCCACCTCGGACATGCACGACCGGCCATTACATTTGACCTCGTTTACCGTTATCTTCAGCATATAGGTTATAAAGTGCGATATGTTCGGAATATTACCGATGTTGGGCATTTGGAGAATGATGCTGATGAAGGTGAAGATAAGATAGGGAAGAAAGCAAAACTGGAAGAACTTGAACCAATGGAGGTGGTGCATTATTATACACGTCGGTATCATCATGATATGGAAGCTCTTAATGTTTTAAGCCCAAGTATTGAACCGCATGCATCAGGACATATCATTGAACAAATACAACTTATTCAGGAAATATTAGATAATGGATATGCATACATCAGGAATGGATCTGTTTATTTTGATGTTCTCAAATACAATAAAAAGTACAATTATGGTAAGCTTTCAGGGCGAGTAATTGAAGACCTGATTTCAAATACCAGAACATTGGAAGGTCAGGAAGAAAAGGAGAATTCTTTTGATTTTGCCTTGTGGAAAAAAGCACAACCTGAGCATATAATGCGTTGGCCATCACCATGGAGTGATGGTTTCCCAGGATGGCACTTAGAGTGCTCTGCAATGAGTGCCCGTTATCTTGGCAATACTTTTGATATTCATGGAGGTGGTATGGACCTGATGTTCCCTCATCATGAATCAGAAATCGCGCAAAGCGTCGCTGCTCATAAACAGGAGCCGGCTAAGGTGTGGATGCATAACAATATGATAACCATCAATGGTCAAAAGATGGGTAAATCGCTGGGGAATTTTATTACTCTTGAACAACTTTTTTCAGGTGATCACCTTGCACTCGACAAAGCTTATTCTCCAATGACGATAAGGTTCTTTATCCTGCAGGCACACTATCGCAGTACACTGGACTTTTCAAATGAAGCCTTACTTGCAGCAGAGAAAGGCCTTGACAGGCTATTCAAAGCACATGCGCTTATTTCATTACTTAAACCAGGAAATAAATCAAATTCTGACATAAGCCGATTAGAGAAGAACTGCTATGACGCAATGAATGATGATTTTAACAGTCCAATTGTTATTGCTAACCTTTTCGAAGGAGTTAGAATTATTAATTCGGTTCATAATAACCTCGAGTCGATATCTGTTGAAGATATTGCATTGCTTAAAAATATCTTCGACACATTTGTTGTTCAGGTATTAGGCTTGAAAGAAGAAAGTGTTACCCCGGAAGGGGACAACAAAATTGATGGTCTCATGGAATTGATCATTGACCTAAGAAAGAATGCAAGGACCAATAAAGATTTTGCTACCTCTGATAAAATAAGGAACGAGTTGGCTGACCTGGGAATAGTACTGAAAGATACCAGGGATGGCACTTCATGGGAGTTAGAAAAATAAGCACATTCACTATAAAATTCTTATTACTCACGTTCAATTCAACCATTTATGAAAACATTAGTTAAAATTATGCTGCCCGTATTGATTGTATTCCTTATGGTTAGCTGCACTCAAAAGAAAAATAATATGGAGAAAGAACTCAGGGATTTCATTTCCAGGTATGAAGCAGATGTTTCAAGACTTATGAAGGAGACAAACCTTTCATACTGGAATGCATCCATCTCAGGTAAAGAAGAAGATTATGCAAAATACGCTGAAAACAACCTGAAACTTAATAACTATTTCACTAATAAGCAGGATTTTGAATTGCTTAAAAGAATTAAAAATGAAGGCAATATTGAAGATTCATTATTACTCAGACAACTTGACGTTCTATATCTGGGATATCTCGGAAATCAAATCGATTCCTCACTACTGAGAAAGAAAATCAATCTGGAAACTGAGATTGAGCAGAAATATTCAAACTTCAGGGCAGAGGTAGATGGAAAGCAACTAACTGACAACGATATTGAAGAAATATTAAAGAGTTCGACTGACAGCAGACAATTACAAGCGGCCTGGGAAGCCCATAAGAAGATTGGAACTGTTGTTTCACAGGACGTAATACAATTAGTCAAACTTCGCAATCAAATAGCCAGGCAGTTAGGTTTTGATAACTATCATACAATGAGCTTACAGCTCAGCGAACAGGATCCTGCTGAAATAAGTGCTTTATTTGATGAACTTGATAGCCTAACAAGGGGTTCATTCATTTTGTTAAAGGATGAAATTGACAACTATCTTTCTGCACATCTGAAAGTGCCAAAAGATCAGCTGATGCCATGGCATTACCAGAACCGGTTCTTCCAGGAAGCTCCTGCCATATATAAGGTAGATCTGGATAAGTACTATGCTGACCAGAATATCGAAAAGGTTACAGCCGATTATTATACCTCAATCGGAATGGATATTAGTGATATTATGGGTAACAGTGACTTGTTTGAAAAACCGGGAAAAAACCAGCATGCATACTGTATTGATATTGATAACAAAGGTGATGTGAGGGTATTATGCAATATTAAACCGAATTACAATTGGATGAATACAATGATGCACGAATTCGGACATGGAGTGTACGATAAATATATATCATCAGACCTTCCTTTTGCTTTGAGAAATCCTGCCCACACTTTCACTACCGAAGCAATCGCCATGTTATTCGGCCGTATGGCTTCTAATCCCCAGTGGATGAATGATTTGAATGTAATATCCAAAGATGAAAAAGAACAAATAGCACCTGAAGCATATAAAGTATTACGCCTTGAACAACTTACTTTTAGTCGCTGGGCACAGGTGATGTACCGCTTTGAAAAAGCTATGTACGAAAACCCTGATCAGGATCTTAATAAACTTTGGTGGGATATAGTTGAAAAATACCAAATGATTAAAAAACCTGAAGGTAGAAATGAACCGGATTGGGCTAGTAAAATACATATTGCCACTTATCCGGCATATTATCACAATTACCTTTTGGGAGAACTACTTGCTTCGCAATTAAATTATTATATCACTACTGAAATCATTAAATCTAATGATTACATGAACCAGAGCTACTATAATAATAAAGAAGTCGGCAGATACTTAACCAGTAAAGTATTTGAACCAGGTGCCCGTTATAAATGGAATGATATGATTGAAAGAGCAACAGGCAGGAAACTTTCAGCTGAATACTATGCCAAGCAATTTCTGAATAAGTAACTGGTTTTGAATTAAGTTTAATGATATATTATCAAACAGGGCTTTCTTAGCCCTGTTTTTTTTGTCCGTTATTGTTCACATGATAATTTCCTTTAATTAAGCTATTCCAAAATAATTTTAAAAAGTAGAAAACTTGAAATTTTTTTTATGTCAGAAACAGCAGTAAAATCAAGGTATTAGATATTTAATCTTAATTCATCATATGTTATCCTATAGATAAGTAAACCACTTTGGCATGAATTTTTCAAGTGCCCAATAGCACACAAATCAATTTATTACACTAGAAAATTAAAGCCATGAAAGCAAAACTCTACTTACCGATAGTCGCGATCGCTTTGTTATTCAGCTCATGTGAAAAAGACTGGGTCGATGTTGTAAGAGGATCAGGTCCGGTTGTAAGTGAAGATCGTACCACCCCCTCATACCATGAGATTTCGTTAAACATTCCTGCAGATGTGTATATCTATCAGGGTACTGATGAAGGAATTACAATCGAAGCCCAGGATAACGTACTGGATGTGATTGATACACGGGTCAGGAATAATGAACTGGATATTAAATTTGAAAATGGAGTGGTTGTAAAGCACTTTGAACCAATTAAAGTTTATATAACCACCGCTGATTTGAGTGAAATAAGAATTTCAGGTTCCGGCAATGTCTATAATGAAACTCCAATTATTACACCTGAACTCAATGTCAGGATTTCAGGCTCAGGAAATGTTGATCTACATGGCATAGATACTCATTCCCTTGATGCTCAGATTTCAGGAAGTGGAAAAGTTTATCTTTCCGGAATTTGCGACGAACAGATGCTTCGAATTTCAGGGTCAGGTGATATATATGCTTTCAACCTCATGAGCGAAAATGCTGACATCAATATCAGCGGTTCAGGAAAAACTGAAATTAATGTAACTAACTATCTGCATGGTGAAATAAGCGGTAGCGGAAACATTTACTACAAAGGACATCCCGATGTTGAAAGTCATATTTCAGGTTCGGGAGGAATATACGCGGTAAACTAAAAATAACTCGAACTTACTTGTGTTAACAGACAGGATAGACTAAGACCTGTCAACCTAAAGCATCAATATGACAGGAATGATGCCGGGTAAATCCGGCCGGACAACCGGCCGGATTTTACTTTTTAAAGCTTTCTTTTAAGGATTAAACATCAACTTTTCTATCCGGATTTCAAAAATCCCTGAAGCCTTGATTTCAGGAGTGATTCCTTCAGGTGTAATATAAACTACTCCTGGTTCTACCCGGTTAACTGTTCCATTCAGAATAATACCATCAGCTAACTTATAGTTCTTTAAGCTTTGATTAACAGATGAGCGTATCATTACCATTTCTTTCTTGATACTCCACTTTAATAGATTGGCTATCATTTTCCTGAAGCCATCCTGATACAGCCATGATGCTGATTTTATAAGGAAATTCTTAGTAGATAAATCATAATCAAAGTCATTAATCACTATTGTGGAATCTGTTTCATTATAGGCAAGCTTCCCCATAAAGAAAATGGTTCCTTTCAGACTCCCCGAAAGCATTGTTTCAGCCACGATATTTCCCTGATTACCATATATTTTAATGTCTTCAACAGTTACCTTTTTTTTACCATAGGAAAATGTCTTTCCTTTTAAAAAACCTGATGCCGTTCTGCTAACCTCCTCATAAGGCATAGTTACATAGGCATAAATGGTAGTTACATCAACAGGCAGATCACCAATAAGAAGATCGGGAAGTTGTTTTTGATTTGAAGCTGCCGGGGGCAAGGTATTCATTGCCAATTTAATATTACCCGTTATCGCAGCTTTATGAACGATGGACCCGTTAACTGCATTGAGCTTCGATGAAATAAGCTTTTGAGGTGAAATTTGAAGCCAAAGATTATAATCATTGTTCACCTTTACGGGTTTACCTGCCAATTCCCAGGCCTGCTGAGCATAGGGTTTGACATTCAGGTAGTCTTTAATGCTTTCATCTATCGACTTCCCCATCTGCCTTAAACTCGATTGCATTATCAGATCTGCAACAAATTTTACTGACATGTCAATCCCTCCCACATTGACAACAGGCGTCGATAACCATTCGTATCCATCAGAGGTTGTTTTTGTGCTGATGGTCCAATCAGAATTTAATGTGACGGTCGTCTTAAAATTTAAAGCAAGAGCTGCATTGAGTTCCCTGTAGTCAGATAATGAAATGCCAAACTTTTGGAATTTGAACCCTGCTTTGATCCATGTTTTCAAAGGAACCCTGTATGAGAGAACATTTCCTTTCATATCAATTCTGATGTCACCCTGCTTCCATGCTTTAACCATCAGGTTATCATCACCATTGTCTTCAAGGCTGTTATCCTCGTATATTAATCCGGTAAAATTCCTGTTAAGTTCATTTTGAATATCTATGATCTTTGATTGAACGGTAAAACTAACTACTGAAGGTTTAACATTGATCTGTGAACTGCTGTACGATTCAGCAGGTTTAACAACATTTACTGATGTTTTACAAGAAAAGAGAAAAAAAGCAATGACCAATGAACTGATCACAAGAAACAATCGATAAGTATTTTTCATTTTCAGCTAAAAAGTGTCAGCGTATCTGACGACTCAAATTTAAAAATTTTCAATTTAGGGTGCTTTCGCATGTATCCTTTTATAATAAACCGTGTATCGCGGTTATCCTCATAATGCCTGATACAATTTTCAATGCTTTCAGAATCAAAGTAAGCTTCTTCAACATAACCGAATCCTACATATCTTCCTCCTTCAATTTTCACTACCGCAAATTCATCATTTGTTCTTCCTTTTTCAATGATGTAGAAGTTTTTATCTTTAAAACCCACTTCATGAAACACTTTTTCAGCACGCTTATTATAACTTTCAGGAGATTCGATTTTCAGGCATGCACCTTTGCATTCTTTTATTGTATGGTAAAAACATGCTGACTGAGTTTCATACAAACCACATAGCTTCTGGCAGAGCTTGTGTTTTTCGAGTAATGAATAAAGAAAGTTCTGGGCATTGGTTAATGAAGGAAAAGAAGCTATAGGTGTATAGCCATTAACTTCATGCCCCGGTGTAAAGCATATATAACCATCTTCATTCACGAAGCTAAAAACACTATAGCCATATCTCACTCTGCGTTGTGCCCTGTTATATGGTGGCCTCAGTTTTTTTATTTCATCTGATTCCAATAATAAAGCAATAAGCTCACTTCCAGTAACTTCATATGAAACTGTAGCTATACGGTTTTTCATTTCAAGTGCTTTTGAAGTATCCTGGTTCCTGAAATGCTGCATAATACGTTCATACATATTATTACTTTTGCCTACATATATAATGTTCCCGTTCTCATCATGCAGATAATAAACTCCGGTATCTTCAGGAACATTTTTAAGAATTTCAGGTATTTCCTGAACCTGATTACCAACATAACCTTCGTCAGTATCTAACAGACGCTTAAGGAGATAAGTAGTTGCCAGTGCATCGCCATGCGCCCTGTGGCGGTCATTGATTTCAATGCCTAAGGAGTTACAGAGCTTACCGAGACTATATGAAGAAAAACCAGGGAAAACTTTGCGACTCATTTTTACAGTACACATAGTTGACCTTTTAAAATTGTATCCCAGGCTTTTAAATTCATGCCTTACAAAATTATAGTCAAATGCTACATTATGTCCAACAAAAATGGCACCTTCTGTTATCTCAACTATTTGCTTAGCTACCTGATAGAACTTAGGGGCATTTGCAACCATATCATCAGTGATACCTGTAAGCCGTGTAATCATATATGGAATAGGCTGTTCCGGATTAATCAGGCTGGTAAATTCTTTCAGGATGTGTTTTCCATCAAATAAATAAACTGCAATTTCGGTAAGCCTGGCATTCTGGTAGCTACCTCCGGTAGTTTCAACGTCAACAACAGCAAATAACGGCATATTTCACCTCAATTTCTAAGAGGAACCTGAGTGGTTTCAAGGAGGTGAAATTACAAATAAATTAAAACAAAAGAGCCCGTTTAACCGGGCTCTTTTTTTCAGAGTGAACTCTGTGAATTATTGTATTTGAATTTGTTTTGCAGGCTTCTGTTTTGCTTCTTCTTTCTTAGGAATCAAAATTGTTAACACTCCGTTCTTATGATTGGCAGTAATGTTGCCTGCATCAAGTGAAGGTGGCAAACTGAAAGACCTCGTAAATGATGAATAGCTGAATTCCCTGCGCATGTAACGTTCGTCATCACTTTCTTGTTTGTCTTCCTTTTCTGAAGCAATAGTCAGGATGTTATTGTCCAGGTTTACTTTAAAGTCATTCTTTTCAAGACCTGGGGCAGCAACCTCAATCTTAAACTCATTAACTCCTTCTATCACATTAACAGAAGGCATGTTAACACCTGTGCGGAAATCAAAAAGGTCATTCATAAAATCTCTTCCAAAGAATTCATCAACAATGCTTGGGAAGAATGTTTTCTCTTTTCTTGTTACTGGTAACATGACTAAATCCTCCTTTGCTTTAAAAATTATTGTTGTTTTGGTGAAAATATTTCAACATTTGTGCCAATGCCAACAACTGCATAACACAAACGAACAACAATGTCATTGTGTCTGGTTATTAATGACTTAAAGTAAATTTAGAGGGACAAAATGACAGAAATAACAAAGGAATCAGATAGCCTGCAAAGCTGAAAGATTCATTTTAATTCGTGAGGAAAGAATATCAATAGCTACATGATTTGCTCCCCCCTGTGGGACTATTATATCTGCATATCGCTTTGTTGGTTCAATGAATTGCAGATGCATGGGTTTAACAAAATTCTCATAATGATCAAGTACCTGACTGAATGAACGGCCACGTTCTTCAATATCCCTTCGGATTATTCTCATTAAACGGTCATCAGCATCAGCATCCACGAACACTTTGATATCCATCTTAGCCCTTAACCTCGGATTAGACAAAATGAGGATACCTTCCACAATAACTACTTCGCGAGCATGAATTGGAATTGTTTCAGCAGCCCGGGCACATGTAAGATAACTATATACAGGCATGCCTATAGTATTACCCTGTTCCAGCTCCTCCAGGTGTTTCAACAGCAGATTAAATTCAATTGATGAAGGGTGGTCAAAATTAATCTTAGCTCTTTCTTCGGCAGAGAGGTGGCCATTATCTTTATAATAAGAATCCTGCGGTATAACAGTGACCGAATCTTTAGGAAGTCGCTTAATAATTTGTTTAACAACGGTTGATTTGCCACAACCTGATCCACCTGCAATCCCTATTATAAGCATATGAGAGAAAAAATTAAAAAGCCGGGAGACTTATTGTCTTCCCGGCCTCAAAAGTAACAATTATCTTATTATGCCAAAAATCCAAGTAAAATACCGGCTGCTACTGCACTACCAATTACTCCGGCAACATTAGGACCCATAGCATGCATCAGCAAGTGATTGGTTTTATCATATTCCAAACCTACAATTTGTGATACACGGGCACTATCGGGAACAGCAGAAACGCCTGCATTACCAATAAGAGGGTTCATTTTATTTCCTTCTTTCAGAAACAGATTGATGATTTTAACAAACATCACACCACCGAATGTGGCTATTACAAATGATGCAGCGCCAAGTGCAAAGATACCAACTGATTTGGCAGTTAAGAATGTAGTTGCCTGGGTTGAAGCTCCTACGGTTAAACCTATCAATATTGTTACAATGTCAATTAATGGTCCCTTAGCTGTATCTGCCAGTCGTTTTGTAACACCACTTTCCTTTAAAAGGTTCCCGAAGAATAACATTCCAAGCAACGGCAAACCTGATGGAACAATGAAAGTAGTCAGCAACATTCCAATAATTGGGAATAATACCTTTTCAAGTTTTGAAACAGTACGGGGAGGTTTCATTCTGATTACACGTTCCTTTTTTGTAGTAAGCAAACGCATTACAGGTGGTTGAATTACCGGAACAAGCGCCATGTATGAATAAGCCGAGATTGCAATTGCTCCTAAAAGATCGGGAGCAAGCCGTGATGATAAAAATATTGCTGTTGGACCATCAGCACCTCCAATGATGCCAATAGCACCAGCTTCAGAAGGTGAAAATCCCAGCAGTAAAGCAATACCATAAGCGCCAAAAATACCTAACTGGGCTGCTGCTCCAATTAGCATAAGTTTAGGATTTGAAATTAGTGCCGAGAAATCAGTCATAGCACCTATACCGAGAAAGATAAGTGGTGGATAGATTCCCTGCAATACTCCAAAATAAAGGTAATTAAGAACACTGCCCGATTCATAAATACCGATTTGTAAACCCGGAGGAAATGCAATATTACCAACCAGAATGCCAAAACCAATAGGTACCAGCAAAAGGGGTTCATACTCTTTGCTGATAGCCATGTATATGAAGGATAACCCAACACAAATCATTATCAGATGTCCTGCTGTGACGTTGTAAAAAGCAGTATATGTGAAGAACTGATTCAGATGATCTCCCACAAATTGTAAAAACAAGCTAAAATCCATATTTTTAGTCTCCTATAACTATGAGAATATCACCTTCCATAACTGAATCACCCTTTGAAACCTTAAGAGAAACAACCCTTCCCTCTTTGTCGGCATTAATGTTATTTTCCATTTTCATAGCTTCAAGGGTTAAAAGTTTTTGACCAACTTTTACATTATCACCTTCTCGTACATGGATATCAAGAATAACCCCTGGCAAAGGTGATTTTATGCTGCCAGTTCCTTTAGGTTGTGAGGGACTTGCTGTTTTTGCGATACTGGGAGATGAATCAGTAGATGGAACACTAACTGATCTGACCAGCTTAGGCGTTTTCACAGTTTCAAGCGCTTTGTCGACTTCAACTTTATATACAGTCCCATTTACATCAACGTCTGCAATATTGTCCTCTATATTTTGAATCTCAACTTCGTAAATATTACCATTGATGGTCAATTTGAATTTTTTCATTCTGCTGCTGTTTTAATTTTCACTGGTTTTATCCAGGTAATACTTTGTTTTATCTTGGCGACTTCCTGATGTTATAAATTTTAGAGCTCCAGGGAGAATAAGTTTTGGCTACTTTTTTAATTGTCAGAACAGCCTCCTCATGGTCGTGATATTCTGACCGGTAAAGATGAAGGGCTAAAGCAATAGCAGCGTTAACTTCACCTGAAATGTCGTGTTCTTCCTTGACATCAGCCAGAATTTTCTGATTCTTCTTAAAGATTTTCCTCATATCCATTGAATAAAATCTTCTTGTATGCTTGAAGACAAGGTAAAGAAGTATCAGTGCAATAAATACAACCGACATTGCAATAATTGCCATTCCAATTCCATACGGATCCATCTCAACAAATTCTTGTCCTGACGTTTCAATTACCCCGGTGTAGTTATTAGCGTTAGGAGTTGTTTTTTCAAGATATATCCATTTGTCAGCACCGTCAGTTTCCCTTCCAAAAGACACATCTTTCTTGTCCCTGGTATAGGTTATTTCATCAATAAGCGTTCTACCATTAACATCATACAACGCAAGGTAATTAGTGTCTTGCAAAGTGAAATTTAGGTGTAGGATGCCTCTTGTTGAGTGATTATCGCCAAAAAAAACTAAATAATTTCTGGGTGGGATTTTTGTGAGAGGATCACCTGTTGGAATCCAGTACTTTGTAGGATTTTTTGGATCATTTGTCAGGTACATACCTGCCATATTCACTGTATTATAAGCTGAATTGAAAATTTCAATCCAACTGCTCCGGTTGCCATAATCGTCAACATAATTTGAATCGTTGTGTACCAGTATTTCATTAATTCTCAGATCAAGTCCACTTTGTGCCTTAACTTCTAAGAACTGGCAAACAAATAAAATTGAGATGAAAATGGCTGCGAGCTTTTTAAAGCTAAAAGTTGTCAACATTTTATACTCCATTACAATGGTATATTTGAGTGCTTCTTGGGAGGATTCACATCTTTCTTTGTTGCCAAAGCCTGCAATGCCCTGATCACCCTGAAGCGTGTATTACGTGGTTCTATTACATCATCAATGTAACCATATTTGGCTGCATTATATGGATTAGCGAATTTGGCTTTGTATTCTTCCTCGTTTTTAAGAAGGAATTCTTCTCTTTCTTTAGGATCGGTGATTTCTGCCAATTTTTTACTCTGAAGTACTTCAATTGCACCTTTAGGACCCATCACGGCAATTTCTGCAGCAGGCCATGCAAAGTTCATATCACCTCTCAGATGCTTGGAACTCATAACACAATAGGCGCCACCATAAGCCTTACGAAGCACAACCGTTACTTTGGGAACTGTTGCCTCGCCGTAGGCATAAAGAAGTTTTGCACCATGAATTATAATTCCACCATATTCTTGTGCTGTTCCAGGCAAAAATCCCGGCACATCAACCAATGTAAGGATTGGAACATTGAATGCATCACAAAACCTGACAAAACGGGCAGCTTTCCTCGAAGCATTGATATCTAATACACCCGCCAGGTAGTTTGGCTGGTTTGCAACAATACCAACTGACATGCCATTGAAACGGGCAAATCCGGTTACTATATTTGGTGCATAATGTCGTTGTATCTCAAGAAATTCGTTATAATCAACCAATGAATGTATAATATCTTTTACATCATATGGTTTATTTGGATTATCAGGAATTATAAAGTTAAGGGAATCTTCAAGTCTGTCTATTGGGTCAGAGCAGGGCGCTAATGGAGGATCTTCAAGATTATTTTGAGGAAGATAACTAATGAGTTTCCTTATCAATGAAAGACCTTCTCTTTCATCATCGGCAACAAAATGTGAAATTCCTGATTTTGAGCCATGGATCATAGCTCCACCCAGTTCCTCTTCAGTAACAACTTCACCCGTAACAGTCTTCACTACCTTTGGACCTGTAACAAACATATTACTGGTTCCTTTACTCATCACTATAAAGTCAGTTAATGCAGGGGAATACACAGCACCACCGGCACATGGTCCGAAGATAGCTGATATTTGAGGTATGACTCCTGATGCAAGGATATTGCGTTCAAATATCTCAGCATACCCAGCCAAACTGTTAACGCCTTCCTGGATTCTTGCACCACCTGAATCATTAATACCGATTACCGGAGCACCAACTTTCATTGCCTGATCCATCACTTTGCAGATCTTATTGGCAAAAGTTTCAGAAAGTGAGCCGCCAAAAACTGTAAAATCCTGAGAAAAAACGTAAACAACCCTACCGTCAATTGTTCCATGTCCGGTAACAACGCCATCTGACAGAAATTCCTGTTTATCGATTCCGAAGTTTGTTGACCTGTGCGTTACAAACATATCGAATTCAGCAAAACTGCCTTCATCCAATAGTAGTTCTATTCTTTCGCGCGCGGTAAGTTTTCCTTTGGCATGCTGGGCATCAATTCTCTTCTGTCCGCCCCCTAGTTTAGCAAGTTCCCTTTTATCGAGAAGTTCCTTTATCTTATCCTCAAAAGCCATATAATTTAATTTAACCTGATCAACAACAAATAGCCATCAACCCGGTGACGTTTATATTTATTTCTTTGATTTATCTTCACAAAATTCTGTAAGTACCCCGAACGTTGATTTTGGATGAAGGAATGCTATGTGCATACCTTCAGCGCCTTTGCGGGGCTGCTTGTCAATTAGTTGTACTCCTTTAGAAGCTGTCTCTTCCAATACTCCTTCAAGGTTTTCAACTGCAAAAGCAATATGATGAATACCTTCACCTTTCTTCTCAATAAACTTTCCTATTGGTCCCTCAGGATCTGTTGATTCAAGTAATTCGATCTTGGTTTGACCAACCATAAAAAAAGCTGTCTTTACTTTTTGGTCGGTAACATCTTCCACAGCATAACACTTAAGTCCCAGCACTGTTTCATAATAATTGATGCTCTCTTTTAAATCTTTAACTGCAATTCCAATGTGTTCTATATGTGTAGGTTTCATCGCTTAAAATTTTTGCAAAAGTAGTCAGTTATTTCCAATTCTTCCAAGTAATTGCATTTTTTTATCTCAATAATATCAAGCCTTTCAGAAATTATGAAAAGACATAAGTTATATACCAAAAATATTATATATAGACTTCGATATGTATCAAGCATACCATAAGGTTGAGCGTTTTTTCTTGTTAATTATTTCACAATGCAGACAAGGTTACCTGTTAAAAGAACGATATATAAATTTTAAAAGGCGCAAATAATGCGCCTTTTCAATGTAATATTTTAACTAACAGTTTACTTTTAATGAAGGTTTATATTCCTTCGCGGCCAAATTCCATCAGGAAAGCTTTGATAAAGCCATTTAAACCACCATCAAGCACTTCGTTGGTATCAGACGTTTCATAATCAGTGCGAACATCTTTAACCAGTTTATATGGGTGCAACACATAACTTCTTATTTGCGAACCCCATTCAATTTTCTTCTTCTTTCCCTCAATGGCAGCAATAGCTTCTTTCTTTTTACGAAGTTCAATTTCATAAAGTTGTGATTTAAGCATTTGCAGCGCTTTTTCCCTGTTTTGTCCCTGCGACCTGGTAACCTGGCATTCAATTATTATTCCTGAAGGCTCATGCTTAAGACGAACAGCTGTTTCCACCTTATTAACGTTTTGACCACCTGGGCCGCTTGAACGGAAAGTATCCCATGTAATATCAGCAGCATTAATCTGAATATCAATCCTGTCATCAACAACCGGGTAAACATAAACTGATGCGAATGAAGTATGCCTCTTATTTGCTGAATCAAAGGGCGATAACCTCACAAGCCGGTGAACACCATTTTCACTTTTTAGGTAACCAAACGCATCTTCACCTTCAAATTCAAGGGTAACAGATTTAATTCCGGCCACGTCACCTTCGTGCATATCAAGCTCCCTGACTTTGTAATTGTTCCTTTCACCGTAACGAATATACATTCGCATAAGCATTGCAGCCCAGTCATTACTTTCGGTACCACCGGCTCCGGCATTTATCTGCAAAATGGCATTTAAGTGGTCTTCTTCATTGCTCAGCATATTTCTAAGCTCGAGATCTTCAACAATGCTTAATGCATTTTTATATTGCTGGTCAAGGTCAGCTTCTGAGGCATCACCAGCTTCATAAAATTCATACATAACATTAAGATCGTCAACAGCGGCTTCTGCAGATTGAAAATCGTTAGTCCATTTTTTTTTCTCCTGAATGGATTTAAGGAGAACTTCAGCTTTCTTGGGATCGTTCCAGAAATCAGGCTGATGTGAAATAGCTTCTTCTTCTTTTATGGATTCTTGTTTACTGTCAATGTCAAAGGAACCTCCTTAGCGTTTCCAGCCTCTTCTTTAAATCGTTTAATTGTTCTTTCTGAACCATTTCTATTTTTTCTCTTTGATCAGTTCATTAATTATCTCATGAACCAAATCAGGTTCATAACCTTTGGCGATGGCCGGTTTGGCAAGCCTGTGTTTAAAAAGTGTAACATTGGTTCTGTCAGTAACGGCTATTTTATGCTTAACCATCTCAATAACGCGTTCCCTGTATTCTTCCTCATCAATTTCACTAAGACCAACCTTTATCACATCATCTGGTAACTGCCTGGCCTTCAATTCACCAATTATGCGTGCCCGTCCCCAGTTTTTATTGCGAAACTTACTGCCAGCATAAATTTTAGCATAGCGTTCCTCATCTATGAAGCCTTCATCAATGAGTGTTTCAATTGCTTTATCTGTATCCTTTTCATTCAAGCCCAATGCGAGAGCATGGATTTTAACATCAACAAGGCATCGTTCCTGTATAGCACACCAACGACGAATTTTAGCAATTTCTTTATTTAGTCCAGCCATGTTTTAATAAGGATTTAGCATTAACTACAGTGCAAATATAAAATTTTATACCTGTAAAGCAAACTTAAAAAATTTATAAGCGTTGATAAGATTGAGAAAAAAGCTTTTATTACTCCACCTTGATCAAATGTATTTCAAATATGAGTATGGAGTTGGCAGGTATTCCCGGAAGAAGCGCTGACCCATATCCAAGATGTGATGGGATGAATAATATACCTTTTCCACCTTCACCAAATAATTGTAATCCTTCTCTCAAACCTTCAATAACATTGGTCATTGGCAAAGTAACAGGATTATTGTTTTCAGTAGAATCAAAAACCTGATGATTGATAAGATAACCCTTATAGTTAACTGTTACATTTGAATTAGTAGAAGGTTTGGGGAAATTACCGGGAATATTGATTAAATAATACAATCCGGAAGAAGTTTTGTGAGCCGAAAGATTTGCTTCGTTAAGATAATCCCGGATGATCTTATCATCAATTTCTTTGTTGTTATCTTCCTTACGGCACCCTATACTTAGTATAAGGATGATTATTGTGTAAAGTTTTATGTAGTTCATTTTGAGCAGAGTTGAGTTTATAGATGTTCATATGTGACCTATAGGATTAAACAAAAAAAATTAGTCTATAGACATTAATAAATCAACAAGAATTGGCACTGCTTTGCCTGCTGGTTCACTGATTATTTTTATTCCTGAGGTATAATTCGAATTATTAGCCTTTGGATCAACCAGATAGACCTGACAATTTGAGGATGCATAATGTATAAGTCCGGCTGCCGGATATACCTGCATAGAGGTACCGATTATTAACAAGTAATCAGCATTCATCACCAGATGAGCTGCATATTCAATTAATGGCACCTCCTCACCAAACCAAACAATATGAGGCCGGAGTTGTGCCCCTTTTTCACATAAATCACCCAGATTAATTTCTTTATAACCAATTGAGTAAACCAGATCAGGATATTTTACACTTCTTACTTTTGTCAATTCGCCGTGAAGATGGGTAACAGAAGTTGATCCTCCCCTTTCGTGCAAATCATCAACATTTTGGGTTACAATCTGCACCTCAAATTTGCTTTCTAATCTGGCGAGTGCTTTATGGGCATCATTGGGCTGGGCATTTGCAAGTTGTGAACGACGCTTATTATAAAATTCCATGACCAGCGCAGGATTCCTGAGCCAACCATCATAGGAAGCCACTTCTTCAACCTTATATTCCTCCCAAAGACCATCAGAGTCCCTGAATGTTTTTAATCCACTTTCAGCACTAATCCCCGCGCCTGTGAGAACGACTATGTTTTTTTTCAAAATATTGTATTTGATAATTCCTTGTCAGACGATATCGACAACAGTTTCTATAAACAAACTTACAAAAAGATATCCTTTTTGTCATTTATTCAATTCAGACGTTGAAGGCTGAATATTAAATTTAGGATCTTTTTGTTCAGAAGTTGTACTAAAGTGGTAATGAAGTCGTATTTTATACGTGTTTTATACGTATTTCATACGTGTTTCATACGTGTGAACACGTATGAAACACGTTTATGTAACGTTTGTATAGCGTATATATTACAACTTTATTTCAGCTCTGATACATCTCCTGAACAATTTCATTATCAGGCCTGCATATCTTCTGCCTGAATTCTTATTTTTTGTTGAAACCCGGATTAGCCGAAAAAACAAAAAGGCCGTCTGAAAACAGACGGCCTTTTTTTAAATATTTATAGTAACTATTAATCTTCGAATAAATTCATTTCGTCAAGAATCCTCATTGTTACTTTTACCGATTCAGCTGATTCAACGAGCATTTTATGCTCTTCTTTGCTGAGATTGAGTTCAATAATCTCCTCAATTCCCTTGGCACCTAGTTTTACAGGAACGCCCATATATACATCTTTTAAACCGTATTCCCCATCAAGGTAGGCGCATACAGGGAAAATACGCTTTTGGTCATCAACAATAGCTTCAACCATTTGAGCAGCAGCAGCGCCCGGTGCATACCAGGCTGAAGTGCCCATCAGATTAACGAGTTCACCGCCACCTTTCTTTGTTCGTTCAACTATCTTGTCGATCTCTTCTTTATTCAACAGGTCGGTAACCGGGATTCCGGCTACAGAAGTAAAACGTGGCAATGGTACCATTGAATCACCATGTCCGCCAAGCAATAATGAATTGATATCTTTAGGGGAAACATCCAATGCTTCGGCAAGGAAAGCTTTATAACGACCAGTATCAAGAATTCCAGCCATTCCGAATACCCTGCTTGAATTTTTGCGTGCTGCCCTGTAAACAGCATATGTCATGACATCAAGAGGATTTGAAACTACAATGATGATTGCTTCAGGAGAATATTTAATAACCTTCTGGGTAACCTCAATAACAATTGCAGCATTTGTTTTAATAAGGTCGTCGCGGCTCATACCGGGTTTACGGGGAAGTCCGGAAGTAATAACCACTATTGAAGAACCTTTGGTTTTAAGGTAATCATTAGTTACCCCTACAACCCGTGAATTAAAGTTATTTATTGAAGAAGTTTGCCATATGTCGAGTGCCTTTCCCTCGGCAACACCTTCTTTGATATCAACTAATACTACTTCACGGCAAAGATCTTTGTGTGCAATAACGTTGGCGCACGTTGCTCCTACATTTCCAGCGCCAATTACGGTAATTTTCTTCATATTTTACTGATTAGTTGTTTTTTATGATTTCCCTGAAGGTACTTTATATGCAAATATATACTTTTTTAACTATAATAAACTACCGGAGGTGTCATATTTTAATGTTCCTAAAACAAGAATTATAAACAAAAGTTGTAAGGGTATAGCTTTGGCTAGAAAACAAAGAGTTTTGTGCGCTTGCCGCAACTGGGGCTTAACAGATAACCAAAGTCGTAATTTGCTTCTACAATAAACATGATTGCCAGATTATGTGTTGGATCAGCATCTTTTGGATAGAGCATTGGAAAATTTTTACCTCGAGCTGCTTCAGTTGCAATATCAGTTATGTTATAACTAACCCTGAACCCGGTGGTCACACCGAAATTATCCGTCCCGAAAACATAACCTCCATAACCAAGTACCACGGAATACAAATTTTTATTTATCATTTCAGCAGCAGTAAAAGGACTTATAAAGTCACCTCCTTGATCAGCATATTTTACAGCAGAGACCTGACTTAGTTGTGGACCAAATTCAAAAAAAGTTCCACCTTTTGTATATCTGTATAACAAAGCATAGTCAAGGGACTTAATATCGAACTGCCTGTTAGCTTCTACTCCTGTCTCGGGATAGTACAAAAATTTTTGCTTAAGTGTTGTCTTTAACACATCGAAACTAATGGTGTGTTGCATATTGAGGTTAAACCCAAATTTACCCCCATAAGTATTTCCAAGCATGAACTTATGATTAAGGTTTTGGTCTTCAAAGATTTGTGTATTATACATAAATGAAGTGCCAATGCCTCCTTTAATACCAATATCAAACCATGGTTGAGCTTTTGCCATATTTATAGCAAAAACGACAAATAAAAGAGTGAGTAGTTTTTTCATATTTTATCAGGGGTTACGTTAAGTTACTGTGTTGTTATTCTGTTGGTTGATTAATTGTACACTACATTGTATTTTTTGCATGTAAAGTTATCTAATTGTCGTTCACGTTTATAAGGAGGTTCATTATTAATCCAATTATTATCTCTATTTTTGTCGGTTAACAGATCAAAGACAGCTATGTACGCTTTTATCGAGGGCGCCATTGAGTCATTAAACCCTGCTTCTGCTGTGCTTAATTGCAGGGGGGTAGGGTACGACATTTCAATTTCCCTTAATACATATTCGCAGATAAAGGGTAAAAAGGAATGTAAATTACTGACTCATTTAGTTGTGAGGGAAGATGCCCATATTCTTTTTGGCTTTGCAAGTGAAGATGAAAGGGTGTTGTTCCGTCACTTACTATCGGTTTCAGGTGTTGGGGCAAATACTGCGCGCCTGATATTCTCTTCTCTTTCACCAGCAGAAGTTTCAGAAGCCATTGTGAATGGAAAAGTCAATATTCTTCAAAAAGTAAAAGGTATTGGTGGTAAAACTGCCCAACGAATCATTATCGACCTTAAAGATAAACTTGCCAAAGACGGCAGTATCAAAGAAATTTTGGGAAGTACACACAATACAGGCAGAGAAGAGGCGTTATCTGCTTTAACTTTACTTGGCTTCAACAAATCTCTGGCAGAGAAAACAATAGATAAATTACTTTTGGAAGAGGGGTCTTCAATTTCAGTGGAGCAGTTGATAAAAGGTGCGTTAAAAATAATGTGAATCCGTAATAACTGAGTGGTAGTATCTGCGACATATTAAATACGTCATAATCAAAAATAATACAGTTCCTTGGAGCGCATATTAAAATATTTATTAAGATCATTTGTACTTCTTTTTGTTCTTACCCTGCTTTGGGGAATCCTGATTACACCAGTAAATTCAGCATCTCCTGAATGGATATTGAATCAATATTCACCACCCGACACCACTCCGGGAGGCCAACTGCCTTATCCCCTGCCAAAACAACAACCAGGTGAAATTCCATCGGGTAATGAAGGAAATAAGCTTTTTTTAGGTAACCCTTCAAATATTACTGACGAAACAATTTATGACCCTGCTACGAATACTTATACATATACAAGAAAAGCAGGGGAAGTAAATTTATCATCCCCATGGATCTATACCATGGATGAATATAAAGAACTCAATCTTCAACGGTCTCTGAAAAGTTTCTGGCGCGATAGATCAGTAGGGGCTGCTGCCGGTTCTAAAGACGGTATTATTCCTCAGATCCACATTGGTGGTGAAGTGTTTGACAGGATTTTTGGAGGAAATACCATTGATATTCGGCCACAAGGAAGTGCAGAAGTAACCTTTGGTATCTTATCTAACCGTCGCGATGACCCTGCTTTGGATTTACGTCAACGACGCACTACCAATTTCGACTTCAAGCAGAAGATACAAATGAGTGTTATGGCCAAGATTGGTGATAAAATTGAATTTAACACCAATTATAATACAGAAGCTACTTTTGACTTCGAAAACAAACTGAAATTGAAGTACGAAGGTAAGGAAGATGAGATTATAAAATTAATTGAAGCCGGTGATATCACATTCCCTCTGACAAGTACACTTATAACAGGAAGCCAGAGTTTGTTCGGATTAAAAACCCAGATGCAATTTGGCAAAGCAACCGTTACTGCTGTGTTTTCACAGCAGAAGAGCGAAACTTCAAATATCACTGTAGAAGGCGGGGCTCAAACAAGCAAGTTCAGTCTCACAGCTTTAGATTATGAAGACAATAAGCACTTCTTCATTTCTCAATATTTTGCTGAAAATTATGACAGGGCACTTGATTCGCTTCCTATTATAAACTCAAATATCAACATTACAAAAATTGAAGTCTGGGTTACCAACATCGGGCCTGCTGTTACTGACAACAGACACATTGTTGCTTTTATGGATCTTGGTGAAAAAGATCCTTATAATACAAGGATTAAACCTAATCCTGCCGTACGTTATCCTGATAACAATTCAAACGACCTGCTTGCTGAATTTGACACAACTACTTTACGTAACATTAATCAGGTTACAAATTACCTGCAGGGGGCACCCTTTGGTTACACTGCAGGAATCGATTTTGATAAAATCGAAAATGCCAGAAAACTTAATCCAAGCGAATATACCTTTAACTCAAAGCTGGGTTTCATCTCTCTTAACTCAACTATAAATAATGACCAGGTTCTGGCAGTTGCCTATCAATATACAGTTATTGGAAGTGATAAGGTATACCAGGTGGGTGAATTATCTGACCAGGGTATCAGTTCACCTTCAGCACTTGTCGTTAAACTTTTAAAGAGCACCGCATTAAATACCCGTTTGCCGATCTGGAACCTGATGATGAAAAACGTCTATAATATTGGGGCGTTCCAGGTTAACAGGGATGACTTTATTCTGAACATCCTTTATTCAGGAAACGAAAATACTGTTCCAACCGGATACTTCACTGAAGGTCCTGAAGGCATTTCAGGTGTTCCTCTTTTGAGGCTGTTCAATTTTGATGACCTTGATCCCCAGTTGAATCCTCCGCATGACGGCTTGTTTGATTTTATTGACAATGCGGCAACACAGGGGGGTACAATTCAATCATCAAACGGCAGGGTATACTTTACCGTCAGAGAGCCATTTGGCAGTTACTTAAGGAATAAGCTGAATAACCAGCAACTGGCTGATAAATATGCTTTCGATTCATTGTATACCCTTACAAAGAGTGGTGCCCAGCAATATCCAGATAAAAACAGGTATTTAATTGAAGGTCAGTATAAATCACAATCAGGCTCTGAAATTTCACTTAATGCACTCAACGTTCCCCAGGGGTCGGTAAGGGTAACTGCCGGAGGTATTCCCCTGCAGGAAAATATAGATTATACAGTTGATTACACATTAGGCAGGGTAAAGATCATCAATCCCGGGGTCCTTAATTCAGGAACACCTGTTAACATTTCGCTTGAAAATAATGCCACTTTTAATCTGCAACAGCAAACCATGGTTGGGGCACATGTAGATTATAAGGTTAGCAATAATTTTCTGGTTGGGGCAACACTGTTGAATCAGCATGAAAAGCCTTTGACACAGAAGACGAATTTTGGACAAGAGCCAATATCAAATACCATGTGGGGTTTGAATTTTGACTATCAGACTGAGTCATTGTGGCTAACCAAACTGGTTGACAAGCTACCTTTTTATGGTACCACTGTTCCTTCAAGAATCCAGATCAATGGTGAAATGGCCCATTTTATACCGGGTCATTCACGGGCAATTGGCAAATCAGGAACATCCTATATCGATGATTTTGAAGGAAGCAAATCAAATATAGATCTTAGGAATGTTGCCGCCTGGTACCTTGCAAGTATTCCGCGCGGTCAAACAACCCGTGATATGTTTCCGGAAGGAGTTGTTGGCGCCGGGTTAGAAGCTGGATATAATCGTAGTTTGCTTAGCTGGTATACTATAGATGACTATTTTTATGATAAAAACAGGAGACCAGATAATATAAGTAAGGATGAGGTTTCCAAAAACTCAACCAGAAGAATTACTGAAAAAGAAGTTTTCCCTAACAGAGAAAATGCATACTCATCTGTACCAATAGCACAACAGGTTATTAATTTAGCTTATTTCCCTCAGGAAAGAGGTCCTTCAAATTATGATGTATTGCCAACAGGAGTTTCAGCAGGTATCAGCGAAAATGGATTACTTGAAGATCCTGAAAGTCGTTGGGCAGGTATAATGAGGAAAATTGACCAAACAGATTTTGAGGCTGCCAACGTTGAATACATTGAGTTTTGGCTCATGGATCCATTTATTGAAGACAGCACAAATAAAGGGGGTGATCTGTATTTCAACCTGGGTGATGTTTCGGAAGATATACTACCCGATGGGAGAAAAAGCTATGAAAATGGCTTACCTACAAGTGAAGAAGTAAAGGATATTGATACCACCATTTGGGGAAGAGTACCAACGCTACAGGCACTTGTTGCAGGATTCGATAACAATTCAGCAGCCCGGCCGTTTCAGGATGTTGGATATGACGGCTTGCGTGATATTGATGAACGTACCTTTTTTGATCAGGTATACCTACAAAGGGTTTCTTCGCAATATGGCACAGCTTCACAGGCATATATCAATGCTTCAAATGACCCTTCGTCTGATAATTACCATTTCTTCAGAGGTGATGATTACGACAATGATCCAAGATATGGAAGCATTATTGAAAGATATAAGAGGTATTCAGGTGTTGAAGGCAATTCGCCAGCTCGTGATGTGACAGGAAGTGAATTCCAAACAAACAATACTACACTTCCAAACATAGAAGATATAAATAAAGATAACACCCTAAATGAGCAGGAAAGATATTTTCAGTATCATATAAAAATTGACCCTGAAGATTTGGTTGTGGGTAAAAATTACATTGTAGATATCCAAACCTATGAGGAAAATAACAATAAATTTCAGCTGGAAAACGGGAAACAGCCAAACTATAAATGGTATCAGTTCAGAATTCCTGTACAGAATCCCAGCAAAGTTGTAGGAAACATTCAGGACTTTAAGAGTATCCGGTTTATGAGGATGTTTCTCAAAAATTGGGAAAAGGAAGTTGTGCTTCGTTTTGCTACCCTTGACCTCGTTAGAGGCGAATGGAGAAAGTACTATGACAATCTGTTATCGCCCGGGGAGTATATTCCCGATCCCAACCAGAGTCTGACTACTTTTGATATAACTTCAGTTAACATTGAAGAGAATACTCAAAGGGAGAATGTAAATTACGATTATCCACCTGATATAGAGCGTGAAATCAATGTGGGGACAGTAAATTACACCCTTCTTAATGAACAGTCGATGGTTCTTAAGGTCTGTAATTTGTTGGATGGAGATGCCAGAGGCACTTTTAAAACAACTGATTTTGATTTCAGGCAGTACAAAAAACTGAAAATGTTTGTGCACGCTGAGAAAAGCAGGCCTGAAGATCAGCTTCAAACCGGTGATCTCACTGTTTTTGTGCGTGTAGGTTCAGATTTTACTGAAAACTACTATGAATATGAAGTTCCTGTAGAGTTTACTCCCTGGGGTGATTATACACACTCCAAAACTGAGATATGGCCTGCAGCCAATGAAATGGATATTGAACTCCAAAAATTTATTGATGCCAAGCAGGCACGTAATGATGCAATGGGCCGTCCGGGCTCCATGGTTACAGTAGTTACTCCTTATGAAGTATTTGACGGAAAGAACCGTATAACCGTTGTTGGTATGCCAAGTTTAAGCGATGTAAAGGCTTTCATGATTGGTGTTAGGAATCCTAAAAAGCAGGAGTTTGGTGATAATGACGACGGTCAGGCGAAATGTGCCGAAATTTGGGTTAACGAATTGCGACTCTCTGATTTTGATGAGAAGAGTGGTGTAGCTGCAACTGCTCGTATCGCAGCAAATTTAGCTGACCTGGGTAATGTTGTGGTTTCTGGTGCTTATTCAACACCAGGCTTTGGAAGTATAGAAAAGAAAGTAAATGAACGACAACAGGAAACTAATGGACAGTTTGACATTGCGACCAACATTCAGCTTGGAAAATTCTTCCCTGAAAAAAGTGGTATCAAAATTCCTATGCATATCGACTACTCTGAATTAAGAAGTACTCCAAAATACAATCCGCTTGATCCTGATATTTTATACAAAGAACAGATCAAAGAACTTGAAGCTGATGCCAGAGACTCTATAAGGAATAAAGTGCAGGATATTACACGCAGGAAGAATATTAACTTCGTTAATGTCAGAAAAGAAAAGGTTGGAACAGTTGGTAAACCAAAGATCTATGACATTGAGAACTTTGACTTCACTTACGCATATACTGAAATTTACAATCAGAATATTGATATTGAGTACGATAGGAGAAAGACTTACAGGGGAGGTATTGGATATAATTTTATAAATAACCCTAAACCGGTCAGACCTTTCAACAATGTTAAAATATTGCAAAGTAAAACCTTTGCATTGGTTAAAGATTTCAATTTTTATTACATCCCCAAGATGTTCTCGTTCCGGACTGATATGAACCGTCAGTATAATGAACGATTAATGCGTAACAAGAGTGATGCACTTATCATACTTGAGCCAACGTATACCAAAACCTGGGATTGGAACAGGATTTATGATCTTAAGTTTGATTTGGCCCAGTCGCTGAAACTTGAATATCAGGCAAGTGCAAATGCTTATGTCAATGAGCCTCCGGGAAGGATAAGCAAAGATGTTGATGAGTACGATTCTTTGAAAAACGTTATTTGGGATGATATTCAGAATCTGGGAAGCATGAACCGCTTCACCCAAAACATGAACCTGAATTATGTTGTCCCTATCAACAAGATACCGGTATTTAATTTCCTTACACTTAATGCAAGGTATAACAGCACTTTCAGGTGGGAAGCATCACCGCGCTCAATTCAGGCAAAAATTGGTAATACCATTGAAAATTCTAATACTTTCAACATCAACGGTAATGCCCGTTTGCTAAATCTGTATAACAAAGTTCCTTTCCTGCGAAAAATAAACCAGAAAGCTCCTTCTTCTGGAAACAAAACCCAGGGTCCTGGTGCAAAACGTACACCGGTTCCAAAAGCAGAAGAAACCAAGGAACCTGAAGAAACAGCTGCTGTTCAGGATTCTGTAAAAAGGAATGTCACAGCAATGGTTATGAAGAATATCGGCATCGGAGCCATTAAAATTATTACCGGATTCAGGGATATTCAATTTAATTATTCCGAATCAAATGGAACCTTATTACCGGGATTTACACCAACCCCTGACCTTCTGGGTAATCGTTTGACGGATATGGCTCCTGGGTTAGGATTTGTATTTGGTGCACAAGATGACAGTATAGCTAGAAATTTTTCAAGAAAAGGTTGGATCACAAAGGATTCATTACTTAACAATGCCCTGGCAACCCGTTTAACTAAAGACTTGTCTGCACGTGCAACTTATGAACCATTTCCCGAATTCAGGATTGAGTTCAATGCAGATAAAAAGGAATCCTTCGGACACCAGGAGTACTTCAAGTATGTAAAGGATTCTCTTGATTTTATTTCATCGGGTTTACAGGACAGGGGTTCTTACAGCGTGTCATTTATCAGTATTAAAACCGCTTTCAAGAAAGATAATGATGAAAATATATCACCTGTTTTTGAACAGTTTAAAGAAAACAGAGCAATAATTGCAGCCCGGTTAGCTCTTCAGAATAATAATTCACCAGGTTTGAATGATTCAACAGGTTACCCGATTGGCTATGGCGCGACATCACAAGATGTTTTGGTGCCTGCTTTCATTGCTGCATATTCGGGCAGATCTGCTACAGATGTGAGTATGAGTCCATTCCCTAAGATTCCGTTACCAAACTGGCGATTTACTTACACTGGATTAGGTAAACTTCCATTCCTTAAACAGTACTTCAAACAGTTTAGTATAGGTCATAGTTACAGGAGTAATTATTCAGTTGGATCGTATATCAGCAATATTATAATTGATTCGTTACCATATGATGATGCAGGTAATTTCATATCGATAAACCGTATTGACGTTATAACTATTTCGGAACAATTTTCACCGTTGTTCAATATTGACATGACCTGGAATAATAGTCTTTTAACAAAAATAGAGTTCAAGAAATCGCGTAACCTCTCATTAAGCTTTGTTAATAACCAACTTACAGAGGTTACCAATAATGAAATCGTTATTGGAGTCGGATACAGATTTAAAGATGTTAAACTGAATATGTCAAGTGGCGGAAGGAAGCAACAGTTAAAGAGTGACCTCAATGTTAAGCTCGACTTATCAGTAAGAGATAACAAGACTGTTTTAAGGCGACTTGATGAAGCAATAAACCAAATATCAACAGGTAACAGGATGGTTTCAATTAACAGTTCAGCTGACTATGTAATTAACCAAAGATTTAATGTCAGGTTATTCTTTGATAAAACCATCACCAATCCTAAAGTATCGAATCAGTTTAATAATTCAACAACGAATGCCGGAATTAGCCTGAGGTTTACTTTGGCTCAATAAACGGTATTAAAATTATTTCTTTAAAATAAAGCAAGTAAAAAATTAGCCCATAAGCACAGGTTTTTATAATTTTGGCAAAAATTCAACCATAAAAAATATTTAAGACATGAACATCCCAGCCGATCTGAAGTACACACAAGACCATGAATGGATAAGAGTCGAAGGTGATTTAGCTTATGTAGGAGTAACCGATTATGCACAAGGTGAATTAGGCGACATAGTTTTCATTGAAGTTGAAACCGTTGGAGAAACAATTGAAGAAGGCGATACATTTGGAAGCATTGAAGCTGTAAAGACTGTAAGTGACCTTTTCATGCCTGTGACTGCAGAAATATTAGAATTCAATGAGAAATTAAACGGCACACCTGAATTAATCAATAAGGATCCGTATGGCGAAGGATGGATTGTTAAAGTTAAATTGCAGGATGTTGCCCAATTGAAAGACTTACTTGATCCTGAAGCATACAAGGAACATTTAGGAGAATAGTAAAATTCATTTTAGCATACTTATTGATGTGATTTGTAATAAAAAAATCACTTCAAACGTTTTCTTTATGAGACTATTAAGCCAGTTGATTTTGAATTAAAAAAACTGTAATTTAGCAGTCGATAAAATAGCGGATTTTAAGTACCGTAAATAATTTATTAATTAACGATATGGAAGCAAAAAAATCACCGAAAGCTGACCTTGAAAGTAAAAAAACTTTCTTCGTCCAGATCGGATTAATTGTTGCTCTTGCCGCCATGCTTGTAGCATTTGAATGGAAAAGCTACGATACAAAGCAAATTGATATTAGCACCAGGCAAGTTGAAAATGTTGAAGAAGAGATGGTTGAAATTACTCAGCAGAATAAACCTCCTCCTCCTCCTGCACCTCCTGCTCAAACAACACTTATTCATATCGTTACCGATGATGTGGATGTGGATGATGACCTGGTGATAGATGCTGAAGCAAACCAGTTAACAGAAATTGAAGCTTACACTCCTCCTGCAGTAACAGAAGAAGAAGAAGTTGCAGAAGCCGAAATTTTTACAGTAGTTGAGGAATCACCTGCATTCCCAGGTGGCGATGCTGCACGCATTCAGTTCTTACAACAAAACATTGTTTACCCCCAGATGGCTCGTGAGAGTGGTATTCAGGGCACGGTTTATGTTACTTTCGTTGTAGAAAGAAACGGTGCTGTAACTGATGTAAGAGTACTCAGAGGAATTGGTGGTGGTTGCGATGAAGAAGCTGTTAGGGTTATAAAGGCTATGCCAAAATGGAATCCTGGAAAACAAAGGGGAAAACCAGTGCGTGTTCAGTTTAACATGCCTATCAAATTCACCCTTGCCGGTTAAGCGTTTATCTTAAGACTTTATAAAGGCGGTCATGTGACCGCCTTTTTTATTTTCACTATCCGATTGTGAAATAAAAACGAGTGACAAATACAATTTTTATTTTGATGTTGCGTTATTATAGTAAAGGTAATAGTTGAGAGCGGTGAGTAAATCCTAAAATGCGTGTTGAACTTGAATATCCACCATTAAAATCACCAACCATGGAAGCAAAAAAATCTCAGGCTGCCGATCTTGAAAACAAGAGAGCCTATTTCACAAGTTTTGGTTTTATCATCACTTTAGTAACCATGCTTATTATTTTTGGCTGGAAAACTTATGATAACAACGAGATCATTATTCCACCTAAGCTAAACGATAAGGGACCTATAATTGAAGATATAATTTCTACTAAACAAGAACTTCCGAAACCTCCTCCTATTCAGGTAGTAACAGCAATTAATCTGGTCGACAACAAGCAAATTGTTGAAGATATTCAGGTTAATGCTGAAATTGATGAAGCAACCAAGATAGAACCGGGCATTCCACCGAAAATTGAAATTCCCGATGAGAAGCCGGTTACTGATGAAATTATTTTAGTTCCTGATGTTGCTCCGGCTTTCCCCGGAGGATTGGCTGAATTCTATAAATACTTATATGGAAAAGTCAAATTTACTGACCTGGCTAAGGAAGTTGGAATAAGCGGCACAGTTACCGTAGCTTTTGTAGTTGAAAAAGATGGAAGTATAACTGATATAAGATTATTAAGAGGTGTTGGAGCAGGTTTAGATGAACAAGTGATTAAAGCAATTAGCGAAATGCCTAAATGGACACCAGGTTGGTACCATGGTCGATTAGTAAGAGCAAGTTATAACATCCCGGTTACTTTTAAACTGAAGGAAATGTAATTTTGGTTTTTAGTTTTTTACTTGAAAGACGGGCTTTTATCCCGTCTTTTTTTGAAAAAGACCTTCTTAAAGCCCTGATCTTCATTTTGTTCAAAAAGAATTACCAAAAAAAGTTAAAATTAATTACCTTTAACCCCATTTAAAGTTATTTTTGCAATTATCACTGTTGCAACCGGGTAGCAACTAATGTTAAAAAAATGATGAAGAAACTTCTCTTTTTGCCCCTGTTGGGATTTCTCTTTTTATTTCCTGTATATCATTCATACGGGCAGGTCAAGCAAACCATAGACTCTTCCTCCAAAGCATTTGATTTCATTAAAGATGATTTCATTGTGGCAGCTCTTGACAGCCTGGCAAATTCAAAATACTTTGAAGGGTATGAAACTGCCTCAGATCACGAACTCGAAAATGTTTTCGGTTTTAACCTGGGATTTGTTCCCGTGTATTCTGATTCAGTCTATTATCAGCGAATGAAAAAACTTGATGCTGCTTCACCTATTAACTATACCTACAATCAATACGTAAGAGACTATATAGAATTGTACGCTGTGAGGAAAAGGGCTCTTACCGAAAGAGTGATGGGTTTGGCGCAGATTTACTTCCCTATGTTTGAAGAGTACCTCGACAGATTCAATATGCCACTTGAACTTAAATATCTTGCTATAGTAGAATCTGCACTCAATCCTGAAGCTAAGTCACGGGTTGGAGCTACCGGATTATGGCAATTTATGTATGGTACCGGCAAAATGTATGATTTAAATGTGACATCCTTTGTAGACGATCGCAGAGATCCTATACGTTCAACCATTGCTGCATGTGAGCACATGACTGACTTATACAAAATGTATAAAGACTGGTTGCTTGTATTAGCTGCCTATAATTCAGGTGCTGGAAATGTTAATAAGGCTATCAGGCGTTCAGGTGGTAAAATGGATTTCTGGCAGATTCGTCCTTTCCTTCCAATTGAAACAAGGGGTTATGTCCCTGCATTTATAGGAGTTTCGTATGTGATGACTTATGCTTCTGAACATAATCTGCGTCCGGTTAATCCACGTATCAGGCATTATGAAATAGATACAGTAACCGTCAAAGACCTGCTGACATTTAAGCAGATTGCTGACAATATTAGTGTACCCATTGAAGACCTTCAATTTCTTAATCCTTCATTTAAAGCAGGTGTTATCCCTGCAGTAGATAAAAAGTCGTATACTTTAAGGCTTCCAAAAAAATATGTTGCATCATTCGTTAATAACGAAGCTCAACTTTATGCCCTCAGGGCACAGAAAACTGTTGAACAGGAAGAATTGGTTTCAATGATGAAAACAGTTACTGAAGCTGAATATCACAAGGTTAAAAGAGGAGAAAATTTAGGCTTGATTTCGCAAAAATACCATTGTTCTGTGAACGAGCTTAAAAAATGGAATCACTTACGCTCCACTAAATTATCAGTTGGACAACGAATAATAGTTAGGCCTGAACGACTAGAGACTCAATATGCATCAGCTAAAAAGCCTGTTAAAAAAGATTTAACACCTGTGAAATCTGCAGAAACCAAAGCTGTTGATACAAAAACAGAAGAAACATTAGCTGCTGTTGATACATCAGTGACCAAAGTAGTTGTTGAAAAAGAAAAACCATTGGCCAGGACTGAGGAGATCAGGCATAAGGTAAAATCTGGCGAAACTCTCAATCAAATTGCGTTAAAAAATAATGTTACGGTAGCTGAGATCAAAGATTGGAATAACTTGAAAAATACGGTTATCCATCCTGGTGACGAATTGATAATTGGCAGAAAACCAATAGTTGAAGAGACAAAAGACGTTTTGGCTGATTCAAAACAGTCAACCAAACAAAAGAAAAATAATCAGTTTATCTACTATACCGTACAAAGAGGAGATACCCTCTGGACCATAGCTCAAAAACATGAAGGATGCTCAGTTGAAGAAATTAAGAAGCTGAACAATATTCGGAATGAACGATCATTAAAGCCGGGACAAAAGATTAAAGTTGCGGTTGTTTCATAATATTGCTATAGTTACCCAGTTACTATATCATTAATACTATATCATGATAAAAAGCAAGAGCATCTCAGCACTTGGTGTGGCTATTTTATTACTTGTTTTTATTAACTCCTGTAAAGTTGATAATCCCACCAAACCCTCCTCAAAAGGAAGTCCATCAGAAGTTATTGTTGTTGCCGAGGACAATTTATGGAAAACAACTTTAGCCGACAGCATTAAAGCCTTTTTCGCCAGTTACCGACCAGGGCTGCCTCAGCCTGAACCACTTTACAAGATTGCGCAAATTGATCTTGAAGAATTTGATAGATTATTTGAAACACACAGGAACATTCTTACAGTATCAATTGATAGTTCACTTAAAGATGCCAAATTTGAAACAGCTTACAATGTATGGGCAATTCCTCAGCGCGTGATTAAAATAACCGCTCCTACTATTGAAATGCTTAAAACATCTTTTGAGGAACACCGCAGGGAAATATATAACCTCTATGAAAATGCTGAGATTGAGCGACTGCAAAAACAGTATTCTAAAACAATCAACATTAAGGCCTCTTCTTTAATAAAGAAAAAATTCAACCTGGAAATTGCTATTCCCACCGATTATTTTGTAGCCGTAGAAAAGGACAATTTCATTTGGTTACGAAAGGAAGCCAACACATTAAGCCAGGGATTGCTGATATACAGATATCCATACACTGATACTGTTGCATACAAACAACAGAAAATAATAGCAGTCAGAAATCAGTTTAGCAGTCTCTATGTCCCTGGTCCATCTGACAGTTCTTTTATGATTGTTGCTGACCAGTTAGTTCAACCAGTTAGTAGAATGCTTACTGTAAAAAAAGAGTTGGCAGTGGAAACAAGAGGACTCTGGGAAGTGGCTAAAGATTTTATGGGAGGACCTTTCATCAACTACACTCTTGTTGACAAAAAAAATAATATGGTGGTTGCACTTGATGGTTATGTGTATGCTCCTAACCAGGATAAAGCCCAGCTTTTAAGGCAGGTGCAATCTATATTGTTAACTTTCGAATTCGTAGAGAAATAATAATATCTCAAAAAATTAAACCTAACACCAATGAGCATGAGCAAGAAATTCAAATTATCAGCCATTTTTTTCCTTGTATTATTTACTCAGGCTTCATTCGCACAAAAAAATGCCAAAGCCGACCAATTAATAGGTACTTATGAGGCAATCAGTGAAGAATCGAATAACGTCTCTCATATTAAGATATCAAAGGGAACTAATGGAAAATATTATGGCGAAATAGTGTGGCTTAAGATTTCGAAAGAATCTGATGGAAAAGAAAAAGTAGATAAAAATAATCCTGAGCCTAAATTAAGAAATCGTAAACTTATTGGTTTAAAGATGCTTAATGACTTCACATATGATGCTTCTGAAAATGAATGGAACGGAGGTACTATTTATAATCCGGCAACAGGCAAAACTTATAATTCATATATCAAATTTGAAGGACCTGATAAACTTCATATCAGAGGATATATTGGGGCTGCCTGGATGGGTTTAGGAAAAACCGTCTATTGGACTCGTTTAAAAGATAAATAATTTTTTTCCCTCTCTTCTTAACTCTACTGCTTTTAGGGCTAAAAGTTAAAAAATGTTATAGGATAGAATTATTACTACCATTTAACATATCTTTGACTTCTCATTTTGTGGGGATTATATCTTTTATTCCGAACAAAATCAAATGCGAAGTGTTAGGCTTGTGTTTTTCACTTTAAGATTCAGACCTTGTTCATACTTATTTCTGGACTATTATACAATAACGGGTCTGAACACAAACTAACGGCTTGCGGTTTTATACCTGATAATTAACCGAAGCCATATTATTAACTAAATTCAAAGGAATGTATCATAGGCTGATCAATTATCTTACTTCTGGTATCATAATCCTGTTCATTCTATTCATCCCAGAATCGTGCTCTTTTTCCAGTGACCAGGCTCTTCTTAAAGATGGACAAACTGGAGGTTTACTGAAAGATATTCAAAGCAGAGGTACACTGGTTGCACTTGTTGATGATAACCCCTTCAACTACTTTACATTTGAGGGTGAAACCCAGGGTTTCCAATATGATTTACTTAAAATGTTTGCAGAACATTTAGGGGTAAGGCTTGAAGTTGTTATAGAACCTAACATTTATAAAGCACTCCAATACATACAGCAACGCAGAGTTGATATAATAGCAATGGAATTACCCCGGATTACAGATGGTAATTTCGACATAACTTATACCGATCCGTTATATTATGATTATCAGGTTTTGGTTCAACGTAAGCCTGAAAACTGGTTTAAGATGAGTAAAGGTAGTGACTACAATAAACTACTTATAAAGGATATTGCCAAACTAAAAAATAAAACTGTTTCTGTCCCTGCCAATAAACAACCTCAATTCTATTTAAGTGACCTCCAACATTTAACTTCCAATCAGGTTAACCTTGAAGCTGAAAAGACCAGCTCAGTAAGTGATCTGATCGCAGATGTCGCTGACGGGAATGTGGCGTATTGTCTTGCATACCAAAAGACTGCAGAGGCGATGTCACTAACTTACTCTGACATTGATATAAATACCAAGGTAAGTCCCAGAATAGGTATTTCATGGATAGTTCGCAAAGGTGCTGTTAATCTATTAGAAGAGACAAATCAGTGGATTGATGAAACATGTCAGACTGCTGAATTCAGAAGATTGAAGGCCAAGTATTTCCGTAATCCCCGCTGGGTTAATATTGCACTTGGCAAGCCAGTACAACACCGAAACATTTCAGATTACGATCATGTGATTAGAGAACTTAGTTCAAAAATAGGCTGGGATTGGCGACTGGTTGCAGCTTTGATCTATCATGAATCAAAATTTGATGCTGATGTAACTTCCCGACGCGGAGCATTTGGTCTTATGCAATTAATGCCTTCAACTGCATCAAAGTTCGGAGCACACCGTGGATCATCGCCTAACGAACAAATTGCTGCAGGAATCAGGTTATTAAATTACCTGGACAAACGGTTAGCTCCGCTTGTTCCTAATAAAACTGAACGGAAAAAGTTCGTACTTGCCGCATATAACATTGGATTAGCGCACATTCTTGATGCAAGGAACCTGGCTGAAAAATATGGAAAGGATCCAACTGTATGGGTTGATAATGTTGAATACTTCCTTTTGGCCAAATCTCAGCCTAAATATTATAATGACTCAATTGTAAAATATGGCAGGGTTAGTGGTAAGGAAACTCACCGGTTTGTTCTTGACGTAATGGACCGCTATGAACATTATAAAACTTTAGCCCTGAGGTAAGATATTACAGTTATTTACTGCCATTTAATTCATCGACTATTACTTCACAAATCGACTCAATGGTTTCATTCATTGGTCTGTATTTGTAATCCAGTGTCTCAATTAGTTTATTGCTCGAGTAAAAACAATTTTTCCTGGAAGTGGTAGCAGTCTCTCTGGTTATTAGAGGTTTGTGTTTAAATATAGCAGTTCTCATTGCTTCGAAGCGCCAGATTACTTCCAGCACCAGATCAGGTACTGCAATTCTTGGCACAGGTTTATTAAATCCTTTGGCTATCATACCAAAAATTTCTTTGTAACTAAAATTACCGGCTGATACAACAAACCTCTCATTCTTAATGTCACTATCCATGAGCATAATCATTGCCTTAACTACATCCTGAACATCAACATATCCATTGGTTCCTTTGCCATAAAACATTGATGACTTATGAATAGCTTTAAAAAGGCGGGTACTTCCCTTTTCTGGATGGCCATACCCGAGTATTATTGCAGGATTTACGATAATAACTGGTAAACCTTCGGCACTTGCACGCCATACTTCCCTCTCTCCCAGATATTTACTTTTTGAATAACGCGAATTATACGGACTGGCGCGCCACTCTGAATTCTCATCAATGATATTCGATTCATCAGTTCTGCCCAGGGACGCAATAGAACTCACATGACAAAGTTTTTTAACTCCGTTAGCTAATGCGGCATTAACAACATTAGCCGTGCCTTCAACATTAACTTTCATCATTATATTCTTATCATCAGGGTCGAATGAAACTATTGCAGCGCAGTGATAAACTTGTTCTGTATCTTTCATGGCATTATCAAGGACTGTTACATCCAGGATATTTCCTTCAACCCATAAAACTTTACTGAGAAGCTCATCGGGATTACTACCCAGACTACTGAATATTTTGCGGGTCCTTTCAAGGCTTTTTTGATTTAACAAAAGAGCTTTAACCGGCCTGCCCTGCTTTATTAGAGAATGAAGCAGATATGAACCAACTAGTCCTGTGGCACCTGTAACGAATATCATATTACAAAAGTAAGCATTTACATGTGAATAACGAACGGGCTTGCATCTGGTTCATTTGGTATAATGATAAATGCCTAACTTTGCACCTTCCAAATTATTCACAATTTTTTTCGAGGGAAATGACAGGGTATACGAATTTCATTAATGAACTGCGCTGGAGGGGAATGATTCATGATGTGATGCCAGGCACTGAAGAGATGTTACTTAAGGAAATGGTATCAGCTTATGTGGGTATTGATCCAACTGCTGATTCATTGCATATTGGTCATTTGGTTGGCATTATGATGCTCAAGCATCTTCAGCTAAGTGGTCATAAGCCTATCGTTTTAATAGGTGGTGCAACAGGTATGATTGGTGACCCTTCAGGAAAATCTGAAGAACGTAATCTTCTTGATGAAGTGACTTTGCGCAAAAATCAGGCTGGCTTGACAAAGCAAATTGCAAGGTTGCTTGACTTCAGTGAAGATCAACCCAACAGTGCAATTGCAGTGAATAACTATGATTGGATGAAGGAGTTCTCATTCCTAAGTTTTATACGGGATGTCGGCAAGCATATTACCGTTAATTATATGATGGCGAAGGATTCCGTAAAGAAACGTCTTTCAGGTGAAGCTGGTGATGGAATGTCATTCACTGAATTCACTTACCAGTTGGTTCAGGGTTATGATTTCCTGCATTTATACCAGAATTATAACTGTAAGTTACAAATGGGAGGATCGGATCAATGGGGTAATATCACCACAGGAACAGAATTAATTCGCAGAAAAGCAGGTGGTGAGGCCTTTGCATTGACTTGTCCGCTTATTACAAAAGCTGATGGAAGTAAGTTTGGCAAAACAGAATCAGGAAACATTTGGCTTGATCCTGAAAAAACTTCACCATACCGTTTTTATCAATTCTGGTTGAATACTTCTGATGCTGATGCAGAAAAGTATATTAAGATCTTTACTTTATACAGCCAGCAGGAAATTGAAAAAATGATAGTTGAACATACCGAAGCTCCTCACTTAAGGATTTTGCAAAAAGCTTTGGCAAAAGACCTGACTATCAGAATTCATTCAGAAGCAGATTATAACGCTGCAGTAGAAGCATCAGAGATACTATTTGGAAAAGGAACCACCGAGACCCTTAAGAATCTTTCAGAAGAAGTTTTACTATCCGTCTTTGAAGGAGTTCCGCAATTTGAAATCTCAGCTGAAAGCATTAATGCTGGAATTCTGCTCGTTGACCTCGTTGCTGAAGCATCTTCAGTGTTTTCATCAAAAGGTGAAGCCCGCAGGATGCTCAAGGATGGGGGCTTACAATTGAATAAACAGAAAATGACTGAAGATATTACAATAAATAATGATTCACTACTGAACGGCAAATATATGTTGATTCAAAAAGGGAAGAAAAATTATTATTTATTGGTCATTAAAGCATAAACTGAACTATACCTTAAATTTATCAACTTGTGAAACGGATTGCTGTTTTTGCCTCAGGCAATGGATCAAATGCCCAGCATATTACTGAATATTTTTCAAAGAATGATTCTGTTAAAGTAGCTGCAATCTACTGCAACAATCCCAAAGCATATGTAATTCAACGAGCGGCAGCTTTAAATATCCCACTGGTGCTTTTCGACAGAGAAAAATTCTATGCTGAAGATACTATTTTAAAAGATTTGATCAGCCGAAAGATCGATTTGATTGTTCTTGCCGGATTTCTTTGGTTAATGCCAGGTAATATCTTAAAGTGTTACCATCACAGGATCATAAATATACATCCTGCTCTTCTGCCAAAATATGGCGGAAAAGGAATGTTTGGATCAGCTGTTCATGAAGCAGTTATTGATAACAAGGAAAAAGAATCAGGTATCACTGTTCATCTTATTGATGAAATGTATGATAGAGGACAGACTCTCTTACAGATTAAATGTGAAGTAACTGATGAGGATACCCCTGAAACACTGGCCGAAAAGATTCATCACCTTGAATATGAATATTATCCAAAGGTAATTTTAGGGTACATTGCAAAAATATAACTTAGATTAAGCAGCGATCTAATTTCCCTCTTTAAACTTCTTAAAAGCTTCTGTCATTTTAGGCAGTATCGTTTGGAGATCTCCAACAATTCCATAATCAGCCGCAGTGAAAATTGGGGCTTCAGGGTCCTTGTTTACTGCCACAATTACTTTCGATGAACTAATGCCGGCAAGGTGTTGTATAGCTCCAGATATTCCTAAAGCAAAATATAACGAAGGTGCTACGACTTTACCAGTTTGCCCGACATGCTCATTATGTGGACGCCAGCCTTCGTCTGAAACAGGCCTGGAACATGCTGTAGCTGCACCAAGTACTTTTGCCAATTCTTCCAATGGTTTCCAATTCTCAGGACCACGCATGCCACGTCCACCTGAAACTATTATTTCAGCTTCTGTCAACAATACCTGTCCAGATTGAACATCGGTTGATAGTATTTGTGTTGAAGGTTGGCTTATTTGAGGTTTAAAATCTTCAATATTAACATTTGAAGGTGATTCACTTACTCCTGCCGTATTTTGTGAAAGGGTTAGTACTTTTATGGGAGTAGTAACTTCCTGAGTTATAACAGATTTACCTGAAAAGGCACGTTTTGTCACAACCAGAGGATTATAATTTGAGGGTAATCCATGTACAGCTGTTACCAGTCCTGCCTTTAACCGAATAGCTAACCTTGGTGCAACTGCCCTACCTGTAAAATTGTGGGGCAGCACAACCAATGTTGCTCCCTTAGTTTGCGCTGCAGAAAAAATGATCTGGGTGTAAACCTGATCATCAAAAGGAATATCTTCAGTATATACCAAGATATTCTGAGCACCATACCTGCCAGTTAGTTCCAGTTCTTCACGAGACGTTTTACCAATAACCAGCACATGGAGTGAGGTACCCATAGCTAAAGCAGCATGTTGTCCAAATGATATTAATTCAAACGAATTCTTCTTAAATTTTCCTTCTCTGGGTTCTATGTATACTAATACTGACATTTTGAATCTCCTTATAATCGTTAAATAACCCTGGCTTCAGTGTGCAATAGTTCTGGTAATTGCTCCAAATGCTCAACATCAATCATTTTACATGAACCTTTTTGAGGAGGTGCTTTATAATCGTTAATTTTAACTACTGGAGAAGCTGAAGCTCCAACTATTATTTTCAGGGGTTTAGTTCTTGCTGTCATAATACCACGCATGGAAGGTATTCGTGGAATTATTGCAATTCCTTTTTGTACAATGAAAACAGCAGGGGTTGAAGTACTTAGTTGCTGTTTCCCTCCATCAATTTCACGTGTTACCAACGGTTTCCCATTGTCAATATTTAGTGAGCTGACACCTGAAACTGAGGGTAGTTCCATAAGTTCTGCAAGCATACCTCCCACTGACCAGCTATTGAAGTCACTAGATTCAACACCACACATTATTATGTCGCATGGTTCACTTTCTAATGCACCAGCCAGATATGTAGCTGTTGTTAACGCGTCCTCAGGATTTGCGTCCACTCTTATTGCTTCATCAGCTCCAACTGCCAAAGCTTTTCTAATGGTTGGTTCAGTATCAGCTTTTCCAACGGTAACCGTAACTACCTTCTCAATAACACCAGCATTTGATTCCTTCAATTCAAGCGCTCTTGTGAGTGCCAATTCATCCCATGGATTAATGATCCACTGAACACCGGAATAATCAACCTCTTTATTGCCTTCTTTGTATTTGATGCGGGTTGTTGTATCCGGAACATTACTGATGCAAACGTATATGTTCATCTCTAATGTGTTATGTTATATATTATTATTCCTTGGCATTTTACTTTTACCTTTTTCCTACAAATGCAGTAATTCACGGGAAATGACTATTTTTTGTATTTCAGAAGTGCCCTCATAAATCTGAGTTAGCTTTGCCTCCCGCATAAGCCTTTCCACATGATATTCTTTAACGTATCCATAACCACCATGTATTTGTACAGCTTCTGTAGTCACCCACATTGCACTCTCAGCAGCATAATATTTTGCCATTGCACTTGCATATCCATAAGGTTTTCCCTGATCTTTCAACCAGGCCGCTTTTAGTGTCAGGTTCCTTGCATTTTCGACTTTAATTGCCATTTCAGCAATTTTAAAAGCAACAGATTGATGTTTTGCCAGTTCTTTACCAAACGCCTTGCGTTCCTGTGAGTACTTTATAGACCTTTCAAGGGCACCAGATGCAAGACCCAATGCTTGTGCTGCAATACCAATACGACCTCCTTCAAGGGTCTTCATAGCGAATTTAAATCCAAAGCCATCTTCCCCGATTCTGTTTTCCTTTGGAACTTTTACGTCAGTGAACATAACAGAATGAGTATCAGAACTACGCATTCCCATCTTATCCTCATGCGGACCAATAGAAATTCCTTCAGAATTTCTGTCAACCAGTAATACGTTAATTCCTTTATGTCCTTTTTCAGGGTGTGTCTGAGCTATCACGAGATACGTGCTGGCAGTGTTTCCATTCGTAATCCAGTTCTTAGTACCGTTTAACAAGTAATAATTGCCTTTGTCTTCAGCAATAGTTTTTTGTGATGTAGCATCAGAACCTGCTTCAGGCTCTGAAAGAAGGAATGCCCCAATCTTTTCACCTCTGGCAAGTGGCCGCAGATACTTCTGTTTTTGTTCTTCGGTTCCAAATTTCTCAATCCCGTAGCATACCAGAGAATTATTCACTGACATAATCACACTTACTGATGCGTCAACTTTTGAAAGTTCTTCCATTGCAAGAACATAGGCAACAGTGTCCATGCCTGAGCCATCGTACTCAGGACTAACCATCATTCCCATAAAACCCAGCTCGGCCAGTGCTTTTACGTGTTTCTCAGGATAAATGCTGTGGGTATCACGCTCAATCACATCAAGTATCAATTCTCTTTGTGCATAATCCCTTGCTGCTTGTTGAATCATCAACTGTTCTTCACTAAAATCAAAATTCATGGGCGTATGGTTTTTAATGTCGACTATAACGCTAAAGTACAAAAAGAGTTTTCAGATATGCAATTTTAACAATTTATTATTTCCGGTCCTGATCTTTTGTCTTCCAATTCAATTTTGATAACTTTACTGAATGCAAATAATTAACTCAAAAATAAAAACCATGATAAATAGGTTACTAACCATGACAGGCGTAATATTATTCCTGTTGATTGCCTTTACCAATTGTAGTAAGGATGCAGATGAACCGGTTTTACCTACTATTACACTAAAAAATAATACGGGTTACATTACTGAAAACACAACCGCTGCATTTGGTGACACTCTTTTGTTTGGTGCTATTGCAACAGGCAATGGCACCGATAAACTTACAAACTTCAAAATTTCAGTGAATAATCAGGTTTTGCTTGATTCAACTATCAATACCGATTATTACTCGTTTAGCTTTTATACTGTTAAAGGACCACAGGAAGTTGAAGCCTGGACAATAAGCATTAAAGACAAAGCTGGTAATGTTGCTGAGAAAACTATTGTTATAACAGGTGCCTTTGGTGAGATAAATTCTTTTACAGCTGTTTTATTGGGGGCACAGGACAATGTTAATGATCAGAGCTTTCTCTCATTATCAAATAACCTTGCTACAAGATATAATCAGTCTGAAGCTTTTAATCATCAGGAAAATATTGATCTGTTTTGCTACTATAGAAATATTACCGGTAATGAAGATATGATGTCACTGGCTTCGCCAGGTGCGGTTCTTTCAGGAATTTTTACCGGGAGTACCTCGCCTGAAAACTACAGCACGAAAAACACAACTTATTTCAATAAAACGGATCTGACAGCCGGAAATTTTGATGCAGTTTTGAATGATGCAGTTATTCTTGCTTCTTTTGATGAAAATAATAAAACATCAATGGCTACAAAACTCATGGTCGGGGATGTGTATGCTTTTAAACTTCAATCAGGTAAATTTGGTCTGTTTAAAGTTTCACAAGTCTCCGGAGAAACCGCAGGAAGTATAACGATCAGTATAAAAGTGCAGAAATAAATGAAAGTAAGGCCTGAAGAGCCTTACTTTTTATTTTTTTTTGCTTTAAATCAACTTCTTTTATTAATCTCAGGCTTGAAATAGAACATCAATGAAACTATAAGAAGCAGAACTGCTCCAATTGCACAACCACGTGCTATATAATCACCATACCTAACATAGAAAGTAATTTTATCATTAGCATTGATGGTTCCTTTAATGACATCAGGTACCCAGTAAGCCGTTCTTTGCAGAATGTCACCTCTCTGATTAACAAAACATGATATTCCGGTATTGGCTGAACGAGCAACACTGCGACGTGTTTCAATTGCCCTGATAACTGAAAAAAGCATATGCTGGCGATGACCTGCAGTATTCCCCCACCAGCCATCATTTGTTATTACGAAAATAGCATTAGCTCCATTTTTCATAAAACCATTAACAAACTCACCATAGGCTGATTCATAACAAATTACCGGAGCAATTTTAAGGTTTTGATTAATCTTAAAAGGTATTCTTTCTTTATCAATACCCAATTGTCCAACAGTGCCACCCAGGTCAATCGCGACATCACCCAATGGTTTTAATAACCAGGGGAAAGGCATCAGCTCAACTCCAGGAGTAAGCCGTGACTTATGATATAATTGAAGATCGGTATTTCTTGTAATTAAAATAGCAGTATTGTAAGCATCATAATGACCACTTCCATTACTAAAAGCTCTTGCTGTTTCAGGAACCTGATCACCATCAAAGTATTCTCTATACGTTGAATAACCTACTACCAACTTTGCATTTGGAAGCTTTTCTAATATATTCTTTCTGAATCTTTGAAAGGTTGGCTGGTTATCCAGCGAATTTTCCCAAATTAATAACCCCGATGAGAAATCTGGCTGAACCATTGATTCAGGAAAAATGATAAAGTCAGTTGTACTATCAGCCTGTTGCATTGCAAGTGCGGATGCTCTGTCAATTACTATATCAGCAGGAAGATCATATTGTTCTTCATATGGATCAAGATTTGGCTGAACCACCACAACATTAATCGGGTCAATCTTCTCCTTGTAAGTATAATAAATAGTATAGGAAACAGCTAGTGGTATAATAATTAAACCTGTGGCGACTATCCATTGACTTACAATATTCTTAGTGATCCCTTTAGACAATGTTAATTGAAATGCCTTAAAAATGAGTATATTCACTATAAGCACCCATAATGAACCTCCAAAAACGCCGGTATATTCATACCACTGTATCCATTGAGGCCATGCTGCAAATCCATTTCCTAAGGTCATCCATGGGAAATTTAAATCCCAATGATGATGTATAAATTCAAAAGTTATCCAAAAAAATATCAGGGCAACATAACCATTTCCACCTCTTCTGAGATTTTTTCGGGTAAAGTGGAATAACCAAAACATGAGTGATTGTGAAAATGTATTTAGAAGGACGGCAACTGCAGCTCCAAATAATGTGGAGTTATATATCCACCATATAGTTAAGGAATTCCATATTAAAAAAGCCGGAAACACCATCCAAAAAATACTAATACGCGTAACTGCAGGTTCCTTTCTCTTAATGTCCTCCAACATGAGCAACGGAACGAATGCAAAAAATAATAAGATTGGAAATCCTCTTTCAGGCCATGACAGTGCCAGTAAAAGACCGCTTATTATTGGTAAAAATGGAAGTATTCTCTTTGGAATCATTGAATTTATGGCTTTACATGCAAAGATATTACTATAATTGCCTCATCTCTATTAAAAGAGATAAGTGTACGAGCATAAAAAACTCTTCTTTAACTACTTTTATTGTTTGCGAAATAACAGATTGAATGGTACTTTTGCACCACTTTAAATCCAAGTAAGCATATATAGAATTTATTAATAATCAAGCAGGAGGGAATTTATGCCTATTACCAAACTGGAACAAATTTTTGAAGTTCTAAAATCAAAAAGCAAGAAAAGGCTTGCTGCCGCATTTGCAAATGACGCCCATACAATTGAAGCAGTAAGTGAAGCTGTAGATAAAGGTATAATCGAAGGGATTCTGGTTGGGGATGAATCTATTATGAGGGAAGTATGTGTAAAATTAAATGTTGATGTTAATAAATTCAGGCTTATACACGAGCCGAATGAAGCTAAGGCTGCATCTAAAGCTGTAAGTTTAATAAATTCAGGTGAAGCAGATCTTTTAATGAAGGGATTGGTAAGTACTGACAAATACATGAAGGCTATCTTAAATAAAGAAGAAGGTCTAATGAATCCAGGTGCAGTTTTAAGCCATGTTACTGTAATTGAAAATCCTAATTATCATAAGTTGCTTATAGTGGGTGATGTTGCCATTATTCCATTACCTGATTTCAAGCAAAAAGTATTTATTACTAATTATCTGATAAATACTGCTAAAGCACTTGGCATTGAAAAACCGAAAGTTGCTGCTATTTCAGCTACAGAACAAATGTTAGCAGGAATTCCTTCATGTGAGGAAAGCGCGATGCTTGCCAAAATGGGTGATCGTGGGCAGATAAAAGATGCATTTATTGATGGACCACTAGCCCTTGATACTGCAATTGACCCTGAATCAGCTCAAATTAAAAAACTAACAGGCCCTGTTGCAGGTGATGCTGACTGCCTTCTTTTCCCGAATATTGAAACAGGTAATGTATTCTATAAAACAAATACCAAGTTGGCAGGAGCTGAATTAGGGGCTTTTGTTGCAGGTGCCAGGGTACCATGCGTACTTTCATCCAGGGGTGATAGTTCTTTAACTAAATTATACAGTATTGCCCTGGCGGCTTTGCTTGCGAAATAACACTGAAGTAAAATATGGAAGATATTAGAATACTGGCCATTAACCCCGGATCAACAAGTACAAAGATTGCAGTTTTCAGTGGCAGCAATCCTGTGTTTGTCCGCACTATATACCACACTACAGAAGAACTCTCAAAATACGAAAAGATTACTGACCAGTATAGTTTCAGGAAAGAGATAATCTACAAGCAATTGGAGGAAGCTGGCATCGATATGAACAGCCTGAATGCCATTGTTGGTCGTGGTGGTCTTGTTAAGCCCATTCCTTCTGGTGTATATGAAGTGAATGAAGTGATGAAGGCTGATTTACGCAATAGTCCAATGGGTGAGCATGCAAGCAACCTTGGAGGATTAATTGCAGATGATATAGCAAAAAGCCTGAATAACGTAAGGGCTTTTATTACTGATCCTGTTGTTGTTGATGAACTTGAACCAATTGCAAGAGTTGCCGGTCATCCTGAATTTAAGCGTATATCCATATTTCACGCGCTTAATCAGAAAGCAATAGCCAGGCAGCATGCTAAGTCAATAATGCGTAAATATGAAGACCTGAATCTGATTGTTGTCCA
>DATGXS010000010.1:0-31232 GCA_035298745.1 Lentimicrobium sp. | reverse complement strand
CGAGATATTGCAAGTTTTAAGCATAAACCTTTTGGACAAAGAGCCTATAAATCAGCTCTTTACTAAAACTGAATTACAAGATGTCAAAGAACTAAAAGATAATCAATTGATAATGTTCAACTTATAACGCAACGCTAGTGGTCACCAGTCACTAGTCACTAGTCACCAGTCACCAGTCACTAGTCACTAGTCACTTCTTCCTTTTCCCTTCACTTCTGAAAAGCATGACTGAGGCTTTAACGGGTAATGTTACCAGTCGGAAACCAAATACCTTCATGCCCTGCATAATTCGTGAGGTTCCTGTTTTTTCCATTATAATATCGCGCAGGTAAACATAATCTTTAAAGCCGGTCGATTCGCAGATGACCAATGCCAGCAAGGCACCGGTAAGCGTTAGAATAAGCAGGTTTACACCATGGCTGTAAGGCAATAAGAGTCCGAGGCTGTAAACGATTCCGCTAACGAAGACAGCCATTACAAATGAAGGCAGAATATCCCTTACCTGGGCCATGAACGAATAACCGATCATTTTACGGCTCCAGTGATTGTTGAGGTAAAAATCGAGCAGGGTGTTTACCATCATGCCGATGATCATCACTTTAATGCCATAAATTACGCCTAATATAATGGCCGGTACGGCTGTAATTTTCTTTATAACCTCCAGTTTCAGGAACAGGTCAGAGCGGCCTTTTACCTGGATGATGTTTAAGTTAAGCACATGCAAGGGGAAAAACATGCCAACAAAGCAAAGCATGCGGAAATAATCCACCGAGTTGTGCCACTTTTCACCTATCAGGGTGATGATCATTGGTTCAGCCATGGCGGCAAGTGCCATCATGAATAAAAAGGTAATGAACATGGTGTACCTGATGAATTTCCGGTAAACGGCCACCAGCCGCTCGTTATCATCCTGCACGCTGCAGAGAACAGGATAGCTGACACGCTGCACAATACCTGAAATATTCTGAGAAGGCATGCGGTTGTATTCGTCGGCTTTGGTGAAAAAACCAAGCTGTGCGGCTGAAAAATAACGGCCTATGAGCAGATAGTATACATTATTATAGAAATTGTCGATGAGGCTGCTTGCCAGTAATTTACTGCCAAAGCCAAACAACTCTTTAAACGATTTCATGCTGAATACAAGCTGAGGTTTCCAGCGGTTCCAGATGAAGAGACAGACTGAATAGATAAGTTCGCGGCTGAGGCGCTGGGCTACAAGGCTCCAAACACCCAGTCCGTTAACAGCCATTGCAACAGCCACCACCCCTGAGCCGGCAGAGGCTATGAACGACACCCGCGCCTGGGTTTTGAAATCGAGGTTGCGGGTTAAGATTGTTCGTTGTATAAGGGTTGCCGCATCAATAATAAGTACCAGTCCCAGTACCCTGACAATAGCGGTAAGCTGTGGCTCATTGAAGAAGCGGCTAATAAAAGGGGCACCAATAAAGAGGATGCCGAAAAAGGCAATACCGGCAAACAGGTTAAAAAAGAATACGGTGGAGTAGTCAGATTGGGTACACTCTTTTTTGCGGATAAGTGCACTGGTAAAGCCACTATTTATAAATGCCTCCGAAAGTGCAAAAAATACCAGCACCATGCCTATAAGCCCGAATTCGCGGGGCATGAGCAGCCGGGCCAGAATAATACCTGCCATAATATTAATCCCCTGGCCGGCAATGGTATCTATGAAGCTCCAGAAGAGGGCAGTGATGGTTTTTTCTTTAAGTTGCATTTTTATGGTTGTTTTCGGTTGCTGGTTTTGAGAATCAATGATTTGAGATTTGAGATATCAGATTTGAGATTTGAGATTTGAATCCTTCAATTTCAAATTTCAAATTCTAAGGCAAAAGAGATTCCACAGATTGAGAAATTTCTGAATAGATTAATTATCAAGGGTTTCTGGAGATTTATCATGCCAGCTGGTCCTGCGGTTCATCGGTGGAATTACTGATGCTGGGGAAAGGTTCTACACTTCCACCTCACTCTTTTGCTGGGCGTGGGGCGAAAGAACAAAGCACCGCGTTGCACGCTGGACCCTTCAACTGTTCCGTTTGCACAGGTCAGTCCGCTGAACGAAAATGCTGAGCGCTAATTAAGCGGAATATAAACCAACGGTATCATCTTATAAATGACCAGGATGAAAATGAGGCCGGTAATAAAGGAAGACACAAAATTCAGCCAGGTGTCAATACCGGCAAAGGGGAAAATAAAAGCAAACGAGATGAGGAAAGGATACAGAACCACGTGGTTCAACCACCTTCTGCGCTGATCAAGATCATCATGAAGGGAGCGGTGGGGCACTTTACGAAGGAAATACCACCCGAACCTTCTTACCGAGAAATAGATTAACATCAGCAGAAAGAGGGAAGTAAAGATCTTTACCGGCATATTTACCAGCAGCCATTCCATTGCCACCCCAATGCCCTGAAACTCAAAAATACCGCTTACCAGTCCTGCCAGCACAATCAGTACCATCTGAAACGACAGCCAGGTGATAGCCATCTGCAGGAAAATATTATTCCTTCGCCTGAGTATATGGGGCAGGAATATTCCGGCCAGTGCAAACATGAGGTAGGGCAGGGTGTAGATGAAAATAACTTTTCCCTCAGTCCAGTTGCCTTGTCCCCCGGTAAGGTATGTGACTTTAAAAATGGAAAAGTCGAAATTAATATGGTTGATTTTCAGAAAGACCGATAAAATGGCCGAATCGGTAAACCTTACCAGCATGAAAGAGCATAAGCAGAAGATGGCAGAAATGGCCGTGTATTTGTTAAGATTCAAATCCATTACCTCCGGTTTGATTGGATTTTTCAAAAGTACTTTATTTTTTAGAGTTAAAACACTGATTGAATAAGGGTTTTCAATGTAAATGCAATGGATTGTAGAACAAGAAAAATATTTCTATACTTTTGTTATCGCGAAAAAGAGGGGTTAAACATTGCAACTTAACTACAAAAACTACATCAGGCAATTCCTGCTAGAGAGAAGTGATAAGTTTCTGCCACAATGGCTTGTTCTTATCAAGGATGTATTCATTGTGTGCTTTTCTTTTGTTATTGCCTATACGCTTCGCTATAATTTCCAGCTAAACAATGAGATCAGAAGTGACATGTACCACCAGCTGGTATATATTATTTTATTCGTAACCACTGCTTTTCTTTTCACCGGCCTTTATAAGACCATTATCAGGCATACAGGCGTCAGGGATGCCATACTTGTAATGAAAGCGATGTCATTTGTTGTGGCAGCGCTGCTGATAATCAATATTCTCAATAACTTTTACGTCCATTACTGGCTCTCGCACATACCGTATTCAATCATTATCATCTTTTATGTGATAGCAATAGCACTTCTGGTGACCACCAGGTTTGCGATAAGGCTTATATATTACTGGATGAAATCGCAGGGTGATTTTGTGAACGTGTTGATCTATGGTGCCGGATCAGCTGGTATTATCACAAAAAACGTTCTGCAGGCTGACCTTGACAGGCGCGTAAAAGTGGTTGGGTTTGTTGATAACCACCCTGGAAAAATTGGGAAGACCATTGAGGGCGTTTTCGTATATTCTGCCGGAGTGCTTAATCCCAAATTCCTTAGCGAGAAAGGTGTTAAGGAAGTTATTTTTGCGATACAGAAAATTGAGAAGGATCAGAAACGAGAGCTAATAGAGGAACTACTGCTTCAAACGCAGCTCGAGGTAAAGGAGATTCCGCCTGTTGCCCACTGGATTAATGGCCAGCTCTCGGTAAAACAGATCAGCCGCGTAAAGATTGAAGACCTGCTTCAACGGTCAGAAATACGCCTTGATAATGAGCATATGCGCGAACAGCTCACCGGAAGGCGCGTTATGGTGACCGGTGCTGCCGGAAGTATTGGGAGCGAAATGGTACGCCAGCTTTGCCAGCTGGATGTTCAGCAGCTCATAATGGTTGATCAGGCCGAAACGCCTATGTTTGACCTTGAGAATGAACTGAAGGAACGGTTTCCCGAAATGGTGGTTAAATTTGAGTTCATTATTGCCAATGTTGGTGATAAGTCGATGATGGAACAGGTGTTTGCTGAATTCACCCCTGAAGTGATTTATCATGCTGCCGCATACAAACATGTTCCCATGATGGAGCAAAACCCATATGAGGCCGTGCGGGTAAATGTTTTTGGAACCAAAGTAATGGCTGACCTGGCCTCCAGGTTCCGCGCCGAGAGGTTTGTGATGATCTCAACCGACAAGGCCGTGAACCCAACCAATGTTATGGGCGCAACCAAGCGTGCTGCTGAGATATACATACAAAGCCTGAACCACGATTTTACCAATAAAACACGCTTTATTACCACCCGCTTTGGCAATGTGCTGGGAAGCAACGGTTCGGTTATTCCGATTTTTGAGAAACAAATTGCTGCAGGCGGTCCTGTTAAAGTTACCCACCCTGAGATAACCAGGTACTTTATGACCATCCCGGAAGCCTGCCAGCTGGTGCTTGAGGCCGGTGCACTTGGTAACGGAGGTGAAATTCTGATGTTTGATATGGGTAAGCCGGTGAGGATTGCTGACCTTGCCTTCAACATGATCCGTTTGAGCGGACTGGAACCGGATAAGGATATTAAGATAGTATATACCGGACTACGTCCTGGTGAAAAGCTTTATGAAGAATTGCTTTACGACAAGGAAAAGGGCATACCAACGCATCATCCCAAGATATCGATAGCAAAAGTGAGATATAACAGGCTTGCTGACGTTGTTGAAACACTCGCTGATTTGTCGCATTCAATGGAACTAAATGATAAGATGGTGCTTGTGGCAGCCCTTAAAAAGATGGTGCCTGAGTTTAAGAGTAATAATTCGGTTTACCAGGTTTTGGATAAGGTAGGATGAAAAATATCTTTACGCTTTTTTTGCTGCTGATTTTGTCGGTGAGGCTTATCGGACAGCCTGTAACATTGCCATTTGAACATAAGCTGCGTATTGAATACGAGCGGAATCTGGTGAAAGATGGTAAAGCATGGCATGCGATTTATCCGATGAGGATTGAAACCGGCGAAAAAGACCCGGCTTATCCAGGGCTTTACAGGGGAGCACCGGGGGCTATGAATAAGTCGTTCAGGGCATGGCTCAACCGCAAGGTGTTTTATGAGCCGTTGATTATAGTGGATACCATGGGATTAAAACTGAAGATTGATCCCATGATTTACTTTGAAACCGGCAATGAGATTTCATCAGGCAAGGATCAGCCGGTTGCTGAAGGCCAGCCGGGAACGGGATGGAAAGATGGCCGGAAAACATGGGTTAACACCAGGGGTATACGCGTGGATGGCAGCATTGGCAAACAGGTGGCATTCCATTCGGCATTCTTCGAAAGCCAGGCTGTTTTCCCGACATGGATCGATGCACAATCAAGAAACCTTAATGTAGTGCCCGGTCAGGCAATGTACAAGAGTTTCAAGTCAGGTGGATTTGATTACGCTTTCGCGGAAGGCCATGTTTCCTATTCACCATCACAATATTTTAACTTCAGGCTCGGGCATGGGAAGAACTTTATTGGTGATGGCTACAGGTCGCTGTTACTGTCAGATGTTGCCTTTAATTACCCATACCTGGCCATCAGCACCCAGGTATGGAATATACAGTATATTAACATCTACAGCCAGCTGCAGGATATCAGGGCTCCCAAGGGCGGTTACTGGCATCCGTGGCAGAAAAAATACACCACCACCCATTACCTGAGCTGGAATGTATTGCCCTGGCTCAATATGGGATTGTTTGAATCGATTGTGTGGCAGGCCTCTGATTCAACAGGGGTGAGGGGCTTTGATGTCAACTACCTCAACCCGATCATCTTTTACAGGCCGGTTGAATTCTCCCTTGGTTCACCTGATAATGCTTTGCTCGGTGGCTCTTTACGCTTCAGGGTCCGAAAATCGAACTTCATTTATTGCCAGCTTATGCTGGATGAGTTTAAACTCGAGCATGTGTTGAAAGGCGATGGATGGTGGGCAAACAAACACGGATTCCAGGTTGGGATAAAATCATACGACCCGTTCAAAATATCAAATCTCTTTATACAGGCCGAATATAACCACGTAAGGCCATACACCTATGCCCATAACTCTCCGGTTCAGAATTACGGCCATTATAACCAGCCATTGGCGCACCCGCAGGGGGCTAATTTCAGGGAAGCTTTGCTGATACTCAACAAACGCTTTCACCGATGGCAGTTTGAGCTTAAATCAGTCTATGTAGTTTATGGTGCTGATACAGCAGGCCTTAGCTTCGGACACGATATATACCGCTCATATTACGACTTTGTAAATGAATTCGGGAATACAATAGGGCAGGGACTAAAAACAACCCTCTGGCAGCATGACATCAGCGCAGGTTGGATTGTTAATCCGGCTACCAATCTTATGTTCAATGCAGGGCTGACCATCAGGCAACAAAATAACGAACTGGCCGACAACCAAACTGTGCATTTCTGGTTTGGTATTAGGTCATCGGTCTTCAACCGCTATTACGATTTCTGATTAACCGAGTTATTTATTATATTTGTCCATCAAAACATCCTTCATCATGATCAGGAACCTTGGGTCACAGAATTCCATTTTCAATCAATACCTTGCTGAAGTGAGGGATGCCGTTGTTCAAACCGATAGCCTCCGTTTCAGGAAAAACATGGAACGCATGGCTGCAATCTTTGCCTATGAGATCAGCAAAGGGCTTGAGTATACGCCCAAAGAGGTGACTACCCCGCTTGGAGTGGCCGAAGTTCCGGTATTGAAAGAATACCCGGTGCTTGCTACCATACTAAGGGCAGGTTTGCCAATGCATGCGGGTATGCTTCAGGTTTTTGACAAATCGGAAAACGCTTTTGTTTCAGCTTACCGCAAGCACCGCAAGGATGGCAGTTTTGATGTTCAGGTAGAATATGTATCAGGCCCGCAGCTGACTGACCGCCTTGTGATACTGGCCGATCCCATGCTTGCCACCGGTTCTTCACTGGTACTCAGCTACAATGCACTGCTCACCAAGGGCAAACCAAAACATATGCATATTGTAACCCTTATTGCCAGCATGGAAGGGGTTGAATACTTGCGCAAGAACCTCTCGTCGGATGATATTACCCTGTGGGTTGGGGCCATTGATGATGAGCTTACCGCGCAGTCATATATCGTACCGGGACTGGGTGATGCAGGCGACCTGGCATTTGGTGCTAAAATTTAAGGGGTATAAATAAATTTCAGTCATGAATATCCTTTTCAAGGAGAATATTGCAGTATCAGTTGATTCTATCAGGTCACACCTGACCCGGAGTGTGCTCACCATACTCATCATTGCCTTCGGCATCATGGCCCTGGTAGGCATTCTTACTTCCATTGATGCCATAAAATTCTGGCTGGGAAAGAATTTTACCATGATGGGTGCCAATACCTTCACCATCAGAAACAGGCAGGTAATGATGGAAGGCGGTGCCCGTAAGTCGCTGGCCAAAAACAACAGGGTTATTACCTGGCAGGAAGCTATGGACTTTAAACAGGAATATACCTTCCCCTCACAGGTCTCCATTTTTATGTTTGCTACCCACAATGCCACGATTAAATATGGCTCGCATAAAACACATGCGAATGTGCCCGTGGTTGGTACCGATGAGAATTATCTGGCTACCTCGGGCTACGAACTTGAGGTGGGAAGAAACTTTACGCAGGTTGAAACCTTTTATGGCAGCCATGCCGCCATACTGGGATCTGATGTTGCCAAAAAGATATTCCCTGATGTGGAGGATCCTGTTGACCGTATCATTAACGTTGGACCAGCCCGCTACCGGGTTATAGGTGTACTCAAAGCAAAAGGTGCAAGCATTACCGGCTCTGATAATATTGTGTTGCTGCCTGTTACAAACGTCAGGCAGGTTTATTCCAGGCCCAACTCCTCATTCTCCATTAGTGTTATGGCCACCGACCCAACGCAGCTTGATGCCGCCATTGGGGAGGCCAACGGACTGATGAGGGTAATTAGGAATGCCAGGACCGTAGACGAAGATCCTTTCGAGATTTCAAAAAGCGACAGCCTCTCAAATATGCTTTTCGATAATCTGAAATACCTGCGGCTTGCAGCTACCATTATCGGTATCATTACGCTGTTTGGTGCAGCCATCGGGCTTATGAATATCATGCTTGTATCAGTTACCGAAAGAACCAGGGAGATAGGCATCCGCAAAGCCATTGGTGCCAACAGTAAAACCATCAGAAACCAGTTCCTGTTTGAAGCTGTGGTAATTGGCCAGATTGGCGGAATGGCCGGGATTGTCCTTGGTATCCTTATTGGAAATATACTTGCCCTTATCATTGGCGCAGGCTTTATTGTCCCATGGGCATGGATAATACTGGGTGTAACCTTGTGTTTTATTGTAGCCATCCTTTCGGGAATCATACCTGCCCTGAAGGCGGCAAAGCTTGATCCCGTTGAGTCGCTCAGATATGAATGAACTGCTGATTTATTCTGTAAATATTACGGCAAGGCTCAGCTATATCACCCATTTGGTGATTGGCAACCTGCTGGGGCTCAGGTACAGGCTCACATCAAATGCCGTAGAATTTGCAGAATACCAGGGGCCGCGCATCAATTACAGCAACAGGCCCGTTTCAGCAATGGAATGTATGATTGTACCTGCAGGACTGATTGACGAAAGGGGAATAAACAGCCTGGTAGTCAACATTACAGATTTTGCAGGAACCAAAGCTCTTTTCCCTGTTTACAGCCGGGAATCAAGTTTGCCCTTCGATATCTTCTCTGCCACTTTTTTCATGGTGAGCAGGTATGAAGAATATTTGCCTTACATCAGGGATGAGCATGGCAGGTTTTCTGCCTTTTCGTCGCTGGCATACCAAAAAGGTTTTTTACAGTCGCCTGTTGTCAATATCTGGTCAAAAGAGCTCGGTAAGATACTGCAGGAACTTTTTCCGGGTATACCAATTAAATACCCCAGGTATGAGTTCATCCCAAGCATTGACATTGATGCCGCATGGGCATATAAGCATAAAGGACTGTACCGTACCATAGGCGGGTTTATTAAAGACCTGAAGGTGACTGATATGGCAGGAGTGAAGAAAAGGTACCGGGTGCTGAGGGGACACGAAACCGACCCCTTTGATTCATTTGAACTCATGCACACACTGCACCGAAAATACGACCTCAGGCCCCTGTTCTTTATATTGTTTGCCGGTTATGATCAGTTCGATAAAAACACTTCCATAAACAACCATGCTTTCAGGAGGCTGATTACTTCGCTGGGAGATGAGGGCGATGTGGGCATTCACCCGTCGTATGCATCAAACAGCGACGAGATGCTGCTTAAACAGGAAATTAGCGGCCTTTCGGAAGTGCTGCACCGCGAAGTCACCCTTTCGAGGCAACACTTCCTTAAACTGCACCTGCCATACACTTACCGCAATCTCATAGCTGAAGATATCACCGACGACTACACCATGGGCTTTGCGGCCAAAACCGGTTTCAGGGCAGGCATTTGCACCCCGTTCAAATGGTACGACCTTGAAATGGAACGTGCCACCAGCCTGGTTATACATCCGTTTGCCGTTATGGACGGTACCTTGCGTGATTATTTAAAAGTCGAAGCCGAAGGAGCGTTGAGCCATATAGTACCCTTAATAGAAGTAGTTCGCTCAGTTGGTGGTACATTCATTTCACTGTTCCACAATGAATCGTTGTCGGAATGGAAACGATGGAAAGGCTGGAGCCATGTTTATGAGGAGATGCTGAGAGCGGGTACCAAATGAGCGTGCGTGACCGGTCACTCCGTCACTCCTTCATTTTTTAGCATCCATTGCATCACACTATTGTTTCCCACACCATCAGTAACAGTAAGAATCATCACATTCTCCCCGGGCAGGAGCAGTGCATCTTTTTCGTAGGTAAGAAGCCGGTTCTTGGCATCATAATCCATCAGGATCCATGAGCCGTTTAATGTAGCACGATACGATTTTATGCCGCTTAAATTGTCGGATATGGTGACTTTAAGGTTTTTCAGGCCACTGATATCTATTCCGTTTGTGATGTTCACTCCTTTAATTACCGGTGCTATTGTGTCGGCCATAACGGCATACCTTCCAAAATCGCGGACCTTCACTCTCATAAATCCGTTTTCATACTTACCGCCTGCGGCCGAGGGTTTATTCTGTGCATTAAGCCGTACCACTGTTAACCGTGATGATGGAATACCGGTAAGGGTGTCGGTTTTTACCGATAGGTCAAAATAGTCCTGTAGCGGCACTTCAGGCTTATGGACCTGGTATATCCGCGAAAGCGAATTTGGAAGCGGGGCCTGTTCGCTGTAGCGGAACCTGATACTATCATAAAGGCATTTGCCGGGAAGGCTAATGCGCATGCCTGGGATGGCAAATGTATTGAGCTTATTGATTGTAAAAAGCAGGCCTGACTGGTCGGCTGCGCCGGGTTCAGAAGCACTTTTGACAGGTTTGCCGGTGGCTTTAACGATAAACCGCAGTATTGATTCATTGTTTTTAGAATCGGCAACCACTACTTTAACATAATGAAGGCTGCCGGGCCGGGTACTGAAAACACCTGCAGCAGGGTTGATGGTATACATGCTCAGTTTGTTGCCAGGGTCGGTATGCGTGCGCATATACCGCTGGTTGGTAGCATAGTAGTATGGATAATCGATAAAGCTGTTAACATAACGGGTTTCGTTGAAGGCAAACTTAACCGCCTGCCACTCAAAGGCAGGTACCGAGTCGATGAACACGCTGTACCTGACCACCCCATTGCGGTTGCTGGTTTCGTTGAGCAGGTCGGTTGCATTCAGTCCCAGTGAGAACTTACCGGCTACTTCAATCGTATCAGTTATCTTCAGGCGGTACACCGGTCCCCATCCCACCAGTGAAAAAGAAGCAGGTAACGGGCTCCCGTTGATAAACGAGCCGGAACCTTCGGGGTACACTCTGAGTCCATGCATGGTAGGGCGTATCCAGTCCTTTACGGGAAGGTCGAATAGTAAGGGATCAACAGGCAGTTCGGTATCGGTTTCACGGATTTCAAAATGCAGGTGCGGACCTTCGGAAGCGCCCGAGTTTCCCGAAAGGGCAATAATATCTCCTTTGCTGACCATTAAAAGTCCTTTTGGCGGAAAGAGGTCAACCTCAAAAGACTCAGCTTCGTATTGTTTAGCGCGGGTGTAGTTGTTTATCGCTTCATTGAAAGAAAGCAGATGGGCATAAACGGTGGTATAGCCATTGGGGTGATTGATATAAACGGCCTTGCCAAATCCGCCGGGCTGGATTTTTATACGCACAACATAGCCTTCGGCAGCAGCATAAACAGGAAAACCTTCCTTGCTGTTGGTGCGCAGGTCGATTCCCGAGTGGAAATGACCACCCCGAAGTTCAGCAAAAGTGCCTGAGAGCTGCAGCACCCCGTCGATGGGTTGTATAAAATAACCAGATGGGATTCCCTGACTGAAAATCAGAGTGTTAAAAAATAATAAAACGGAAATAAAAGTGAATCTCAAACGTTTATAGTACATGAGGCAAAAGTAATTTAATTTACTTTTGGCCTCTGATTTAACGATGTGAGTTTTTGACGCTTTTTTTTGTTGTGACGAATAGTAAAATAATTTTCCATATAGCGAAAAAAATTTTCTGACTAACAGTTACTTTATTCACATTACTGCAATTAACTAAAAATAACTCAGGGACTGACTAAACTGTAGAGAGGAAAATGGTGATCGCCGAATTAATTCTTAAGCAATTAAGCATATTATTGATTAGTGCAGTAAAATTTCTTGTTGCTGCACCCACTTCGTATTTATTTGGATATACTTATATTCAGACCATTCTGAACACCACCATAGGTGGATGGATAGGTGTTATTTTCTTTTATTATACCGGAAGGTATATTTTTTCACATTTTCCTTTCTGGAAAAGAAGGATGCGCAAAGTATATCACCGTATGGCAGGAATTCCCATCCACAAGCGTACCTACAATACAGCACCGAAAAAAATATTTACAAAACGCAACAGGATCATAGTAATGATACGTTCACGTTTTGGTTTCCCCGGCTTAATTATACTTACCCCCGTTCTTTTATCGATACCGCTGGGCACTTTCCTTGCAGTAAGGTACTATTCATCACGGCGCGGTCTTATTGGATGGCTCAGTTTATCAGTTATGGCATGGTCGGTAATCATTTCTACATTTATCAAATTGTTTTAAATCCGTTAGGCAATTCGTGTTAACTTTGTTTCAGGAGAATAACTCATGAAATGGTACGCCTGTTATACAAAGCCGAGAGCAGAAAAGAAAACGCAGATTAAGCTTGAAAAGGCGGGTATAACCTGTTACCTCCCGTTGAAGACAGAGCGCCGCAAGTGGTCAGACCGCCTGAAGACAGTCAGTGTTCCGCTCTTTACTTCTTATGTGTTCGTGCAGATTGAAAACCATGAGTTTAATAAAGCAAGGATTGAAGGTGACATTGCAGGTTTTATTATTTTTGAAGGTAAACCCGTACCGATACCCGACGATCAGATAGAAACAATAAAGCGTTTGGTTGCCTCTGCCAATGGACTGGAGATTGCCCCCGAAGGCATGCAGCCCGGACAAAAGATAGAAATACTGGGAGGGCATCTGATGGGCATCAGGGGCGAGCTGGTAAGGCATCAGGGTACGCAGAAGGTTCTGGTAAAACTCGATATCGGGCAGGGATTGATTTTTAACATTGACAAAAATATGATTGGAAGTATTTGAGTGAGGTGATTAGAGCCAGGCCCGGTGAAAAAAAAATATTTCCCAAACAATATAGGCAACGTGTAACCGTTTATTTTACAATATATCAAAATAATCAATAAATTTGCACCTCTTATTCAAAAATTACTGTATGCGCTTTAAGCCGGTTTTTTTGTCCTGCCTCCTTGCGGGAATTGCTTTTGTATCTGTAAATCAATCATTTGCACAGAAGACAACTTTTATTGGCCAAGATCTCAATACCATTACAACAGCTGTTCCTTTTCTTCAGATAGGTCCTGATGCACGTTCAGGTGGAATGGGAGAAGCCGGTGTTTCAAGTGCTCCTGACGCCAATTCCCTGCATTGGAATCCTGCAAAGTACTCTTTTATTGACAGTGACATGGGTTTCTCATTGTCATACAGTCCCTGGCTCTACAAACTGGTAAAAGATATTTCACTCACTTATGCATCGGGTTTCAAGAAACTAAACAATAATTCAGCCATTGCCGGATCGTTGTTATATTTCTCACTCGGTGACATTGTTTTCACAAACATTCAGGGTGATGTGGTAGGTAACTACAGGCCAAGTGAATTTGCCATCAGTGGCGCTTATTCACGTATGCTTACAGAGCGTCTCTCAGGTGCGGTTAGTGGCAGATATATCCATTCAAATCTTACCCAGGGACAGGAAGTAGCAGGTACATCTACAAAACCGGGTAATTCAGTTGCCGCTGACATAGCAATTTACTCTGAACATCCGCTTGAATTTGCCAGCCTGCAGGGTGGTATGTTTGCATGGGGACTTAACATTAGTAACATTGGTGCCAAAATATCATACTCTGACGACAATACCCAACGCGACTTTATTCCTACAAATCTCCGCATAGGCCCGTCGCTGACCCTTGAATTCGATGAATTCAATAAGATGACATTTGCCGTTGACTTCAATAAATTACTGATTCCAACCCCGCCAATTTATGAAACAGATTCAAGCGGACAGGTAATTTATGATGACAATAACAATCCAATAATTGCCAGTGGGATGAATCCAAACGTATCAGTACCGGTTGGAATGTTCCATTCATTCTACGATGCTCCGGGTGGTTTTACCGAAGAACTTCATGAGATTTCAATTGCCGGTGGTATTGAATACTGGTACGACAATGTATTCGCTCTCAGGGGTGGTTATTTTTATGAGCATGCAACAAAAGGTAACCGTAAGTTCTTCACTTTCGGCGCCGGTTTAAGATATAATGTATTTGGTCTTGATATCTCATACCTGGTTTCACCCGACCAGCTTAATCCGCTTGATAAAACACTGCGCTTTTCATTACACTTCAATTTTGATGCTGTAAAAGAACCGGCAACCAACAGTGTTCCTAAGAAATAAGACAACAAAAGACCAGGTTAATTTTCTTACATAAAAGAAAAAGAGGCTATCACAAAGTGATAGCCTCTTTTTCGTGCTGTTATGTTATGTTATGTTATGTTATGTTATCCTTATTATGTTATGTTATCGTATGTTATCTTAAGTTCTCTTCTCTTCTCTTCTCTTCTCTTCTCTAATCTTATTATTGTTTAATAATGGTTGAACTCTTGATAACATTACCGTTCAGCGTCATTTTAATTACGTAAGTGCCTTTGTTTAATTGATCAAGTTGGTATACAACAGTCGAAGCATGTCCTGACTCTTTCTCAAATAGTTTTCTTCCTGTCAGGTCATAAATTTCAACGAACCAGGTGTCATAAGGTTCTTTTGAGATTAATGTCAGCCTGTCGGTAAACGGGTTGGGATAGATGTGGATGTTTCCTTCAATCACGCTTTCCTCTAATTCTTTGGGCCTGTAAGCATCCCAGTCAATAGGGATACCTCTGTTGTCCCATGGGATTGTATTCCTGACAATAGCAGGAAATTCGCGCTGCCCTGTGGTTCCGTCACCAATGGTAGCTACAAAGTTTGAACCATTAAAGGCATGGAAACCGGGTAATAGCCTGATTCTTGTTACTGATTCAATGCGGGCATTACGCTGCGCAGGGACGTTAAAATTATTCTGAACCTGAATAACATACTGGTAAAAGAAGAGTTCCTGAGCGTTATAAGTGTTGCTTACGGTATAATTGTCCATTATTGCCAGTTGGTTTTCACCATAAAAGGTGCCCAGTGAACGTGCATTGATAATACTGTTGGGATTAACAACCGGCAGTGTTTGACCGTTAAAAACATAAGTACCATCATACCTCAGCATGTTGGTTCGCATATACGTGGAGCTTTGGTGTGCATCCTGCCATTCGCGCCATAATTTATCAATCCAGGCATGATGCAGGTAAAACACAGGGTCGCGGGGTGAAACATTGGCATTCATTATACCGCCAACCCAGCGGTGAGCACCATGGTGAACCGGACCACGCTCAAGCATATCTGAATAAAGATACCAATCGGTTTGTGATTGTGCCTGAGTCACGTCAGATGGAAATGGCAACATATCCATTCCTCCCAAATTACGCTGCAAATCCCAGTCAGTGTTGAATTGTCCAAGAAAATTCTGATCCCACAAGGGAGAGGTCGTTGACTGATCAACGGAGGAATTCCAGAACGGGATACTGATATATGGATTAATATCCTGCATTGCCTGTTCCACTTCAAAGATCTGTCGGCGGTGCCAGGCCAGGAAAATATCCTGTTCAGGCTCATCGGGCAGGTTAAAATGGATATCCAGTGCTGTTGGAGTTGAAGAATTATCAAGATCAAAATAAGCACCATGAAATACGGCCAGGTCATTTATCAGATCGGGACCGGTACGCAGCTGATAGAATGCGTTTACAAGATTATTCCGCTCAAGGGCTGTCATTTCATTGTAGTTTTTCCTGATACTCTGGCCAGAAGTGACAATGCTCAAAAAAAGAAGAGAAAGCGTTATATAGATTAGTTTCATGGGGAAATTACTTTTGATTTATAGATTGAGTCTTCTGAGCGTTTTCAAGTTCTTCAATTTTCTTATTCATTTCAATGATGTATAGCGTCAGCTCTTCAACTTTTTGAAGCAAGCGTGTATTGATTTCGGCTAACCCGATACCATTCTTCTGAACTTCGGTGGCAGAAGGGATATCTTTTAAATGGCCATTTTCATTGATAAATCTTTCTACTTCGTGAAGAGGTGGTAATTCATAATCTTTATCAAATACAAAGTCAGACCATCCTGATTCAACAACCACTTCTTTAGCCCTGATATTCCCGTTTACCGATAACCGGTAAGTTGAATTCGGTTGTGTTCCTATTCCCACATAACCCGCAGCGTAATAGTTCAGCGATTGCCAGTTGACAGTGGGGAGATTTGCATTTTCAGTGGTATAAGGCGTGCCGCCTCCGCCACTGCCTGCCGTGGTCGTCGCATTTATGGTGTTACTCTGGTTTGAGTTATTGCCTGCCGCATCCTGGGCAATCACATAAAAACTGTATGTAGTAGAGGAGGCAAGTCCTGATGCATTAAATGTAGTCGTTGCATTACCGGTTTGGCCAAAGAAGGTGTTATTACGGAAGATCTGGTAATTGGTTACACCCACATTGTCGGTGGAAGCATTCCATGTTAATGTTAAAGATGATGAACCAACATTAGATGCAGCAAGGCTTGTAGGTGCTGTTGGCGGTTGCGTATCACCGCCACCCCCACCGCTGGTTGTTGTAGGATTAATAGTATTACTGGTAACGGAAAGATTACCGGCTGCATCGGCTGCCCTGACATAGAAACTGTAGGTTGTTGAAGCTGTAAGTCCTGTGACATTAAAGGTAGTTGTCGCGTTGCCGGTTTGTCCCAGATAATTATTATTCCTGTAAATCCTGTAATTAGTCACACCAACATTATCAGTAGAAGCAGTCCATGTGAGCGTTAAGGAAGTGGAAGCAATATTTGATGCAGCCAGGTTGGTTGGGGCAGTTGGCGGCTGGGTATCAGTTCCTCCGCCTCCTCCCGATGCCGTGATACTTATATTATCAATATAAACCTCATTGCCTGCCGCAGCACCGATAGGCGCCGAGTAAACGGCTATCACAGGGTTTGTTGCTGTAGCGGTCACAGTAAAATTATATGCCGTCCAGGTTTGCGTTGAAATATTTGTAGTTGCAAATCCCGAAAGGCCGGTCCAGTTGGCAAATGCCGGACTATTGAAAGTAGCCCCCCTTCGTGCCCAGATAGTTATGTTATAAACGGTTCCGGAGACTGCAGTGAACGTAAATCTGCCATCCCTTCCCCCTGAGCTGTTTGAGGTAATTAATATGCTGTATGTCCCATTTTGCGGAGTAGTTGTTGATGATGTAATAGTAGCTGCACCCGACCACCCTGTGGTTGAATTTGCTTCATTTGTTGGATTTGCAGCGTTTGAAAGCGTATACAGGTTTTGTGCATGAACTGAATAAAAAGTTGTGAGCACAAATATTATTGATAAGGTAGTTAGTTTCATGTTCAATTGGTTTATCCTGGTTAGTTTACCGAGTTTACAATAAGCAAAGGAGTAAGAGTTTTCTGTAGTTCCAGTGATAGAAATTTAACGAATGTAAAGGCTTAAAGTTCAAGCATAAACGTTTGAAAATCAGATTGTAAGTGATTCAATACGTTTAATATGAGATTTGAATATTTCCCTCGAGGTTTTCTAACCTCTTATTCATCTCAATAAGGTAGAGTGTTAATTCTTCAATTTTCATCAGCAAAAGAGCATTGGTTTGTCCTAGTTTTGCTCCATTTTCCTGAATTTCTGCTGCTGACGGCAGATCAATCAACCTGCCGTTTGCAATGATATATTCTTCGACTTTCTTAAGATCAGGAAGGTCATAACCGGGCTCAAATACAAAGTCAGACCAACCAGGCTGTACCACCAGGTCTTTAGTCCTGACCGTACCATTGGCTGATAATAAATAAGCACTGTTAGGTTGTGTACCTATTCCCATTCTTCCGGCAACGTATAAATTGAGCGATTGCCAGTTAACAGTTGGCAGATTTGCATTTTCTGTGGTATAGGCAGTTCCCCCGCCACCGCCTCCAGATGCTGTAGTTACGGTTTGCGTGTTGCTGTTGGCTGATAAATTGCCTGCTGCATCTTCAGCTCTCACATAATAACTGTATGTGGTTGAAGCTGTTAAACCTGTTACATTGAAAGTAGTGGTTGAATTGCCTGTTTGCCCGGCCTGGGTGTTGTTCTGGTAGATTCTGTAATTGGTTACCCCTATATTATCGGTTGAAGCTGTCCAGCTGAGGGTAAGGGATGTTGCTGTAACATTGGAAGAAGCGAGGTTGGTTGGGGCAGTTGGAGGCTGGGTATCGGTGGCTGCAGCAGTGGTAACATTTATAGTGTTGCTGTTGGCTGATAAATTGCCTGCAGCATCTTCTGCTCTCACATAATAGCTGTAAGCGGTTGAAGCCGTTAAACCTGTTACATTGAAAGTCGTGGTAGAATTGCCGGTTTGCCCGACCTGGGTGTTGTTCTGGTAGATTCTGTAATTGGTTACCCCTATATTGTCGGTTGAAGCCGTCCAGCTAAGGGTAAGGGATGTTGCTGTAACATTGGAAGAAGCAAGGTTGGTTGGGACAGTGGGAGGCTGGGTATCGGTGGCCACAGCGGTGGTAACATTTATAGTGTTGCTGTTGGCTGATAAATTGCCTGCTGCATCTTCTGCTCTCACATAATAGCTGTAAGCGGTTGAAGCCGTTAAGCCTGATACATTGAAAGTAGTGGTTGAATTGCCGGTTTGCCCTACCTGGGTGTTGTTCTGGTAGATTCTGTAATTGGTTACCCCTATATTATCGGTTGAAGCCGTCCAGCTAAGGGTAAGGGATGTTGCTGTAACATTGGAAGAAGCGAGGTTGGTTGGGGCAGTGGGTGCCTGGGTATCACCAGCCTGGGCAGTAATAGTAATTGCATCAACATAAGCAGTTCTGCCGGCAGGACCACCATCAGAAGCATATACCCAGATGGCCGGCGAGGTGCTTGAGGCTGTCAGCGTGAAGTTATACTGTGTCCATTGGGTACTGGCAATACTAACTGACGTAAAGTTTTGAAACCCGGTCCAGTTGGCAAACACTGAATTACTGTTATTACTCCCCCTGCGTGCCCATATACTTACATTATATACAGTACCAACAACTGCTGTAAAGGAGTAAATAGAATGCCTGGCGCCGTTACCGTTAGATGTTATGAGTAAACTATATGTGCCATTTTGCGGATTGCCGGTAACAGATGTAATTGTTGCCGGGCCTGACCAACCGGTTGTGGTGTTGGCCTCATTTTCAATATTAGCCGCGTTTGGCTGTGTGTATAAATTTTGTGCATTTAAAATTGAAGCACTTACAATCCACACAAAAAGAGTAAAAACAATGAGTTTCATACAAGCAATTTTAGAATCACACGAATATTCACCTGAATAGAGATAAAGCAAGAGAAATAAGACTTTTCAACACAAGCGCAGAAAGGTCAACAGGAGATAAGTCAACTACATCAATGTCAACTTAAAACAAGTTAACTTAAGATTGTAACCAACAGAGATTCAAATAGTTCATGTAATTAATAAACTAATTTTGGAGAGGAACTGAGTTCTTGTACCTGATTTTGAAGATTTTCAATCCGTTTATTTGATTCAATCACATATAATGTCAGTTCTTCAATCTTCATAAGAAGTAGTTTATTCATCCTTGCCAGCCCTATACCGTTTGCCTGGACCTCTTCTGCATCAGGGATATCTTTGAGGTGACCGTTTAGTTTAATGTAGTCTTCTACTTCCTTCAGGCTCGCCAGGTTATAACCTTCCTCAAAGACAAAATCAGACCAACCTGTTTCAACTATGATCTCTTTTGCCCTGATGTTTCCATTTACCGATAATTTGTAACTGGAATTTGGCGTGGTGCCTATACCTACATTCCCTGCAGCATATAAGTTGGCCGATTGCCAGTCAACAGACGGAAGGTTTGCATTTTCAGTGGTATAATTACTGACTTGTCCGGGATTGATTGTAGTAACAGAAATCTGATTACCGGGGGCAGAAACATTACCTGCCGCATCATAAGCTACAACATAAAACGTATAAGTGGTGTTGCCGGTGAGGCCAACTACCTGATATTGAGCCGATGTAACTGAATCTTTTAAAAGGTCATTCATGAATATGCGATAACCTGTTACCGCAACATTGTCAGTGGAAGGTACCCACGACAGATACAGATCAGTTGCCGTGATTGTTGAGGCAGTGAGATTTGTGGGTATGGTTGGTGGGGTAACATCGGCAGGTGGGGGCAGGGTGCTGAATGTCAGCGGACTGCTTTGAGAACTATTGTTGGCAGCGTCAAAGGCTACCACTGTATAAGTATAGCTTGTTGAAGGCTGAAGATTATTTAACTGATATGAAGTAATGGAAGGTCCCACATTGCCCAGCGTTGTAGTCCCTTCACGAACAGAATAAGAAACAACGCCTACATTATCAGTTGATGCATTCCAGTTTATAACGGCAGAAGTGGAGGTTACATTGCTAACCGTTAAGTTAGAAGGCGCCGTTGGTGGTTGCGTGTCGGGTGGAGTTTGAACAGTTATGGAAATTGCGTCAACAAACACCTCAACCCCGCTGGCAGCACCTATTGGTCCTGCATACACACGTATAGCCGGAGCTGTGACAGTTGCCGTTACTACGAAATTGTACTGAGTCCACGCAGTACTGCTGATAACTGTTGTGGAGAAACCCGATAAACCAATCCAGTTGGCGAAGGCCGGATTGTTGCTGTTTGCCGTACGGCGTGCCCAGATGCTGATATTATAAACAGTCCCCACAACGGCTGTAAAGTTGTACCTTGCTTCACGGTTTGTATTGAGAACAGCAAATCTCAGGGAATAGGTTCCGTTTTGTGCGGTTGATGATTCAGATGTGATGGATGCAGAGCCGGTCCATCCGGTGGTAGTATTGGCTTCATTCTCAATGGAAGCCGCATTAGATGATGTGTACAGGTTTTGTCCGGAAACGTTTATAAAAGCCAGACAGGTGATAGCGAGCAGTAAACAGTTGATTTTCATTTCCTTCTTGATTAAGATATGATTTTAGCATAACATGTAAAGCGTTAAAGAGCTATTAATCAAACCAGAAGAGAATGCATTAGTTCAATGTTTTTTACGATTCTTTTGAAGTCCTCGCACGGCGTATTTTTTTATAGATGCTGAAGGTTTGGCGAAGGGGAAAAGGAAGCCTGTTAATGCTTATAGAAGGGTATTCAATTTTCTGGGCTCCGAAGCTTTTATAAAAGCGGCCAAGTTGCGGATCATTGGAGCCTTCAAAGTCAAGGGTAAGATGGTTGCCTGCTGCTGAAAAAATAAACTGACTTATGAGCATGGGCATTGCCCCGCTTTCGCGTGCATCTTCATTGGTGGCCGAAAAAAGGAAGGTAGCTTTGTAATGACTTATAAAAATGATCATCCCGGCACAAAGGGTATTGGTTTTTGTATAAGCACCGTAGCTGAATGCTATTTGTTTGTGGATTCCATGATAAACCAGCTGAAGCAGTTTCTTATAGTCATGGTCTTTAAGTTTTAGAAGTGATGCCCCCCTGTTTTCACGGAAAAGGCGAACGATCTCCTCGGGATTGACCGTGTCTGAAACTCTTATTTCCTTTTGTTCAGCCTTGCTTACATTCCTCTTAATATTGGTGGAGAAACGTTTATAAATAGAGTCAAACGGTTCAATAAGGTCAAGTTCATAGTTAATATTGTTTACCACATTCCACCTGCTTTCATCGGGCTTATTCAGTGTGTTCAGGTTAATTTCGGCAAACATGAACTTTGAAGGAATGGCTTCGAGAAAAGTATTGATAAGCCCTGGTGTAATCTGGTTGCATGAAAATATACCCAGCTGCTGTGTAAAGAAAGGCTGGTACAAATACGAAACACCGAATTTTTTCCTGTAAGTAAGGGGAAACACGGTTTCATAATCGTCATCACCCTGAATAAGGGCATCCCAGTTGTCGGCCATGATATCAAGGTACCATGAATACGCATAAACCCTGCCATTCACCGACTGCTTGATGCACTGGTCCCAGAGGGTTTTATTAATAAATTCATGGGTAACGTACCTTATCTTCATTATTTATCTTTTACAGGATATAAAATGGTAACAGCCCAAACGGCAACACCCTCACCCCGTCCGGTGAAGCCAAGGTGCTCAGTAGTTGTAGCTTTAACATTAACGAAAGAAACGTCAATACCAAGGTCGGCAGCAAGATTAACCTGCATTTCGGGGATATACTTGCTGATCTTAGGTTCCTGAAGGGCAATGGTGCAATCGAGATTTGAGATAACCAGCTGCTTATCCTGAATCATTTTCACGGTTTCGCGAAGCAACAGCCTGCTGTCAATTCCCCTGTACCGTTCATCGTTATCAGGGAAATGAAATCCAATATCCCTTAAACCAGCAGCCCCGAGCAGTGCGTCGCATACCGCATGTATCAGCACGTCAGCATCAGAATGGCCAATGGCTCCTTTGGAAAAATCAATCTTTACACCTCCCAGTACAAAAGGCTGTGCTTCAACCAAACGGTGTGCATCAAATCCATGTCCGATACGAAACATTGCTGGTTTTATTTATATGAGGGTTGACATCAATTCATTTTCTGTAACATTCAGGAAATATTTGTCGAGAGGAAAATTACTGAACCTTTTCCTGAGTTCAGCTTCCTGATGAGGCACTCCAATTAGTGCTGATTCAATTTCTGCAGGGTCATTTATATGGAAATAGTCACCAAAGAAACGGGCCTGTTTAATAATGCCACCTTCAACAATAAGAGCCACTTCAATGTGTCCGCCGGCAGTTTTAAGTTTTCTGGTAAAAGTGTACTCGGGTGAAGACCCGAAGTTCCAATCGTAGGTAGAATACTTTTCGTCGCGTAACTTACTGATTGCCTTTATATCCTCTTCAGTAAAGCTGTATGTTTCCGCATCGGCGATAGCCTCATTCATATGCTGCAGGATCAGGTCGCGGAATTCCAGCACGGTAAGATCCATCAACAGGTGTTCACTGATATTGGTAACCCTGCTTCTGACAGATTTCACTGCTTTATCAGTGAATTTTGAGGGGTCAACATTCAATGCATTGGTTAAGTCGGCCATTACTGACGAAAAGAGCAGGGTGCCATGATGCAGGATCCTGTGACCATAAACATGTTCGGCATTTCCTGAAAACTTCCTGCCATCAATCACCAGGTCGTTTCTGCCGGCAAATTCAGCTTTGATTCCCAATTTCCAGAGGACTTCAAGAATTGGTTTTGTGAACTTGTGAAAATCAACCAGGTCGCTACCCGGTTCACCATTGGCGACAAAAGTAAAATTCAGATTGCCCAGGTCATGAAAAACCGCACCACCACCCGATAATCGCCTTACAACCTTAATCTGTTTTTCTTTAACATAATCAAGATTGATCTCTGCCAGGGTATTTTGATGCTTACCGACAATAATACAGGGCTCGTTCCGCCAAAGCATAAAGCAATCCTGGCGGAAATGCTTCAGTACATACTCTTCAGCGGCAATATTGAAATAGGGATCAGTTTCGTGGCGGATAAAACAAAGCATAGTTTATGAATTTCCTGCAAAAATAGTAAATCCTTTGAGGTACATGCTTAAACCTCGCCAGCCTTTACTTTGTTTAGCTTAAACCTATGAAAAACCACACTACGCTGATTTTCATTTATTGCCTTTTTGGCGCATACTTCTTGTCGGTAGCCCAGCAACCGCCGGTTGAAAATTGTTATGGTGCTGACGCAACTTTATATAACGGTGCCCTTTATTCATTTTATGTGTATCCTTCAACAGAAGGAACCCCTTTTTACCAGTCGCCGGCATATCAAACCGGTTCATGCACGATACGTGGAATCACATATAACGACGTTGACCTGAATTATGATGTTTATAACCAGCAGGTCATTTACCGGTATAAATCAACAACAGGGGGGATTAACAGGATCGTACTTTCAGATGCATGGCTGCAGTCGTTTCAATTCATGAATCAATCTTTTGTCCTTTTAAGTAACAACGATTCAAATACCACCGTATACAGGGTTATCGGAGATGAATTTTACCATGAAAACCGCTACCGCATCCTGTATCATTATTTCAAAGATCTTACCATAAGCTCAGGCATATCATCACAGAATATGCGTTTTACGCCTCTTGCCAGGGAAGCATACCTGCAAAAGGATAATGATATATACCGGTTTAAGAATAACCATTCGTTTATCGGCCTTTTTAACCGCGATGACCAACCGGTGATCAGAAAGTACCTGAGGCAGAATAATATCAATATGCGCAAGGAAGATGATGCAAAGGTTGCTTCTTTGCTTGAATTTATCAGAAAGGCAGCACTATGAGAATCCTGCTGTTACTCTTGCTTTTCGCCACATTGTCATTGCAGGCCCAGGTTACCGAAACAAGGGTTTCAATTCAGATGGACAGCGTCAGCCTTCGTTTGTTTGTGGAAGAAGTGAGTCGCCAGACAGGATTGAAAATATGGGTAAGGGATGATTGGGCCGATGGTATAAAGATCAGCCTGCATGCTGACCAGGTGACTGTTGATGACGCATTCAGGCAGGCTCTGCAGGGCACAGGATTAACGGTTTCTGCCTGGAACAACGACCTTGTGGTACTGGAAGGTGATAAACTGATTACTGAATTGCCCGGTTTTGAGCAAAAAAAGCAAACAGCTGATTCTTCAGCAACTTCTCAAAAGAATTTAACCGAAACTGAACAGCGATATTTAACAGGAAGGAAAAGCATGTCGGCACCGGTGTTTACCATTGGAACCAAAGGCGGAAGAATAAACGGGTCAAAAGCCCGCATCCAGGGTGACCTGGAAGACAGTGAAACAGGTGAACCTCTCTTTAATGCTACATTATATATTGATGAAACCCAATCAGGGGCCATCAGCGATATAAACGGAATCATGTCCATAATGCTGAAACCGGGCAAATACAACGGTATTATCGAAATCCTTGGCTATGAAAAACTGAAGATTGTACTTAATGTGCTGTCTGACGGGTATTTTAAGATAGCGTTAAATAAAGCCGTTATCGATATCAAGGAGTTTGTGGTATACGGCGACCGGCAAATGAATGTTAAGTCGAAAGATCCGGGCATTGAAAAGATTACCATGAAGGCGGTAAAAGAGCTGCCAATGATGATGGGTGAACGCGATATAATTAAAATATCGGGAATGTTACCCGGTATAGTGAATGCCGGGGAAGGATCGGCAGGGCTTAATGTAAGGGGAGGGAGTTTCGACCAGAATGCATTCTATATAAATAAGGTACCCGTTTATAATACATCACACCTGTTTGGATTCTTCCCCGCTTTCAATTCTGATATTATAAAGGATTTCTCCATCTTCAAGGGACATATCCCCGCAAGTTTCGGCGGGCGCTTGTCATCAGTGTTTAACGTGGTCACAAGGCAGGGCAACCGTAAAAGATTCACCGCAAGGGGCGGGTTAAGCCCTGTTACCGGCAACATCGTGGTTGAAGGCCCTATATTGAAAGACAAGGCTTCGGTATTACTCAGTGCCAGGTCATCTTATTCTGACTGGATACTTAACCGGATCAAAGATCCGGAAATCAGGGCAAGTTCGACAAACTTCAGTGACTTCTCGGGGTCGGTTGGTGTTGAACTCAACAAGACCCATATTTCATTATTTGGTTACCACAGTTCCGACAAGTTCAGGCTTGCCGGCATCTCTGACTATAATTACTCAAATGACGGTGCGTCGCTGATTGTTGCCAACAGTTTTTCACAGGCCCTGAGGGCTGAATTTTCGGTGGTGGCAGCATCATATCATTTTGCCACTGCTGAAAAAGCGCAGGAAACGGCGGCTTATGAACATGCTTATAACCTTGACCATTACGAGGTGAAAGCACAGTTTCAGCATCTGCTCAGTGATATTCACAGCCTCGAATATGGTGCCGGGATGTCACTCTACAAACTAAACCGGGGTACGGTAAAACCATACGGAACCGGCTCACTGCTGATACCTGTTCAGCTTGGAAATGAAAAAGGCACTGAAACTTTCGTTTACCTGTCTGATTCGTGGGAGGCCAATTCATGGCTGAATATTGTAACAGGAATAAGGTATGCAACGTTTACCCCCCTGGGCCCTGAAAAGGTATTGACCTATTTTCCCGGTTCACCAATCGATTTGAGGAATGTGAGCGATACCCTTGAATTCCGGAATAACCAATTCATCAGATGGTATAACCAGCCCGACCTGAGGCTTGCGGTTAATATTGAAACTGACGGCAATGGCACCGTTAAGCTGGCTTTCAACCGCACGCACCAAAACCTGTTCATGCTGAATTCCAATATCACTATAGCCCCCAATACCCAATGGAAGCTGGCTGATTACCACCTGAAGCCATCCGAAAGCAATCAGTTGTCGGCCGGTATCTTCAGGTCAGTTTCAAAGCCTGCCCTTGAAACTTCCGTGGAAGCATTTTACAAACAATCAAAAAACTACCCTGAATTCAGGGATGGAGCCAACTTCCTTGATACCCCACAAACCGAAACTGCCACCATTCAGGGTAAACAGCACTCTTATGGGTTGGAATTCATGATAAAACGCTCAAACCAGAAACTCGACGGCTGGCTCTCATATACCTGGTCGCGTTCATTCATTAAAGTTAACGGGGAGAACGAATGGGACAGGATCAATAATGGAATGGAATATCCATCTAACTTTGATATACCTCATGCCGTCAACCTCGTGGCAAATTATCATTTGTCGAGGAGGATCACCTTCGCAACGGTTATCGTGTACCAAACCGGAAGGCCGGTAACCTACCCGGTATCAATATACTATATCGACGGGGTGCCCTATCTTGATTATTCATCGAGAAATGCCTACAGGATTCCCGATTATTTCAGGACCGACCTGTCAATGACCATCGAAGGTAACCTCAGGAAAAATAAACTCCTGCACAGTTCATTGAGTATCAGCGTGTATAACCTTACCGGCCGTGATAATCCGGCTTCTGTTTATTTTGTCAATGAAAAGGGAAGGATTAAGAGCTATCAGTATTCAGTGATTGGCGTACCTATATTAACTGCTACCTGGATGTTTAAACTTGGGAATTATGCTTCAGATTAAAACTATAAGCCTACCGGCACTTCTGCTGTTTAACGGCCTGTTGCTGTGCTCATGCATCAAGGAGTACGACCCGCAGATAAAAAGCAGCGACCAGAGTAATTATGTAGTTATGGGACATATTACTGATGACGGGGGAATGCAAACAGTCAATGTTTCTCTGTCATCACCATCTGAAAACCCGGAGTATATACCAATGGATGGGTGCAATGTAACTGTTTCTGACAATCACGGTAACCGTTTTTTGTTTGAAAGTACGGGCAAAGGGAATTATACCGGTAACATACAGCCCGCTTTTTTTGAACAGGGTACACTTTTTATGGTCAGGGTTATTACTCCTGCCGGTGATACAATACTGTCAGATTATGACCGGTATTACCAGGTACCGGCGGTCGACTCAGTATATTATACCAGGGAAGATATTGAAAGCAATACTATAGGTGTGTTTACAAAGGGCATAAGGTTTTATGTTAATCTTGATGCGAAAGGATACACCGCCAGGAACTTTATGTGGGAGGCCGTTGAAACGTACGAATATCACGTTGCTTACCCGATTGAATGGTACTATGATGGCCAGGTTCACCATATATGGCCGCCTGATTCATCAAAGCTGGTATGCTGGATGACAAAACAGATTCCCTATATTTTCACCCTTTCCACTAAAAACCTCACGGAAAACGAGTATAACCGGTTTCCCCTGCAGTTCGTTGATAATCGTACCAACCGGTTGCTGATAGGATACAGCCTGCTGGTCAGGCAATATTCACTCAGCGACAGTGCATACCGTTATTGGGACGAAATGCGCATCAACAGTGTTGAGCAGGGAGGCCTCTTTACCAAACAGCCACTTTCGGTTAAAGGCAACCTGCACATTGCCGGGAAGCCCGGTGAACGGGTGCTTGGGGCTTTTACCGTTTCATCGGTTCAGTCAAAACGTATTTTTGTGCAGAACGTTGAAAACCTCCCCATTGAAATTGAATCTACCTGCAACCCGGCCCCCCTGAGGCGCGGGCTAAGGGAAATTTCACCTTACGACTATCCCGCATACCTGCTGGGTGACCAGTTTGGTTACAGCCTGGTGGTACTGAATGAAAATTGCGTTAACTGCATGATTGCCGGTGGTATCAATGTTAAACCTGATTTCTGGCCATGGTAAGAATCATATGCCTTATACTCCTCTCCTGGTTTTTAACGGTTCCGCTAAAAGCGAATGCCGCTGAACGTGTTTTTCTGGTCACCGGCAGAACACTCTATGTTACCGGTGAAGCTATAGAGTTCTCGGCATTTGTCAGTGATGACCTGCTGAAAAGCAAATCAATTGACGAGGCTGAACCTTTGTTGAGCAAAGTGCTGTATGTGGAAGTGATTTCACCCGCCGGTGAAAGTATTTCAAGGGGGAAGTTCATTTTAAAAAGACAAAAAAGTGAAGGGGCATTGCCAATACCCGATGAGGCCGTAACAGGGTATTATTACCTGCGCGCATACACCAAAGCAATGCGAAATGCAGGTCCCGCCACATATACCTTCCTGCTGGTCAGAATAGTGAATCCGTATAAAGATGAGGTACTGCCCGGGACAGGCAAACCTTTACGCATCGATAGTACTCAAACTGCCGGTGGCAGCAACTATACTGTTTCACTGAATAAAAGATCGTTCAATGCCGGTGAGCCCGTTGAATTTACTTTACAGCCGGAAGCCGGAAATCATGCGGACCTTGTTGCACTAACGGTTGTTCCTGAATTGACCTTCAATGCCCTGCAATATTTTAAACCCCTGGCTGTCGATTCAACGACTTACGGATTCCACTGCAGGGAGAATGCGGGTTTATCAATTTCAGGTGTGATGCGCGATGAAACAAGTGGTACGGTAGTTGCTGAAAAGGACATAAACCTCTCTGTTATCGGCAAAGGGCAGGATTTTATTTCCGGGAAAACCGATGATGCCGGCAGGTTTAACTTCGCCTTGCCCGCAATTACCGGTGAGAGGGACCTGTACCTGAGTCCTGAAATCACCCGGGGCAGCCATATCCGCGTATTGATTGACAACGACTTTTGCAACATCAGGGTAAAATTACCGGCACCCGCCTTCAGTTTATCAGAAAAAGAGAAAGCGGTGGTATTGAAACTGGCCGCAAACGCTACAATCAGCAATACATACAACACCACCGGCAAACAGGTGAATATGCATGGCACGCCCATTGATAACAGCCCGTTTTATGGAACCCCTGACCAGGTGTTGTTATTGGAAAAGTATATCCAGCTGCCTACGCTTGAAGAGTATTTCAACGAAATACCCGCACTGGCAAAGGTCAGGAAAAGCGGTGGTAAAAAGATTATACGTGTAATGGGACTGCAGCCTGAAATGGGCACCTATGCACCGCTGGTACTTATTGACCAGGTGGCTGTGAATGAGCCTGACAGAATACTGGCTGCATCGCCTTCGAATGTTGAAAGAATTGAAATCATTAACAGGCCTTACCTTAAAGGTGATAAATTGTACGGGGGACTGGTGAGCATAATTTCACGAAAAGGTGATTTTGCGGGTATTGATCTCCCGGCTTCAGGTACGTTTATAAACTACAGGTTTTTTAACCCCGGCATTGCAGGAAGCTTCACGCCTGACCCTGCCACCCCCGATGCACGGAATACCCTGTTTTTTAAAAGTTATACCCAACCGGCCGGTAATGAACCTGCGGTTTATTCCTTCATCACCCCTGAAACACCGGGAGTTTACGAAATTATAGTGGTGTCGCCGGGCCCTGACGGTGAAATGTCAGTCAGCAGGCGGGCTTTTGAAGTAGTGAGTTTCGAGTAGTGAGTAGTGAGTAGTGAGTAGTGAGTAGTGAAATCCCCACCTGGGTCGAGGTTAGCATTGTTAAAAGGAATTAATCAGGGGTTGGGATTGGTGGGTTTGATATTTTAATTATCCTGAAAAGGTAATCTAAAATAAAAAAAGTGCCTGCAGCAGCAAAAGTATGCCACAGGAAATGCGTTCCCATAGGGAGGAATGAAATGGCGTAACTGTCGAGTTGCCTGAAAGCCAATGCTACGGCAAACGATAAAATGCCACCCGTTACCAGGTGCCAGCCTTTGAAGCCTGTTTTGAAAAGATAAATAATCAATGGAAGGCCAATGCTTACACCCGAGAGGAAATAAGAAAGGTTGATTGCCAGGAAATCAGGCAGCCGGTTCCAGAACAGGAACCGTGAGGTGAGCAGGGGGGTGTAGATGAAAAAAACAACCCACCATTTCTTCAGCACCTTTATCCAGAAATAAATTGCCAGTGCCATTGTGAGCAATCCCGTTGGAATAATATCCATGTAAAGAAAGAAAGCTGAAACCCTGAAGGCATGGAAAAGCCCGCTTCCCAGTCCGCCCATTATTACCAGCAAAATAACGAGCCACAAAAAACCGTTCTTAAGGCCATCCTTTTGCATCCTGTAAATCCAGTACATTGCAGGAATAAGCATTAAAAGCGAAGAAAACCCATTCCAGGGCTCAACAATCAAATGACCCGGGCCCAGGTGAGTTTCCATGTATACAGGGCCCCCGTCTGCTATTCGTTGGTTGTACCAGTCATCAGCTTGGAACATAGAATGTTAGTGATTTGTGATGGTAATGTAAAAGGGCAAAAGTAAAAAGGAAAAAGTGATTGGGGCATAAAATTAAGGAAAAGTGATGGATTAATGATAGGCGATCGTAAGGACAGGTCGGGACCTGTCCGGCAATTCATTCGGGATTCATTCGGGATTCATTGGTATATACGATACATGAGCGCTACCCCGGAACTACTTCGGAACTACACCACAATTACCCCCTGGGGGTAGCTGAGGAGTAGAGCCCGGTAGTCGCCAGGGTAGCGAAGCATCAAATAATTCATCAGGAGAATCCAAATCAATTATCAAACAACGCACAATTAGATTTGGCCGCAATAATGCTGTGCCAGAGCTATATCAGCTTTATATCTGCTTCGTAGCTGTTCCGTATCTGCTTTAGTCAGCCTGACTGAAGCTGGTATAGTTCAGTACCGGCGCTGATACGGCTTTGTAGGTGCCCCATCTCAGACAAACCACATTAACCATGGCAAGATATTACAGTGACCGCTTAATTTCGGGAAGATATAGCCTTCAATAGCGATTGAAAACCAATGAAAGAGGAAAATCACGGAATCAAATTAATGCGATTCAGCAAGGAAGAACTTATTTTTTTGGAGATGGCAGGGTGAGGTAATTGATGGCGAGTTTTTTTTATATCTTTACAAGATCAATCTAACAGCAATGAAAGCTAAACATTTCATCCGCTTTCAAATAAGCATTCTTTTATTCATTATTCCTGTCCTTTCCAACGCCCA
>DATGXS010000009.1:0-11326 GCA_035298745.1 Lentimicrobium sp. | reverse complement strand
CATCATCATAATATAATACACCATCAAAAGGGACCTTTGATTCTTTACATCTTTTGAAAAAATCAGCAACTATTCAAAGCCTTTGAAGCAAGAACCCAAAATTTATCCAAGAAATGATACTGTTCCTCAAACATTTCTTTGATGACTGTCTTTAAATACTGAACCTTATCTAAATTGCCTTCTTTGTAGCTCTTTTATGATTTGTTTTACAGCTACTTTTTAGTTCTGTTTAAATTTTATTCGGCTTTTAGAGTTCTGTTGGATTGATCGAAGAAACAGGGCAAATGCTCAGTTTTTATGAAGTCTTTATGCTGCAACTCCTCAGATTGATGATTATTTTGTGAAGATATTTCTTCCATTTTGAGCTAATCGGTGTTTGGACTGAACGGGCACTTCACAGTCTGACTCGCCTGCTATTTACCTGGATGATGCTTTTTTATGTGATTAAACATTCTTGATCTGCCACTTTTGTAGCCACAAGGGCACGAATAAATCGTCTTCTCATCCTTTTCGACGTGATACCCATTAGGCAGCGAGATACCAGCAGCTTTGCATCTCGACTGATGGCTCTTGATATATCTTTTTGTCATTTTCTTTAAACAATGGCAGCACGTTACCTTAATCCTATCACTTCGCGCTCTTTTGTTGCAGTCCATCCTTTTTCTTTATTGTATATAAAATGCCAAAAAATAAAAAAGCTTTCCCTGGAAACCAAACAGCTCAAAATCAAAAGAATGCATTTTGAAGGCTTGAGATTCAACAAAAGATGATCTTATTGATTTTTGTTATTTTTTGATGGACTGTTGAAGTGGGGTTTTTGGAGGGATGAAGGTAAAAAAATTCAAGGTTTGAGCGATTTAAGTTAAGCAAAGGCGTTTTTCACTGTTCTTTTGGTGTCTGCCAAAAATGACATCCCTTTAATTGTCTACAACTTCGGCACCCCCTCTAATTCTTCATTTGCCAATATTGTCAAATTGTAGATTTTTAAGGGGCTGATCTAGAGGGGTCTATAATTTGTAGACAATTAAAGGGATGTCAATTTTGGCAAATACAAAAATACGAATGCTGCTAACTCCAATCGCTTTAGGATGATTGTTTGAGGGGAAATGATGGCTTTTCGAGAGAAAAATTATTCAAATTTTGTTTTTGTGCCAAAACTTATGGACCGAATCGCATGTAAAAAGTGTCATATTCCCTATGGGAAAAGACGTTTAGTTGCTCATGAAGCAAAGTGCTTGGGTGGAATCAATGGATTCACTCCTGTTAAGGAGAAAGATCGCTTTTTTTATAGGTGTCACACATGTGGATTGACTGTCCGAAAACAGGGCACAACCAACCATCAAAAGCGATGCTCTCTGGCAAAAGAGTTGGAGAAATCTACTAAATAATGTATGCTTACGGCTTCTTCTAATGTTTCACAAAAGATTGACGATGATGAGTATCCGATCTAAAATAAAGAAGAGTCAATTGGACCTTGTTCAGGCTCAAAAGAGATGAAAAATTAATAAAATCAAGAAATAAAGCCATTTGTCTTTGAGAATCAGCATGTTTAGACTCAACCATTCGAGCTTTACTGTCCTGTCAGAAAATAGATGATGCCCATCGATTTTGATGATGAAGAAGAGCAATAGCTTCTTTAACCTCCTCAAATCTCCAAGAAAGTACTTGAAAGAGAAGAAAAATAAGCTTATTCGAATAAGATGATCGAAACAATCCCAATTTCTGACCACCCAAAACTTGTTGAATTTCGCTCAAGATTGAATCTTCAGCAACCACAAATGCCACAGGTCGTAGAAATATATGCACTAAGCTGCTTCTTGAGGATTATCGGGCGTTTTACGCAGGAAAAGAGATGGTAACTCGCCCACATACTAATAAAGAAATCTGAGTATTGGGAATTTGTGAAGCAAACTCAACCGTGGATTACCAACAATAATCGATTTTTCGGCATCGTTGAAGAGAAACTGAAGTACTTTGTTCACGATAACGATCATTTTTTAATCACAAACTTTGATTTTATTTATCAGCGTGTGAAGGGGCTCATCGAAAATTACGTGATAACACCACAAAAACTTGAAGGAATATTCACAAAGCCTGTGCACAAGAGGCCAGGACTCACCCGTATCAAACGCAAAGATCCCGAATTTACGAAGCTGAGGCAAAAACTCACTCGATTTCGATCGAGGCAGAAGATAGAAAGAAGAAAGCGGAAAAATCCTTATGGAATGAGGAGCCTGACAAGCCTCAAATATAAACAGATCAAGTATTAAGTATAAGCTGTTGATGAGGCTTTCGAGATGAGACAAGTATTCCGCAAAAAGCCTTCACAGCATCATCGAGCTGAAATCGCAAGAAAACGCCAACGAATAATGATGAATTTTTGCATGGGACGGATCGCAGACCAACTTACGGCATCATATATCTTCGGTTAATTCAAGTTTTGGTCAAAGTCGATCGAGAATATCAGTCCTGAACAGCGATACTTGTACGTAGAGCAGATTCCGAGCATTTCTGCCTATCAGATGTGGTATCCTTTGACCATGGAAGTACTGAAAGAGAGAAAATGGCTCTATCCATACATTTATCAACGATGTAGAGGCTGCTTTTAGTCCCCTCTGCCTCAGCTGTCTTAAGATCAATTATTCAGCAAACTTTGCTCTTGGTACAGGTCAAAAGGCCTCCTAATCGATCATTCACTCTATGAACTTGAGGGATTCGACGGTGTTCGTGCCATTTTCGACGATAAATACCGAATCGAGGAAGAGAAGAGAAGAATGGCGAAGAAAATGGCAACAATAGACATCAACCCGCATGTCATGTTCCCAGAGGATGAATAGAAGAGCGAATAATCACTCTCTGAAGATGAGGATGTGGAGTTTGCAGCTGATGTGCCTGCTCGGGGCGACAAAGAAAAATGGAGAATCGTCCACCGGTCAGAGCATCTCACAAGATTCGATAACTGTGCTGCATGTGAGGAGCCGCTTGATTTTCCAGCGCCATCTTGTAAAACATGCCTATCAGGATACCATCATCGCTGTCGTAGCGAACTCAAGAACTTCTGCCTATGTTTTGCGTACTCTGACCTACCATTCAAAAAAATGCGCTAAATGCTACAGCAAGCGATAGAAGAAGCAAAAACCCAAGCCAAACATATTGATTTAAATGTGAAGACTCCACCTAAAGCCAGTTTGATGGAAATCAAGTATCAGGAGGAGAACTTGGGACTGAACATGGAGCCTGGTACTCATATGGGACTGTGGTGTCAGCCTGGCTGTGTTTTCTACAAACCATCGAATGTGATGTTCTTGCGAGAAAAAAACGTGAAAATGCTTGAGAACTTCGGCAAAACGTATGTTTTTCCTGGAAGTGTGGAAGAGATCGCAGGGAAGGGTCGAGGAGTGATAGCAACCAGAACGATCAAGAAAGACGAGATCGTGGCCATTTACCCAGGACAGTTAGTCACGCAAGCTGAGATCATCTAATCTTATAAAAACTGCAAATACATCTTCAACTTTCAGGATGGGCCCACCTCCTTCACATCATGGGCGATTATCCCAGTAGGAGTGGCTCATTTGGGCATGTTCATCAATCATGGGACACCCAATGTGCTCCCTAATCGTTTTTGGTCATCAAAGGGACCAATCATTCTTTTTATCTCCTTGCGAAAGATCGACATGGGAGAAGAAATTCTCTACGACTATGGACCAAATTACCCCGACATCGAGAAATTTGTATGATTTAATTCAATTTACCCAAATTTATTCAGTTCTAATGTAAAACTCATCTCAAATGAGTGTTTTTTTTTTGAAGTTTTCCAGCCGCTGTTAGCCTGAAATTGTGCAATACTTTTGATTTAATAAGAAAAGAAAATGGACGGAGACCGAAAGACCATCATCTACATTGTCCTTCTAGTTGCCGCCGTATATTTGATGCCAAAAATCAAGGGAAATACGTCAAACGTCGAGCAGAAAGTCTCAACAGCTGCATCGCATTTCGGAGATAAGCTGTCTATCACAAAAAAAACACTTTAGCAGCTCTTTTCACAAACGAAAAGCACCAAAAGAAAGAAACATTAGGTCAAAAGTGTTCCACAACCAGCTATCAAGGATCAACAACGTGAAAAGTAGACCGTATGGGCATCAGACTTCAAAAAGCTTTGCGAAGAGAATCAAGAACACTCCATAGTTTCTCTCCAAGATAAAAATGAATGTGTAGGTTACCTCAGGTAACAGTTGAAGTTCCTTCGTTCAGTTGCGCCAAAAATAAAGATTCAAGAGTGATATTGCTAGCCTGTATTTCCCTTTTCCCCTTTATATAATCACATATAAGAAAAAAGGCGGCATGAGAGGAAACAGAAGACAGAACCAAGACGCGTTTGACAGGTCGACGATCATACTAATCATTGGAGTAGTAATGGTGTTGAGGATGTACCTAGGTGGGTCTGTGTCAGCTCAAGAAGCATACGAAGCTGAGGTCCGAAATGAGGAAGCTCTCATTGAAGAGCAATACTAAAGGATTCATAAGTATTGCCGGTAAAGCGTGGTGTAGTACGATGAGAAAGGAGGGAGTTTATAATTATCATTAACGAGCAGGACAAAATGCTTCAATTAGATCCAAAAGCTATCTGACTACATGTAGTCAGAAACCTAAAAGCAAAAGATGGACTCACAAGTAATTGGAAGTGGACTTGATCGATTGCTGAGCATGTTTCCAATGGGATACATGCTCGTTTGATGAAATATATTGATTTTTTCTTGATCATTCTTGATATTAATGGTAGAAAATGAAGTTTTTGCCGATAAATTTGATAAAGATGCACCGTGGAGAACCCAATAGTTCCATATGCTTGGAATCATTCATAAATTCCCTCAATGATGGTCAGAAATATGCATTTTTAACTCAGAAACGAGTCAACTTCTTCATAGTGCCTCATGATAAACCCAGATGGAGTGATTTGAGCCAACACGAAAGACATTGCAGCAGAATCGATAAAACTCAAGTAAATTTACAATAAAATGTGTCAAATTGTTTGTTTGAAATGATAAAAACCTTTGATATTTTCGTATTCTTTCTTTGTTTGTTTACAAAGAATACCCACAAAAATATCGAAATCTAGATGGATAATCACATATTTTTACCATCTAAATCGATGTAGATCTGACATTTTAACATGTTTTATGGGCAGAAATTTTGCTGAAGTAAAAAATAACCATCTGATTTTAATCAATTCCTTTTAAGTCAACCCACCACCACACCCCTGACCACCAATATTTTTTGACATCAAAACTTGAACTTTAGATCAGAAGATATTGCAAAAAAACGGATTATGGCAACGTTTAAGCTTTAAACTTTAATGTTTTAACCATTATTTTGATGACTCACAAAATTGAGACTTACATCAAAACTGATGGAATTTTTGAACAAAAACCCATACAAATACCATCTAACTAGATGTAAATTTAGTAAATAAACAATATTGTATGGACAATGTATATGTTATCACAAAAAAAATCCATACGTTTTTCGCATTCTTCCATTTTTTGGTTTGTACTGAGTTTACCTGATTTTAAACATAAAAAACATCATTTGATTTAAATAAACTCCTACAAATTGCTAGGGAAGACTAAAACTACTGATTACGAGAGTATTCATAGTCAAATAGCAATATAAGTATCCAAAATCGACTGAATTGCAAAGATGCAAAGAATATTGAAATCTAGATTAACAATACCAAACAAATTCCACATAAAACGATGTAAATCCAGCAATTACCTACATTTAGCTGGTATTTAGCTTGCTTATGCTTAAATTAATCAAATGTTTTTTTCCAACTCCCCTTTTTGCTAGCTTGATTTCATATAAAGATGAGTTGATCAAGCAATAATAATTTGGATGATTGCAGACGACGAACTGGCCTAATACGGTAAAGTAATACGTGTCAAAGACAGACACATCAACATCAGAACCAAAAATCGCAAAGGGGCATTTACTTGGACATCAGTGCCTCATCGCATCTAACATAAAGACGAAATTAGCAAACTTGATAAAAAATTGAGGGAAAAAATAGTTAAAATCTTCAAATGCGCGGATTAGACGGACATCTTTATTCTTACAGCTGATGGTTCGGAGTCAATCTAGTAATACTTAGAAGATAGTTCGAGATAGGCACTCTCTTTCCCACTGCCATAATAGAAGAAAACTTAAGAAAGAACGTGGAAAATTCAATTGCCTTCCATTGAAGTCATTAGAGACTTTGCAATAACCACATTTTGCGTTGTCGAGTTGATATTTTGATAATTATTTTGAAGATGTCTGAAACAAACGCTGCAAACAACGATTAAACTACAGCTGATGAACTTGATTTTAGGCTCAGATTGGAGCGTCGCCCTGTCTAAAGAAGCATCTATAATCTCACACGCGCAATCATCCCTTTCAAAAGTCGGATCCAAGGATAAACAGATGGGGAAATAGTGTCGAGACACCAAAGACATCTGCGTTCTTTGAAAAAAATCGAAAGAAGATTGAGTAAAAGTGCGAAAAAGAAGATAGAAAATCGACTAAGACGTTAATCACGAGCAAACCAACCAGTAACAGATGCTCCAGTATAAGCTCAAGTACATGCGGTGGCACCCCTAATGCAAGTATAACATCCCCCACAACTGCAACAAGTTCCAGTAACATCATTCCATGTTGTCAGAAATAACATTTTACTTTTTCTGCTAGCGATTATGGTCGGATGCGTCGTCTACTACTTCACTGGCAACATTGAGACAACAAAATTCATAGTGGATAGCATGACACCATAAAATCCATTCACAAAACCATTCATAAGTCTTCTTGAAGCGAAAAACGAAAGTGACCAAATGAACTATTTGTTAGCCCATCTCGCGTTAAACACAAGCCTCATGCGCTAATACTGTAAAAAAGAGAAATGTAGATATGGAACTGTGTCGATAGATGGATTCAATATGGCATATGCTCAACAGTTATTGTCGAGATCAAACAAGTGATATATCTTCTTCTTTATACTAATAAACAGCAAAATGAAAGACATCTCATATTTTTCATCACTCTCCAATTCATAAGTACCTTCTTAAAACAAAAGTAGCTTCTTTGGCGAATAATCAGATGATTCCAGCTATTTTCCAACAACATAATCCTAATCCTAATCGCATACAGAAAGTTAAGACACAGAATAGTTGGATTAAATCAGGGAACTTATTGTCTAAAACATCAAATACAAAAGAAAATATGAGTGTTTTCAGTGGATCAGACCCATTTAATGTATAAATTTCTTGCTGTTAGTCATCATTTTACTGAATTTAGTACTTAGTAATTGGAAAATCAACAAGGGCAGCTTTCCTGCAGAATAGATTTGTTGATATTTTGATGGTTTTATCTCATTTTTTTAGTAAATTTATTAAAAAGCTTAAAAGCTCATGATGAAAACGATCATTTTCGTGCGTTTTTTTGTCTAATTTTGAAGATTATTGATGTAAAACAGATGATGACTAATCCCCATTCATGCTAAAGCCCTTCATTTACTTCAGTTATCGTCGTTATTTCCTTTCTGAGTATGATGTTGATTCCTGTCTTGCCATTAGTCAACATGTTATTCTTTTGAACAAATGGCATAAACTGCGCATGCATGTTTACGTCTCCATTGGGAGACACTATCTTGGTGAGGATTAACTAGACCTATTGATAGAAAGGGTTTTTGGTAGGGTTTGGATCGGGAATTATTTGGATGAGTGGATTGGTGGGTTTGTAGTGAAGGTGGTTGACAGGTTGTGGTAGATGAAATACTCCCAGTTGGTTATTTCGAAATTGAGTGTTGTCGATGTACAGAGATACTGTTCTATTGAGCTTGTTTGATGAAACAAGTGTGATATTGTTGAGCAAACAATAGTAGTACGACCCATATTCATTGATTTGCTCAATTTGATATTCAGTCAGTCCTTTGAGACAGTCGCTTCCACTCGTCAAGGAGATATGAGAAAGTGTTTCAAACTTTCCGTTTAGCAAAGATACTTGGATGGTTGCATTTTAATTACTTGAAAATATGATTTCATTGGACTGAGGAGTGTAATTCAGATCTCTTTCGGGTGTTTCACCCATAATTTTCACAGCGGGACTGTTTTGTGCTAAATTGAACATGATGGCGATAAATCCACAACAGATGATGATATTTAGAAAGAAGTTGGCCATCATATTTTGCATCTCCTTAAACGCAGGTCTCATATCCTCAAGTTGTTCAAATTGAGCCACATACCTGTCTTCCTTCAAAAAGATTCCCTTTTTACACTAAGCGATTGCGAATTTGAAGATATTAAGATTCTTTCTTTCATATCTTGACAGAAAAACACTTTCAACTAGCGTCAATTTCGATTTCTTGTCCATATATGGAAGTAAAAAAACTGCACACGCCATCGTGGCTAAAGAAATCCAACTGAAGATACCACTGATGATCAAGCTTGCATTCTCTCTGTCTATTTTTACAGTACAAATGTTGAAGTTGTATTGCTAACTGGAAACGATAGGGAGGAAGAGAGTGATTTTGAACTTGGAATGCTTGCTTTGAAAGGGGAAAGTGGTAGGTCCTTCGAAGACAGAAGCAAAAGAAGCATCTGTGAAGATAGTGTTTGTTATGATGGGTTGAGTGTTGATTCGTAACATTTCTGCATCTTCTGCATGCAAAATACGGATGAAGCGCTGCTTAGACTTCCTAACTTCGATGAGAGTGGTTTCATTGTGCGATATTATGCCCTAGGAGTTCGTACTTTAGATGAAAAGAGATGCATTGGTTGTCTAGACTTCAACGAAGAAAGATTTTTCGTTTTAAGTGAACAAAAAACCGCCCATGTCGAAACATCCAAACGATTTTTGTAGAATTCTTGCAATATGTGGCTTGTTGACTCTTATATTTTCTTAGTCTATGAGTGGAAAGTTGAGTTATGTAAGGTTTATGCTGCTTTTCACTTTTGCTTTGGGTGCAGAGACTGCTGTTACTAGGTTATCCTTGAAGCAGAATAGGGTGGATGTAAGTGGTTGTGGATAGGACAGAGAGTGTGATTATATTATAGGTAGTTCTTTTCGATCCATCCATAGATGGCTGATTCTGGACATGTTAGCTGCTACTGTCAATATGGTGATGAGCATGAAGATGACGATACTAGCTCTCTTGAATGACCTTTGTGTGCTTTACAGGGTGAGATGATATCTTTTGAGTGCGTACGAGCTCAGTTTCTCTGGCATTCGCTAATATTTGAATATAAGGTCATTGCTTCTTTTTTTATGATTGCAAAGGTATTATACTTAAACAAAAACATTGCCTTTTTGATCATCCTAAAATCATAAAAACAGAAAAGAACTCTCAAAAAGGTAATGAATTGGTCTATTCTGTCTATGGTGAGATATTTATCTCAATATCTCTTTGATATGCAGTGACTCCAAAAAACAAAATGGTCGATAACTTCTATGAAAAGTTATCTTTGGCTATAAGCTTAAAGAATACCAAGCTTATTGTAGGTGTTCTACAGCTTGGCAAAGATTGGCTTAATTATCTATCACCAACCTGGCCGCATATCTGGACAAAAAACACCATAAAATGGATGAAAAAAAAAGAATCAAGAAACATTAAGCTCCCAAAAGATTCAAACGAGCCTGGGATATATTTTCGAATGCTTTTTTATAATTTTTACTTCTTATTTTATCTCTTTATCTTTTTTGATAAAATTGAGAGCTTCTTTTAAACTGTAAAAACAATTCTTTGAAAACAAAAACTAGTAGAATCATAGATTGGAATTTTTGACACAAGATGAAGCCATTTGATATGATCTATAAGATTTTATTTATGAGTAGTTGGCCTTGCAAGTTACAATGCAAAAATTAATAAGAAAAAAATAACGAAATAAGTTAACATCGATAAATTGAGAACTATTAGATCTCTACTATTGTTTCTTTTCTTCATTTAAACTTTGTAAATATTTTTTTAAGTCAAAGGTGACTGGAGGGTGTTTGTTGTATATATTATAAACTGGCAGGATATTGGTAAACTTTGCGAGCAATGTTGAGCCAGAGTCAACCCCATACAATCAAATACCATGCGAAACCTGAGAACAAGCAGAATTTCACCCAAATAACCTCCAAAGCAAAGCAAAAAATCATCCTGTACAGTGAAAGCTTTGATGGTTTCATCTTCCCACTAGTTTGCGACCATGATGTGGGGATCCCAGATACATACCAGCACATGGTGATCAAATCAGTATCTATGACTTCATTTAGTACAACGATGACGACAGGAAGACAACCAGCACGCAGCTGCAACAAGGAATGGTTAAAACCATGGACGACCTATATGACGTTCTATAGCACAATTTCTATTCCCCAACCCGTGCTTACTACTCGCAACAGCTCAATAACCAATCTTAAACGTGATTATTCATGTTTTTCTTGCACGAAGCCATTCGAGCTTAGTCCACCAATCCGGCAAAGAAACAGTATAAACACAATCAAGAACGGCGCTTAGTCTCCCTATCTGTGCGATCACATCTATCCAGCTCCGTTTACATTGGGATAGTGACTTTGACGAACGGTGTCTTGAAGCGATCACGCTCATATTATTCGCGTTTGCTCTACTTCTTGGCAGTCAAACATTGGTACCACTAATGACTCTATTCCCCTTTCTTCTCTGGGGTACTGAATATATGTTCATCTTTTTCTGCTTAAAATTTGAACTCAGTCTTGATGTGCGAATTGTTCGCATTTTGCAGCTTGGTAGATGTAAAATGGTGCTCAGTTTGCCTATTCTGTATGATGGAAGAAGATAAATCGGATGTGAAGATCGTTGCATTGCGGGTTAAGATGCTTTTTGGGGTGGAATACGACATGTTTGCTATTTAGATTATATATGCTAGCAAGGACCAACAAGACACGTGAAGAAAACATCAAAGTAGGCTCCTTTTCCAAGCAAATTTCCTATTATTTTCTCTATCTTTGCGGCCATGACAATCCAAATGATTCTAATTCGGGATGGTAGTTTTTTTTGTTGGTGTTTTGCTGTGGACATCTGGAGTTTGCGGCGGTATATTGAGGCATGTGGCTAAAAGAAACTTAGTTTATTGACACTGAATGATGAAATCGGATACTTTGGGGGATATGGCTTTTCTTTCAGACCCGTACGTTGTCATTGGCTTTCCAGTTTGGTCCAACGGATTTATTATTATAGTCCTCCAAATACCATGAAGCTCCAACGTCATGAGGCCAAGAAGTACTACCGAGCTCAAATCAATCAGATCTACGATTAGGGTCTCCTTAAGCAGTGATC
>DATGXS010000008.1:0-17968 GCA_035298745.1 Lentimicrobium sp. | reverse complement strand
ATAGGATTGCGACAAATAGCAAAGGGACCTGAAGTGAGTAGCTCTCCTGGCTTGAAATTTCTGATGAAGTAAATGGCTGAAAAAGTCCAGAATATAAATCCTACAGCCAGCCAGAAAACAGCAATTACCCTGAAAACAGGGGCTGCAGCAAATGTTAACTTCAGGAAACCGGGAAACCTGTACATTACGGCCAATGCCAGTAAAACGTAGGGCAAACTTATCAGCCCTAACCTGGGTCCAATGCCCATTAGTGTCATGTCGTTCTTCATAACAAATGTTTAAAAGCGTTTGCTTAACTGAAGATAGATTCTGTTGTAGTTGTATGTTTTATCAAATGTTCCTTCATAATTCATTGAAAGTGAAAGCTTTTTGATGATATTCCAGTTTAAGGACAATTCACCGGTATGCTGGATTAAAGAAGTTTCAGAGTGGTTAAAAAGATAATCCTGGTATCTGTATGTGAGTGTGGCATTCACCTTACTTTTGAAAATATCCTTGTTAAAAGAAGCGCTGTAGACTTTACCTGACAGATAACTGGTTTCTAACAACGTACCCGACAATGTAACCGTATTCAGGAAAGGCAGATTATTGTAAGAAGCATAAAGATAGGCGTTCTTTGATGCTGTTAGGTCGCCTTTTCTTTTCCGGTATCCTGCATTACCCCCAATTGACAGATTTTTAACTGGCCGGTAGCTGATTTGCACTCCATAACCTTGCTGCATTTCGTTTTCCAGTAATCTTTCAAGGAAAGACTTGTAAGTTTCGTAATAGATGATGTTTGTGCGTGCACTATAAGAAACAGAAGCTGATAGGTTTTTAAATATGCGGTACCTGGCAGAAAAGTATAAGTTAGATAGTTTAGGAGAGTTTTTAGAAACTTCATTTTCTATCCTGAAAAGGTCAAATTCTGCGGAACCAAAAAGATAAAGATTCCTAATCATGGAATTGGAGTGCTGAATATAGGTAAACCGCCTGTCTATTGAACCTGAATTTCGTTGGTCAACAAAGGCAAAAGTGGTTTGGATACTTCCATCATTAACAACTTTATCATGTGAAACATAGAGGCCATACTGGAAAAGTGAAGTATTGAAACTGTAATCGGTGGTGTGTGGCCTTGAACCAACCAGAGCTCCTATAGTAATAGATCTTGTCTTGTACTCTGTCTGTAATCCATCCACAGCTCCCATATTAGATAGTCTTGGATTAATTTTTCTTCCAGCAGTCAATTTCAAGTGGTTATTCACATCATAGCTTACGGCCAGATTATAGATTTTAAGGCCGTTGAAGACGTTATTCTTTATTTGTTCCCATTGACCGCTTTTATGGATGAAAGTGATGTACGACTCAGCAGAAAGCCTTGAATCATTAATATTTTTAGCGTTGAGGGAGAAAGTATACCTCATACGGTGCAATTGATCGGAAGGTGTGTTCGAGAGATAAGAGTATGAGGCTAGAGTTATACGCCCCTTGATATCCTGTTTTCTTTCGGAAACCGCTTTCAGATTGACTGATGTGTCAGCTCCTGCACCCTGAATTGCCTCATTGCTTTTCGTTATCTGTGTCTTCTCCTGAAGGTCATTTGCGGCCGGTTTATTGATGTAATTATCTTTATCCTCGCTTTTAATATCTTTCCCAACAGTCCTGGTTTTATCAACAAAATAGATAAGAATACCCTGGTTTGCTTTAAAATCACCAATTGGTTCACATACACAGGATATGGACGACAGTCCCGTAATCTTGAGGGCCGGAATCAAAAGTCCTTCTTTCTGTATGTAAAGGGTATCTCCTTCAGCAATTCCCTGTGTTGAAGTAAATTTTACATAAACATTTCTCGATGTAACATAAGAAATGGCCCCCTCAGAGTGCTTTCCTGATTGTGCAAAGGCTGTATAAGCCATTAAATAACAGAGGAGTATGATTATCGTTCTTTTCATAATTCCTAATTTAATTTTATCCTCTGAATTTGCATTCTCTTATCTCCGGATCCATTGGGATGACAGGTATAACATGCCTGGCTGTTGTATGAGTATCCTGATACTCCATCATGTTCTTCGTCTGTTTCTCCTTGTTCATGACAAGTTAAACAGGTAAACTGGGCGTAATTTGATGGATTGGGATGACAGTCACTGCAGGTATTCCATTCGCCCTGGTGCTGACCTGAATAGATGGGAAAATACTGACTGTCATGATTAAACGTAGATGGCTCCCACGCAACTTCCGTATGGCACAATAAGCAATCTGTTGGATATTGAGCTGCTGCATGATTGGGATTAGTAGTTGAATTATAATCCTGAAGATGACAGCCAACACACGTATTGGGTGTGTTATTGTAATTGCCGTTATGACAGGTATTGCAGTCGTTGGCAATTGCAGCATGAGCACCGTTTAGCTGATAGTACTGATTATGAATCGGGAATGTTGCAGGTGCCCAACCGGGTTGCGCAGTATGGCAATCAGAACATGAATGCGGAATATTGAGTGTAATATGATTTGGATTAACCGATTGCTGGTAATCTGCCTGATGGCAATCGTAACAAATGGTAGTGGTGCCACTATAACCCGCCTGGTGGCAATCGCTGCAAGAGGCTCCTGTATGAGCACCTGTCAATGGAAAGCCAGTGTTCTGGTGATCAAAGGTTGAAGGTATCCAGGCGTTTTCATCATGGCATTGCAGACACTCGGTTGGGAATTGCTCAGTTACATGAGATGGGGCTGTAGTTGCATTATAATCGGGCATGTGACAACCGGAGCATGTATTTGGGGTGCTTGTATAGTTACCGTTATGACAGGCGGCACATTCATTGGCAATAGCAATATGAGCGCCATTAAATGTGTAATACTGATTATGGATTGGGAAAGTTGCAGGACTCCACCCGGGGTTTGTTGTGTGGCAATCTGAACATGTATTGGGAATACCTGACGCCTGATGGTTTGGGTTAATCGTCTGGTTGTATGCTTCCACATGGCAATCTGCACAGATGGTTGTTGTACCGGTATAACCCGATATATGACAATCACTGCATTCTGCACCTGTATGGGCACCGGTAAGCGGGAAACTGGTATTATTATGATTAAATGCTCCATTAGCTGAACCGTCGGGATGACAGGCTAAGCAGGCTGAGCTTGAATATTCATATCCTTGTATGCCCTCATGGTGATTATCAGTTTCGGGTTTGTTATGTTCATGGCAGTCAATGCAACTGAATATGGCATAATTTGAAGCGTTACTGTGACAATCACTGCAATTACTCCATTGACCCTGATGCTTTCCTGAATATATCGGGAAATATTGAGCATCATGCTGGAATGTTGAAGGTTGCCATGCAGTTTCTGTATGGCACTGTAAACAGTCAGTTGGGAATTGAGCAGCTGCATGTGGCGGATTAGTTGTTTGGTTATAATCAGGAAGATGACATCCTGAACAGGTATTTGGTGTATTGATATAATTCCCGGCATGGCACGAAGCACAATCATTTGCAATTACAGCGTGTGCTCCATTTAATGCATAAACCTGATTGTGTATAGGAAATGTAGCAGGCTGCCAGTCAGGTTGTGTAGTATGACAATCGGCGCAGGTATTAGGAATGTTAGCTGTTACATGATTAGGGTTTTGTGACTGGTTGAAATCAGGCATATGGCAGCCAGAGCATTCATTTGGTGTATTTGAATAATTGCCCGCATGGCAACTCGCGCAATCATTTTCTACTGTCTTATGTCCACCTGTCAGAGGATAATACTGATCATGTATGGTAAAAGTTGCAGGCTTCCAACCGGGTTGTGTAGTATGACAATCAGCGCAGGTATTGGGAATATTTGCTTCTGTGTGGTTTGGATTAGTTGATTGCTGAAAATCCTGTGTGTGACAATCGTAGCAGAATGTTGAGGGAATTGAGCTATTGTTTAAATGGCATTCCGAACATCCAACATCAGTATGGGCCCCGGTGAGAGGAAAATTAGTTGAATTGTGGTTAAAACTCTGATCACCTGATCCCGTAGGATGACAACTATAGCAGGCCAGGCTGTTATACTCATAACCTGAAACATCATCATGCTCATCGTTCATATCTGATTGATTGTGTTCATGGCAATCAATACAAGAAAACTCACCAAAATTTGATGCATTTTTATGACAATCGCTGCACTCTTCCCATTCCCCATTATGTTTACCCGAATAAATGGGAAAGATTCCATCGTGCTGGCTGAACTTCGCAGGTTTCCAGCCAACTGCAAGAGTGTGACATTCGCTGCATACAGTATTAAAGCCAAGGGTCACATGGTTAGGATTGGTCGCTGAATTATAGTCTGGCTGGTGGCAGGAGATACAATCTGAAGGAATCTTTCCGAAAGTACCTTCTGTATGACATGTAATGCAATTATCAATATCATGACCCTCTTTCAGTGGAAAAAAATCATGGTTTATGCCGGCACCAGTAAAGCTGAAGTTATTCATGAAGTGACAGTCAGTACAATTGGTTGAATAACCTGCCTGTTGATGGTTAGGACTGTCCGTTGCAAGATAATCGTCGCGATGGCAATCGACGCATTCAATGCCTAATGGTTCAAATCTGAGTTGTGATGCAGAAGTATGACAATCACTGCATTCTGCCATTGAATGTGCACCCAGAAGGGGAAACCTTGTTTGCCGGTGTAATCCAATGATGTCTGTTACAATCCAGCTTGCAGGAGTATGGCATCTGTTGCAATCCTTACCAACCGTATTTTCATGCATATCAGTATGGCATGCAACGCACTCTGTTTCAGCTTCTATAAAAACCAGTGACTGGTGACACGATCTGCATCCGGTTTGTTTATGCTGCCCTTCAAGGGGCATAGCAGTGGTATCATGATTAAAATGAATACTGTCGGGATTTACCTTCCAGCTGTCACTGGTATGGCAATCTTCACAATTCATTTTAAAATCATTACCATGGGGCGATGAGATAATAAGCTTCATCGATGTTAATAACACCAATGTGCCAATAATCAATGACAGTCTGCGCATTTTATCTTTCCCGTTTTATATAATACATACTGCTTGTTTTCTTTTTGAACTGGCGCATGACATTTTACACAGGCAATGTCCTTGTGCCTGCCATCTAATTTGAACCGGGCATTATCATGGTTAAAAGTTACCGGCTTCCAACCGTCAGGGAAATGGCATTTGCTGCAATCAGTCTTGTTTTCCACTGCAAACTGGCCTTCATGCTCATCAGTATGGCACTCCATACATTCAGATGCAAGTCCGGTGAATTGTAATACTACGCTATTGCCTGCTTTTATTTCCTTCTGATTAAAATTAAGACCTTGCTGTTTGACAATTCCATTCATACTGTTTGCCTTATCAAAATGACATGTCCTGCAGGTTTGAGCTTTATGCTTTCCCTCTAAGGCGAATTTTGTTTTGCTGTGATCAAAATAGATCTGTTTCCAGCTTTCTACTGAATGGCATGACATGCAATTAGCTTCAGGGTAGTATTTGGGATCCAGATAATCCTTGTGTATATCCGAATGGCAATCACTACATTTTGTGCCAATTTTCCTGAATCTCCATTCGTTGGTCTTTTTATGACAAGCGATGCATGGCGTGGCAAGATGCGCCCCTTCAAGCTTAAATGCTCCTTCATTATGTTTCTCAATGGTGAAAGAAGCAGGGGTAAAACCATGCACGTCATGACATGAACTGCAATCTTTGCGGCCAGTGCTGTTTGTAAAATCACCTTTATGATAATCATCATGACAGTCATAGCATTTATCATGCTTCACCGGATTTGTATAGCTTGCCTTATGGCATTTGCTGCAGGCAACGGTAACATGCCGGCCTTCAAGTTTAAAGTTGGTTAAATTATGGTCAAATTTGTTAATGCTTCTAATGGTCTTGAATGATTCCTCCACATGGCAGTCGGCACAGTGCTGTCCGAAGCTGTTATTGTGCACATCTTTATGGCAATTGACACAACCGGAGTATTTTAAACCTTTGAATTTTTGAAAATCCTTTCCGTTTAAAACGGTTTTTTCATGACATTTAATGCACTCAACAGTTTTGTGCTTGCCCTTTAGAATGAACTTAGATTTAGCATGATCAAATTTCTCTGCCGGTTTAAATGCTTTAAAAGTATGGCAGGAAGAGCAATTGGATACAAGGGGTTTTTGATGATAATCCTCATGGCATGAAAGACACTCCTTCCCTAATCCCAGATATGTTGATTTCTTCTTTTTTACTGCAGGGTCAACTATCTTAGGGCCTTCATGGCAATCATTACATTGAAGGGTATTATGTTTTCCTTCAAGCTTGTATCCGGTCAAAAGATGATCAAACTTGTTTTTATCGAAGTGAATTATTTGATACTGCCTGCCATGGTGATCACTGTGGCAAACCGTGCAATTTTTCTTGTAAACCTGAACTGATGAATGATACCCGGTCCTTTTATCAACACGTAGTTTAATTTCAGTATGACAGGCAAGGCATTTTTCGTTGGATATTTTTGAACCCAGCGTATGGCACTTAGTACAGTTTGACATTCCTTCCAGGTGTGCATGGGGTTCTGCAAGCTCACCCGGTGAGATTTGAGAAAATCCCAGAAGGAAAGACATCTGAAAAATGAAAATAAAAAGTGTAGTTCTCAAATCCATAATTTCCGATTATGTTTCAAAATCGCTTCACCAAATTTAGTCTCTACTGAGATTCCTGCTTTCCTGAGCAATTCAACAGGCAATTCTCCTCCGGCAAAAATAAATACCAGGTCATTAGGTATCCTAAAAGTTTCTCCGCTTAAACTGTTCTGCATTACTACCTGGGTCTCTTCTATCTCGATCACATTTGTGTTAAAGAGCAGTGTTACTTTACCTTCATGTGACAGTTTATCAATATTCTCCTGATTGCGTGGCTTAAGTCTGCTGAATTTATCGCTCCTGTATGAAATAGAAACACTGTTATTTGGAGCAAGCAGCATAGCTGATTCAATAGCTGAGTCTCCTCCTCCAACCACAAGAATTTCTTTACCTTCAATGTTTTCTGGTTCAAGTAACCTGTATGCTACTTTTTCACTTGATTCTCCAGGTACCCCTAATTTTCGAGGCGTCCCTCTCCTACCCAATGCCAGAACAATACCTGATGAAGTAAATTTTTCACCACCGGCAACCTCAACCTCAAAGATTTCTGCTTGCTTCCTTATATTTTCAACTTTACAGTTTTCCCTGATAGCAATCTCATTTTTACCCAGTGCTTCGTTCCATAATTCAAGGAGTTTACTTTTACTGGTTTCACTAAGCTTTACTTTCCCATATAAAGGCAGATCCATTGAAGTAGTCATAACAACTTTTGCCCTTGGGTAGGTGAAAATAGTACCACCTAATGAGTCTTGTTCAAGAGTAAGAAAATTAAAACCAAATTTTTTAGCGGTTAGCGATGCCGATATACCGGCAGGACCGGCTCCAACAATAATAAGGTCATATTGAGCCTTTCCTTTATTATGATAAGCTTTGGCAAAATTTGTTACTGCTTGTTTCCCCTGTTCAACAGCATTTTTTATCAATCCCATTCCCCCCAATTCACCGGCAATGTATATTCCAGGGACATTTGACTCAAATGTCTGATGAATATGTGGCAAGTCGATTCCTCTCTTTTCGGTACCTATTACAAGTGTAATGGCGTGTGTAGGACAAGCGTGAAAACAAGCGCCATGTCCGATACACCTGGAAGTATTTATAGTACGGGCTTTCCCGTCAACAATGCCAATAATTTCTTTCTCAGGACAAGCGGCTACACAGGCACCGGTTCCAATACAACTGTTGGTATCGATAACAGGATGAAGAGATACCGGCTCATGAAGTCCCTCTTCTTTTGCTTTTTCTATTTTTTGCCGGTTGGACTTTGATTTCTTTATTTCTGAGCGCAGATAAAAGAAGACCACTCCAATAATTACAAGAGCAGTGATTCCATAAACAAGTATTTCTTCTATCAGTGTTTCCATAATCAGAATATCCAGCGGTATCCAAAAACTATTGTAACTGCAACATGTAAAAGCATTATGATCAGCATTATAATAGCGAATGGCAGGTGCGCTACATGCCAATAAGTGAATAGATTTTGCATTTTCTTAAGGCGTGCTATCCTTCGTTCGAGTGAAGCTTCCTCCATTCCTGCATTCATATTCCTGACTTCATTCAGCGTGAGCTCCCTCCCCTCAATAGTTCTTGGTATTCTTATGTAAATAAACCTTCCGGCAATGCCACTTAAAAATACAGCCACCATACTCCAGAAACTAATGGCAACTATACCTCCAAATTTAAAGGAAGTATGAAATAATACCAGAATGGGGCCTAAGGTGCAAAGAAAAATATGGAATTCAAGCCAATGTTTTAACACTCCAAGCTTAAATAACTTTCTGTTTCTTTTCCTCAACATGTAGGTTCCAACACCAATAATCATGAAGAGTGAGCCTGCAATACCATATCCATGACCAAGAATTCCGCTGGGTTTTAATAGGGCGTAATCAGGATGAAAGAAACGCTCTTCAATTTTTACCTGATAGTATGAGATTCCGTTATAAACCAGATATCCCAGTACCAACGCTACAATTAACACCATAGAAAAAATATAAATCCTATGGCCGGTAATTATTCTCTTTTTTTGTTTTGTAGATATATGCACAGATTTTGTTGCAGTATCTGACTCTTCGATATTCATTAATTAGTAATGAAGTTAATACTGCTCAAATCTAATAATTTTTTAAACAGGTTAGAACTGTTAAAGAATTAGCGTTCACTTTATTAATAAATGGAGATAAATTTTACATTTGGCCTTAGGGTAAAATCAAAAAGAATTGTCAGGTTATAAATCACTTGAATAATCCGTGATTAGCATCATTTCAAACCAGCATGAAGAAGAAAACAAACCCCATTAAGAAGTATGTAAAGGCGAACAGGAAAGGGAGTCGTGATGCTGAATTGGAAAATCAAACAGGTTGGGTTTCAAAACATAAGATACATACCCCCAAAACTGTATACAAACGCAAAAAAAGACATGAAACGGAGGAATAAAAAATAAAGGCAGGTAAAACCTGCCTTTATTTTTTATTCTATAGTCAACAATTTATTGCTCCATATAGGTGACATTAGTAATTTTACCTTCTGTAATATTCACAAAGTTACCCTCACTTGTGTATCCTTTAAATGAAAAAGTGCCATCAATGGTATGTGTTGATGCGTCATACTTTGTGATATTGATATTACCTGCCGGATCCATTTCTTCATCAGCACTATACATTGTAAATCCTGCCTGATAAATCATCATGGTAGTACCTGTGCTCATTGTAAAAGTTCCTGTGTTTCCGCCTTCAAACACCAACTGTAAGGTTCCGTCTGCATTTGTTGCGGCAATCTGGGTGATACCACCTGAATGTTGAGCTAAAACAGTTGTACTGGTCCATGCTGTTCCGTCAATCTTGAATGAAACGCCTGGTTTAACCTCTTCATCTTTGTCCTTTTTACAACCGAAAGAAAATGCTAAAACGCTTAGCAACAGTGAAGCAAGAATAAATTTCTTCATAATAATAATTTTGTTGTTAGTGGTTAAAAACTAACAGCAATAATACTCCTTTTATATGATGTTGCAAAGAACTACGATAGAAATTTAGAAAATAATTTTAATACTATGGCCTAAAGTATTTTAAGCCTGCAAATTTTTTTTAATTATTTTCGATCTGCCCTAAATAAAAGTAGTTCCCTGAATGAAGTATGAGTATTAAATTTACCAGTGATCTTTATTTGGCAACTTTTAACTTTTTGTCTTTTCCCTTTTAACTTATTGTATTTTTTTTACTTTTTCCTTTTTCCTTTCACTTCTTCCCCTGTTCCACCCAAATTAATCGGGATACGTCAAAACCTATGCTTTCAGCAGTCTTTACATACTCCTGCCTGATATTTTCCGGAATAGTGGTTTCTCTTGAGAGAATCCAAAGGTATTTCAGGTTTTTACCGGCTACAAGTGCATATTTGTAATCAGGATCAAGAGCAATAACATTATATGGTGCATAAAAAGGACCAAAGAAGGAGACTTTTAACCTGGCTTCATTTGGATCGTTGCGGAATTTAGCTTTTCCGGTTGATTGCTTCCATTCTTTTTTAACATAGTCATATCCGCTGTTGACCACTTTTATAGTGCCATCTTTATTCAGTGAATATTCAGCCGTCGTGTTATTCATATTCCGTTCAAAACGGAAATCAAACCGGGCAATTTCATACCACTTACCCAAATATCTGTTTTTGTCGAATGGTTTAACTGCGACGGCTCCTTTTGGAATGGTGGAGCATGAGGAAAATCCAAGAAAACCTGCCATGAGTATTATAGTAAAGAAAGGAAAACGCATATTTTATTTTTCAAAATTGTTTAAGATCCTGTGAGTAAATTACGTTTTGATTTTCAACTTATCACTGATGAAACAATTAAATCAATTAATTAGCTCTTTTTTAAGGTACATTCAATAAACCTGAAAACAGATCGGATTGATAATGCATAGAGTAATGATTTTCATGGAGAATCAAAAAACGTTTTCGTTCTATACCACCCCCATAGCCGGTTAAATTACCATTTTTGCCAATTACACGGTGGCATGGAATAATAATAGAAATACGGTTACATCCGTTTGCATGGGCTATGGCTCTTATAGATTGAATGCTTCCCATAGCAGCTGCCTGTTCAAGGTAACTGATTGTCTCACCAAAAGGGATTTCCTTAAGTTTATTCCAAACGCGTATCTGAAATTCAGTTCCAGGTGTACTAAGTGGTACATCAAATTTTTTTCTTACACCGGCGAAGTATTCATGTAACTCTTTCTTTGCCTGGTCGATGTATATGTTACTTTTTTCAACCACTTCTGCATTAAGCAGCGTTTGCAAATCACTGAGTTCTTTGGGAAGCGTTGCCCTGTCGTGATATTCAAGAAGGCAGAGACCCTTATTTGTTGCACCTGCAATCATTACACCCAGCGGTGTATTGATGTGTTGCAGGCTGATAATTACTTTCTGAAGAGAATTGGCTTGCATGAACATAAAAATAAACAATTTTAATGATCCGGCCAAATTTTAAGGCCAAAAAACAGCGGGTTATTCAATTACCGCTTGTGGCGAACTGCCTTCTTTACAATTGTCGACATAATACCTGAGTATCTGTTTAATATCCTCAGGAAGAAATGTCCCTTTTTCAATCGATTCAACCATTAGGTTACATCGGTCATTGAAGATGGATGATACTGATTTCCTTAGTAGTTCATTTTTATCTGAACCAATCAGGCCATTGTTTCCCATAATGTAAATCATGGTTGCTTTATTCTCACCGGGCCAATTGATATAATAATCTGAATCCCTGAAGGTCCCTGAATAAAAACTTAACACATCAAAATCGCCACGGAAGACAACCCGAAGCCATGACTTGTTTTTTGAAATTTTAAATTCTCCGTTTATGCCAATACTTGACGTGTAAACATATTTTACAACCAAAGTTCCTTCCCTCAGCCTGAGCATCATTTCTTTAATCTCTTCACTCTGTAGTTTAACAACATCATCAGATGACTTGAATTTGTACTCTACAAAAGAGGCATCGGTATTTGACAGATTTCTGATAAAGCCGGTCTTTTCTTCTCCATTATTAAGAATGATAGTACCCCTTACCCATTCAGCTTTAGCCATGCTTGAAAGGCAAAGCAGGAAGATTATTAATAATTTCTTCATTGTTATTGAGATTGAAACCTACAATCACTTTACATCGTTTTTGGATGAGAAGTTCAATTATTAATAAACTTTATTTCAATAAGTAACTGGTATTATAGACGGCGAAGAGCAATTTCATAATCCCGGGCATGTTTTATGCCATATTCGGTATATGCTTTACGCGCATATCTGATAGCTTCATCAATATTGCCTGTTTGTTCAAAATAAACTGCCATATTAAGATAAGCGCGACCTGTATTTTCATAATCTTCCCGTTTTATGATCTCTTCCCAGGTATCAGCGGCTCCTTCCCAATCATCGGTTTCAACATGCCGGTATGCCGTTTCGAAGGTATGCTTATCAACACCCTTTCCTTTTTTGTATACTAATCTGTCTACTATAAAATAGCCGGGCAGAAAACGTTCAATGTATTCCTCACCTCCCGAGTATGCAGCTCCATGAAGTGCTTTTGGCGGAACAGTTATAGTTGAGCCATCACTCACAAAGGTTAATTGCCTTGTACATTCATACTGGTCAATTATTCTTTTTCTGTAAGGATCATAAAGACGCCAGTACATTTTCACATTATAGGTTCTTTCATCACCTGGTTGAGGCCTTGGAGCTAGAATTTTTGGAAGTGCAAACATGTCAGAATTAGAATCAAACATTTCAAGCACAAGTAAAGCATCAGCATCCGAATCATCACATATTTCTGAAACTTTATCCCAATCAAGAGGAGCAGGAATTTCTCTTGTACCACTTCCGATCAGCAAATGCTCAGATGCGGTCACACAATTGAATTTGTCATATCCATTTAATCTATCTGAAACACCGGTGAGACACATATCAGATGCTTTCCTGTCAGATACTTCAATTTCACCTGATAACACCGACTCAATAATCTTCCCGGCTTTGTCCTCTTTTTTAACTAATGATCTGTTAGCGAGTGCGATAGTCTTGATATTTTCAGGCATTCCTGTTTGAGGAGGCAATGGATAATTAAAAGAAACCAAAGCATATTTACTGCATCCTGTTAAGGCAATTATAAGTACAGCAATCAAATAGAGAGTAATTCTTTTCATGTGGTCAGGTTTTTGGTTAGGTTATCAGAAACACAAGTTTTGCAAATCATAATCATTTGCTTACTAATGAATCTATCAAATATAATACCATGAGCAACATTCTTGATGCTCATTTTAACTACAAAAAAAGTAATTAATTGATTCACTGCGTGTTTGAAACGCTAACTTTTTAGTTGTAATGCAATTTAATTCAATGAATCAACAACTATTTGAATTCCGTCCTCATAACTGGTAGGTTTTACACCAAAACGTTTCTCGAATTTTGAACTGTCGAAAACATAGTCACGATCGTACTGATATACCATTTCTATCATCTCTTTCATAATGGGAATAAAGAGACTGAGTATTCTTACCACCAACTTCGGTGCCTGCATAAATTTAGGCTTTGAATTTAATTTCTGAGCAAAAGCTTCAACCCATTCTTTCCCTGTCAGGGGATTTTTCGCAGTTGGTAAATGCCAAACCTGGTTATAAGCATCATCAGTATTTCCTAACAATGCTGTAGCTTTTCCAGCGTCGGGCGTAAACGTAAACGAGTGTTTAAAACGCGAATAACCCATCCAGTTTGCAGTCTTTTTCTCTTTTAATGGTTTTATCACAGTTTGCCACAACATACTTGTATTAATTACTCCAGGGCCATAATAATCGGCACAACGCGCAATAAGCGCTTTTACAGTACCCTTTTCAACTTCATCAAATATCATCTTATTCAATAAAGCCCTGACTTTCCCCTTTTCACTGGGTGGCTTAACAGGATTATCCTCAGTCATGAATCCAATTGAATTCTTGTCGTACATGTATATGTTGTCGAAGAAAACAAGCTTAGCATTATATGCAATACAAGCATCCAAAACATTTCTTATAACTTTTGGCCACTTATCTTTCCACACTTCTTTTTTATATTCCATTCCGGCAGTAAGATAAACTACCTCCGATCCCTTGACTGCTTTATTAACTTCTTCCTTATTCAGCAGATCAGCAGTAAACAACTCATTATCATCATCAACCTTTTGAGGATTCCGACTAACAAGTCGAATGTTGGTATTATAATCCCTGAGAGCTCTGGCAAGTTCATTGCCAATTACCCCTCCTGCACCAAGAATAGTTTGCATAATGGTTTCATTTTATTTGATCAATGCTAAAATACAACGAAAATCTGACAAGCAGTAAAAGATAAAAATCCGGATTTCTGACGCCGGGGGGCAGCGGCAAATCCGGATTTTAAGGAAACATCATCACTTGGGAGTGACACAGTAAACTGTTTATACTGTGCGTTAGATCAAACGTTGTGCCGCAATTATATGATGCTTGATATTCAAGCAATTATAAATATTTGCCACTATATTTTTTGTGGAAAAATGTAAACACTTTGTTGCACTCACTATAAAATTCCACAATGTGAAGTCAATAATTTGAATAATTTTGCAGCCCTCAATCAGCAGCTAATGGATTATGTGAGTATCTTCTTTCTTGCATTCGGTCTTTCAATGGATTCTTTTGCTGTATCCATAACCAGTGGTTTAAGATTACCCGATATTAAATTCGGGAGCGCAACAATTATAGCCTTCTCTCTGGCATTTTTCCAGGGGTTACTTCCCTTTGTAGGATGGATGCTGGGTTTATCGGTAATGAGTTATTTCAGACCTATTGATCATTGGATTGCCTTTGTTTTGCTGGCTTTCCTTGGTGTTAAAATGGTCATTGACAGCTTTAAAGAAGAAGAGGACAGGCAGTTTTCAAATCCATTAAATCCCGGAGTTTTGCTGACTATGTCAATTGCAACCAGTATTGACGCACTGATTGTTGGAATGACCCTGGCATTTATTGATGTAACACAGGAATATTACTGGTTATCAATCCTGATACCTGTACTTATTATCGGCAGTGTAACATTTATAATGTCGATGCTGGGAATTCTATTTGGTAAAAAAGTTGGAAGTAAATTCGGCAAGAAAATGGAGATGCTCGGTGGAATTGTGCTTTTTGTAATAGGAGCACGCATTCTCATCGAGCATCTCATCAAATAAAAAGGTGAAGTGTAATCTGTTTACGATCACTTATTTTATTCGTGTAGTATCTGAAGGGCTGCTAAAAGTACCTGAATTGCGTGTACCTGAATTATCATCAGTATCCATTCTGTTTTCGTCATCCATTGAACCTGAATCACCATACGTATCAATAATTTCCGCCCTTGAAATTTCCTTGCCTGAAGGCGATGACACACTTCCACTGTTTTCGAGTGTAATAAAGAATTCTTTAGGTTCAAAAGGCGTTACTGTAGTCAGTGATGCAGTTTCTGCATTTTTGTTTTCTAACTGACCAAGATTCTTTACTTCGTTGTTTTTTGTTTCCATCCATAAAACGTAGGTAGAACCCGAGTCAATGCGGTCAGCGTTGGCAAGATTCTTTGCTGTAACTGTGATCACATGGTTATTGTTTTTGTCTATCTTAGTCTTTGCCTTAATATCTGCTGCCGGAGCATAAGCCGATACGGGAAATCTTGTTGTTTTACCGCAGGCAGTAATCATAAACATACCTGCCATTATAATGGAAATTGATATCAGTTTCATAAGGATTAATTTTAGGGATTTGACCTTCCGGATTGTAATTTATACTTATTCAACAAATTGATATTCATATTGTTGCAGTGACCAAAACCATTTATTTTTATGACAGGGAATTCCAAAACCTAATGTGAAAAATGTCAAAGTGAAGAATTAAGTATGCTCATCAATTCATTAATAAATGCAACCTGAGCCCGGCTTAATTTAACTTTTGCCTCTGTGGGAGTAAACCATTCACCTTTATCAATTTCAGGGAATTGCTGAATTTTGCCCGACGAAGGTGGCCATTCAATGGAAAAATTATTGCTGTGGATGAGTGATGCATCAAGATCACCTTCAATGGCAAAGGCATGAATAATCTTACCACTCATTAAACGTACAGGGCTTAAAGGAATAAAATCCCCATCTATTTTAAAGCCTGTTTCTTCGTAAAATTCCCTTTTAGCAGCTTCTTCCGTTTTTTCACCAATATCAATTTCTCCTTTCGGAATTGACCATACTCCGTCATCTTTATGGGCCCAGTAAGGCCCGCCGGGATGAACAAGTAAAATCTGCAATTGCTTATTCTGAAAACGATATACCAGTATTCCCGCGCTATGCTTTACCATTTGATTGAAAGATTGCTACTAATAAGTCACTTAACAATACGATTCACATGTTGTTAATCTAAGTGCTTATATTGCAGTCATTATGAGTAATTTTGCAATTAACAGTCCAATAATGTTTAATTTTGCACCCTTAAAATTTATCTGAAATTTTTGTTTATGACTGATAATAAACCCGAAAACGAAGTAAAAGCTCCTACTAATTTCATACATGCCATTATAGAGGAAGATCTGAAAAATGGCAAGAATGAGTCTCGCGTTCATACCCGCTTTCCGCCGGAGCCAAACGGATACCTTCATATTGGTCATGCTAAGTCCATTTGTCTGAATTTTGGTACAGCTTCCAAATATAACGGAAAATGCAACCTTCGTTTTGATGATACCAATCCAACCAAAGAGGATGTTGAATATGTTGATTCAATTCGCGATGATGTACATTGGTTAGGATTTGACTGGGAAGGCAGAGAATTTTTTGCCTCCGATTATTTTGAGCAGATTTATGATTTTGCTGAAAAGCTTATAAAAAATGGTAAAGCTTATGTTTGCGACCTGTCGGCTGAAGAAATTGCCGATCAGAAAGGCACCCCTACCCGTCCGGGAACTGAAAGTCCATACAGAAACCGGTCAGTTGATGAGAACCTTGACCTTTTCCGCCGTATGCGAGCAGGTGAATTCCCTGAAGGATCACGCACTTTGAGAGCCAAAATTGATATGGCATCACCGAATATGCATATGCGTGATCCAATAATGTATCGTATCATTTTCGGTCATCATCACCGTACAGGCGATAAATGGTGCATTTATCCAATGTATGACTTTGCCCACGGACAATGTGATTCAATTGAAAAAATTACCCATAGTATATGCACCCTCGAATTTGAAGTCCACAGGCCGTTATATGACTGGTTCGTAAAAGAACTTGAAATATTTGCCCCACAACAAATTGAATTCGCCAGGCTTAATATGACTTATACCGTTATGAGCAAGCGTAAATTGCTTGAACTGGTAAAGAACAATTATGTAAGTGGCTGGGATGACCCACGCATGCCTACAATTTCGGGGTTAAGAAGAAGGGGTTACACACCTGAGTCAATCAGAAACTTCTCTGATACTATTGGTGTTGCAAAACGTGATAATGTGATAGATGTTAGTTTGCTTGAATTTTGCATCCGTGAGGATCTGAATAAAAAAGCCAATCGCGTTATGGGAGTTCTCAATCCGGTAAAACTGGTTATAACCAATTACCCCGAAAACATGGTTGAGGAGATGAATGCAATCAATAATCCTGAAGATCCTGAATCAGGTACCCGAAAAGTTCCGTTTAGCAGGGAATTATATATTGAACGTGAAGATTTCATGGAAGAACCTTCCAACAAGTTCTTCCGACTTGCACCAGGTAAGGAAGTCAGACTCAAATACGCATACATCATAAAATGCGAAAGTATTGTTAAAGATCCGGTAACAGGTGAGATTGTTGAAATTCACTGCACCCATGATCCTGAAACACTTTCAGGCAGGGAACAAAGCAACAGGAAAGTCAAAGGTACACTGCATTGGGTTTCTGCAAAACATGCTTTAGAAGCTGAAATAAGGCTTTACGATCGCCTTTTCATGAGTGAAAGTCCTGAAGATGTTGAAGAGGGAGTGGATTATAAGACCAATTTAAACCCGGATTCCTTAAAAGTACTAAGAGGATTTATTGAGCCATCGGTAGCAGGAACGAAGCCACTTGACAAGTTTCAATTCGAGCGATTGGGTTACTTCTGCACTGATACAGAAAGCATTGAAGGGAGACTTGTGTTTAACCGGACGGTTGCATTAAAAGACTCATGGGCGAAAATCAACAAATAACGGGCTCTTGGTGAAAAATTATTAGAAATAATTCATCAAAAGTTTGCACAGTAAATAAAGATTATTGTAATTTTGCAGCATGTTACTGACCTATGGTGTAACTGGCAACACGTCTGATTCTGGATCAGAAGAGTCCAGGTTCGACCCCTGGTAGGTCAAC
>DATGXS010000007.1:0-2904 GCA_035298745.1 Lentimicrobium sp. | reverse complement strand
AGCCCTAATTTTAATATCCCGAAGTGTAAGTATAATCCAACCAGGATAAGGGATATCTATTTCCATATTTTAACCCTTTAATAAAAACGTTTAAATCGTTTAAATGCTTTTACCAAAAATCAATTTAAAACGAAATTGTATAGATGGGCATACAGATGGGCATACAGATGGGCATACAAAAAATAGCTATATCTACCCCATCAGGGAACCAAAACATATAGATAATAGCCAAAAAAACAAGATAGACCCCCCATTAATACCATTTTTATGCATGGTAATTGCATTAAACAAAGTATTTAAGTACTTATAACATAATAAAATAGCAAAAATGAAAGGCCAAAAAACGTGTGCGTGTTTGGTCATTTGGTTTATTATCCGCAAAATAATACTTACGGATCAGGTAGGTGTTTGTAAATTATGCGGAGTGAGATTGTTTATTTATAGTGTCCTCGTTTTTTGTAATAAGTTCCCGTATCAATTCATGATCTTTTCGGCTCTCCTCCAATAACGCATCAATGGTTTCTTGTAACTTATCGATCTGTTTTTGCTTATTACGACACTCCTGGCATCCTTTAATATAAGGTACACTAGAATCATTGACCTGTGAAGTAGAATCAAGAAACATTTCACCTGTTCCTATTAATAACCACTTCATATTAACATTTGTATATCTTTTTACAATTTTAGCTAACAATTCTGAGTCAGGTTTGTTTCGATTTGTGGCAATATTTGACATTCTGCCACTAGAAATTCCTATTTCTGAAGCAAATTTATTATTAGTAATGCCTAGAATCTCAATTAGTTGTAAAATTCTTGCATTCAGATCAAAATTTCTGCTAACATTTGTAACCATTATTAAGAAATGTTAGTATATTTACGTATTAAATCGCACGTAAATATAACACAAAAATGACAATTGAGGAAATAAACGGAAAACGCAAGTATGGTGATGTTTCTAGGGTCAGTGAGTTAAGTGGAATTCCCGTCAGGACTATACAAGACGTCATTTACGGAGTACGCCCGTCTACAACCAAGCGTGCTTTAGAGGTTATAAAGTGGTTCTCAAGCTTCATAGAATGTCGTGAAAATGTCAAAGGCGAGTGATTTTTGACAAACTATTAAAAAGCGATGACTAACATTTCTGAAATAGCAACTTCTCAATTTACATCATATGGAATTCTATAATAATACATTGTGTATTGAAGGAAGTAAACTAATACGATCCGAAGTTAATCCTGAAGGCATTATTAATAAGCCAATGTATGATAAGTTAATAAGATCAGGATTTGCAAAAGTTGCCAGAAGATCATGTTTTAACACTCCTGCTCTGATTGAATTCGACACTCTTCCGAGTAAATACAAGGAAATCCTTGTTACTAAGTATGGAGATCCACGCGAACACGCCGTTAAACAACCTTTCAGGGACCGCATACAACCAGACCCAAATGCACTTGCATATTTTTCCGCTTTCCGACTCGAAGACGGGCGGTCCCTGCCTGAGGTTGCCATAAAAGAATACTGCAACGATGCCGCAATCCTTAATGCCATAAGAGCCATATACACTGCAATGATGAGTAAGCGTGCCGCGCTCGGAGGATCACGCAATATTGGTGTTTTTTGGACCAATGCCCTGAAGGCTATCAATGATTTGCGAAACGATTACCCAAATACCCTTCCAGATAGCGACAGAAGGCTTAAAGAAAAGTATTCCAAATATGTAAAAAACGGGTACCAGGAATTAATCTCCAAAAAGTACTGCAATAATAACTCCAGGAAGGTATCTGATCAGATTGAAAATCTTCTGCTTTCGCTGTATACGATGCCAAATAAACCGTATGGTACCACGGTGCACGAACTTTATACCAAGTTTATCAATGGCCAGATTGATGTATATGATCCCTCAACAGGTGAAATATTCAACCGCGAAGACTTCAAAAGGAATGGTATTCCGATTCAAATAAGCGAAAGCACCGTTTGGAACTACATCAATCAGCTTCTTAACAGGATTACAGTTGACAAGAAACGAACGGGAAGCCTTGAATTTACCACAACTCACAGGCCACATCACGTAAGACACTCACCGAATTACAGCTTAAGCAAAATATCACTTGATGACCGGGATCTTCCCAGGAAGATGCATGACGGTAATCGGGTTAAGGCATATTATGCCTATGATGTTACCTCAGGCTGCATAATTGGCAAAGCACATAGCCGGGATAAAGACAGATCCTTGTTTATTGATTGCATCAGGGACATGTTCCGGCTCATTGAAAACAATGGCTTTGGTCTACCCCTGGAAGTGGAAGTGGAACATCACCTGGTTTCCAACTTCGCTGACGGATTGATGAAAGCAGGACAGGTTTTCCCGTTTGTCCGTTGGTGTAATCCGGGTAATTCACAAGAGAAACGTGCTGAGCATTTCAATAGGGCAAAGAAATATGGAGTTGAAAAAGACACTCAGAATGGTATAGGAAGGTTTTACGCAAAACTGGAAGCCAACAGGCCAAAGGTTGAAAAAGTAGACAACCAGTATACCGACAGACGATACACCTATGATCAGCTGATTGCAGACGATATTGAAAGTATAAAGGCCTACAATAATGAACTGCATCCAAAGCAGAAGAAATATCCAGGTCTCACCAGGTGGCAGGTTTTATGCCAGAATCTTAATCCTAACCTGGGCGGAATGGACAAGGCTTTGCTCTATAAATATATAGGCGAAAAAACCTTAACCAGCATCCGGAGAAGTCAGTATTGCACTGTTCAGAATGAAAAATACCAGATAGAAAAGCCGGAAGTACTGGCCAGGCTTTCATCAGGAAATTATGAAGTTGAAGCCTATTGGCTGGCAGATTCAGAAGGCGTTATTGACCATGTATACCTATTTCAGCACGACGAATATAT
>DATGXS010000006.1:0-2001 GCA_035298745.1 Lentimicrobium sp. | reverse complement strand
GGTGTTGGATTTACCTATCAGGAAGTAGCTGTAAAAGATATAGATGCTGTTTCAAATGCATCTGTTTCACAGAACTATCCTAACCCTTCAAATGGTACAACCCAGTTTACTGTTTCACTTGATAAAGCTTCTTTGGTAAGTGTTGATATCTATAATCTTCTCGGCCAGAAACTTAGCAGTCTGTCACAGCAGAAATATTCAGCAGGTGACCATACTGTAACATTAAATACAAGTGGATTAAATGCTGGTGTTTATATCTATTCCGTTACTGTAAACGGTGAACGTTACACTAACAAAATGACTGTAAAATAATCATCTATTAAACAAGAAAAGGGCCGGCTATGTCGGCCCTTTTTTTTTGCTATTTATTAGTTGTAAATTTTTTACTTTCAACTCTCTTAAACGAACAATTAACAAGCAAAACCAATCATAAATTACATGTAAATTTCGTATGCTGTGATCGTTATATGAAAAAAATCAGACATTAAGTTGAGGATTTGTTTGGTAAGGGACTATTATTTCTTTACATTTGTTACACACATTTTGATCAATTTAGAAACCTAATTCAAAAGATCTATGAAAAAATCATTACTCTTAATCTTAGCACTGGTTGTATGCTTATTTGCAGGCGCTCAAACTCGTGAATTGTCAAAGACGTACAAAGCTCAAGTACGTCCTGTTGACATGGGAATCAATAATCCTGAAATCAACGCCAATCAGGCTGGTGGCGAGGATTTTGGTGGTATTATTAATCGCAGTGGTGATATTCTCAAAACACAGATATCATCATCTGTTAATGTTTATGGAATATTTTCGGTTGACCAAACAATTCTTACAACCCAGCCTGAATTAAATACAGTTACGTTTGGATGCAGGGCCGGCGGACCAATGGGTGCTACAGGAAATGATTTAAGAATAGCCTATAGTTCTGACCTCGGTGCGACATGGAATAACTTTGTAGTTCAAACTGTTACCAACAAGAATTTCCGCTATCCTAGTGTTGCTACCTACAATCCACAAGGTAACACTGATCCGGCAAATATGTATGCCATCTTTTCAGGTCCATATACTGGAGCTACAACATGGGAAGGTCAATATTGGGGAAGTGTAAAATTTGATGGTACTACTGACAAGAATGTTACTTATGAACCTAATGCAGCTAATATTTATCTTAACCATATGAATATTGGACTGTGTGCCACTCCAACGGGAAATGTCCATGTTGCTTCACATAAATTGAATGGTACTTCAGCTGCTTATACTGAAGAAGGTTGGGAAGTCTTAAATGGCGTTTTCAATGAATCTACCAAAACTGTTGATTGGGATCTGCCACGCGTAGTCGTTAACCCTGCTCCACTTGGTGACGATAATCGTATGGATGCAAGTAGCCTTGTATTCTCACCTGACGGATCAATTGGATATCTTTTTGGAACAGGTGTTGATCTTGATCAAACATACAATCCTTATGGAGTTGAATGGCCAATCGTTTATAAAACTATTGATAATGGCCAAACATGGGAAAAAATAGAACCTTTCGATTTTAGTACAATTGCTGTTTTCAACGAAATGCTTTATCCTACTATTGCTAATCTTGATTTCGTTTGTCCAAGATGGTACAACAAGTGGGTTGGTGGTAATAGAGGTAATGGTGCAACAGTTGATATGAATGGCAACCTGCACATTTCAGGTATTATCAGGAGTACCAATTCAATTGATCCTGACTCACTCAACTATTTTTATACACTTGAACCACAGCTTATCTTTGATGTTTATATGAAAGGTGACGGAACATGGGATGCAATGTTTGTTGATACTGTCAGAAGTGAAGTAGTTGATGATACCGATCCTTTCGGTATGGGTTGGGACCAGCGCATTTATATGACCCGCTCTGATGATGGTGCAAAGGTATTTACTACCTGGACTGATACCGATCCTCTTCTCTGGGGCGGTGGTATGACAACCAATTTACAACCTGATATCTTTATCTGGGGTCATAACATG
>DATGXS010000005.1:0-15073 GCA_035298745.1 Lentimicrobium sp. | reverse complement strand
CAGAAGGCTTTAAACGGCTTTAAAGACCGGACAGTTAAAGTGCTTGTTGCTACTGATATAGCTTCCCGTGGAATAGATGTAGAGAAGATCTCTCATGTTATTAATTATGAACTTCCTGAAGTGCCCGAAACGTATATTCATCGTATTGGCCGTACAGCTCGTGCAGGTGAATCAGGAATTGCCATTTCGTTCTGCGCTTCAGAAGAACGTGGCAGCCTGAAGGATATCAATAAGCTGCTTCCACAGGACATACAGGTAAAGAAACTGAATGGTTTTATTGCAAAGGCAATTACCAGCCAGCTCGATTCACCTGATGAAAACAATTCGCGTAATGGGAACCGCCGTTATGGCCGGTCACAACAATCATCCAACAACCGCAGCAATCAATCTTCCTTTTACAGGCAGAAGAGGGCTTCGGGGTTCTGAAAAGTAACCGCATAAAGAAATAACTGGAGGGATTATTCTTATTCCACTGCTATTTCTTCTGATGGTACTGATTCCATACCATTTTTATTCATGGTAGTAACGTAATAGAAATGCATCTTACCTTGAGGTGCTGTTGCATCAGTATATTCCACGGCATCTGAAGGTAATTTCATCAGAAGCACAGGTTTAGTGCCTTTCTCATAACGATAAAGGTTAACTGACTGAATATCCGGGTAAAGTGTACGACTCCATTGCAGGTAGATACCTTCATCTGACCGGTATGCCCTCAGGGCAAAGGGCTGGGCAGGTATTTCCTGCTGCAACGATACACTGGCAATACTTCCACCTTTACTGATGTTGCCATCAATATCAACTGAATTAACCTGATAAGCATATGCTGTACCTGGTTTTGCTGTTGAATCGGTGTAATAGTTAAGATTCAGGAGCTTACCTCCTTCATTCATTTCAATAAATGAAGCTGTTTTTGAATTAAGGTCCTTCCTTTTCAGTGTGTATCCGGCAATAGCCAGGTCATTATCCTGCATATTTTCCCAGAATAACCTTACATGACCATCCTCTTCATAAGCTGTTAGTTCATAGGGTTCTCTCGGAGGTTTGGTAATCAGTGGCCTTATGTATACTTTTTCTGAGAGCGGACTCTCAACAAAGCTGGTACTCTCAGTTTTAACCGCATAAATGTAGGTTGTCCTGCCTGAAAGTGCTGAAGTAGTATCAAAATATACCACCACTAGTGAATCGGGAATTCTCAGAAGGTCAGAAACTGCATATAGTTCGGCAGATTTACCATCGTTTCTGTATACTCTTACACCCCCGGCTTCTTTATCAGTTGCCATAATGTGAAGTTCAGCACCGTTTTTAACTGCTTTAGAAAACTTTATATAAGGAGGTAAGGGAGTACCGGGGTTGAAACCTACACTAAAAATAACATTGCTGCTTATCGGGTTATTACCGTCGGCCGGAACTGCTTTTATTGTATAATAATAAACAACATCAGGCTTAATCTGCCTGTCGGTATATTCAACTGCATCTGCAGGCAGGGTTGAAATCAGTTCATACTTAGCATAGAAATCGGTACTCCTGTGTAGTTCAAAATGTTTTATCATCTTGTTGTCACTAAATAACCAAGTCACCTTTATACCCTTCTCCTTCTCCAAAGCATCTGCCTTTGTTTTTGAGAACCAGCCTTTGCCCGACTGGTTAACTAGGGCAATTTCAGACGATTCACCGGCCTTTCCCGATGTATCAAAAGGTGTTATAAAGTACTGGATAAGTTTGCCTTCGGTTCTTACAGGCGGAATAGTATCCTGAATTACAAAAAACGTGGAATCATCCTTAGAATAGATCATGTTGATGGAGTTCACTGCTACAGGCATTTCATTCTCATACCTGAAGGGGTAAAACTGCCTTGCGGGATTTTTCCCTGTTGAATACCATTTAACATAGACGAATCCTTTTCCGTACTCACTTTGGAAAAACCTGATTTTATCGTACGTGAGCCTGTTAGCTTGTGAAATTCCTTTGGTGCCGGCTGTCAGCATTAATAATAAAGTGACGGCAATACTCATATATGTTTTCATACTACTACCTTTCCTTTATTGTTAAAGTTTAGCTTTGGGTGATGGATCAGGGCATAAATTATCGCCGCATTTACCAAGTAACAGGTTGAAATCTGTACCGGTATTTCCTATGCTCATTTTTAGACCTATGTCGGGCGATGTAAGGTCAACCCCTGTCCAACCCACCGGTTCAGGCAGCCACACTTCTGCTTTTACTCCTGCTGATACACTTCCGCAGCCTGTAACGTTATAGTTCCCATTTGAATAATAAGTACCTGAAATTCCAAGTTGTGCATTTGCATGTGTATTGACACTATATATCCCACCGCTGAGGTCACCTGATATATTTCCCTCAGCAAGTAATGCAATTCCGTATGTATTCACTGCGGGGTCAAAGCTCATCCAGGTTCTGGCATTCATTGTCAGGTCTGCCCCGATGAATACACCAACCTTCAGGTCAATCTTAGGTAATGTAACACCCCATTCAATAGGTGGAATCAGTTGTTTTGTCAGGCGACCCTGTAACAGGAAGCCTGAAACCCTGCCCTGGAATTCAGGGGGAATGCACCTGAGTGCACCATAATTACCCTGAATAGCCGGCGGCACAGCCGAGTAATCACCAAACAGGCCGAATAATCCACAACCTCCGATACCCGGAATATCAAGTTGTCCGTTGATATTAAGGTACCATCCGTTGGGGTCAAATATGCAGTTGGCTGTTCCATTAGCCTTCATGCCCATCAGGTTTTTGTCAATTGTTAGTGAACCATGCAACTGTGAATTGGCAATATCATAGGTGAGCTGCATACCAGGGAATGCATCCAGTTTATTCACATTTATGCTTTGCCCGTCAGCCTCAATGGCTCCATTACATACAAATTTCAGCCTGCTATCATGAGGGTTATTGCTGATAGCGTTCATTCCGACCATAACTCCTTCAAACCAGAAGTTGCCCCAACGGTGGACCGCCCTGTCGACTTCCATTCCTCCAACCAGCTTATTGAAGTATTTCTTTTTATCCTGGGTTATGTAAATTTTTGCATTCTGTGGAATATCTATTTCTGAAGTGGCGGTCTTATGCATCAGCACTATTTCTACTGGTCCGAGTTTTCCCGGCTCTGTGGCTGTACCCCGGGCTGTAAACAGGTCTTTTGAGATATCAAGCGAATTGACATCCCATTCGAACAACATGTTGTTGTGGGTGAAATTTATTTCGCCAGGATTATTGACATTGAACTCAAAACCATTTGACGACGTTCTCTGCCAGGCAATATTTCCTCTGAACTCTTCTATGTAAGGAAGATGTGGTTTATATATTCCCTGAACCATGAAATATGCAGGTTGGGCTGTATTATATATGTTTATAGTCGAGCCTTCCTGTGGTTTAAATTCTACAAGGTCATACATCATTAAATTATCAGGCATGGGCGCAAATGTTGGTTGTTCTCCGGTGCTAAAAATCTGAATATTTTGAATTCCGAGATTCTGTCCCTCAAGACCCGGCAACCCTGTTAAATATGCTGCCCGAGATTTGTCAATGTTGGTAGCATAAACTTTCCAAACGTACTTCCCGTTATAGAGATAGCATGTTAGTCCCTTGTTGGTTGCAGTTACAGTAACAGGCACAATATTAAGGATTTTCATACTGCCGAAATCTGCGGTTGTTTTATCAGCGTTGACTGACGAGGATGTAATTTCAAGGTACTGAACATTAATATCCATCTGGGCTTTCAGGAGCACTTTGTTGAGTGTGAGCCCGTTGGTGCCACACGTGAAATCAGTGCTTTCAAGTTTCCATGTATCAATATTGATCTTTATGGGTTCCGTGGGTTTAGGAGTCATGGTAGTCTTGGTGATTTCAACATTGCCGAGTTTAATATTCAGGTCGGCAGGTGTTACATTGATGCAGTTTGTGTGAAGTACGGTACCCAGGATGATCTTATCTTTCTGAAGGAATGACTTAAGCGGGTCAGTAAATGCCAGATTGTTGAATTGAGGCAATGAGTATTTGATAGCACTTCCATCTCCATTACATAACCAGAATCCTGTAGCAGCCAATGTTACAGGTTTTTTAACCGTCTTATCTGCAGCAAAAACCGGCATAACCATTCTTGTTTGCCCCGTGGCTGCCATAGCTAGCCAGATATCAGGCAAGGTTACATTCTTACAATTGAATTCAGTGGAGGGTATTTTAACATGTGATTTGATAACCCCGAAGTTTGATCCTTTTTGTTTCTCTATCGTTAACCCGTCAGTGTTGTCAAGTTTGCCCTGAAATGTATTGAATACTGTTACATCAAGCTTTTTAGGAAGCACCAAAGGCAGTGTAACCGGCTCAGCTATAGGTATATTATCTTTATTCTTAAGAGTGCCCGGTTTAATGAAAACTTTATTGAATGGAATGACCGTCGATCCATTTACACTGAATTGTTCATTTGAAGGCAGGTTTGTGATGTTCCCATTGATCCAGATTGTGCCACCTTCATCCTCAACAAGCTTTGAAATCTCAATAGGAAATCCCATGAGATGGGTAATATCCATTTTTTCATACACTGTAAGGTGGAAGTCCTGCGAAATACACTCATCAGATGCCTTGTTAATCAATATTTCTTTATTGTCGCCTATCAGGTTAGCCTGCGACTTCATGGCTGTCACCACCTGGCTTCTCCTTCTTACAGGAACATTTTTAAGCGTATAATATCCTAAACCATCTGATTTTGAATAAATGGTATCAGACTGCCCGTTGTACTGAACTTTTGCGATTGGAACAATTTGCGAGCTGCCGCTGCCTGCATAAACATATCCTTTGAGGCAGGCAGCCGGTGGCATGGCACAATCAATAATCACCGGTGACTTACCTATCTTGATCCTTTGACTGAAATACTGTGTTTCGTAATTATGGAGAGTATTATTCATCATACTTACTTTAATCTGATAAACAGTATTGTCCTCATCACCTGAATTTGTAAATGAAAATTCTGCTATTCCATCGTCGAAAGTATAATATCCCAGGGGGTAATTATGGCCATTCTGATTTACAGTAACATTCAGGATCTGGACGTGTGCTTCCTTTATAGGCTTATTCTGGTCACCTTTTTGATGTACATAAACCTTTAACCTTCTTTTTGCCTGATAAAGTTTTACATCGAGATGGGTTATCTCTTTATTTGCTGTAAAGTTTACTTCTTCAGTTATGTATCCGTCTTTCTCAACAATTAGCTTTTGAATAGAATCAGTAATGGTCATAACCGGAATCTCAAAGGCACCGGTTACCCTGTCACATTTATAGCTTTTGCCTCCGGTAGTTCTCACCCATGCAATTACGCGGTCGCCACTTTCACCATCAGTAACTCTTCCTTTCAGTACACCACCTTTCTGAAGAAGGATGTTGTTAAGGACTACCTGTTTCCCATAGGATAAAACTCCAATATCCATTGCTATATTTTTGAATCCTTTTTTAATGATTAAAAGGCTTCGATACGGGTCATCTACTCTTTTCAGGCTGGGCCTGAATAACATTGTAAGGTCGTTGAAGGCAAAATTTCCGTCTGAAGCAGTTACAATTGTTTTGCTTTCTCCAAATTGCAGGCAACTGTTTTGAATGCATTTCATCAGGCTAGCATTTTCATCAGACTTATAATACGGATAGATTGCTTTCATGTCGCCAATATGGGTCAGGTCATAATATCCGGCCATAAACACACTTACACCAGAGAGTGGCTTCGTGTCTTCAACTGATGATATCTTTCCTGCTATCTTAGGAAATTGCGGATCCAGATATATAGTTTTCTTCTGGGTATTATAATCCATAAAGTACGGGTATGGAGTCATTGAAGGGTCAATGTTTCCATAATTGATAGCTGGTATTGTGGCTGGTGGTTCAAACGACACCGGGGTTCCAAGTATAAAGTTCTGATCCCCCTCAGCGTTACAATCTGCCATTATATAATACTGGTATGTAGGATCATGATGCCAAACTACTCTTTGGAAGTTTATAGTGCCTAATTTCTCTACTTTCGAGCTGGTAGTACCTACAGCCAAGACTTTTAATCCCATGGCTCCGAACTTCAATCTTACAGATTCATCTACATTATTTTTCCCACATTTCCCATCCTCCATCGGATAAACCTGATAAGAGAATTCTATTTTCCTGCACAGGTATACATTTATACCACTTAACTTATCCTGTCCTACAGCCTGGTTAAGGTATTCAAACCACATGGATTTGTGTGGTTTTGCTGTTACTTCAAGTTGGTAACTTCTGACTTTGGCACTGATTGAACCAACATCAATTGTTTTACCCTGCTCAGGTATAACAAACATTTCAGGATTATAATAGAATGAGTTCTGGGGCGCTTCAATTACAACCAATGCAACTCTATGTACATCATCTCCCAGTTCACTTCCGGCACCATCCATATTCAGATACTCAGTATTGTCCAAAAAGGTGAAGCTAAAATTACCGCTAGCATCTGTTTTAGCAGTAGCCAGTGTTTTTCCATATTCCGGGTCGTTGTTTCGATTCGCTGGTGGAGAATATAATATCTTAATATTGTTGAGGGATAACTCAGAATTACGTTCTGTAACCGCATGCCCAACTACCAGTCTGATATTTACTCCTCCCATGTTGTATTTTTTATCATCACCCGGATCAGCATACCTGTATTGCAGTTTGCCTTTAACTGTTATGGGCAGAAGCACCTGAGGCGGATTGATTGTAATATTGTTCCACACAAAGGGTTCTTTTTCTTTTCTTCTCCTTGTATTGTCATCCCCTGCAATAACCTGATTTTTCTTCCACACAAAACTGCAAACCTCACTCTTACCGTTGTTCCTGAAACGGGTGCCCATTTCACGGTCAATAGCCGTTACCCTGATGGCGTATGTTTTGCCTTCAACAAGTGGTGGCTGGCCCGGGCCATAGATAAATGAGGTGCCTGAAATGTAGTCAGGTGTCTGGAAGAAAACGGGTCGACGTGCTGTATTCATAGCATCCTCCGGATCATGGTCTCCCGGCTGCACTTCAATCATGGTCAGCTGGTATCTGGTCTCCAGTGGTGCACCTGCAGGGTGTGTCCATGAAATAATAAGACTTTGAGGTGTGGTGACATTGATTTCTTCACCACACAAGGGACTGGTAATCATTGGCGGCTCTACATCCATTACATGGAATGGGGCACTGCAGCCTGAGGGTTCTTCAGCCGATAATGGTTCATCATTGTAATAATTGTACGCACGCAGACATATAGTGTAAAAATCCTCGGGCAAACCATTGCCACTGATAATCTCCTCCCGGGTTATTCCTTCGTAAGTAAGATGATTTTCATCGAATACATCACCAATATTATCAACATTCAGCATCACTTGCTGTCCCGGTGGTACAGCAAGTGGCTGCAGAGGTTTATATCCCTCTTCTGTGGCAACCCTTATACCGCTTTCGCCGGTTATTGAACCCTGAAGGTAGATCATGGCAGTTCCACCGGCAGGAGAGATATTTCGTATGTATACCAGTATTTTCCCAGGATTACTGGTATAATCGCTTATCTTGGTTGAATAGGGAGGCGTTACCGCCACTGTAACAACAATGCTGTTACTTTGTGCCTTTAAGGTAACCGGCTTTAGAACTACTAATACCGGAATGAGCAGCAGAATAAATGTCCTTAAAGAAACCTTCAGGATATCAGAAATTGTATACATAACTTATATCTCCTTTAAATTCACTGAAACTTTTGTTTATTGATCCTTCCGGATAGGCCTGTTTTATCAGGAAGAGGCCGGCCCTGAAACTATGGTGGGAATTTATGCTGTACGACCCCGTTAAGTTGAAATTGGAAATGCGGCCCTCTTCTTCCAGGTAATTTGTGCGATTGAACGACATAATCAAACTGCTGTTCAGTTTACCCTTGAGCTATCCTTTGTTAACACCGGCAGTGATTCCGGAAATCTTATTATCACCTGCAAAGTTTGACAGCTTTGTACTGTTGAAACCTGCTGTTAACCCTAGTCCCGATGCATTAAAATTCACATTATAATTCAGGTTAAGGATGGTAGCCACTGATTCTGAATATTGGGCTGTGTTTTCATTTTTATCCCACAGTCCACTCCTGTTTATAATACCGATAATCATATGGTTTACTTTCTCACCGGTGAATATCAGTCGTGGTGCTAAACTAAGGTTAGTAGTTGTCTGATAGAACTTAAGTGAGTCTATCAAAGGCAGTCTTCCTGCCTTCTGGTTATTACTATAATTGCTGTAATTGAAGTCTATACCAAAAATATTCGAAGGGTTAAAAGATATATTGGCAGATGAAATAGTTCTTTTTGTAGTAGCGGTTTTTGTTTTCCTCAGGTTATCAGTCTGCAGGCCGATACTGCCTCTTATATATAGTTTCTTCTTAAATAAGGGAATACTGGGAGCAAGTGTAAAATTCTGGACATCATCATTAAAGTAGTAAGCACCCATTGACTTATACTTCGGATCAATGCGCCGGTATTCTGCCCTCAGGCCGAACTTTTTTGTTTTATAATCCAGTGACGCCCTGCCTGCTGTGGTAAGTTCCGAAGACTCATTTATAACGATGAACTTGTTGGCTTTCTCCAGTATTACCGGATTTTCAGGATCCTCGATCGGCTTTATGGAAGCATCGGTTGTGTATAGGGAGACGGCAAATTCTACCTGAAAAGTAAGGGTTTTCGATAATGTGAACATGGAATTTATGCCGGTAACCATGTTTTGTTCAGGTGACATATTCCCGTTTTTTTTATCCTTTATAGAAAGACTGTCATCTTTGATCTTAAGAAATGTGAGATCAACAAAGTTCCTTTTTGTACCGACCCCCAATTTTATAGCATACCCTTTCCTGTCGAATGAACGGGTACTATCTATTTCATTCTCGAATAATGCAGTGCTCTTTTTAAATCGTCCATATACAGCACCAAACCTGAATTTGCCTGGATTTAATTCAATTCCTCCCCCAAGAAATGAATGACCGGCCAATGTAAAATCAGAAAATCTGATACTCCTGTAACCACCGTGAAGGGTGATCCATTTATAGGTCGGACTTAACCCAAACTGGTTAAAAGGTTGTGTGTATTCAGCCTTCTTGCTGTAATACCTGAATGAGAAGGGTATTTCAAAACCGTAAACCGAAAGAGAGGCATTGGCAGTGAGCGTTAATCCGAAAGGATCGCTCCTGTTTTCAATGCCCGAAGCTGAGTATGTAATTATATTCGCTCCAATATTCCCTTTTAAGGTAAGTGGTTTCTCATTTGAAATGTTGTCGAGTTGCTGAGCTTGCAACGAATAAGTGCCTGAAATTATAAGAATTATCAGGCTGCTCGTCAGATGACGAACACAGTATTTCATAAAACGGTATTAAAGTTTTATTATCTTGCTTGACCTGGCACTAATTTTATCCACAATCTTAATCAAATATATTCCATTTGTTAATATCTTAATGTTTATTGTTGAATTTTTATCAGGACAATATTTTTCAAATACACGTTCCCCACTCATGGTATACAATGATACATGGCATGGTAGTTCATTATCAAGTATAAGAAAGTCTGCTGCCGGATTTGGGTAAGCGATTGTATGGTCTGTTAATAGCTCGTTTTCTGATATTGAAAGAGGATCACCTCCTCCATTAATTGTCTTTGCTATGGTACCATCAGAACCAACCAGGTATCCCACATTCTGATCAATGAAATAAACTGATGTTGCAGATGGATTATCTAACAACTGCCATGATGATCCACCGTCCACAGTTCGATACAGAAAACCAAAAGCAATCAAAAATCCCTTGTTCTTACTTGTAAAAAATGCGTTGTAATACAGTTTATCATCATTAAAAATTGTATTCCAGTCAACACCGCTGTTAATTGATTTCATCACTCCCCCAAACCCAACAAGGTAACCGGTCTCTTCAATAAAGCATACTGAATAATAATCACGGTCACTAACGTGAGATTTGATCCATGTACTTCCTCCATCGGTTGTTTTGAGTAACAATCCGAGTTGTCCTGTTACATACCCGGTATTCTGGTCAGTAAAGCAAATCGAGAATAGTTTTGATGGTTCTCCATATTCGACAATTGACCAATTAAGTCCTCCATTTTCAGTCTTTAATATAGTACCACCATCTCCGCAAATAAATCCGGTTTGTTCTGATACGAAGAATACTGAATGCAGGTCAGGCAACACCCCTGATGAGGAGACGATCCAATTCTGACCTCCGTTTTCAGTCCTGAGGATTGTTCCGTTTTTCCCAACCGCGAAACCTGTGTTTACAGAGGGAAAATTTATACTTTCCAGATCATTTGTTGTTGATGAAGATTGAAGTGTCCATAATGAACCCCCGTTTGATGTCTTAAGTATTATACCATTGCTGCCTGCAACATAACCGATATCAGATGAAGGGAAATAAACAGATTTCAGACTCTTATCGGTTATGGAGATAGTAATAAGATTCCAGGTTTCTCCGGCATTGGTTGTTTTTAATATAGTTCCGCATGAGCCAACAATGATCCCCAGGTTAAGATTGTCAATATAGATATCTGTTAATGTAGAGTAAGCCGCGGCAGGTGAAGGTTGCTGAGTCCATGTAGTACCTCCGTTAATAGTCTTAAAGATGGTGTTCCTGAATCCTGTCACAAATCCAACATTCTCATCTGCAAATACTATATCATAAAGCAATTCAGTTGTATTACATGTTAGTTTTTGCCAGGTTGCTCCACTATCTGTAGTTTTGAGAACTACAGTGGATATGGAAAATTTTCCTCCGCATGCAAATCCAATGTTCTCATTGACAAAACAGATGGAATACAGATCATCAGTAGTTCCCGAATTTTGGTTAGACCACATGGAACCTCCATCAGTAGTTCTCAGCAAGATTCCACCCGAACCACAGATAAAACCAAGATTCTCATTAACAAAAAATATCTTCCAAAAAATATCAATTCCGGTGTTTATAATATCCCAGGTATCACCACCATTTTCAGTTTTCAAGACAGCACTTTGCGCGCCAACGATAAAACCGGTAGACTCGTTGATAAAACAGACATCATTAAGAAACACATTCGTTCCTGAAGTTTGATTGGTCCATGAAGAGCCGCCATTAATACTCTTCAAAATGCATCCTCCTCCACCAACTGCAACCACGATACTGGCATTAACTGCACAAATGTCACTAATTGAATGATTCTTTTCTGCATTCAGCGGGACCCAGTCTTCCCCTCCATTTACGGTTTTATAGATTTCACCAGAACTGGTGGCTGCATAACCGGTATTATTGTCGAAGAAGTCAACACAGGTAAATGTACTTCCTGTAGGTTTTGGATTTTGCCATTGCCAGTCCTGAGCGTTGATTGTAAGCGCACTTATAGATAAAATGAAAATAATCAGCTTTTTCATGATGTCAGTATATTATGAAAACACTTGATTTAGTTTCAGCATTATTAAGGCATTTAAGCATGTATGCGCCCGGTTTCAACATGCTGATGTCAACGGTATTTGACCCCTTTTGTAAGTAAAATGCAGATACCAACCTTCCTGTAAAATCAACTATTTCTGCATTTGAATTTTCTTTAATTACCACTGTTAAATTTTCTGTTGCAGGATTCGGATACAGACATAGACCCTTATTTGTTTTTACTTTTTCTTCTATGCCCAACGGTGTGCCTCCGCCGTTTATAGTCTTTACAATAGTACCTCTGGCACCAGCAATGTATCCTAAGTCGTTATCCAAAAAGAAAATATCAAACCCGGTCATCCCTTTAAATATCATATTCCATGTTTGTCCGCCATCAGTAGTTTTAAAAACACTACCTGAGTTTGATGCTGCATAGCCGGTATTGTATTCAGGAAAATCAATATACAATGATCCCCAATCTATTTTATCTCTTGCCACGACAATCCGCCGTCTGTTGTTTTGATCATTGTCCCATCCGTGCCTGCAATAAAGCCCGTATCACGATTTACAAAATCAACAGTGAGAGCATTCCACGCAGGTTTAGGATAGCTTATATCAGTCCATGTAGCACCCATGTCAATACTCTTTAGAATAGTGCCTGCAATTCCTACTGCATATCCATTTGTTTGTGTCGGAAAGTCGATATCAATCAGTGGATGATGCTGTCCCCATTCAACAAATGACCAATTATTGCCTCCATCCTGAGACCGCAGGATTACACCATCCCATCCTGCAATAAAACCTAAATCATCGGTGGTGAAAATTACAGATTTCAGATCAGGCAACACTGCCGAAGAAATTAACTGCCATGAATTGCCGCCATTTACTGTTTTTAGAATAACTCCATTTTGGCCGACAGCCCATCCCAGATTAGCATTTCTGAAAAAGACCGAATTTAAGTCGCTGGTGATTCCGGATGACTGGAGAAACCAGTTTTGACCGCCATTGGTTGTATGGAGGACAGTGCCGGTGTATCCCGCAGCATAACCAACGTCATTATTAATAAAAAATATTGAGTTGAGAGGTGATTGAGTTATAAACTGGGTTAACAATTGCCAGGTTAATCCCCCATTAGTTGTTTTAAGTATCGTGCCATTCATGCCAACTGCATATCCTGAGTTAAGATTTGGGAAATCGGCTGAAAACAATGTATTGGTTGTAACTGAGGTGCATAAAGTCCAGGTAACTCCGGCATCAGTCGTTTTTAAAATGTTACCCTCCTGTCCCACTGCAAAACCTGTTGTAGTTCCTGTGAATTTAACTGAGGTTAAAGAGAACTGGTGATTTCCGTTTGACACTGCATTCCAGTTAAGGCCTCCATCGGTTGTCTGAAGTATAATATCACCAGGACCTCCACCAACAGCAAATCCAATCATATCACTTACAAAGCAAACAGATCGTATTTGCTTTGTTGTACCGGTGTTAGCTGCCGACCAGATCTGGCCTCCGTTTGTGGTCCTGAGGATAGTCCCGTTGAATCCTGTAATAAATCCCGTGTCTTCATTTATGAAATATATGCAATCATACTCAGTATCACCTGTATTAGTTTGAATCCAATCCAATCCACCATTGGTTGTTTTCAAAATAATACTATTCTCTCCGACTGCAAAACCAGTGTTGCTGTTAACAAAAAATGCGGATACTAAGGATTTTGTAGTACCTGAGTTCAATTTCTGCCATGTACTTCCACCGTTTGTTGTTTTTATTATTAAACCATAATATCCAACTGCAAACCCCGTATTTTCGTCAACAAAGAAGAGGGATGAAATTGTGCCGGACACGCCGGTGTTCAATTGAACCCAATCCTGACCGCCATTTGATGATTTAAGTATTGTTCCATTATTTCCGGCTACATAACCAATCCCTGATTCAAAGAATTTAACCGTTAATAATGATTCCCCTGTGGGTTTTGGATTCTGCCATTGCCAGTCCTGGCAAAACGCATTTGTTGCAATTATTGCAAGCAGGATAACTATAAGCCTTTTCATAATCGGTTTGTTAGGAATAACCAATTTACACTCCGCAATGAATAGAAAAGGAAGGGTTTTCAGGATAAAGAGGAATGAAAGGTAAGATAAAAAGTAACGCAAGTCAATATGTTGGAGACTTTTGTTCCTGATTTTTTTTCACAAGGCAAACTTTATATCCTCTATAGTGTTGATTTTTAAAACTTTATAACTATGCCACGAGTCAAACCAAAAGCAATAGAGGTACAAAAAGCACTGAAGGGGATTAAGTATCCGGCAGATAAAAATACCCTCATAAAACAAGCTAAGTCAAACAACGCCAATGAAGATATCATGGCAATACTTGAAGAACTAAAAACAGACAGCTTTAAAAACCCGGCTGAGGTGAGCAAGGCTGTAGGGAAGTAAAGATGATGCACTTAGTATGAGCCCGGCCAGGAGTTGTACTCAATTTGTATTGAAGTTGTATTGAAGTTGTATTTTAAACGTTATTTAAGCGATACTCATACGTGTTTTATACGTGTTTACACGTATGAAATACGTATAAAACACGTATAAAATACGCATATAATACGACTTCAATACAAGTTCTGATCATGTTCTGATCATATTCTGTAAAAAATCATCCCCTTTCCCCAAGCTTTGTTAAAAAACTTCCCTGACTTTCTTCAACAATTTTCTGTTGGGTTTTAATAAGGTATATACCTTTTTTCAGTTAATTTAGCCATGGCTTAAGACTGGAAATAATGGGCTTGTGTAATGAAGAACTGGTGCTTGATAAAGACAATGCTGAATTCAACTTTGCAGCTGAATTTGTAATGCAGACTAGCCGGCTGGTGTACCTCACCGGAAAAGCCGGAACCGGTAAAACAACTTTCCTTAAGTACATCAAAGAAATCGCCAATAAACGAATGGTTGTGCTTGCGCCAACCGGTGTTGCAGCTGTTAATGCAGGCGGACAAACAATTCATTCTTTTTTTAACATTAAGCCCAGCGTCTATGTCCCCGGTGATAAGAGGCTGCGGTTTAATGTGCCAGACAATGATGAGGAAAAAACTTCAATTCTTGATCATTTCAGATTTCAACGTGAAAAGCTTGACCTTATAAGAAACCTCGAATTACTGGTCATTGATGAAATATCAATGGTTAGATGCGATTTGCTGGATGTTATTGATCAACTATTGCGACATATCAGACGCCGCCATTACATTCCATTCGGGGGTGTGCAGGTTTTATTAATTGGCGATACTTTTCAACTCCCTCCTATCGCAAACCAAGATGATTGGTCGGTACTGTCAAGATTTTATAAAAGTCCTTACTTTTTCAGTTCAATGGTTTTCAGATCAGTAAAGCCTGTTTACATTGAATTGAAAAAGATTTACCGTCAGAAAGACGAGAATTTTATTGAATTGCTAAACAGGGTTCGGGTAAATAAATTGCATTTTGATGACCTGCGCCTTCTTAATAGTAGATTCCTGCACGGATTTGATCCTGAAGATTCTGAGGATTATATAATACTGGCATCACATAACAGAATGGTTATTGAAACCAACCAGCGGCGACTGGATGAAATTGATGAAGAACCTGAAATATTTGAAGCAGATGTAACAGGTATTTTTCCTGAAAACAGTTA
>DATGXS010000004.1:0-96312 GCA_035298745.1 Lentimicrobium sp. | reverse complement strand
CTAATTTCATGGTTTGTCAGTAAAGGCATGTTTAATACTGCTTTTGTACCATCGTATAATCTCCAATCATGAGGGTAATTATTTCTGACGATCCTGTCATGAGCTCCCATTCTGTCGAAAAGAACAGTTCCGGGAATTGGTGTTAAAATTGTAACCTGATAACTGTCAACACTACTATTTTTAATAAAATCACGTCGGGCGTACAAATCTTCAAGTGAATCACTTTCCATTCCAAAGATCATACTCGCCAAAATGCCAATACCGTGCTTATGAACTTTCCTGAAGATTTCTTCATAAGAATCAACCCCTTTCTTTAAATTAAGGTTTTTCTTCATATCCTTCAAGGCATCCTCCTTTTCAGCTTCTACCCCTAATAGAATCATTATACACCCGCTTTTTCTTGCCCAGAAAAGAACCTCATCATTGTCGGCGAAATTAAGCGCTGCCTGTGATAGCCACATTTTCTTCATTTTTCGCTCAACCATTCCTTTAAACAACCTGATTGCCCTCTCCTGGGCACCTTTCTTCTGGTTAATCAAATTATCATCAACAAAGAAAAGTAACGAGCGGTCAGTTTGTTCCAGTTCATCAAGCACATCTTCAATGTCTCTTTCGCGATACGTCTTACCGCACATTTGTGTCACAGAGCAGAAATCGCAACCCATAGGGCAACCCCTTGAAGTTTGAACGAGATCATAAACGTAAGGGTATTTCTTGAAAATATCCCTGCGAACAAAGGGCACTTTTTTTATATCTGCTAATGGACCTTCGTACAATCTCTCTGGTTTTCCGGCTATCAAATCATTCAGAAAATTAGTCCAAACTGTTTCAGCTTCACCTTTAACAACAGTATCAACAAAATTCATTGCTTCTTCATAGCACATTGTCGCATGTACGCCACCCATCACAGTATGTACTCCCCTTTGCCTGTATATGCCTGCAATTTCATAGGCTCTGGGGGCATTTGCGGTAAATGAAGTGAGGCCAACCAGGTCAGCTTGTTTGAATGAAAAACTCTCATAATTCTCATCCAAAAGATCAACTTCCCAGTTTGAAGGCGTAAGTGCAGCAATTATACCTAATGCGAGAGGCATCATCTTAATACTCGCATCTACTGTAAGTCCACCTAATTCAGGTCGTTTCGGATTTATGAGGAGCAGTTTCTTCTTAGAGATTTCCATATGCGATTTTGAGGGGTCAATAATACAAAATATTTTACGTCTTTTTCCGCTAACCCTTTAATAACTAATAAGTAATCACTTTTAAGCGCAGTTAAATCACTTCTTTTATTACTTTTGTAAGATTCCTGAGGGGAATTTTCACACACTTCAAACTTATGGCTCTCTATGAAATTGCCGATGTCAGAATTGCAGGCATGGCCGCCTGTGTTCCCGGCAAAGTACTCAATAATCGCGATTATAGCTGGATAAAAGCCAGCGAACGTGAGCTTCTTATTAAAACTATTGGCGTTGAACAACGACATGTTGCAGAAGCTGGTCAAACAACATCTGACCTTTGTTTTCAGGCTGCAACCAACCTTATAGAACAATTAAACTGGAAACCCGAAGAGATTAACCTGCTGGTATTCGTTTCCCAATCAAGGGATTATATCATTCCTTCAACTTCGACTATTTTGCAGGACAGGTTAAAATTACCCAAGACAAGCATTGCTTTTGATGTCAATCTCGGATGTTCAGGTTATGTATATGGATTGTCGGTTATTTCGAGCATGATAAAAGCAACAGGTATTGGTAAAAGTCTTCTTTTGGTTGGTGATCTGTCAAATGTAACCTCCTCATACAGAGATAAAAGTACATACCCATTGTTTGGAGATGCAGGAACCGCAACAGCACTAGAATATAAACCCGGTGCTGCACCAATGCAGTTTAACCTTCAGACCGATGGAAGTGGTTATGAGGCCATTATTATCAGAGATGGCGGAGTAAGAAATCTGGCAAGTAAAGAATCATTTGCAGTTAAGAAATACGGAGAAGGTATTTATAGAAACCGTCTTCAGATTGAACTTAATGGTATTGAAGTATTCAATTTCTCACTTCGTGAAGTAGTACCAAATATAAAAACCGCGCTCAAACACTTTGAACGGTCACTTGATGATTTTAATTATCTTGTTTTCCATCAGGCAAACAGGCTTATCAATGAAACTTTGCGCAAAATGCTTAAAGTTGACCCAGCTAAAGTCCCCTACTCACTTAAAGAGTATGGAAATACAAGCTGTGCCTCAATCCCACTTACGTTGGTTTCTCAGTTAAGAGATGAATTAAGTAAACCCCAAAAGCTGATGTTATCGGCATTTGGAATTGGATTATCATGGGGAACAATTATGATTGAAACCGATGGAATTGTTGTGCCGGAAGTTAGTATTTTGAAAGATACCCAGGCTTTAGCCAAAGGCTAAGGGCTAAAGGTTAAAAAAGGCTAATGGCTAATGGCTAATGGCTAATGGCTTAAGGTTAAAGACTAAAGTTTAATAAAGGCTAAGTGCTAAAGGTTAAAGGCTAAGTGAAGGAAAGAGGAACACTTCGACGCACTGCGTTTGTTCAGTGACCGAACAACTTTGAACACTTTGAACAACTTTTAACAACATTGAACAATATTGAACAACTTTGAACAACTTTGAACAACTTTTGAACTAATTTTAAAGCATGAATCCATTTTCATTGGAAGGTAAGACAGTATTAGTGACGGGCGCTTCGTCAGGATTAGGAAGGCAAACCGCAATTTCCGCTTCTCAATTGGGTGCGAAAGTGGTAATAACCGGAAGAAACACCGGTAGATTATCTGAAACATTTTCACTTCTTCACGGTGAAGGTCACATTCAAATAGTAGCTGATCTTACTCAAAAAGAAGAGCTAGATGCCATGGTTGCACAACTGCCTGAATTAAACGGTGTGGTATACAGCACTGGCATTTCAGATCTTTCACCAGCCCGGTTCATAACTGCCGAAACCATTGAAAAAACATTCAGCATAAGCTTTAATGCATCGGTGTTGCTTACTGCAGCTTTGCTGGGTAAGAAGAAAATAGCAAAGAAAGGTTCTCTGGTTTTTATCTCTTCAATTTCCACGAGATATCCTTTTGTTGGTGGTGCTATGTATATTAGTGCCAAGGCAGCGCTCGAAGCTTATGCCCGTGTCCTTGCGCTTGAATTATCGCCCAAAGGAATAAGGGTGAACTGTGTTGCCCCAGCTTTTGTAAAGTCACCAATGCTTGACCAAACGGCGACAAACTATTCACAGGAAGCGGTTAACATGATTGAAGCCCGGCAAATATTAGGCCTTGGCGACCCTGAAGATGTAGCAAACAGTATTATCTTTTACCTTTCAGATGCCTCAAAGTGGGTTTCCGCTACCAGTTTGATACTGGGGGGCGGATAGTACAAGTAAAAAGGCTAAAGTGAAGGAAAAAATAAAAAGGAAAAAGGAAAAAGGAAAAAGTTACTAGCGTTTGGCGTTGATTGAACAACATTGAACTACTTTTGAACTACATTGAACTACTTTTGAACCACGTTGAACTACTTTTGAACAACATTGAACAACTTTTGAACCACATTGAACAACATTGAACAACTTTTGAACAACCTTTGAACTAAATTTTATGCCCGATTATTCAGTAGTTGTACCGGTTTTTAACAGCTGTGAAGCGCTTAAGGAGCTTTATGGAAAGATTGCTGAAACCTTCCACAGGATTAACAAATCGTATGAAGTCATTTTTGTTGATGATGCCAGTGCCGATTGTAGTTGGGAAGTATTGAGTGAACTTCAGAAAGAATACCTCGATAAAGTTGTGGCTATAAGGCTTGCTAAGAACTTTGGACAGCATAATGCAACTTTATGCGGCATTGCGGCGGCAAGTAGTGAATATATTGTAACGATTGATGATGACTTACAAAACCCACCTTCTGAAATAATTAAGCTTATCGACAAGATGGCTAAATCAGATGCTGATGTGGTTTATGGTATTTTCTCTAAAAAACATCATTCAATGGTGAGAAATCTTGGAAGTGCCGCTTTAAAAGGATCTTCCAAAAGGCTTTTTCAAACAAAAGGAGCCGGTTCATCATTCAGGCTGATGAAATCGGCAATTGCAAAAAACCTGCTTAATCACCAAATCAATTTCATTTACATTGATGAGCTGTTCAACTGGTATACTTCAAACATCGCTTTTGTAACCGTTGAACACCATAAACGCCCTTACCAGAAATCAAATTACACAAACAGGTCGCTTTTTTCAATCGTCTCCAACCTGGTTATTTATTACACATCTATACCACTGCAAATAATGGTTTATGGAGGATTCATTTCGGCATTAATGAGTTTCATTATAGGGCTCGTCTTTATTTATAAGAAATTGTTTAATGACGTTCCTCTGGGATTCACTGCTATGATTGTTGCTGTGCTATTTTCAACAAGTATAATCCTGCTGTCACTTGGAGTGCTTGGTGAATATCTTAGCAGGATTTATAACGTGCAAAACCGTAAGCCTCCATATTCAATAAAGACCGTTCTCCGTTCATGAAAGTTTTTAAGTACGGTATCACGCTTGAGCGCCTGAAAGAAAAGGATATAGAACTTGTACGTCAATGGCGCAATTCTGATCCTGTGCGGCTGAACATGGAATACCGTGAAATCATTTCTGAAGAACAGCAGAAAGAATGGTTTAAGTCGGTCAATAACCTTCAGAACAACTACCTGCTTATTCATTATAAAGGAGAGAAGATTGGCCTGCTAAATGATAAGAACATTGATTGGGAAAACAGAACATCTGAATCAGGACTTTTCCTGGGGCAAACTGAATACTACAACACCTTTGTACCGTATTTCATTTCAATTGCAGGCATAGAACTAAACTTCCATTTCCTCCATTGGAGCAAGCAATACGCGCATATACTCCGTTCAAATGTCAATGCCATAAAATTCAACGCTGAATTGGGGTATTATCTCATACCTGGACAAGATAATACTGAGAATCAATTATACGAGATGACTCCTGAAACTTATGATCAAAAAGCAGGAAAAATCAGGAAAGCGGTGAAGGTATTGGCAACAGAAGATATTCTACCACGCCTTTTACTTGAACCCGAAGATTATTCCTCTGGATTTGCATCACTCATTGAACCACTACTCAAAGATCGTCCGGAAATTGTGAAGATGGAAGATAGTGATGGGGTTTGGTATAAGGAAGTTCATCTTACCCCTGTGTAAAGCCATGGTGACTTCACTTAAGGCGATGTAGCCTTAATCGTAATTGAATAAGGAAACCTGAATTTCTTACTTTTAAGCAATTATACAATTTATGATAATAAAAGCTTCAATAACCTTTGGATTACTTCTCTGTTCATTTTTCCTATTTTCACAGACAAAAACCGAACCTGCTTTTATGGTTACCTATCAGAACGATACACTATTTGGTGTTGGAAGCATGAGCAGTAATCAGGATTATTGCATATTCAGGAAAATTAACGGCAAGGAGTTTATATCCTATTATCCGAAAGAAATAAGGGTATTCAGGTTTATTGATGGAAAGTACTTTGTTTCAGAAGAGATTAAGGATCCTGATAATAAGCTGAGGAAATATTTTCTGGAATTTCTCGTTGATGGTGAGATTGATCTGTTCGCTATTTCTGCCACCAATAGGTATTTTATCAAGAAGGACAGTGCCGGGCTCCTTGAATTGAATGACAACCTCAGGAATTTGCAGGAGATAAATGGTTCTGATTACCTGGTGCAGGATAAAAGGTATTTGGGCTATATCAGGGCATACATGGCTGAAGCCCCTCAACTGTTCACTGAAATTGATAAGATGAGAAAACTTAACCAGAAGGACCTCGTAGAATTATCAGTAGAATACCATCATGCTGTCTGTAATGAATACGAATGCGTTAACTACACTAAGAAAATTCTTAATGTGCGCACCAAGGTTGAACTTGTTACAGGTGTAACCCGTCACAACGATTATTATACTCCAAAAGTTGGAGTATTGTTTCATCTGCCAATAAAAGATAATAATTTTTACATTAAAACTGGAATTCTTTTTGGTGACAGGTCGTTTCGTCGAAAAGGATATTTTGATAAAGAAGAAACTGATTATTCACTCAAGATACCAGTTAGCTTGGAATATATTTTTGGTAGCAAGAATTTCAGACCAACTATCGGTATAGGTTGGCCTACAGGAGTATTAGGATTTTCGGAGATGTTTCCGATCAGTTCTCTTGAGGCCGGATTTATATATACTATACAACAAAGTTGGGAGGTGAGTATCAGTGGTTCTGTTGACGGACTCATGTCCTATGCCCTTGATGAGCAATATTTCTTGTTTAATACACCTCTTGGACATTCATTAAGTTTTGGAATTATATACAATTTTGGACCAAAATAAAAGAACTAGTCACGACGAATCACAAATCTGTCATATTTAATTATTCCTTCTGCAGTGGAAATCTTCCCATCAGGTCTTAATTGACAGAGCAGACTCATTCCTACATCAGTTAGTGACACCTTACCTTGTCAGCATGTATCTTAATCACCTAACCCTCTACAAGAAGAAGGCTAAGGAGTTGGTAGTTTAGATTGATTGCACTTGTTGTGCTTTTTAGATGTGTATGGAGAAATCTGTTTTTAGTTCTATAAATGATCGAATTCGGGTGATTTTGTTCAAAACTGGTTCAGAACTTGTATTGAAGCTGTATTCTATACGTATTTTATACGTGTTTCATACGTGTTTCATACGTGTTGACACGTATGAAACACGTATGTATTACGATTGAACTACGTGTATAATACAACTTCTGATCATCTTTATTACACCTTCTATTCATCTTCATAATCAACTTTCTCTGACGCCTTTCATTTTAGTGAGCTTGTGAGAATTCCTTATCTTTGTAAATTAATTAACACTAGCAGAGGATTTTATGCTGAATGATGGGAATAACTCACGGACTGAACTATCACAATTAGGTGAATTTGGATTGATTGAAAGGCTTACCCGAAATATTAAACTGGTAAATACCAGTACAATAAAAGCTGTTGGTGATGACGCTGCAGTTATCAATCACGCAGGAAAACTTACATTGGTATCGAAGGATTTGCTGGTTGAAGGCATTCATTTCGATATGTCGTATACACCTCTTAAGCACTTAGGTTATAAAGCTGCCGCAGTGAATATTTCTGATATTGCTGCCATGAATGGTAAGGCAACACAAATGCTGGTTGGTATTTCAGTATCCAACCGGTATTCGGTTGAAGCACTGGATGAGTTATATGCCGGTATAAGGTTAGCTTGCGACAAATATGGCGTTGATCTTGTCGGTGGTGATACTACCGCTTCTGCTGCTGGTCTGTTTATTTCAGTTACTGTAATTGGTGAGGTCGAGCCTGGAAAAGTTGTGTATAGAAGCACTGCTAATGAAAACGATATCATTTGCGTGACTGGGGACCTTGGTGGTGCATACCTTGGCTTGCTTGTTCTTCAGCGTGAGAAAGCTGCCTATAAAGCTAATCCAAACATGCAACCTGAACTGGAAGGTAATGATTATGTGCTTGAACGTCAGCTAAAACCAGAGCCACGCACTGACATTATTGAAAAACTAAAAGCTGCAGGAGTCCAACCCACTGCAATGATTGATATAAGTGACGGTTTGGCAAGTGAGATTCTGCACATATCAAGAGATTCAGGGTTGGGTTGCCGGATATTTGAAGAAAAAGTGCCTATTGATGTTATAACAGCTGATATAGCCGGTGAATTCCAGATTGATCCTACTACCGCAGCAATGAATGGAGGTGAAGATTATGAGCTTCTTTTTACCGTCAATATCAATGATGTAGATAAAGTAAGGGATATCAAAGGAGTTTCCATTATAGGTCATATGACCTCAAAGAGTGAAGGTGAGTACATAATTAGTCGGGGAGGCAGTATGTATCCTATTGAAGCGCAAGGGTTTGAACATTATAAGTAAAAAGGAAAAAGTAAAAAAGAAAAAGGAAAATGTGAATAAAAATAAGGCTAAAGGCTAAAGGTAAAAGTGAATAGTGGTTAGTGATTAAACAACCTTGAACAATCTTGAACAACTTTTGAACTATTGACCATGAACTTTGAACCTTGAACTCTGAACCTTGAACAATATCAAATCTCAAATCTCAAATCTCAAATTAAATGACTCCTTCTCTTGACGTGATACTTAGAGCGCTTCCCGATAATCCCGGGGTGTATCAGTATTTTGATAAGGAGGGGAATTTGATTTATGTGGGTAAGGCTAAGAACCTGAAAAAGAGGGTTTCTTCTTATTTTAATAAGGATACTTCACTTGGTGGTAAGGTTCGGGTGATGGTTTCAAAAATTTCCGACCTTAAATGGATTGTTGTTAAGACAGAATATGATGCTCTGTTGCTTGAAAATAACCTTATTAAAGAATACAAGCCACGGTACAATGTTATGCTTAAAGATGACAAAACCTATCCCTGGATTGTCATCAAAAATGAGCCGTTTCCAAGAGTACACCCCACAAGAAATGTAGTTCAGGACGGAAGTGAATATTTCGGTCCATATGCTTCAGCCAAAACAATGCATACTCTGCTTGATCTTATCAGGCAATTATATCCAAGAAGGACCTGTAGTTTAAATCTTACAGAAAAGAACATAAAAGCCGGGAAATTTAAAGTGTGTCTTGAGTACCACATCGGGAACTGCCTGGCTCCGTGCGTTGGAAAACAAACTGTAGCTGATTACATGTTAAGTATCAAACATATCAGAGAAATAATCAAAGGTAATATCAGCGAGGTCCGTACTCAACTGAATACGAAAATGAAAGAGTATGCTGCTGATTTCCAGTTTGAAAAAGCTCAGTTAATTAAAAGCAAAATCGAAATCCTTGAAAAGTATCAGAGTAAATCTACAATCGTCAATCCTGATATTGACAATGTGGATGTTTATACTCTGGCACAGGATGAGCAGGCTGCTTATGTAAACTTCCTCAAAGTGGTAAATGGGGCAATTGTACAATCGCACACTATTGAAATAAAGAAAAAGCTGGATGAAACACCCGAGGAGCTCATGTCGGTTGCCATTGGTGATCTTTATATTCGTTTTGCTTCGGGAGCAAAAGAGATTATTGTTCCTTTCAAACCCGGGTTTGAGATACCGGGAGTAACTTTTACTATTCCCCAAAGGGGTGATAAAAAGCAATTGCTTGAATTGTCAGAGCGTAATGCGAAATATTACATGATTGACAAGCTGCGTCAGAAGGAATTGGTTGATCCTGAAAGAAGAACCTCAAGGATTTTAGAGACCATAAAAAAAGACCTGCGTCTGAAAAGCCTGCCTTTACATATGGAGTGTTTCGATAACTCCAATACTCAGGGCACTTATCCGGTTGCAGCAATGGTGGTTTTCAGGAATGCTAAACCTGAGAAAAAGGATTACAGGCATTTTAATATCAAGACAGTGGAAGGCCCTAATGACTTTGCATCAATGGAGGAAGTCATTTACAGGCGGTATCACCGGATGCTTGAGGAAGAAAAAGAATTGCCCCAGCTGGTTATCATAGATGGCGGTAAAGGACAACTTAGTTCAGCAATGGCAAGTATTGAGAAATTAGGACTTGACAACAGAATTCAACTTATTGGAATAGCCAAACGGCTTGAGGAGTTGTATTTTCCGGGTGATCCAATGCCTTTACATCTGGATAAAAAATCTGAAACTCTTCGTGTTATCCAGCAAATGAGAGATGAAGCACACAGGTTTGGCATTACTCATCATCGCAAACGCCGGGAAAAAGGGACAATCAAGACTGTATTAAACGAAATTGAAGGTATTGGTCCGGCTACAGCCGAATTGTTGCTCCGTGGTTTGAAATCAGTCAAGAAGATAAAGGAATCAAGCCTTGAGGAGCTTACAGGAGTTGTGGGCAAATCAAGGGCATTACTGGTATACAACCACTTCCATAAGGAGAATTGAAGAAGGTTATCTGCTTTTGAAGAACTTCCTGATTGAATCCACTATATACAAAATTTCATCATCCTGTAAGGAATAAAAAAATGGCAACCTGAGGAGGGTTGACGAATAACGCTCAGCATTTGGCAGCAGCCTGTTTCCATTAAGCTGCCTGTAATACGGGGAATTATGCAGTGATAAATAATGAAACACTGCATAAATTCCGTTTTCATGAAGATGTTTAAGCAGTTCCTCCCTGATTTCTTCTGAGGTTACAGTTATATAAAACAGATGGCCATTGTGCCGGGCATAACCGGGGACAAATGGGAGGTTTATCTTTCCTTTAAGTTCCTCAATATTTAATAATTCAAAATACCTGTTCCAGATATTGAGTCTCTTTTGTTGAATGTCATCAATGTTTTCTAATTGCGCAAACAAGAAAGCAGCCGTTAATTCATTAGGCAGAAATGAACTGCCAAGAGATACCCATTCGTATTTTTGAACTTCACCTCTTGCAAAAGCGGCACGGTTTGTACCTTTCTCCCAAATTATTTCAGCTTCAGTAACCTTTTCAGGAACATTAACACAAATCATACCGCCCTCACCCGAGGTAACATTCTTGGTTTCATGGAAAGAAAAAGTACCAAACGAACCAATTGTACCCAATGGCCTTCCGTTAAAAGATGCTTCCAGTCCCTGGGCTGCATCCTCAATCACAATAAGATTATTCTTTTCAGCAATTTGCAAAATCCTTTCCATATCACAGGCAATACCGCCATAATGAACGACAACGATGGCTTTTGTGCGATAGGTAATAAGTTCTTCAACAGAGTCAGGATCAATATTTGGGTTTTCCGGGCAACTATCGGCAAAAACAATCCTGGCACCGCGCAAAGCGAAAGCATTGGCTGTAGAAACAAATGTATAAGAAGGCATGATCACTTCATCTCCCTCTTTAATTCCACACAGCAAGGCCGACATTTCAAGAGCATCTGAGCAACTGGTGGTAAGAAGCACTTTACTAACATCGTATCTTTTCTCAAAGAAAGCCTGGCATTGTCGTGTATAACTACCATTACCTGATAATTTACCAATAACTGCTGCCTCCGAGAGGTGAAACACTTCGCGGCCGGTAAAATGAGGCTTATTGAACGGTATTTTCATTGATAGATTTGAACCTTGTAAAAATACTCAAATATTCTATAGTGGCTGCTTTTTCAGTTTAAGAGCATCTTTAAGACTTTTTGGCATACTAATTGCACCCTTACCATGAATTATTAATTATTTTTGTTGCAAATTGAAACATAAAACAAGAAACCAATGAATAGACATCGTTTACTTTCAGCCCTTTTAGTAATAATCTGGGGATTATTCTCGTTTAACCTGGTATCCGCACAATCGGTGCAGGCTGATAAGAAAAAGAGCGAGTCGAAGCCAGTGTCTGTTAGTACCAGCAAAGGCACAACAGCCTCTCAGGCAAAACCTGCCACAACTTCTGCAAAACCGGCTACCCCGGCCACTCCTGCTAAACCAGGTGTAAAAACAGGAACCAGGCCTGCAGGTGTTCCAACCAGTGCTAATGCTCCCGTAATCAGTAATGATATTACAGGATACTGGCTAACAGCACAAAAAGCAACTATTGTTCAATTCTACAAGGATGGTGAAAAGTTTAACGGAAAGGGTGTCTGGAGCAAACAAAGAGATAAGAATGGCCGTCCATTGAAGGATATAAATAATCCTGATAAAAGTAAACGCAGCAGGTATCTCGAAGGTGTTGACCTTATTACAGGACTTACCTACAATCCTAAAACCGATACATACGAAGGTGGTAGGATTTATCAGCCCAATACAGGTAAAACATTCAACTGCAAGGTGAAGCTTGATAAGAGCAAAAACACCATGCAGGTGACAGGCGGGGTTGGATTTATCAGCAAGACTCTTACCTGGACAAGGACTTCAGGTATTCCGGGAGGTAAAAAATAAGTCGTCGGTACCCTGACTTCAACTAAAAACGCACAAAATTGCCATTACCGGTTTTCTTCATCATTGGGCGTCCTCGCACAGGAACGACACTTTTAAGGTCGTTGTTTGATGCGCACCCTGATGTTCAGATTCCATGGGAATGCCAGTTTGTGCTGAATCTTAATCCCGAGTACGGAAAAATCACTGACTGGACTAAAGAAAAACTTTCAAAATATTATAAAGATCTGCTTGAACAGTGGCAATTTTCCGCCTGGAATATTGACCACGATAAACTTCAGGCAGATCTTTTTGCTTTAGAAGGAAAAACCACTTACGTGAATGTATGTGAGACGGTGTATTTGAATTTTATTTCCTTCTATCAGAAGAATCAGATTAAGCTTATTGGTGATAAGAACCATGGGTATACAATTTATACCGACAAGCTAAAAGAGCTTTATCCTGACGGCAAGTTTATATACATACTGCGCGACTACAGGGATAATTACCATTCGGTTACAAAGGTAGATTTCGAGATGCCGGTAGTTTCGCTGGTAGTTTATAAATGGAAATACTTCTATAAGAAAGCCCTTCAGGCTGCAAAAAGGTATCCTGATTCGTTTTACTTTATCAGATACGAAGACCTGGCCACTGATCCACATCTTCATTTCAGGAAAATCTGTGAATTCCTGGGCCTTGAATACATGGAAGAAGTGTTTGAGTTCTACCGGATGAAGGAAAAGGCACAGGAAGTATATCCTGACGACATCCTGCAAAAACACCACAAAAGCCTGTTTAATCCAATCAACACCAGCAGGCTGGGATTATGGAAGAAATCACTTACAAAAAGACAAATCAGAATAGCTGATCAGGTTGCAGGAAAATATGCAGACCAGGCAGGTTATGAAAGAGTGTACACCGGTTTCAGCCTGTGGATTGCAATATTGGCAGCGCCAGGGGTTTTGTATGCCAGGTTCCTGTATTTCATGACCGCTATAATAGATATGTTTCCATACAGGCTCAGGGCAAAGCTGCTGAATAAAGGACCGCTTTGGCTTGCAGGGGTTTTCGCTAAAATTACCGGCAAAACTGCTTCCATCAAGTCTGAATAAAAGTGTTTAGAACCTCCTTCCTTTAGGGTATAGTTAAACAGGCCTCAAGTTTTTCTTAACTCCGTCCTTTAAGTATTGTTAAACAATACGTCAAGTTTTTCAGTAATTCCGTCCCTTAGGAGGGAGATAAACTCTCACCTCATTATTGGGGCTTTAGCCCCGGAAAAACGTTTTGTCTGGGGCTAAAGCCCCCATGTGATTATATCATGTAGTATCTCCGTCCTAAAGGACGGAGTTACAAAATCAGATCAGCGAAATTCAGCGTAATCCGCGCAATCAGCGGTCTATTGAAAGCCCGGCCAGCCATTGACTTTCAATTGCCTGGAGGTCCTCAGCAAGGCGCTCAGTCAAGAGGTCGGAGCCTTGCACATTCAAATGATCGGGGTCAAAAAAGTAATTAGGGTTATCAAAGTAAATGTTATGATAATCTAATGTGCCTGCATAGCATGAATACTTTGCTGCAATTGAATCAACTTCAGTATACAACTTATCAACAGGCACAATCTTACGTTCTTCGTCATCAAATTCCTTACTAACAGGATATCTGATAAGTACCAGTTTCACATTGTATTGCTGGCATAACTCTAGCATTTTGATGAAATAATATCGAATAGAGGGATCGAAGTAACCGTCTGATGAATTAATGAGCGAAGCCTTGTTCCATGCACTCTTCTGCCTGTTTATATCACTTGCAAAATTCTGGAAATTACGGTGAGGCCTGAAACCCCGGTACATTTCAAGGTTCTTCATTTTTATCCGGTAAACGATAGATAACTGAATGTCTTTGTAATTGCCGGCATATGAAAAGAACATGCCTTCAAGCCATTTCCACAATACACTTCTGTCATCTTTTACCTTGGCAAGTTCTATATAGTCAATGTATTTTATCCAGTATGAGTTGTACTCATAACGGTCAGAAATCTTCTTCCCATATGATGATGCGTCTGATTGCAATAAAAAGTACTCAGGCTTTTTCCCCGACTTTTCAAGGATATACTTCAGCTTATAGTACGATTGAATGTAGTTCTCACTTGGTGATCCGTAATTAAAGCAGTCGTTCAGAATATGCGTATTAATACAGTCATGTGAGTTCCCGAAAGCCAGGTACTTGAGGGTATCATCATAAGCTGCAAACTGCTCATCCATCTTCCTGTTGAGGATGTTATGAACCGAAAATGCTTTAAAAGCCTGATCCAATGCAGTATTGATGAGTATCAATATTACCGCAAAAATCAAAAGCTTTATCTTAAATTTTCGTGTCATAATTTGCTTGTCATGAACTTTTATTCTTCACCTCATTTTGTTTGCCAACTCCTTCCTTTATGGCGGAAAAAAGCAATCTCACATGTTTTGGGCTTTAACCCAGAAAAACTTTGTTAACTCCGTCCTTTATGCGGAAAAAAGCAATCTCACATGTTTTGAACCCAGAAAAACTTTGTTAACTCCGTCCTTTAGGGCGGAGATAAACAATCATTCATGTATTGTTGGGGCTTTAGCCCCAGAAAAATAAAGGACGGAGTTGCTTTTTTACTTTCAACCACTTTTTCCTTTTTACTTTTTCCTTATAACTTTTTCCTATCCCTAATCCCTATTCCCTCTTAGAACTGAAAATAAATAAACTTCGTTTGGTGCAGAACACCGAAAATCAATATGAAAAATATAAACCCTGAATAGAGCGACCACCTTACAGCTAATGGTTTTGAGCCAACTGCCTTTATAAGATCTTTCTTTTCATGCAGGTGTTCAGCCAATAACAGGCAAATTATCATCAGTATTCCAAATGTTAATTCATTATTTTTCAACATGTAAACCAATGCTTCTCTTGTTCCGGTAAAATCCAGTGAATTCCTGAGCATCAGAAAACTGTCGCTTATATTGTTCGCCCTGAAGAAATATAATGAGATGATCACCAGTGACAGGGTTAAGAAACTGCCTATAGTATTTTTAATCCAGGGTTTATCACTGATTCCCAAGGAAGCATAAGTTCTCACCCTCACAGGCTCAGTTATTGTTTCAAGTACAAGGAAAACCCCATGGAATAAGCCAAAGATGATAAATGTCCACGATGCTCCATGCCATAATCCCATCAGCAGGAAAGTAATGACAAGATTAAGGTTAAAAAGTGCATATACTACCCTGTTTTTCTTAACATAAGGCAAGGAATACAATACATAATCGCGGAACCATGTAGTTAGTGAAATATGCCAGCGGTTCCAGAAATCCCTGATTGACTTTGCAATTAACGGCCGGTTAAAATTGATCATTAGTTCATACCCAAGTACTCTGGCAGATCCGCGGGCAATATCAGTGTATCCTGAAAAATCGCAATATAACTGAAAGGCAAAAAGTACGGTTGCAAGGATTACGGTAATACCATTATGTTGTGAAGGGCTCTCGTAGACATAGGCAACAAACATCCCCAGCCTGTCAGCAATGACAACTTTTTTAAAGAACCCCCATAACATGAGTTTTATGCCACTTATCAGTCGTTCTTCACTAAACGGCAGGGGTTTGTGGATTTGCGGAATCAGGCTGGTGGATCGTTCAATAGGACCGGCAACCAATTGTGGGAAGAAGGATACGTACAAGGCGAATTTTCCCGGATGTTTTTCTGCTGGAGAATTTCCTCTGTAGACGTCAATTGTATAACTCAATGATTGGAATACATAGAATGAAATACCAACAGGAAGCAAGATGTTTAGAACCGGAAATGAGGGCTCACTTCCAAAGAGTTTCATCAAACCATTAATATTCTCTGAAAAGAAATTGAGGTACTTGAATCCGGCCAGAACACCAAGGTTTACAACCAGACTAACCAAAAGCAGTGATTTCTTTGATTTTTTGTCGGGAGCCTTTTCAATTTGTAACCCGATAAAATAATCAATCAGCGTTGTACCCATTAAAAGTAATACATACTCAAACTTCCAGCAGGCATAAAAGAAGTAACTGGCAAAAAGCAACAACACCCACCTGTATTTTTCCGCAATGGTAAAATAAAGGATGACGACTATCGGGAAGAAAATAAGATAATCAAATGAGTTAAAGAGCATGCGTAGTTGCCGGTTTGGGTTGCAAAATAAAGCAATTTCAGTCAATTAACTCATTAACTGAAAGATTATTCCGTAATTTTACGCCCCTTACAACCAGAATATCAATCATTAATGCAAAATCCTCCTTTCTTCTTCATCATCGGAAGGCCACGATCAGGCACCACCCTGCTCAGGCTTCTCTTTGAATCTCATCCTCACTTGCTTATACCGCCCGAGAGTCCGTTTATCATAATCCATTATAAAAAATACGGCAAAATAACCAACTGGAATGAGGAGGTAATCAGAGCGTTTATTGATGACTTGTATAAGACGAGGTATTTCGACAAATGGCTGATAGATAAGGAACTATTGACGCAAAAACTTTTGAGCCGTCAGGGCAATACTTCTTTTCAGGAAATGGTACTGGAAGTTTATAAAGCCTATAAATCAGTATACAAGAAAAAGGAGATATTGATGATTGGTGATAAAAACCCGATGTATTCTTTATACCCCGGGCGTATTCATCAACTGTTTCCTGAATCAAAGATCATTCACATTACACGTGATTACCGCGATAATTTCCTGTCGCTGATAAATGTCAATTTTGAAGTACCCATTGTCCCCATTGTTATATACCGCTGGAAATATGCTCTTAAGAAGATGTGGAAGCTTAAAGCGGAGAATCCGGGACTGGTTTACTCAATTCGTTATGAGGATCTTGTAGCTGAGCCTGAATTACATACCAGGCGTTTATGCAATTTCCTGGGAATTGAGTTTGATCCATCGGTATTGGCTTTTTACGAGAAAAAGGATGAAGCGCAGGCACTTTATGCAGGTAATCAGGACCTGACAAAAATTCATAAGAGCCTTTTTAATCCGATTTCTACTGAGAAAGTTAATAAGTGGCAAACTGATATGACCCAAAAGCAAATCAAGATTGCCGACCTGGTGATGGGCGGGACTGCTGAGGAGGCCGGTTATGAGCGTATGTATAAAAAGTTCAACCTGCTATTGTATCTTTGGATTCTGCCGGCACTTATTTATGCAAACATAATGTACAAACTCATCATGCTTGGAGACCATCTTCCTTATCAAATGCGCAATTCATTGAATAAATCATTGGGTATCTTTCTTAAACTTTATTGGAAATTTAACCAACGGAAGGTAAAGCCCATCTGATCGATCTGAAACTGGTATTTTTGCAAACAAAAATAAAAACTAAATAACCTCTATGGGATTGCTTAATTTCCTGAATGACACAATAACTGTCGAAGACACATATAACTACACGCTTCCTGAAGTTCTTCAAACAAGAGCCATACATACGCCTGATAAACCGGCATTCATATTTTTGACTGATGGAGATGATCAGGAAGAGAGGGTTACTTTTAAGGAACTTGACCATGCTGCCCGTTCCATTGCCGCCCGGTTGATTGGTCTTAATATGAAGGGTGAAAGGGCCTTAATGCTGTATCCCGGAGGAATTAATTTTATCAAAGCGCTGTTTGGTTGCCTGTATGCCGGTATTATTGCCGTTCCAGCATATCCACCACGGAAAAACCGGTCACTTGAAAGACTCCGTTTGATGGTTGTCGATTCAGGTGCTAAGATTGTTATGGCCACTGACGAAATCTTCAATGCTTCAAACAAAAATTTTCAGGATGTTGAAGAGCTGAAAAACATGAACTGGATGATCACCGACAAAGCAGAAGGTGATTTACCGGACAATAATTTTATCAGACCGGGATATGAAGATATTGCCTTATTGCAGTATACATCAGGATCAACTGGTATGCCCAAGGGTGTTATGGTGGCTCACTCAAATATCATGAGAAACTGTGAGTTCATAAGAACAAGTTTCAGTTTCTCAACCCAAAGTACCGGTGTTTCATGGCTGCCAAGTTTTCATGATATGGGGCTGGTAGGACAAATTCTGCAACCGGTGTATACCGGGTTCACCAGTGTTTTGATGGCTCCTGTTTCGTTCCTGCAAAAACCAATCCGATGGATGAAGGCTTTCTCCAAGTACCGTGGAACAATGGGTGGTGCACCCAATTTTGCCTTCGACCTGTTGGCTGACAATACCACTGAAGAGGAGCGTGAAGGGCTTGACTTGTCATCTATAGTTACCCTATACTGTGGTGCCGAGCCAATCAGGAAGTCCACATTTACTAAATTCATTGAAACATACACAAATTACGGCTTTAAAACTGAGATGCTTTATCCCTGTTACGGGATGGCTGAAACCACACTGATTACATCAGGGCCTCCTGCTTTACGTGGCCCTGTTTACCTGACCGTATCAGGCAATGCGCTTGAAAAGAACAAAGTTTTGAAAGTACCTGAGACTGAACCTGATGCCCGGCATCTGGTAGGAGTTGGTTATCCCTGGCTTGATACAACCGTAAGAATCGTAAATCCTGATACCCTTCAATTAAGCAAACCTGATGAAATAGGAGAAATTTGGATCAATGGGTCCAGTGTTACCAAAGGTTACTGGAACAATAAGAAGGTAACTGATGAAACATTCAGGGCAGAGTTGGAAGGTGATGATCTTCAGTATCTCCGAACTGGCGACCTTGGTTTTATGCATGAAGGTGAGCTTTATATCACAGGCAGGCTTAAAGATATGATCATTCTGCATGGACTTAATTATTATCCGCAGGATATAGAACTTGTGGCAGAAAGAAGCCATGAAGCATTAATGCCTAATTCAAGCGCAGCTTTCTCTGTATTGGTCGATGAAATAGAGAAACTTGTGATAGTTGCTGAAGTGAAACGGTCATTCCTTCGTGATCTTGATGTTCATGGAATTGCTGATGCCATCAGACATTCAGTTTCAGATGAATTTGAGTTAGAAGTATACGGTATTCAACTGTTACGGACAGCGAGTATACTTAAAACCTCAAGTGGAAAAATTCAAAGAAAAGCATGTAAACAGGGGTTTTTAGAAAAATCACTGGAAGTGGTTGGTGAATCAGTACTTGAAGCCGGTTCAGATCACGGGACAAGTGAAACAACTATTGATCTTACATCAGTCCAGGCTTGGCTTATGGTGTGGATACATCTTAAACTTGGTGTTTCATTAGACAGGATTGATATGGGCAAGAATATCTCAGCTTACGGTTTGAATTCATTGAAAGCAGTTCAGCTACAACAGGATTTCTTACAGAAATACGGTGTTAATATTCCACCCTACATCTTCTTTGAAAAAATGACTGTAAAAGACCTCAGTGAGAAAGCCTATAAGATGTTGAAAGAAGCACAATCAGCTTGACAATTCGCTTTATGGCAGTTAAGGTTTAATGCACTTTGTATATAAGAATGTAAAGGAATTTGAAAATTAAACAATTGACAGATCAAGCAAAGGAACCGAAACCCAAATCATTTTCAGGAGACATAGTAAGTGTTTTTACCAGCAATATCTTCTCTCTGCTGGCAAATCTGGCAGTTGTAATCCTGTTAACCAGGGTCCTTGGTCCTGAAGGTTACGGGCTGTATACGGCTGTGCTGGTAATTCCGTTGCTCGTAGTGAGTTTCTTCCAGATGGGCATCAGACCTTCAACGGTTTATATGATAGGTTCAGGCAGAAATAATCCTGATTTGGTTGTTTCAGCAGTGGTATCAACTCTTATTTTAACCGGAACCGCCGGTATGTTCTTCAGCGGAATAGCCTATATTTTAATGTATAAAACAGGTTATACCCCCCTATTGGTAAGCATGGCACTTGTAACCATACCAATGCGACTTGCAGCTATTTATGCCGGTGGGGTTTTTCTTGCCAAAGAAGAAATGAAAAAAGCCAATTTAATGAACTGGCTGACAGCATTACTCATGCTTGTTTTTGCAGTTATTCTTGTCTGGCTCTTTAAATTAAGAGTCGTCGGAGCACTGGCGGGACTTCTTTTCAGCAATCTGATAGTGTCTGTTTATGCAATAAACCTCCTGTATAAAGAATATAAAGTGAGCATTTCATTACGCAACCCGCTGATTAAACAAATGCTTAAACTGGGCGTGGTTTATGCTTCCTCGTTTCTCATCATACAGCTTAATTACCGTGTCGACATTGTATTACTCCAGTGGCTTTCTGACAAGCGCGAGACTGGACTTTACTCGCTTGGAGTGGCTGTTGCAGAGCTGCTGTGGCAAATTCCACTGGCTATCGGCATCGTTGTTATGACGCGCAGTGCCAACAGCAATGACCAAAGTCTCATGAATGAAAATACTGCACGATTACTGCGTTTATCAATTGTTGCAGGAGTTGTATTATCAGTTTTTATTTTTATCCTGGCACCATTTATAATACCACTGGTCTTCAGCAGTAAGTTTGATGGAAGCGTTCAGATAATTCAAACCATATTACCCGGAATTATTATGGTTATCATGTACAGGATTCTGAGTGGCCGCTTGTCGGGCTTAGGCAAACCACAGGTTGCAATAAAGGCATTTATTCCTGCCCTAATACTGAATGTTATTTTCAACTTTTTACTTATACCAAATCTCGGAGGTGTTGGTGCTGCCATCTCCACCAATATCAGCTATTTTGTTGGAACTATTATTTATGTTATCCTTTATTGCCGGATTACAAACACTTCCTTTACTACATTATTCCAATACAGCAGCAGAGATTTTAAATTCTTAAGAAATGTTGTAAAACGGCGTTTTAACTAATTTGAAGCTCTGATTAAATTTCTTTCCACATTCAGTCTTTTTCTTCATTAAAAAATAATTTAAAAAAGTTAAGAATTCATTAACTTTACATGACTTTATAAAATAACCTGTCATGTCTATCAATTGCAATGATTCACCATCAAATGAAGAACCGTATCCCAGTCTTTTAATTCCTGAGATTTTAAAATTCCAGTCTGAAACAACGCCTGATAAAATCAGCTACATTTTCCTGCATGATGGTGAAACAGATCAAGAAGTTTTTACTTGCAGAGACCTGTACAATGAATCACTCAAAGTAGCGACAATTCTTCAAAAGATGGAAGCTCCAGGTGAAAGGGTTTTACTTCTTTTCGCCCCTGGAATGAAATTTATTACAGCACTTTATGGATGTTTTCTTTCAGGAGCCATAGCGGTTCCTGCTTATCCGCCCAGAAAAAACAGGTCGCTCGACAGAATAAGATCATTGGTTAGTGATTCGGGTGCCAGATTTATCCTGTCGACTTCTGATATTTACAATTCTTGTGAGCGGTCATTTTCAGGTTTGATTGAATTAAAAGATCAGAAGTGGATTCTGACAGATACAAATGATATCAACACTTCAATTTTTAGAAACCACATTACCAGACCTCAAGATATTGCATTATTGCAATACACCTCCGGCTCCACAGGAATGCCAAAAGGAGTCATGGTTACGCACAAAAACATCATTCGTAATCTGGAATTCATCAGACAAAGCTTTAAACTTTCATTGGATAGTGTTTCTGTGTCCTGGCTGCCGAGTTTCCATGATATGGGGCTGATAGATGCTGTTATTGGATCAGTATATAACGGGTACATGGGGGTATTAATGCCACCCGTTTGTTTTATCCAAAAACCCATCAGATGGCTTAAGGCGATTTCAAAATATTCTGGCACTCATGGTGGGGCTCCAAACTTTGCTTTTGATTTATGTGTTGACCAGATAACCGAAGAAGAACGTAAGGGGCTCGATCTGTCCACCCTGACAACTTTGTATTGTGGTGCTGAGCCTATCAGAAAAGAAACTTTAGAAAGGTTTATCAAAACATACAGCCCGTATGGTATTAGCAGTAATTCAATTTATCCCTGTTATGGTATGGCCGAAACAACCCTTATCATCTCAGGCATTGAAGCCGGAAAGGGGTCAACTTACCTTAATGTATCTTCAAGCACCCTTGAAATAAATAAAATTGAAATTTTACCCGAAGGAGATAATAACTCAAAACAACTTGTAAGTGTTGGACATCCATGGATTGATACAGAAGTTCGAATTGTAAATACTGATAATCTTACAGCTTACGGCGATGATATGATTGGTGAGATCTGGGTAAATGGATCAATTGTAACGGCCGGTTACTGGAATAATCCTGGAGGCACTGAACAAGCTTATCATGCAACAATTTTAGGTGAAGAATCAGAATTTTTAAGAACAGGCGACCTGGGCTTTTTTCACGATGGCGAACTGTATATTACCGGCAGGCTTAAGGATATGATCATTATTCAGGGAAAGAATTATTATCCCCATGATATAGAACATGTCACTGAAAAGAGCCATCCCGCTTTAAGGTCATGCTCAAGCGCAGCTTTCTCAGTTGAAATTGATAATGTTGAGCACCTTGTAATTGTTGCTGAAGTTGAACGCACTTATATTCGGGACCTCGATGTTGAAGAAGTTTGTAATGCAATAAGGCAAAATGTTTTTGAGGAGTTTGAACAGGCAGTTTATGCCATTCAACTACTTCGCACAGCAAGCATACTTAAAACATCCAGCGGTAAAATCCAGAGAAAAGACTGCAAAAAAGGTTTTATTAATAAGTCTCTGGATGTTGTCGGTGAATCTATACAAAGTTTGAATGAGTCTGCATCAAATGAAATCAGGCATACAAATGCTTCTGTCCTTGCCTGGTTAATGCTATGGATACATTTAAAGCTTAACATTGCCCTTGACAAAATAGATGTAAGCCGGAATCTGGGCCAATATGGGCTAAATTCACTTAAAGCTCTGCAACTTCAGCAAGCTTTTATGGACAAATATAAAATCAGTGTACCTCCCTTTATTTTTGATAAAATCTCCCTGTTGCAGTTGAGCGAAAAAGCTATGGAGCTTATTAATGATGCAAGTAATTATGAAAAAGTTTGAGGAACCTGTTGTAAAATAGAATTTTCTCAGCATACAACATACCAGGTCTACTGCATTTTTTCCATCCGTTTGGCATGCTAATTGGACGAAATACCGTATCTTTGCCTTTCTATTTTAATTTAATCTAAATAGGCTCATAGGCTTGTAAACACATGGATAAAGACCCTAAGAACATACTTGACGAAGTAACGCAGAGTGAGTATAAGTACGGTTTCTTTTCTGATATTGAAATGGACACAGCCCCAAAAGGGTTGAATGAAGATATAATAAGGCTTATTTCAACTAAGAAGAATGAACCTGAATGGTTGCTTGAGTTCCGATTGGAAGCATACAGTAAATGGCTTAGCATGAAGGAACCAACATGGGCACATCTTCATCATCCGCCTATCAATTACCAGGATATTATTTATTACGCGGCTCCAAAAAAGAAAAAGGAACTTAAGAGTCTGGATGAAGTTGACCCTGAACTGCTTGACACTTTTAATAAACTGGGCATTTCACTCGAAGAACAGAAAAAACTTAGTGGTGTTGCCGTTGATGCTGTTATAGACTCTGTTTCAGTTAAAACGACTTTTTCAGAAACACTTGAAAAAAGAGGAATCCTCTTTTGTTCTTTCAGTGAGGCCGTGCAGAAATACCCTGATCTTGTAAAGCAATATATGGGTAGTGTGGTTCCGTCAAACGACAATTACTTTGCTGCTTTAAATTCAGCCGTCTTTACTGATGGATCTTTTTGCTATATCCCAAAAGGCATCAGATGCCCTGTTGAATTATCAACCTATTTTCGCATCAATGCCGCTAATACCGGACAGTTTGAGCGTACCCTGATTATTGGTGATGAGGGTAGTTATGTGAGTTACATGGAAGGCTGTACGGCACCAATGCGTGATGAAAATCAGCTTCATGCAGCCATCGTTGAGATTATTGCCCTGAAGGATGCCGAAGTTAAATATTCTACTGTACAAAACTGGTATCCGGGAAATAAACAGGGTGAGGGCGGAATTTATAACTTCGTAACCAAACGTGGTATCTGCAAGGGAAACAATTCCAAGATTTCATGGACTCAGGTTGAAACCGGATCTGCAATTACATGGAAATACCCAAGTGTTATCTTGATGGGTGATAACTCCATAGGTGAGTTTTACTCTGTTGCCGTTACCAACAATTACCAACAAGCTGATACAGGTACCAAAATGATTCATCTTGGTAAAAATACCAGGAGCACTATTATATCAAAGGGCATCTCTGCCGGACATAGTAACAACAGCTACCGTGGGCTGGTAAAAATGACCAAACGTGCGGAGAACGGCCGTAACTTCTCACAGTGCGATTCTTTGCTGCTGGGAGATAAATGCGGTGCGCATACCTGGCCTTATATCAAAACTGAGAACAAGACATCAATTGTTGAACATGAAGCAACGACTTCAAAAATCAGTGACGACCAGTTGTATTACTGCAACCAGCGGGGTATTAAAACCGAAAGTGCCATCGGCCTCATAGTAAACGGTTATGCCCGTGAAGTGCTCAAACAATTGCCGATGGAATTTGCAGTTGAAGCGCAGAAGTTGTTGTCTATATCGCTGGAAGGAAGCGTTGGATAACACTTCGATGCACTGCGCTTACTCAGTGACCGAAGGCTAAAGGCTAAATTAAAAAGTAAAAAGTAAACAGGAAAAAGGAAAAAGTGGTACCAATTAACTAGTCACTAGTCACTAGTCACTAGTCACTAACCAATCACCAATCTAAATAACTAATCACTCAAAGAAATGCTTACAATCAGAAACTTAAGGGTAGCAATTAATAATAAGGAAATCCTTAGAGGCGTGAACCTGGAAGTTAAGGCCGGTGAAGTACATGCAATCATGGGTCCCAATGGTACAGGTAAAAGTACATTAGCCTCTGTTATCGCCGGCAGGGATATTTATGATATTCTTGAAGGTGAAATCACTTTTAATGGTAAAGATTTGACTGAATTGTCGGTAGATGAACGCGCTGCTGAAGGTATTTTTCTGGGTTTCCAGTATCCTGTTGAAATACCCGGTGTAAGTATTACTAATTTTATGCGTACTGCAGTAAATGAACAGCGGAAGTATAAAGGCCTTGATCCAATGCCTGCAAGTGAGTTCCTGTCCAGGATGGAGGAAAAGAAGAAAATGCTCGACATACAGGCCAAACTGGCAAACCGTTCAGTGAATGAAGGTTTCTCAGGTGGTGAAAAGAAAAAGAATGAGATCTTCCAGATGGCTATGCTTGAACCTAAGCTTGCAATTTTGGATGAAACCGATTCAGGTCTTGATATTGATGCACTGAAGATAGTTGCAAATGGAGTAAACATGTTGAGAAGGCCCGATAATGCATTTTTGGTGATTACTCATTACCAGCGACTGCTTGATTATATAGTGCCTGATATTGTGCATGTACTGTATGATGGTAAAATTGTACGTTCAGGTGGTAAGGAATTGGCTCTTGAACTTGAAGAAAAAGGTTACGAATGGATAAAGGCCGAAGTTGAAAGATAAGCCTGTAATGACGCAATTTAAAGCGTTTCATTATGGCGAAGTCCCTGAAACTGAAAAGCCTTAAACTACTAACAATGGAAGAAATAATCCTCAATATAAAAGACGCCCTCGAAGACCATTACAGGAGCAACCAAACATTTATTGGACTGGCTGATAATCCGCGAATTTCAGCACTTCGCCGAGAGGCAATTGATGTTTTCGCTTCGTTGGGTTTTCCAGATACAAAACAGGAGAAATGGCGCAATACCGATCTGTCAAAAGTGCTTGAAAGATCATTTTCTTTCCCCGTCACTCCTCAGAATATGCCTGCTTCAATAGATCAGCTATTTAAGTGCGAAGTGCCTGGTTTTGATACTTTATCAGTTACAGTTCTCAATGGTTGGTATGTTAATGGAAAAAGCCAGCTTACAAGGTACGACAATGGTATGATCGTTGGCAGTCTCAGGGCAGCCTTTACGGAATTCCCTGAACTGATTGAAAAACATTATGGAAGGTATGCCGATTTTAAAGTTCACGGACTTGCAGCACTGAATACCGCCCTGGCAATGGATGGAGTATTTATTTATGTGCCCGATAATGTTGTTGCTGAGAAGACACTCCAGATGGTAAGTGTAATCAATATGCATGAGGATTCAATGATCCATCTGCGTAACCTGATCATCCTGGGTAAAAACAGTAAATTACGGCTGGTACAATGTGACGATTCAATTGATGATCATCGTAGTTTCATCAACACTGTAAGTGAGTTTTATCTCGATGAAAATGCATCTCTGGATCATTATAAACTCCAGAATAAGAACGACCGTTCAGCACTCCTCAACATCAGTTGGTTCAACCTTGAGCGATCTGCCAATCTTTCAAGCAATGGCATAAGTTTAAACGGGGGTTTTATCCGAAATGAATCGTACGTCAAACTTGCAGGAAGTGGAAGTAATGCCGATATTTTTGGACTATATCTGATGGATCGGGGTCAACATATCGACAACCAGGTTTTTATTGACCATGCTACCCCCGATTGTACCAGCAACGAGTTGTTTAAAGGGATACTGGACGATAATGCCAGTGGGGTTTTCAACGGTCACATACTTGTAAGGCCTGATGCCCAGCGTACGAATGCCTACCAGAACAATAAGAATATTCTCATTTCTGATAAAGCAGTTATTGACACGAAACCATTCCTTGAAATATATGCCGATGACGTTAAATGCAGTCATGGAGCAACTGTTGGACAGCTCGACCAGGAAGCAATGTTCTATATTCGCTCACGTGGAATTTCATACGAGAATGCCCGGATGCTTTTAATGTACGCCTTTGCTGCTGAAATAGTTAATAAGATTTCAATTGAAGAGCTCCGTATGCGTATTGATGATCTGGTGAAAAAAAGATTACGTGGTGAGTTATCCATTTGCGATCAATGTGTGTTACATTGTAACGCGCAAGAACAAAGATCTATTTTCAAGATTGATATGAGCCGTATTTAAGTAATTTATCGAAGTAAACAAAGAATGGAAAAACAAATGCAGATACTTGACCCAATGGTGGTCCGCAGGGATTTCCCTATCTTAACCCAAAAGGTTAACAACCGGCCATTGGTGTATTTCGACAATGCTGCAACTACCCAAAAACCCCGGTCAGTCATTAAAGCGCTGGTCGATTACTACGAAGGATATAATTCAAATGTTCACAGAGGTGTTCACTTTTTGAGCCAGAAAGCCACTACAGGATTTGAAGGTGCCCGTGAAACCATAAGGCAGTTCATCAATGCAAAATATACCCACGAAGTAATCTATACACGCGGCACAACAGAAGCTATTAACCTTGTTGCTTCAACATGGGGAAGGCAGAATATCAAAGCAGGCGAAGAAATCCTTATCAGTGAGCTTGAGCATCATTCTAATATAGTACCCTGGCAGTTACTTTGTGAAGAAAAAAAGGCAATACTAAAAGTAATACCTGTTTTTGAGGACGGCACCCTAAATATTGATGCATTCCGCATGCTTCTAAATGAGAAGACACGGCTGCTTGCCATAACTCATATTTCAAACAGTCTTGGTACCATCATTCCTTTAAAAAAACTGATAGAAATGGCGCATGCCAACAATACCATGGTACTTGTTGACGGTGCACAGGCTTTGTCACATTTAAAAGTTGACGTTCAGGACCTTGATTGTGATTTTTATGCCTTCTCGGCACATAAGGTCTATGGACCAATGGGCATAGGCGGACTTTATGGAAAAGAGAACATACTTGATTCCATGCCTCCGTATCAGGGTGGAGGTGAGATGATTAAGACTGTAACTTTCGAGAAAACCATTTATAATGAACTGCCTTTCAAATTTGAGGCAGGCACACCAAATGCAGGTGGTGCAATTGCATTTGCAGCAGCACTTGACTATGTTTCGGCACTGGGTATCAGTACTATTGCCACTTATGAGAACGATCTTCGTGCATATGCAACAAACAGATTACTCGAAAAAGGCAATATCAGAATAATTGGAACTTCCCCAAATAAAGCAGCAGTCATTTCCTTTGTGATAGATAAAATACACCCATACGATGCAGGCACTATCCTGGACCAGATGGGTATTGCTGTAAGGACAGGCAATCACTGCACCCAGCCATTAATGGATAAATTTGGCCTGCTTGGAACTATCAGGGCCTCCATGGCGTTTTATAATACCAAAGATGAAGTTGACTTACTTATTGATGGAATAAATAAAGTAGAAAGCTTATTTTTGTAATCACCAATCAGCTAATCACTTTTTCCTTTTTACTTTTTACTTTATACTTTACCTAATATCAAGAGATGAAAATTAAGGAAACATCCGATACTATAATAAGTGAATTCGACAATTTTGACGACTGGATGGATAAATATAATTATCTGATTGAGTTGGGTAAATCTTTGCCAATGATCGAGGAGAAACATAAGGTTGAAAGTAACCTCATCCAGGGATGCCAATCGAGGGTTTGGCTGCACGCAGAATTTGATGGTGAGTATGTTTATTTTACAGCCGATAGTGACGCGGTTATTACAAAGGGAATCGCGAATTTACTCATCAGGGTATACTCAGGACATACACCCCAGGAAATACTTGACGCATCAACGGAATTTATTAAAGAAATAGGTTTGACTGAACACCTCTCTCCCACCCGCTCCAACGGACTGCTTTCAATGATAAAGCAGATAAAAATGTATGCCCTTGCTTATAAAACAAAACAGGCAATTGGTCAATAGTACACTAGTATGCTCGGAAATATTATGAATATAAATCACGAAAAGACACTAGAATTCAGCGATCGTATTGTAGAACGGCTAAAGGGTATTTATGACCCTGAAATACCGGTCAATATATATGATCTCGGTTTAGTATACAATATAAGCGTGGACGACAATTCTACTGCCCACATTCTAATGACCCTCACGGCTCCCAATTGTCCTGTTGCAGAATCACTCCCCGAAGAAGTGCAAATGAAAGTCGGCGCAATTGAAGGCCTGTCAGGCGCAGAAGTGGAAATTACCTTTGACCCTCCCTGGGATACTGATATGATGTCGGAATCCGCTCAGTTAGACCTGGGTTTTCTTTAGAAATGGAACCAGCTTATAACCCTCCCGTTCCCAAAAAACATCAGCCAAAAGGACTTACCATTCTTTACGAAGACCGTGACATTCTTGTTGCCGATAAATCACACGGACTGCTTACAATAGGTTGCGAAAGAGAAAAAGAGCGAACCGCCCACTTCATTCTTAATGATTATGTGAAAAAAGGGAATGAACGGTCGAAAAACAGAGTCTTCATTGTACACCGTCTTGACAGAGAAACTTCAGGTGTAATAATATTTGCCAAAAATCAGGAAACAAAGTTCTTTTTACAGGATAACTGGAATGAGTTTACCAAGAAGTATGTTGCCGTTGTACATGGAAGATTCCAGGAAAAGAGCGGTGTTATCACTTCATATCTCATGGAAAATAAGGCTTTCAAGGTATATTCCACTAATGATACTGTCAATGGGAAATACGCTAAAACGGGCTACAACGTTTTAAAAGAAAACGTTGATTATAGTTTGTTGGAAATCAATCTCTTCACTGGAAGAAAACATCAAATACGAGTTCACTTATCAGAAAGGGGGCATCCTGTTGCAGGTGATAAATTGTATGGTAGCCCAGAAAAATGCGCCAAACGATTAGCCCTTCATTGTTCTTCTTTAACAATAATACATCCATTTACAAAAAAGGAAATGTGCTTTGAAACAGGTATACCCGGCCAATTCCTACATCTTTATAAACTTCACATTTCTTAGTCCGTTCCTGCTGTCGTTTACCTGCAGATAATAAACGCCATTCTTAAGATTGTTAATATCAACAGGTATTGAAGTATTGTTACCATTTACTGATCCATTTGTAAGAATCCTTCCATTGGGATCAGCTATTTTATACTCAACAGTCCCAGGATTACCGCTGATTTTTAAGTACAAGATGTTTGATGCCGGGTTAGGATAAACTGATATTTCGGGTAGCGATTCATCAGTAACAGTAACACTTGTAGGATCGAGGTATGCTTTGAAAGTGACATCATTTGAACCCAGGCTTCCCAGCCATTTTGGGTTGAGTGTATCAGCAATGCGTCCGTTGTCGCCCCAGTGAAGGAAAGTATATCCCGGTGTAGGAATCACCTCAATAGATACAGGAACACCGTTGAAATAAATACCCTGCCAAGGATAATCTTCAGGTGTAAGGGTGCTGATATGAATTTTCCCACCTCCCGGAGGATATACTTCAAGCGTAACATTCAATTGGTTTGGCAGATCGAAACTGGTTTGGATGTGATTGCGTACTTCTGCATTGCGCAGTTCAAACTGTGAGGTAAGTATATTATGATTATTGACAAAATTATCCATTTGCCCGGGAATATTATTAATATCACCCCATCGCGCATATTCTTTAGGCATTTCTGTTGCGAATTCCGTAAAAAACCTGTTCTCAATTGCTGATACAGTATCATACTTATACGCACTATTCATTATGTCGGCAAACCGGTTAATGAAATAATTCTTGAACTTTTGATTCTGAATGCTTCTTAACCAGATGTTAATATACATGTTACCAGGATCCTGACCCAGCATGTAAGCAATATGATCAAAATAGCAGTCAGTCCAGCTGTTGGGTGACAAGCCCAATTCAAAGTCCACAGGTATGAATTTCCACTTAAAATCGGTTTTATCACTTCTGTAAATCTTAATGTTATTTCCAGGCCAGTCTGTATTGGCCATCCATGATTCTGCAATAATATAATCAGTATAATTGTTAAGATCGAAATATTGTTCGGCTTGAGTCCAATAACTTGTATCAGATGGATTTAGCTGAAGGAAAGAATTATAGTCATCCACAAAGTGATCTACTGAACCCACCTGTGCCCTGAGAACGAAGCTATACCATGCACTCAGGGTGAGCAAATCCATCTGGTCAACATCAGCACTGTCGTATACATGGAAGAATTCTTCATCAAGCTTTTCGCGAAGTTCATAAAGTCCAAAATAATATCCGTTTATATACACTGATACCGGAGTCATTGCCGAATAATAACTATTGGTATTGGAGGAAGCTATTTCTGCCTGGCATCCTTCTTTATAAGGAATTGTGAGGTACTGGTTACTACCGTTACGCAGATATATTTTACTGAATTTGGTTCTTTCGGGCTTCTGTGGCAAGAGTGCATAATGAACTGCACTATCGCCTAATACACCATCACCCGGTTCAAGCCTGAAAGAGTGTTGTGGCTGAAACCTCGAGCCACCCCATCCCCCGTCAATCTGCATACCAGTCCGTTGTGAAAATATCAGTTTTTGCGATTTATCAAAGTAATCAACATAAGCAGCCCTTTCCCAGTCGGTCCACCAATTATCGAAAATTCCAAGCTCTCCGTACAGGTTCACCGGATCAGTGATGACAGAAATGATTGGAGTTGTATGACTGATGTTGAATAGAAAGCTGGCAGTTTTATTTTGACTTGGTAATTTACTCCACGAAAAAGCCCTGGCTTTAAGTACTGTTGGGTATAAAATTTGCAAAGGACCTGAATATGTTGCCGATGTAATAGTAGGTTCACTACCATCAGTAGTATAATGAATGCTGCTGCCACCAACATTAGGATTAGAAATAGTCACTGTGACCGGACCAGGGTATATTCCTGAAGGCATTGAGAACTCAGGCGCAAGCAAATATTCGGTAAAACCTTGTGCAGCGTTGTTTGAAGCGCCAGGCGTTCCCTGTGAGAACAGAACAGTATTAAATGAACCATCGGGTTTAACCCCAGTGCTATTATCAAGATCTTCTGAATGGACAAACAACTCACCTACCAGGTTTTGTGTTGGCGAATAAAGGTACACCGATTCACCATGTTGCGATATTTTGAAATTTGTATGGAGGTAGTTATTCAGGTTAACCGGCATAAATACACCTTCAAGTTCATCCATTGTAACCAATCGCATGTAAATGTCGAAATAAGTATATACTGTATTCGGATCAGTTGATACCACATTGAACGATAAGCTGTTGATATTTCCGGCAGTCATTCCGGCAGCAGTTAGTTCATTTGCCCTTATAAGTATCTGGTGCCTTGCAGCCCAATACCAATTACCATAAGGTGCCGGGTAACCGGTATTAGAATTTTGAATATTGCCGGAACCAATAGTATAGCCATTCAACTTAATATTGGGTCTTTGCTTAACTCTTGTACCATATTCTGAAGAACAGGCACTTTCACTACCATCCTGAGCAACAAATGAAGTGGAATAATAAGATGTTGCCGATTGTTTGAAAACTGAGTTTGAAGTATATCCTGCTGAAGAATACGAGCATGTGTTTATAAGTATGTTTGAAATACCATCCCAGTAAAAGGAAGTCGAAAACTGGTGGTTATTCCATCCAATTTGCGGAGTATAATTATAATCGGTTTTTACCTGTACAAAAGCAGATGCCGGCTTCCGGTCTTTTCCACTACAGAAGATAGTTTTATACTCATGAGCAGCAAGTGAAATATTTGGTAACACCCATTTGGTCGGATTCTCATTATTATCCGTTAATGAATAATTGTACAAATTTACAGTTTGATTGCCCTTATTATATAGTTCTATCCAGTCAGGGTATTCTCCATCTTCATCCGGAAACTGAAGGTAATTGCGGTTTGAACCTTCATTGATTACTACCTGTGGAAATGCTGTGCCCGTAAGCAAAAGCAATAATAGAATGTAAAGATTTCGCATGCAAGGATATTTTGGGGAAAGTTAAAAAAAATTGTTCAAGATTATTCAGGATGGTTCAAGATTGTTCAATGTTGTTCAAGATGGTTAAATGTTGTTCATGATGGTTCATGATGGTTCATGATGGTTCAAGATGGTTCAAGATTCCATTTTTACCCAACCCCCAGCGGGGGTGCAAGTAGTATAGCAGAATTATCATATTCAACATTTTCAACCCCCAGAGGGGGTGTAAGTAGTATAGTATAGCATAGGGTAGATTATAGGGAATATTATACATTTGAATAAAAAAACCTCCAGCGTAGGTGTATGTATTCAACATGACTAAAGATAACTCCAATGTCTGACACTTTTTCTAAAATCCATCTTCAATACGTTTTTTCTGTTAGAGACAGAGAATGTTTATTACTTCCAGAATGGCGTAATCAATTATTTGAATACATTTCAGGTATTGTAAGAATGAAAGGCCAAAAACCAATAATTACAGGTGGATACTATGACCATGTCCATTTATTTGTCGGAATAAAACCAGATATGCCAATCCCTGATTTAATAAGGGATGTTAAAAACAGTTCAACTAACTTTATCAAAGAGAATAAATTAGTGAGAAGTAATTTTTCATGGCAAAATGGTTATGGAGTTTTTTCATATTCACAAACTCAAGTTAGGGCGGTTTATGATTACATTTTAAATCAGGAAGCTCACCATAAGAAAAAAACATTCAAGGATGAGTATACTAATTTTTTGGATAAGTTTGAAGTAGAGTATAATGAGAGGTATTTGTTTGATTGGATTGAAACACCAAAATGATTGTACATCTTATTACTTACACCCCCGCTGGGGGTTTTATCATTTGTTCGTGATCTAGACAGCTTACACCCCCGCTGGGGGTTTTATTATTTGTTCGTGATCTAGACAGCTTACACACCCGCTGGGGGTTTTATTATTTGTTCGTGATCTTCCTTCCTATACAGCTTACACCCCCGCCGGGGGTTCTTAGAACATGCTTCTTATATCGATAATTCCAAACAAATCCGCACTGGTAACGATGATAATTACAATAATAAACAACCTCACAAAACTGGCACCCCATGAAACGGCGTAACGCGAAGCTATAAAGGCGCCGGTTACATTTCCAATTGCATGTATCAAACCGAACTCCCAGTTAACTTTGTCGTTAATAATAAATACTACCAGGGCAAAGATTGTGTAGAACATCACTATCATTCCTTTGATGGCATTGGCACGAACCAGGTCATAACCGGCACCAAGCACAATTCCTGCCAGCAAAAAGTAACCAACCCCTACCTGAACAAAGCCTCCGTAAATTCCAATAAAGAAAAAGATCACCACCTGAACCCAGGTGATTTTCCTGGTTTGTAGAGAAAGTTGTCCGTTAATCCACTTATCCGGTTTCACAATAATGAAATAGACCATCATTAGCATAACTAAACCAAGTGCTTTCCTGAAAGTAGCTTCATCAATCTCAATTGAAAGCTGAGCTCCTAAAATTGAGCCAAATACCGTTGGAATGGCAAGAATTATAGCTTTGCGTGAATCAAGCAGCTTTTGCTGTTTGAAAGTCATGGAAGAAGTGAAATTCTGAAGTATCACCGCAATCCTGTTGGTCCCATTGGCAACATTTGCCGGAAGCCCCATAAACATAAAGAGGGAAAGGGAAATGATGGTTCCTCCGCCTGCCAGCGTATTGATAAATCCAACGAATACACCGGATACGATGAGGGCAATGACTTCGAGGGTGGTCATAGCGGAATCTTTAGATGTGCAAAGGTAGGAAGTTATGTTTATTGTTCTTTGTTATTGGTTCTTGATTCAATGCAGTTTAAAGTTGATGTTTAAAGTTTTGGAAACAGGATTTATTAAGGATGAATGTTAGAAAAAGTAGTTAGTGATCCAGCACTTAGCTGAAAATATCCTATTACTACAATTTGTTGTTACATTACAACTATCTGTAGTGCATTTACAACTAATTGTATTTGAAAATATTTGATTAGCGGCATTCAGCCGACATATCTTTGTCGTGTTGAATCTAAAAAACTAATCATCATGTTAGACACTAAAACTATTGGTAACAGAATTACCGAAGCCCGCAAAAAAAGAAACCTCTCACAGGCAAGTCTTGCCGAACAACTATTTATCAGCTCACAGGCCGTTGGCAAATGGGAACGTGGCGAATCAATGCCTGATATTATCACCCTAAACCGCCTCGCAGAGTTGCTGCAGGTTGACCTGAATTATTTTTCAGGTAATGTGAATTTAGTTTCTTCAGAGAAGTTTAATGAAGATATACAGGAAGAACAAGCTCCTGAAGCGCCTGAAACCCCGGGTAAGAAAAAGTTGGGCTGGAATATGTCGATGAGCAACTGGGTAGACGCCGACTTTTCAGGGCTAAAGAATCTGCATGAAAAGTTCAGTTCTTCCAATATGCAACGGTGCCTGTTTATTAAATCTGACCTGTCAGGCCTCCAGCTTAAATTCAACCATATCGTTAAATGTGATTTTTCAAACTCAGATTTAAGCGGCAGTGAAATTAAAGGATCACATTTTAAAAACGACAATTTCACTCAATGTTTACTTAAAGATGCAGTTCTTGTAACCAGTCACTTACAGGGATGCGATTTTACCGGAGCAGACCTCTCAGGTGCTTCCTTCAAGTATTGCAGTTGTCAGAAAAACAACCTCAAACAGGCGGTTTTAAATCATACTTCCTTCATCGCTTCCGACTTAAATGGAATTGAAATTAGTGGCGTTATTGAAGATTGTGCTTTTGAGAACTGCTCAATGAAAAACGTGCAATTCATTAACTGCAGACTTATCAATACTTTCTTTAAAAATACCAATCTTAAACACGCAACTTTTACCAATTGTGAAGCCGATCATCTTACCTATCAGTTTATGAAGACCAATAAGGCTGATATGTCAGGCGTTAGAATTGTTGAATAAGAAATTCGCGAAGGTATTTGCCATGAAAATTACCATACTTTTATTGAGGCTCTATGAACCGTAAATGAATACGTGGTCAGATGGTAGTCAATAATAGATTATATCTACTATAACCTAGAGTTAACCTAGAGTTGACCTAGGTTTGACCTAGCGTTGACGTAGACTTGATCAAGAGTCAACCCAGTACCTGCAAAAGATTGGCTTATAAACTAAGAACATTTCTATCTTTGCGCGGCAATTACATGATAAATGTCAAGGATATTCAACGGCATTTCTAACAGCTTCAAACGCTCTGCTCCAAAAGGACTTAAAACGGCCTGGTGGCTGATTAAAATTACTGTGCCTGTAACCTTTGTGGTGATGCTGATGGATTACTTCGGAATTCTGGCAGCCATTGCAGATGTTACGGGCCCATGGTTTAAATATCTCGGATTACCGGGGGTTTCAGCGATTGTACTTATCACAAGTATGTTCACCAATGTTTATTCGGTGGTGGCTGTACTGACACTACTCAATCTTCCTTTAAGGGAGGGAATGATTCTTGCCACAATGTGCCTTGTGTCACATGGCTTTATAATAGAAACTGCTGTAATGAAGCGCACAGGCTCTTCCGCCATTGGTATCAACCTGGTTCGGATTGCCGGCAGTTTCGCTGTAGCCTTCATTCTTAACATGGTTATGCCGGGAAGCTTTTCAGGCGTGGATATTATCTATAATCCTGCTAAAATTCCTTTTTTAGATGCAGTATATAATTGGTTCAGCTCAGTAGGTGTTACCGTTCTTAAGATATTCATTCTTGTTAATATTCTCCTGTTCCTGCAACAGTTGATGGAAGAGTTCGGATGGATAATGGTTTTTGAAAAACCACTTGCACCTGTCATGAAGCTGATGGGCTTGCCTAAAAGCACTACCTTCTCGTGGGTTGTTGCCAACATCGTAGGACTGGCATACGGGTCTGCCATTATGATTGACCAACGCGAAAAAGGCCGCATGACAAAAGAAGATGCTGATCTGTTAAATCATCATATTTCAATTTCGCATTCCCAGCTGGAAGACCCACTTCTGTTTCTTACCCTCGGGTATACGCTACACTGGCTGATATGGCCACGAGTTATAGTTGCAATAGCGGCGGTTTGGTTAAAGAAATTTGCAAGGACACGTTTTGTGATGTCATCCGCTCAAAATATTGCACAACATTAAGCCCGAAGCAGTTAATTTAGTTCTTGAAACTATAATTCAGGAATCGTAATTTTGTATTTCAAGAAATTGAGAATATCGGTTTTATGGAAAAATTTGAGATAATTTTATATTCATCACCTGAAGGCAATTCAACAGTTGAAGTTTATTTTGAAGAAGAAACTTTCTGGCTTTCCCAAAAGAAAATGTCAGATCTGTTCAATGTAAATGTAAAAACAATTAACGAGCATTTCAAAAATATATATTCAAGTAATGAATTAAATGAAAATTCAACTATCCGGAAATTCCGGATAGTTCAAACTGAAGGTCAAAGAAATGTTGAACGCGAAATAGAGTTCTATAATCTTGATGCAATAATTGCAATAGGCTATCGGGTTAATAGTATAGAAGCTACCCGTTTCAGGATATGGGCTACTCAAACATTACGGGAGTATATCATCAAGGGTTTTATTATTAAACTTCAATGAATACAACGTCCTCAAAAATTCTGGTAAATTGAGTCATGAAATTGCAGCAAAAATTGCAGAAGATGAATTTGAGAAATACAGAATCATTCAGGATCAGCTCTATGAAAGCGATTTTGATAAAGTGATCCGACAATTACCTAAAATAAATAATAAAAATTCTAATAAATGATCGGTTATCTACAGAGCAAACAACTTCACTATTTTACCAACTTCCCATATACAACATCGCTGTTTGGGAACACTAGCTTAACCAGATATATTCCCTTTGGAAGTTTTGCAACGTTAACCCATTGATCATCAGAAGAAATTAACTTTTCAATAAGTGCCTGGCCTGATGAATTGTAAACAGTTAATTGATAGTTTAAATGGTTCTCGAAAATATCGATCTTAAAAAAGTCGTTTACAGGATTTGGGTAAATAAGCAGATTTTCATAACCCCTGATATCAGATAGTCCCACCAGGCAGTCTGCTTCAACCTCTTCGCGGGTATTACATCCGGCAGCATTTTGATCAATGTTAACCCTCGAGCCCGGTATAGACAGGTAATCACAAATACTCTTTACTGCACACTCAGAAAGCATTGCATTGTAGGTAATTGACAAATTATCCATCTTAGCACTGTCGAGCCCATGTAAACTTGTCAACAGGTCATTATGCCCGATTTCAAGCCACCCGTTTATACGTTTAAGGTTAATCAAAGCAGACAAATCAGCCAACACAGGGTTTCCAGCTATATGAAGGTAATCATTGATTGTGTCCAGTTTATTCAGACCATTAAGAGAAGTGAGATTATCATTGTAAACTATATCCACCATAGTCATCTTTCTTAGGTTGCCAAGACCCTGGAAATTTTGAAGAGATTGATTATTAATTATTTCAACCCTGCCCACACTTGTTAGATTATCTAGACCTGTAAAGTTTTGGAGGGCAGAATTATAACTACCTTCCCACCATCCTATTTGCATTCCACCTGTAATTACTTTCAAAGAATCGAGTCCTGAGAAATTGATAAGATTTTGGGTAGGTCCTGAAGAAAAGTAACCATTTATTCTCTTTATTCCAATTAATCCCGGGAGGTTTAAAATATCATCGCCTGTTATAGTCAGATTTCCATTTAGAGTGTCACACTCAGGATATAAATTAGCAAAGTCCTCAGCTTCCTCCTGGGTTGTTACATAATAATTTCCAAAGGGTAAACTGTTAAGTGTCACACCACAAGCGTTGGCAATAATAGCAGGATTGTTACATTCTGGAGCATTCTGATATATATTAACAGGAATAAGTGGATTTCCAAGTATCTCACAGATGAATGGCTCATTACAGGAAGAAAGTAATGGGTTATTGTAGATAAATATCTCTTTGATTGAATCACTTTGAAGATTTTCCAGTCCTGTAAGTGATGTTAGCTGCATATTGTAATATATCATGAGTCTTTCTCTTACTGTTGTCAGGTTTGAAAGTCCTGACATGTCTTGGAGAAATTGATTAGCATAGATATTTAGATCTCCTATTACATTTGTCAGGGCAGGAAATCCAGGTAATGCTGTTGCATCACTCCATATCATATAAAAATTACCACCAATAAATTTTAAGCTATCAAAAACCGTAACAACACCATAATCAGGCTCTATGACTAGACTACCATAGATGGAATCTACATTATGTAATCCATTAAAATTATTATAACCATCCATTATCAAATCTCCTTCTATGATTTGAATTGGGTATAAGCTATCGAGAGCCAGTATATCTTCTGAATAAAAATTTACACTTCCGTTTATCCTGCTACATCCGGGGTAATTTTTCGGGAAGTTGTCAACTTGACTTTGGTTGTAGAAGAAAATCTCAGGGCAACCGGTTTGCGCAAACACTGTTTTACCGGATAAAATAATTGTCAGTGCAATGAAATGCAACAAGATAACATTACGGATAGATTTGTACATAGTATAAAATTGAAAAAGTAAATATAGATATTATAAAGAATCAAACAAATAAATTTAAAAATATTTAAACGGTAAAAATTAAAGCATCAGGATAATTAATCAGTTCACCTGTAAACTTTTTAATGACTGCTCTTCTTTGAAAATTACATTTGATTTACGTATCTTTGTTGCAGTAAAAAAAGTATGATTACAGCAATCTGGAATAATCCTATTTGTGTGAAGCCTTCCGGCTTGTTATACCCTTCACCACTCAAGGAAGAGGTTACAGATATCCTTTGTTAAGCACTCAGAATATTTTCTTAACTACTTATCTATTAAGGTAGTACCCAGCATATAATCTTCATTTTATTTGTCCTGATTCAGAAAACTAACTAATTTTGAAGCAAGCCTGTACAACTGAAAATTTATCAACAAACATTCAATAATATACTCAGCCGGCATGCGCAGCATTTAACCGGCAGCTTAACAGAAAATATATGGAAAAAGTAATGATCAGACTCCGCATGGGTTCGCATGATGCACATTATGGCGGAAACCTCGTTGACGGAGCCAAAATGCTTCAACTCTTTGGTGATGTAGCCACTGAGCTTCTTATCCGCAACGACGGTGACGAAGGTCTTTTTAAAGCTTACGATATGGTTGAATTCCTTGCCCCTGTTTATGCCGGCGATTACATTGAGGCGGTTGGCGAGATCACCCATGTTGGTAATTCTTCACGTAAAATGGTTTTTGAGGCACGTAAGGTTATTGTGCCCAGACCTGATATATCAGAATCGGCAGCCGATTTCCTGCCTGAGCCTATTGTAGTTTGTAAAGCCAGCGGTACCTGCGTGGTGCCCGTTAAATGTCAACGAATCCAAAAAGTGTAAACTATGGAAAAGCTGATTATCACTGCTGCTATCAGCGGCGCAGAAGTTTTAAAAGAACATAACCCGGCCGTTCCTTATACTATTGAGGAATTTGTTCGCGAGGCAAAATCAGCCTATGATGCCGGTGCAAGCATAATTCACCTTCATGTAAGGTATGATGACGGAACCCCTACCCAGGATAAAGAGCGTTTCCGCGTGGTTATGGAAGCCATCAAAGCAGTTATCCCTGATGTAATCATCCAGCCTTCTACCGGCGGTGCTGTTGGAATGAGTGATGATGAACGACTCCAGCCAACTGAATTACAGCCTGAAATGGCTACCCTTGATTGTGGTACACTTAATTTTGGCGGTGATGAGGTATTCTTTAATACTGAAAACACCATCAAGTACTTTGGTGAACGCATGATTAAGCTGGGTATTAAACCTGAACTTGAAGTGTTTGACAAAAGTATGATCGACATGGCACTCAGGCTGGCTAAGAAAGGTTATATCCAAAGTCCTATGCATTTCGACCTGGTTATGGGTGTAAACGGTGGTATTACAGGCGAGCTTCGCGATTTCATATTCCTTCGTGAAAGCCTTCCACACGATGCAACCTATACTGTTGCCGGTGTTGGCCGCTTCGAATTCCCCTTAGCCATGGCAGCAATTATTGATGGTGGTAATGTACGTGTTGGTCTTGAAGATAACGTATACCTGTCAAAAGGTGTCCTTGCCCCTTCAAACGGAGCACTGGTTGAAAAAGTAGTCAGAATGGCCAAAGAATTAGGCCGGGAGATTGCTACGCCAGCTGAAGCAAGAAAAATTTTAGGGTTGAAACCTTTGGTTAACGCTTAAATGTAAACAAGGCTAAAGGCTAAATAAAGCAAAAGTTAAAAGTAAAAAGTGTAAAAAAACAATCCTTCACCCTCTCCTTGCTTGTACTGAGCATGTCGAAGTAAGGAGAGGGCCGGGGTGAGGTGAAAAAATCAAATAATTTTATGAAAAAAGGAAATAAATACGGCGTACATCGCGTAATTGAACCGGTTGGAGTTCTTCCACAGCCAGCCAATAAGATTGACAATAACATGGATGAGATCTATGACAATGAAATACTCATCGATGTAAAGACTTTGAATGTAGATTCAGCCAGTTTCACACAGATTGAAGAACAGGCTGGTGGCGATGAGAAGAAAATCGCTGAGATTATGCTTGATATCGTTGCAAAACAAGGTAAACACCGCAATCCGGTTACAGGCTCAGGTGGTATGCTATTGGGTGTTGTTGAAAAAATTGGAAGTGCGCTTGAAGGTAAAATTGATTTGAAAGTTGGAGATAAAATAGCAACTCTGGTTTCATTATCCCTCACTCCGCTGAGGATTGATAAGATCAAAGATATTCGCAAGGATGTTGACCAGGTTGACATTGATGGAAAAGCTATTCTTTTCGAGAGTGGTATTTATGCTAAAATTCCTTCAGATATGCCTGAAAAACTTGCTCTTTCAGCCTTGGATGTTGCAGGTGCTCCTGCACAAACTGCTAAGCTGGTAAAACCTGGTGATATTGTATTCATCATTGGTGCCGGCGGAAAATCAGGTATGCTGTGCTGCTACGAGGCAAAGAAACGTGCCGGTGTTACAGGTATGGTTATTGGTCTCACCCACAGTGAGAAGAGCACCCAACGCCTCAAGGAGCTGGGCTTCTGCGATCATGTGTTTTCAGCCAATGCAACCAACCCTGTTCCGGTTCTTGAAAAGATTGAAGAGTTAACCGGCGGAAAGCTTGCTGATATCACCATCAACAATGTGAATATCCCTGATACTGAAATGACCAGCATTCTCTGCACAAAGAATGATGGTTTGGTTTATTTCTTCTCCATGGCAACCAGTTTCACCAAAGCAGCCCTTGGCGCCGAAGGAGTTGGAAGCGATGTAACAATGATAGTTGGAAACGGCTACACAAAAGGCCATGCAGAGATCACTCTAGAACTGCTCAGGGAGAGTGAAAAACTCAGGAAGGTGTTTACGGAATTGTACGCTTAAAAAAATTAGTTCAAAAGTTGTTCAAAGGTTGTTCAATGTTGTTCAAGAGTTGTTCCAGCAAACTTTTGGAATTTTCACATTGATCAGTTTTAATTCTCATAATTGTAACTGTAAGACAAGATGACGATTGAAAAATTTGAGGATCTAGAGATTTGGCAGCTAGCACATGAATTGACGAAAGATGTTTTCAATATTACTAATCGAGAAGTTTTTAAAAAGGACTTTAGGTTTAGAGATCAGATACGTGCTTCGGCTGGCTCAATAATGGATAATATTGCAGAGGGGTTTGAGAGGGGAGGAAATAAAGAGTTTGCACAATTTCTTTATATCGCCAAAGGTTCATGCGGTGAAACGAGATCACAACTATATAGGTCTCACACATTTGAATATATTGAAGAAGATGAGTTAATTCCACTTATCAAACTTGCTCTTAGGCTAAATGTGAAAATCTCCAATATGATAACCTACCTTAAGAACTCAGAGTTAAAAGGTGCTAAGTTTCATTAGTTGAGAACTTTTTATCGTGAAGCTTTAAACTACTTTTGAACAACTTTTGAACGCGTAGCTTTGAATTACCTTTGAACAACCTTTAAACACGAAGCTTTGAACTACTTTTGAACCACTTTTGAACAACTTTTGAACGCATAGCTTTGAACAATTTTTAGTTAAAAATATGGAAGAAATTAAAATCTCCGGCCGCATGCGGTTTTATCCAGAGGCTACGGATGACCAGTGGAATGATTGGAAGTGGCAGGTAAAGAACAGGATTGAGACTTTTGAACAGCTCAAAAAATATATCCCCCTTTCTGCTGAGGAAGAAGAAGGTGTAAAACAGTCGCTTACTACCCTTAGGATGGCGATTACCCCCTACTATCTCTCTCTGATTGATCCGAATGATCCGGATTGCCCCGTTAGGAAACAGGCCGTACCTACTGGATTAGAAACCCACCAGTCGCCTGCCGACCTGCTCGACCCCCTGCATGAGGATGAGGACTCGCCGGTTCCCGGGCTTACACATCGGTATCCTGACAGGGTGCTGTTCCTGATAACAGATATGTGCTCAATGTATTGTCGCCATTGTACCCGTCGCAGGTTTGCAGGACAAACTGACAATGAATCACCTTCTGAGAGAATCCAGAAAGGTATTGATTACATTGCCAGGACTCCTGAAGTTCGTGATGTACTTCTTTCGGGTGGTGATGCATTAATGGTCAGCGACAAGATGCTTGAGTCGATCATCCAGCGTTTAAGGGCTATTCCCCATGTTGAGATCATCCGCATTGGTTCAAGAACTCCGGTGGTTTGTCCGCAGCGTATAACCGATGACCTCGTGAATATGCTTAAAAAGTATCACCCGATTTGGCTGAATACCCATTTTAACCATCCAAAAGAAATCACACCGGAAGCTATTGCTGCTTGTGAAAAAATGGCTAATGCCGGTATTCCGCTTGGAAACCAGTCAGTGTTACTGCGCGGTGTTAACGACTGTGTTCATGTGATGAAGAAACTGGTGCATGGACTTGTAAAAATGAGGGTTAGGCCTTATTATATTTACCAGTGTGACCTTTCGATGGGACTCGAGCATTTCCGCACACCTGTTTCAAAGGGTATTGAGATCATTGAAAATCTTCGTGGACATACATCAGGCTACGCTGTACCGACTTTTGTAGTGGACGCTCCGGGTGGTGGTGGAAAGACTCCGGTTATGCCTACATATATAATTTCACAAGCACCAGGAAAGGTGGTTCTGAGGAATTTTGAAGGTGTGATAACTACCTATACTGAACCTGATAGTTATAAGAATGAGTGCCACTGTGAAGATTGCACATCGAAAGAAGAAGGCGTTGCTGCACTTCTCAGGGGTGATAAGTTATCACTGGAACCTGAAGGGTTATCAAGGAAAAAACGCAATCACTAATATGGTCACCAGCTTCAACCTCTTGCCGGGGCATACCAGAGCGGGTAGAATGAAGGTTTAAGTAAAAAAGAATGCCTTTTGTAGATGAAATATTAAAGTACAGGAGCCTTTCGATTGTCGGTTTGGAGAAAAACACCGGCAAAACGGAGTGCCTGAACTATATACTGAGGCGTCTTGAAGGTTCAGGTCATCGACTTGCAGTTACTTCTATTGGAGTGGATGGTGAAAAAACAGATGCTGTAACCGGTACACCAAAACCTGAGACTGATCTATATAAGTCAATGATATTTATCACCTCCGAAAAGCACTTCAGGCAAAAGAAGCTTACCGCAGAAATCCTGGAGGTAAGTGAAAAGTCGACTGCCTTAGGCAGGTTAGTCACTGCCCGTGCGCTTTCAAAAGGGAAGGTCATGTTTTCAGGTCCAGCTGATACTCTGTGGACAAAACAGATAATTGACCGCATGGCCGATTATAATGTTGACACTACCATCATTGATGGTGCTATATCACGAGTAAGCCACGGGTCACCGGCTATCACAGATAGCATGATACTAACCACGGGGGCAGCCGTTTCAGCCAATATTCCAAAGCTGGTGAGCCACACTAAGTATGTTATTGAAATGATTGGGTTGGAGGAGTTCTGTGAAGTGACAAGCAGGTCAGAAGAAATTCCAGGGTTCCCCATGTCCCACTTGTCCGACTTGTCTACAAAAACCAACCTCCTCTCTACCGCCTCCGGCATTTATGCCATTTCACCTGATGGCACCATCCATAACCTCCACATCCCCTCAGTTTTCCTCTTAAAAGATCATGAACATGAGCTTTTTAAGCATGGGAATACCCTTTATGTGGCAGGTGCAGTAAGCGACCGTGTGCTTGACTTTATCAGGATGCAGAAGGCATTCAGGAATACTACCCTGATAGTACGCGATTTTACCAGACTTTTTGTGAAGCCGGAAACATACAAGGCTTTCATCAACAGCGGCCATAAATTGCAGGTTTTGTTGAGGACAAAACTTATTGCTGTATGCGTAAATCCGGTTTCCCCTGAAGGCTATGTTCTTAACTCCGCCGAACTTTGTGCCGGTTTATCTCAAGCTATAAATCTACCGGTTTACGATATTAAAAAGCAATAGGCCATGGCACAGTTTACCCATATGTTAAATAAGGTTCCGGGATTGCGGTTTATAGCCGATGCTCTTGATATTCATTCAACCCCGGGCAGGCACCAGTTGATGAAGCAACAGATGATGATTTCGGAGACTGAATTAAGCAGTTACCTGGATAAGGTGGATGAATTGCGTAAACTGCTTGACTTAAGCGGTGAAGATCTTACTGATCGTCGAACACTGGTTACAAATCTTAAATCGGCACTTTCTGAATTGCATGATATCACCGGCACGCTTAACAACTTGAGAGAAGGACTTGTACTGGATGATATCAACCTTTTTGAGATCAAGAAATTTGCATTGGTGATTGATAGAGCTATTGAAGCACTGGAAGGACTAAAAATAACAGTTGTTAAGCTGGCTGACATGTCAGGGGTAATTTCCATCCTTGATCCCGATAAGCAAAGAATACCACACTTTTACATTTATGATTCTTACTCCGAGGAACTGGCTGGCCTGAGGAAACAATATAATGAACTCATTAAGACTGACATACAGAAAGCCGAAGAATTAAGGTTAAGAGGTTTTGACCTCGAGGATACTATTCGCGAAAAGCTAACAGGAAGGCTCCAATCGCACAAAGTGGCCCTCCTGGAAAACCTGTCTGCCATCGCCCAGTTAGATGTTCTACTCGCAAAAGCCGAGTTATCTGTAAAATGGAATCTGGTAAAACCTGAAGTAAATACTCCAGACTACTCTAGCATGTCTGACATGTCTGACATGTCTAACATGTCTAACATGTCCCACAAGTCCTTAGCGTCCTTCAAAAACCTCTTTAACCCAGAAATTAAAGAAGCACTAGAATTAAAAGCCAAAACCTTCCAACCGGTTAACATCAGGCTAACTGATTCACCCAGCCTTATCACCGGTGCAAATATGGCCGGGAAAACGGTGTTACTGATGACCGTTGCATTGGCACAATACATGTTTCAATATGGGTTCTTTATACCAGCAGAAAAGGCTGTAATGCAACCTGTTGAAAAGATTTTAACCAGCATGGAGGATGAACAGTCTGAATTGAAAGGACTCTCATCATTTGCTTCTGAAATGCTCAAAATAAATAGTATTATTTATGCAGCCAAGTCAGGTGAGAAAATCCTGGCATTGATTGATGAGCCTGCACGTACCACCAATCCGGTTGAAGGAAAAGCCATTGTTAACGCACTGGTCGACCTTCTGATGGAATACTATGTAACCAGTTTGATCACTACTCATTACAGCGGTATCAATTCAAACTGCCGCAGATTGAGAGTGGCAGGACTAAAAACAAATGAAATAGGCATAAAACCAACCATAGAAACCATCAACGATTACATGGATTACTCGCTAATAGAGCTTCACCCGGGCGCTGAAAATATAAATGAAGTCCCCCAGGAAGCCCTCACCATAGCTGAAATTCTTGAGGTTGACCAGGAGTTGGTTGAGAAAGCTAAAGAGTATTTGAAAAGTGACTAGTGACTTGTGACTAGTGACTAGTAAAATAAAAAAGCTAAGGCTAAAGTAAAAAAGCTAAAGGCTAACACTTTGACTCACTGCGTTCGCTCAGTGACCGAGGCTAAAGGCTAAAATAAAAAGATAGAAATACAAAGTAAGATAATAAATAAACCAAACTAGTCACTAGTCACTAGTCACTAGTCACTTTAAAAAAATTATGCAAAAAAGCAAACTAGGACTTAACTTCCATAAAGTGGCTAAATCCAGGCAAATAGCCGGAAATATTGCTGCTGATGTGCAGAATTTTGTCGGGCACTATACTACAGTGGCCGTTGAAAGGACACTCTGCCGGCTTATGGGTATTGATGGCATTGATGCTAATGAAGCACCGCTGCCAAATGTTGTTGTAGGCAATCTGATGGACCGCGGTGTTTTATCGCAGGGTGCCCTGTATTACCTTGGTAACGCTATGATAGATACCGGCCTTACACCTCAACAGATAGCCGAAAATATTGGTAAAGGTGAGTATGATATTACCCGCACTGCTGTTTACTCTCAGAAAGAAATCAATGCAGCCATAAAACCATACATTGATGCCAGTATAGCAAGAATAAAAGCTAACAGAAAGCGCCGTGAAGATTTTATCAACACCATTGGTGAAGGACAAAAACCTTATATCTATGTGATTGTGGCTACCGGCAATATCTATGAGGATGTGGTTCAGGCACAGGCCGCTGCACGACAGGGAGCTGATATTATTGCGGTCATTCGAACAACCGGACAGAGCCTTCTTGATTATGTGCCATATGGTGCTACAACCGAGGGCTTTGGCGGAACCTATGCCACACAGGAGAACTTCCGTATTATGCGGGCGGCTCTTAATGAAGTGAGCACTGAAGTAGGAAGATATATCCGTCTGTGTAATTACTGCTCCGGGCTTTGTATGCCGGAGATCGCGGTAATGGGAGCTTTGGAAGGACTGGATGTGATGCTCAATGATGCGCTTTACGGAATCCTTTTCAGGGACATCAACATGCAGCGCACTATGGTCGACCAATACTTTTCAAGGGTAATCAATGGTTTTGCCGGCGTTATCATTAACACCGGTGAAGACAATTACCTCACTACTGCCGATGCTTTTGAAGAAGCACGTACGGTGCTTGCAAGTGATCTTATCAATGAGCAATTGGCCTTGCTGGCCGGTCTTCCGGAAGAGCAAATGGGATTAGGACATGCGTTTGAAATGAATCCTGATATGGAGAACGGTTTCCTGTATGAATTGGCCCAGGCGCAGATGACCAGGGAGATCTTCCCCAAAGCTCCTTTAAAATATATGCCTCCGACTAAGTTTATGACAGGTAACATTTTCAAAGGACAGATCCAGAATGCACTATTTAATGAGATCTCAATCTGGACAGGTCAGGGAATCCAGTTATTAGGTATGATCACTGAAGCAGTGCACACCCCATTTATGTCTGATAGATATCTTGCAATTGAAAATGCCCGCTATATCTTCAACAACATGAAAGGCATTGGCGAGGAAGTTGAATTTAAAAATGGCGGTATTATTCAATCGCGTGCACAGCAGGTGCTTGACCAGGCTCTTGACTTACTGATGCAGATTGAGAAGGAAGGTCTTTTCAATGCATTGGAAAAAGGAATCTTTGGCGATGTGAAACGTCCAAAAACGGGTGGAAAAGGATTAAATGGAGTTGTCGAAAAAGGAGAGCATTACACCAATCCGTTTATCGACCTTATGAAAGGAGGAAAACACTGATGAGCAGCGGACTATATTCAATGAACAAAAGTAGCTTCGATCAAACGCTTGATCTGAAAGCGGTTAAACCTTACGGCGATACCATGAACGACGGTAAAACGCAAATTAGTTTTACTCTGCCCGTACCTTGCAATGATGAAGCCATTGAAGCAGCTAAAGTGCTGATGCGGAAGATGGGTTTTGAGAATCCCCAGGTGGTTTATTATAAAGAACTGACCAAAGGATTCACCTTCTTTAATTGCTACGGTAGTTGTGTGCATTCAGTTGATTTCACTTCCATCAATGTGCCGAAAGTTGAGTCCACCAAGATGGATATGCACGAAACGGACGAGTTTATTAAGAGCCGAATTGGCAGGAAACTTGTAGTTATAGGCGCAAGCACGGGCACAGATGCGCATACTGTTGGTATTGATGCCATAATGAATATGAAGGGTTATGCCGGCCATTACGGTCTTGAGCGCTACGAAATGTTTGAAGCCCTCAATATGGGGAGCCAGGTGCTTAATGAGGATTTTATCGCCAAAGCAATCGAAATGAAAGCCGATGCGTTATTAGTTTCTCAGACTGTCACTCAGAAAGATGTTCACATAAAGAACCTCACTGAACTGGTTGAAATGCTTGAAGCAGAAGGATTAAGAAGCAAGGTTCTTCTCATCTGCGGTGGCCCGAGAATAACTCATGAGTTAGCAAAAGAACTAGGCTACGATGCCGGCTTCAGCATGAACTCATACGCTGATGATGTAGCTTCATTTATTGCGCAGGAAATGGAAACAAGACTCTCAAAATAGTGCAAAGGTTCAAATAGTTCAAAGAGTTCAAATGGTTCAAATGGTTCAAAGGGTCTATTTAACACCTTGAACAATTTGAACACCTTGAACAACTTGAACAACTTGAACAATTTGAACAACTTGAACAATTTGAACAACTTGAACACTTTGAACAACATTGAACAACATTGAACATTGAACAATCTTTTAAATATCTAATCAAATGAAAGTATTTATCGTAGCAGCAAAACGTACTGCAATCGGGAAATTCGGTGGAGCTCTTACTAACATGCATCCGGCTGATATGGCTGCAGAAGTAATGAAAAACATCATTGAAGAAACAAAAGTTGATCCGGCAAAAATTGATGAGGTAATCGTCGGCAACATTCTTTCGGCCGGCCAGAAGCAGGGTATTGCACGGCAAGCTGCAATTAAGGCTGGAATCCCACAGGAAGTTCCTGCCTGGGGACTGAATATGATATGCGGAAGCGGGATGAAGACTATCATCACGGCCTTCAACAATATCAGGGCAGGTGAAGCTAACCTTATCCTGGCCGGTGGCACTGAAAATATGTCGGCTAGCTGTTATGTTCTTCCCGGTACTGTTCGCAATGGGATTAAGATGGGTGACTTTAAAGCCGTTGATACCATGGTTTTGGATGGATTGACCGATGCTTTCTCCGGACAGCATATGGGAATTACTGCCGAGAATATTGCAGCACAGTTAAATATAAGCCGTCAGGAGCAGGACCAGTTTGCTTATCGCTCACAGGTAAAAGCAGCTGCTGCAATAGACAGTGGTAAATTTAAACAGGAAATTGTACCAATAACTTTCACTACAAAGAAAGAGACGGTTGTATTTGATACTGACGAGTTTGTAAATCGCACAACCAATGCTGAAAAGCTTGGTGGCCTGCGTCCGGCATTCAAGAATGACGGAACTGTTACAGCAGGAAATGCATCAGGCATAAATGACGGCTCTGCATTTGTCCTTGTGGCAAGTGAAGATGCTGTAAAAGAATTTGGTTTAACCCCTATGGTTGAGATTGTGGCAATCGGACAAGGTGGAGTTGATCCTAATGTTATGGGTTTAGGCCCTGTTCCGGCTATAAGGAAAGCTTTGCAGAAAGCCAATATGAAACTCAGTGATATGGAGGTACTTGAACTCAATGAAGCATTTGCTGCACAGTCACTAGGTGTAATTAAACAGTTAAGTGAAGAGCACGGTGTTACCCCAGAATGGTTTGATGAACATTCAAATGTAAATGGTGGAGCGATTGCTCTGGGACATCCGATTGGAGCATCAGGCAATCGCATCACGGTAAGTCTCATCCACGAAATGAAACGCACCGGTAAAAAACTGGGATTAGCGTCATTATGTATTGGTGGTGGTATGGGAACTGCGATAATTTTGAAAAATATATAGTAGGGACAGGTCGCGACCTGTCTAAAATAAAAGGGGCCAGCAATAGCTGCCCCTTTTTATTTTGCCTTATGTATAAATTTTGTCAATTTCTATACACACCTTCATTACTTTGTATAGATTTTTCAATTTTCTATACAAAAGGTTCTATGCCGTTTTCTTGTAAACAATTGCCACAACCGTCCTGTCATCACCACCCATGTTGATTGACATGGCATATGGTTTATCGGCTGGGATGTTAATTTGAGCATCCCCTGCCCTGCCGGTTAATTGCTCCCAGATAGTTACAGCCTGGTGAACGCCTGTTGCTCCGGTTGGATGTCCCCAGCCAATCAGGCCTCCGGTTGTATTGAATGGAATCTTTCCGGATCTTGAGGTATGTCCTTCAAGTATAAAGTCAGCACCCTTTCCGGGTTCAGCCAAGCCAATCGATTCTAAGGTGAGCAATCCTGCAATGGTGAAACAGTCATGGGTTTCCACTGTTGCAATCTGATCCATTGTGATTCCTGCATCGCGTAAAGCAACTTTTACTGCTTCCCTGATGGTTGACATTACGGTAGGATCTTCAGGATCAGCAGTGATATCATCTGTGGCATGGCCAACGGATATAACTTCAACGGCATCTTTCAAAGGAATACCGGCTCTCTTGAGGCCTTCTTCTGATACAATAGCAATTGATGAAGCGCCATCCGATACTTTCGAGCAATCGGTGTAATTCAGGTGATCGGTAAAAGCTTTGGGATTAGGCTCGGCACCTCCTGCCTCATCAAGATCAGCAGTAACATTGGCATATTCCTGTGCAGTGGTGCATAAACGTGCATTTTCAATGGCCTGCCTGTACCATCGGGCTAAGGCCAGGCGTGTTTTATCTTTACCATATTTTTGGAAATAAGCCCCTGCCCTGTCGCTAAATTGGCCTGGAAAGAAATAGGCATGCCCATCCTTTCGTTTGTTTGCCCACCCCGCACTGGCTAGTATATCAGCTCCATATATAGCTTTAACAGTGTTCTGAACTTCAACGCCAATGGTGAGTACAACATCTGCTGATTCAGAGGTAACCGATTTTATTCCTGACACCAGAGCAAGACCTCCTGATGCACAAGCGCCTTCCACTCTCAAAGATGGTTTGAAACGTAAGCCCTGGTCGATCATCGCCATGAAAGCACCCAGGTGACCTTGTTTATTAAAACGTGCTGCCATGAAATTGCCAACAACGCCCTCATCCACATTCTCTGCTCCACCAATCTGCCGGAGCGTCCCTTGTCCGGCTTCCTTCAAATAGTACTCTAATCCCGGACGTTCTTTCCTGGGATTAAATTCCTTACGGCCAGTCCCCATTGAGATGGTGTTATAGCCTGCAACCATATATACTTTTCTGCGTGGTTTCATCTTTCAGGTTTTTTAAGTTAGTTGACAAATTCGTTCACGGGACCATAGGCATGGAAAAATCCCGTAGCCAGAACTGTATTAACATCTTGTGGATTAGCAGCAACGCCGGTATTTACCAATTGCATGCCAATCTCCTTTGAACGGCGGGCGTGTGCTAGTGCAAGTTCGGCTCCTTTGGTATTCATTGCTTTCAAACGGGTAAAAGCTTCCATGGCAGCTGAATCCTTATCGGCCAGTTTAATGATGTTTTTCCATGGAATTACTTCTCTTGGAATCTCACCCAACCAGGCATCTCTCTTTTCGGCGAACATGGCAAATTGCACATAGTCGTTCTTATCAAATGAATATACCGCAACCGGCCGGCCCTTTTCATACTTAAGGATACCATCCTTCTGGCTGCCGTCGGCAAACTGTCCGCCTTTAATACCCAGGTCAAAGAACCGGTCGAGCATATCGCTATGCAGGTTCTCGTCCTTCATGTATGGATCCATAACATTCATGATAAACCTTACCACATCAACGCCAACATAATCGATTAACTGGAAGATTCCCATGGGGCGCATCAACAGGTCCTGGCTTACTTTATTAACTGCATAAACAGCTTCATGAAGTGGCATTTCTGACGAAAGTTTTTCTGCCTGCTCAATGCTGTAGAGTGCATCACGCATAAAATGACCGTTTCCAATAAAACCGGCAATGTCGTTCGACGGAACAATAATCTTCTTCAGGTTCTTTGCCAGTTCGTGGGCAAACTCCTTCATGCCGGCTGGATTCTCCTTAATCATGATAAGCTCAACAAGCTTCTGTATTGCAGGCGGATTATAGAAATGGAATCCCAGGATACGGCCCTCAAGTCCTGCTTTTTCATTTAGTCCGGAAATAGGCACCGATGAAGTGTTTGTAAAATACCATGGTTTCAACGGGTTATTCTTATCAATCTGACTGAACAACTGAACTTTAAGTGCGGCATTTTCACTTACTGCTTCAAAAACAAGTGTACTCTCATAGGCAACCTCAAGTCGAGTACCGGGCCTTACAATACTCATTACATCCGCAATATACTCATCAATGATCTCTGAATTGTCAATCAAATCAGGACGATCGGTGTAGAGCTTTCTCAGCAATACAATTTTCTTCTCTGCTGCTTTGAGTATCTGTGTACGGATATACTTCATGAGTCCAGGGAGGGCGCTGGAAGTAACATCCATGGCGTTGAGCACAAAGGTTTTCTCCTTGTTTTCAGGTTTAAGTTTCTGGTCGGCCATCTCAAGGGCCATCAGCAGCAGGATGCCGCTGCCCATTTTCCCCGCAGCCCCCAGCACTGTTACATTTTGAATTCTTTCAGTATATTCCATGTATATTTTAATTTGAGATTTCAAAAAATTTTCGCTTCGCGTTCAAAAGTTATTCAAAGCTTCGCTTTAAAAGTTGTTCAAAAGTTGTTCAAAGCTTCGCGGACTCCCCTGAGTTCATCGAAGGGTTCAAAAGTTGTTCAAATGTAGTTCAAAGCTTTACGTTAAATGGTTGACTTATAATTTAATCTTGATCAACATTGAACAACATTGAACAACATTGAACAACTTTTGAACTTTTACCAGTTTGGCTTCCTTTTCTCTAAAAAAGCCTTCATTCCTTCTGTTCCTTCAGTGCCAAACGGATCACCAAAATGCTGTGCTTCCATGAGTTCTCCATCATTGAAAGAACTATTCAGACCGTCGCGGGTAACCTTTTTTACCAATTTAACAGCCAGAGGGCCTTTTGAGGCAATTACACCGGCCATTCTTTTTGCTTCTTCCATCAACCCTTCAGGCTCAGTAACTTTCTGAACAAGTCGCATTGAAAGTGCAGTCGGTGCATCAATGACTTCACCGGTTGTAAGAAGGTACAAAGCATCAGCCAGATTAGTTAACCTTGGCAGTCTTTGTGTTCCGGCATAACCTGGGATAAGTCCAAGATTTACTTCCGGCTGACCGAATTTAGCGTTGGATGAAGCAATCCTGATATCACATGACATCGCCAGTTCCATTCCCCCGCCTAATGCAAAACCATTTATAGCACCAATTACAATAAATGGCACTTTACCTATTTTATTAAAGACTTCCTGACCTTTGCGACTGAATGCCCGGGCCTGTTTTCCATCCATATTTACCATCTCGGCAATGTCGGCACCTGCCACAAATGCTTTTCCTTCACCGGTTATGATGAGTGCGCGGATGGATGCATCCTGTGACAGCTCATCCAGATAATGGTCCATTTCTTCAAAGAATCTTGAGTTTAACGCATTCATTGCCTGTGGTCTGCTTAAAGTTAGCACCACGATACTGCCTTCCCTAACCGGCTTCAGGATTTGGTATTCCATATTGTCTTCTGGTTTTTGATTTCATTTGTAAACTTACGAAAAATAGAGATTCATGCAAAAGAAGGTGCAGGGTTCAGGAGATTGTTCAATGTTGTTCAATTTAGTTCAATTTTGTTCAGGTGGTTCAAAGGATTTAGAAGTTCTTTAGTGTTTGAACTAGTTAAATAACTTTTGAACAACATTGAATTACATTTATTAAATTTGCTATCTGTTCAGGGCTTTCAATTTTATTTCTTTCGCAACCTTTAGTGAGATGAGTCTGAAAAGTAAGACAATAATCTACATATCCGGTGCTGTTTTTATTATCCTGATTGCGACGGGTATCTCTCACTATCTCCATAAACTGAATACAACGAGTGTTGATAATTCACAAATTACCAGCGACATAACAGACTACATTCGCAAGGCAGGCAACTTTCAGATGGCTGATCAAAGTGATAGCTCAATTTTCTATTACAGGAAGGCCCTTTATAAAGCATCTAAGATACATGACCATTCCTTCATTGCAAAGACAAGAAATGGTATTGCCAATTATTATTTACGAAGGGAAGAATACCCACAAGCAGTAAAGTATCTCACCGATGCTTTGAAAAGCGCTGAAATCGCCGGTGATAAACACTCAGAGGGTCTTATAAATAACGGCCTCGGACTAGTGAATATTTCAATAGGTAAGCCTGAAAAAGCGATTGGTTATTTTGAAAAAGCCAGGAAGTTATGCCTTGAGACCAACGATCTTCCAAATGCAGCCGGCATTTCATTAAATATCGCCAATTGTTATGTGGAACAAAACGATTATTTGAAAGCCCGGGAGTTTTACAATGAAAACCTGTCAACACTTTTGAAAATTAACGATACATCACAAATTATACTCGCCTATATCAACCTTGCCACAGTTAACAGGTTTCTTAAAGAATCGGAACAATCATTTGAGTACCTCGCTCAGGCCTTTTCAATTTTGGAAAAGCATCCCGACAATAGCTTAAAATGCACTGCCTTGTTGGAATTGGGTTCAGTGTTCGAACTTACCGGCGATAATATAAAAGCAAAGCAGTATTATAACCAAAGCCTGGCTATTTCAAGTGGGACTCTTGCACGGACAAATGCCATGGAAGCGTTGGCAAGATTGTCGCAAGTAGCTGAAAAAGAACTGAATTACGCCCTCGCACTAAAATTGCACAGAAGGTATGACCTTATAAAGGACAGTGTAATGAATGATGAGACAAGAAAAAGTATCTCTGAAATACAACTGAAAGCTGATGTTCAAAAGAAGGAATTTGAAAACCGCCTTTTAACAGATAAGATAGATGTGCAAAAGAAACGGAATCTCACGTTAACTATTCTTTCAACACTCATTATACTTATCGCTTTGCTTATAGCCCTGCTCGTTTGGCTTTCGCTGAAGAACCTCAAGAAATCATATACAGTAAAGGAATTGGAGAACTTAAACCTTCAGGAAAAAATCAGGTCTGATGAATTGCTTAACCGCATTGAGAAGCTGAAGTATGAGTCGGAAATAGAATCAAAGAGCCGTGAACTTACTTCGGTCTCCCTGCAATTGGTTAATAAGAACAAGATTCTATCAGAAATATCACTTATGTCAACCAAATATCGCGAAAGTGGTGTAATGGATAGCAATACTTATAACGGTTTACAAAAAATAGTGTTGGACAATCTAAATACCGATAAGGAATGGGATAAATTCAAGGGAATGTTTGATAAGGTACATTCCGGGTTCTTTATAGGACTAAAAGATAAATTTCCAGGCTTATCAGAAAATGAATTGCGCCTTTGCGCTTACCTTAGGATTAACCTTCAGAATAAAGAAATCGCCAGAATACTCAATGTAAGTCCCCCTACCGTGGTCACCAGCCGCTACCGCATCAGAAAAAAAATGTGCCTTGATAACAAGGTGGTGCTGGAAGACTTCCTGCGAAATTTCTAAACTCAAATCTTTTTACTTGTACATTATTTGTCTATTGCCATTATTTGGTAACCCGCGAAGGCATGATTTACTTTGTGACACAATAACCGTCCAGCCGTTTGGCGGATAGAAGGTTTAACTAAAATTTCCACATAATGAAAATCTTTACATTACTATCAGGTCTGGCATTGACACTATTAATAATGACTGTGTCGGCTCAAAATGCAGAACTTAACAGAGTTGCTACATTCAAAAATTCAGGAGCAATTATTGAGAATTACTCTTCTGTTGGCTTAAGTACAAACCCGGTTTCAATCACTGGAACAAACCGCTCAGTCTGGTCAACTTCTTATGGTGCTGATGCTGTAGATGAATGTTATTCAGCCATTCAAACAACCGATGGTGGTTATGCACTTATTGGTCGCAGCAATTCAATAGGAGCAGGTAATTTTGATGCATGGCTTATCAAAACAGACGAAATGGGAAATAAGCTTTGGGAAAAAACCTATGGCGATACTTATATTGATGAAGCATATGTAATAAAGGAAACCTCTGATGGAGGCTTTATAATAGGTGGTATGTCGACTGCCTTTGGCTGGGCAGGTGAAGGCTGGCTTATCAGGACCGATAATCTTGGCAATATTATATGGAACCGTGGTTATCATCCAACAGTTGGGCCCGTTCAATCGGCATGGGAGTATATCTATGATATTATTCCTACAACTGATGGAGGATTTATTTTTGGAGGTGTAGGCGCTCCTGCCGTTGGAAGTATGCAAGCCTGGGTTGGCAAGGTTGATTCTAATGGTGACCTCCTCTGGGATTATTGTTATGGTCTTGAATACTGGGAACGTATATTTGCTTTAACTCCGACCAGTGATGGTGGTTTTGCAGCAGTTGGTGACCGCCATTGGACATACGACAGTATAACCTGGCAACACGATGGATGGCTTTTGAAATTTAATGCTGATGGCGATACAACATGGACACAACACTTTGGCCAGGTTGAACATGACATTTTCAGGAGCGTAAAACAATCACCAAGTGGTGGTTATATAATATGCGGAGAATCTGAAGGAGGTGTTCAACAGGGCTTCCATGGATGGATGGTTTGCACTGATGACCTGGGGAATCAGTTATGGAACAAGCATCTTTCAAAAGGAGGATTACATGCAGTTCAACTAACTGATGAAAGTTTTACTGCAGCCGGTATTTTTATTGACCCATATTTAGCTGGTGAAGGGTGGCTTGTTAATGTTGATTATCAAGGGAATATAAAATGGGAATCGCTTGTTGAGGGCTCAAGTACTGATGACATGTTTCTTTCACTAAACCCAACCAGTGATGGAGGTTTAATCGGTGGAGGTAAATATGCACAATCAGCTGATGTTTGTGATTATTGGCTGGTTAAAATAGATGCTAACGGACCTGAAGCTTTAACATACTTCTATGAAGATTTTGATGAAGTAACACAGCCTGCTATACCGGAAAAATGGACATCATTAGTTGATGTTATGCTCTCGAACACAGTAGCGGAAGTTCGTACCATGGAAAACGGCATTACAACTTCTGCACCAAATGCTGTATTTATTATGAACGGACTTGATGGAAGTAACGGACAACCCGATCCTTCGGCATTTGTTGCTATTGTTACGCCTTATGTCAAAATAGGCGCTGATGGTGCTGTACTTAATTTCTCAGCTGCTGGAACAAATGCTTTACAGATAGGAACATTATCTGACCCTGCAAATGCTGATTCATGGAATATGATCAGCGAAGTGCCTCTAACTTCTGATTTTACACAATACAGTGTGTACATCAATGTCCCAGGTGAAACATATATTGGCATCAAACACTCAAATACATCTCCGGTGAACCCATTGTTTTTAGACGATGTTGAATTCAGGCAAAGTACCGTGGGTGTCAACGATGAGAGTCTTCAGGTAACATCGATATATCCAAATCCCGGAATAAATAATTTAACTGTCACATCACCCGAAAAAATGTCTTCGGTTGTGCTCTATAATTTGACGGGCATGGAAGTGTATAGTCAAAAAATCTCGGCTAATACATTTACTATTCAAAGAAATAATATGCTAAGTGGTATCTATTTATTACATATTGATTATGAGTCAGGCAGAACTGCCACTTATAAAGTAATTTTCAGGTAACAGCCCTGTTGCCTGTTTATCCTGAACACAGAAAGCCGCCGGTATAAACCGCGCGGCTTTCACTTTTTATGGTCATTTTTTTCACTTTTCGCTTCCTCTTTTCCTGTTTTTTATTCTTCTGTACTCAATAATATAAATTTCGTTTTTGAAATCTCGGAACAACTTAATACATTTACCCACGAAATAGAATGAGATACATATAAAGAACACAGGTTATATATGATGAGACCCTCTATACTTACATTCCTCTTAATTCTTCTCTTTGATTTCGGTTTCTGCCAAAAGTATGATGCTGAAGTAATTGAATATAAAACTTCGTGTTTCATTGACGGAAATAATTTGAAAGTTTATAAGTCATTCATTATTCAGATAAATAACAGGAATGGCGAAAAATATGGCTTTTTCAATGTTCCATACAGCAAAAATGAACCTTTAACAGGTTTAATTGCAAGTGTTCATGATGCTGAAGGCAATGAAATCAAAAGCCTTAAGAAGAGTGATATTGTCGACAGGAATGCATACAGCGATTATCTCTACACTGATGATTTTGTGAAATCGTTTCAATTGAAACATTCTGAATATCCCTATCTTATCAAATGTTCATACGCCAGGGAAGAGAAGAATTTTATGCAAATCACCCATTGGACACCAGTACTTTATGAAAGTATTCCTACCAGGAATGCCACTCTTAAGGTCAATATCCCACCCAATTATAAATTCAAAGAATACTCAAAAGATGTTGCGCTTGCTTCTAAAGATACGGCCGATGATCTGGTACGTTTTGAGTGGAGAGCGAGCTACCTGAAACCAATAAAGGAAGAAATATTTTCCAATCCCAATAATTATTATCCTCAGGTGATTGTGGTACCAGAAGATTTCAAATATGGCATTGAAGGAAGCAATAACAGCTGGGAAGCATTTGGTACATGGATTGACAATCTTGCCAATGGATTGGATGTCATTCCCGAGGAGGAACTCCCTGTAATTAATAATCTGATTAACGGGCTGACCGACAAACGTGAGATAGTAAAGGTTCTTTATCATTATCTTCAGGATCACACCAGGTACATAAATGTATCTATTGGTGTGGGCGGATATAAACCTTACCCGGCTAAGTATGTATCGATTAACAAATATGGTGACTGCAAGGCCCTGACAAATTATATGAAGGCATTGCTTAAGCATGCAGGCATCCGGTCATATTATACATTGGTTAATTCAGGCGATCAACCGGAAGCTATTTTTAAGGAAATTACCACTAATCAGTTTGACCATGTGATTTTAGCGGTGCCGCTCGAGAATGATACCCTTTGGCTTGAAAATACAAGTAACATAAACCCTTTCGCTTATCTGGGAACTTTTACTCAAAACAGGGATGCGTTAATGACCAATGCTTCAGGAAGTAGATTCGTAAAAACTCCTTCTTTAAAAGAAGATATGGTGACCGGCTCAAAGAACATCACTTATACGCTCAATCTGGATGGAACTGCCAAAGTATCCCTGAAAAACACCTATAGGGGGGATGATTTTGAAACTCTAAATGCAGTCTCAAATAACTTTGATGAAGAAACAAAGGATGAGATTGTGCGCAATGCAATGAATTTTGAGAATTATGAAGTAACCAGTTGGGAGATCGGGAAAAGACATCGCGACAGTGCAAAAATAGTGTTGCATGCCACGTTAGACCTGCACAAATTTGTTAACTCACTCGGTACCGATTATTTCTTCAGCCTCAACCCTGTTGGACTTCCCGGTTTTACAAATACAGCCAACCGCACTTTACCGGTTGAACTTCCTTATCCCATTGTGCAAAAAGATACTATTAAATATAACCTTCCTGAAGGTTACACATTGAAGAATAAATATGAACCTGTCAATATCAGTACTTCTTATGGAACATTTGATCTTAAAATATTATCAGAAAACAATACAGTAACAGCAATCAAATCATTAAGAATATTTCCGGGAACATATTCATTAGAGCAGTATCCTGAATTTTATGCTTTCATTGAATCAGTCCGTAAAACCGAAAAAGCAAAAATCGTAATCAAACAACCTTAACCTTTACCACTTTGAAACAAAATCATTTTCTCCGCATGGTTCTTTTCGGGATGCTTTTCCTGAGTATGTCAGAACTTTTTGCACAGGATTATGCCACTAAGATAGGCAAATGCACAGAGTACGAAATGAAGATGACTGCCTGTCCCTTCGATTCAATTGCAGAAGCCATGGTGTTGTATGATATTGGCACCTTGTCAATCCAGGTAATCAATGATAGTTATAAGTATGTTTATGAGAGAAAAACAAAGATTAAGGTTTTTACAAAAGCAGGAATTGACCAGGCTGAATTTGTCATTCCTTACTATAAGGGTGATAACGGTTATGAAAGGGTAACTGGTTTAAAGGGAAACACTTATAATCTCGTAAATGGTAAAATAGTAGCTACTTCTCTCGATTCAAAAAATGCATTTGAAGAAAAGAAGAGTGATCATTGGTACAATAAAAAATTTGCCATGCCTGATGTTAAGGAAGGATCTGTATTTGATATATCATACACTATTACAAGTCCTTATCTGATGGTTTTACCTACCTGGGACTTTCAATCAGATATCCCAATTTTATACAGTGAATATAAGGTTACCACGAATCCTCATTTCGAATATGCGCATAGTCTTACCGGAGGTGGTTTTTACGATGATTATCAAAAATATGATGATAATGGTGAAGTAACATATATAAACCTCATCCCATACCACGATGCTGTTGAGAAATTTGTAATGAAGAATATTCCCGCATTCAGGGATGAATCATATATCACATCAAGTAAAGATTATATGCGCAGGCTCCATTTCCAGTTGACTACATATAAACAATCAAATGGATTCAGGGAAGACCTGGTCTCTACATGGTCAAAACTTTGCCAGGAGCTTTTGGATTCTGATAGTTTTGGAGGTTATATGAAATCATGCCAGCGTGATGGTAAAGATATTGTCCAAATACTCACCCTGATGTCTGATTCCTCTACTTTATCAAAGGCCAAAAAGATCGACAGGTACTTAAAATCGAATTACTCCTATAATGGAGATGAGAGTTATATGGCAGGTAAAACTTTAAAGGAAGTTTCTCTTGAAAAATCAGGCAGTGCTGCACAGTTGAATTTAATGGCTGTTGGTTATTTCCGGGCTGCAGGCTTTCAGGCTGATCCAGTATTGTTAAGCACCAGGTCAAACGGCAAAATCCAGGTAAACTATCCTTTTGTTGATGCCTTTGATTATGTTGTTGCTATGGTAAAAGTAGATAGCATTCTCTATATGGTGGATGTTACTGAGCCTTTACTTAATTTCAACGAAGTACCTTCAAGATGCCTCAATGATGTTGGATTGGTTGTGCGTAAAGATAATCCTGACTGGATTCATTTTGAGAGTCTTGCCAATTCCGATAACCGTCATGAAATAGAATTGATTCCCAACCCTGATTCTGACAGTCTGTCAATGAATGTTAAACTCACTTCAAGCTTTTATGAAGGAGTGAGCAAACGTAAGAGATTCAAGAACAATTATGCAGAACTGGCTAAAGACCTTCTCGGAAAAGATTATCTCTCATACGATAGTATAAGGTGTGCAAATCTTACTGATTTTGAAAAGCCATTTGAACTTACTTTCAATAAAAAAGAGCAGTTAGAAAGACTAGAGGATAAATTACTCATTAATCCATTCTGCGACCTTGTTCCTACCGAAAATCCATTTAAGCAACCTGAAAGAAATTATCCTGTTGACTTTAACTACAAGTGGTCAAAAACTTTTTCCATCAAAATCAAGATCCCGGAAGGATATAAAGTATTTTCTAAACCTGCACCATTTACGGTGAATAATAAGAATATAAGGATTGTATACACCATTAATGATAATGAACCCGGATATCTAACCGTAGTTGCACTTTATATGTTTAAAAAAGACGTTTACCCGGCTGAAAATTATAATGAAATCAAAGATTATTACAACAAGATAGTCAGTAAGTTCAACGAAAACATAATACTTCAGGCTGTTGGGATTTAATTAGCAATTACTCCTGACAATTGCAAAGCAACAAATACAACCTGTTACCTTATGAAAAAACACTTTTTAATTCTTTTGTTTATTTCAGTCATTATCAGTTTAAAGGCACAGACTTTCTCACATGAATTCGGGCAATACAGTAATGAAGATTTCACTCTGAAAGAATGCTCTTTTGAACCAAATGCTGAAGCGGTAATATTATATGACATTGGTAAATCAATGTTTGATGAGACCGATTATGGATATAATATTTTCTTTGAAAGGACGGTTAAGATCAAGGTTTTAAAGAAAGCAGGATTGAGGTATGCAGAATTCAGTGTTCCAATCTATTATGGTGAAAGTGGGGGAGCTGAAAAGATAATAAATATTGAAGGCAATACTTATAACTTCGAAAATGGGACAGTTAGAAAAACCTCTTTTAATCCTAAAGAAACATATACACAAAAGATTAATGAGCATTGGAGCCTCAGGAAATTTGCAATCCCCGATGTAAAAGAAGGATCAGTGTTTGAGGTCAGATATACCATAAACAGTCCATATATTTTCAATCTGCGCGATTGGGACTTCCAGAAAGAAATACCGGTTTATTACAGTGAATATACAGCGATTATAAATCCTCATTTCGAATATTTCTATTATGTGCAGGGGATAACCAAATTCGATGAATTTAAGACATATTCCATTCATAATGCCATGTTTGTAAAGGGTCAACCTTCAAATGATGACATGGCATACTATTTTGTCCTGAAGAACATTCCTTCCTTTAAAGAAGATGAGTTTATTTCTTCACCGGACGATTATATAATAAAAATCAACTTTCAGCTATCGGCTTATTCCAGTCAATCAGGTGTAGTAGCTAAAGTTATAACTACATGGTCTGACCTTATAAAGGAATTCCTTAAGATGGACGAGTTTGGCCGTTTTATAAAGCAAAGTGAAAAAAAAGGTGAGGAACTACTTGCAACCATTTCCCTTCCGGCTGATAACCTCGAAAGGATCAAATTCCTGAGAAATTATGTAGCCAATAATTATACTTTTAATGGATCTGACACAAAATATGCCCATCAATCTGTTAAAGAACTCATGAATAAGAAAATAGGTAATTCAGCAGAACTCAATTTATTTTATCTGGGATTACTCAACGCAGCAGGAATTCAAGCTGATCCTGTGTTGATCAGTACTCGTAATTTTGGCAAAATTAAGTCAGATTATCCCTTCATGGATGCCTTTAATTATGTGTTAATTTTATGCAATATCAATAATAAACCAGTATTGCTTGATGCAACTGAATCACTGCTTGACTGGAATGAGATTCCTTCACGCTGCCTGAATGAATCAGGTTTGATTGTGAAACCGGGCGAGCCTCAGATAATGAAATATAGCAGCACTGTATCTTCAGAAATTAAGACTAAGTCAGATATTACCTTTAATTTGACTGATATGAGCATGGTAACAGATTTCAACCTGGCTTACACAGGCTATGATGCGGCTAACAACCGCAGTGCATATCTTGAAGATTATGATAAGCTGTTTAAACAAATGGTATCAATTAGTTCAAAAAATTCTGATAGCATAAGGCAACTTAATCTTAAAAATATTGAAGAGGATTTTAAATTGAGCTATAAAGAGGAACAGGGAATTGAAGTTGCTGATAATAAGATTTTGATTGATCCCTTTTCAGGGAAAGGTATTTATGAGAACCCTTTAAAGACACCTTCAAGGAATTATCCTGTGGATTTCACATACAGGAAAATCAGGTCATACGAGACTATTATTAACATTCCAAAGGGGTATCGCTTATTAAATAAGCCTGATGATTTTGTTGTCAACAATGCCGATGTAAGAATTCTCTATATGATTGATGATAAAACGGAAGGGGTCGTTAAAGTTACCATGTTATATGAATTCAAGCGTGACAGTTATTCTCAGGAATCATATACTAAGCTTAAAGGATATTACAATAATATAGTCGGCTGGTTTAACGAAAAGTTGATACTTGCCCCTACAGATATTTAGTATCTTGCAGGTCCTTTATCGAAGTAGTTCCCGTATTTTTTTCTAAGCTTTTTGTCTAACCGTTTAACGGCACGAGATACACTTCTCTTGAAGAAATGGTTAACAGGTGTTACTGTTTTATCCTCTTTTATCTCAGTTCTGCAGCTTACGTAATATGGGAAAGGTCTTTGCAACTGGATAAAATTCTTATCCCGAATTACAATTGCACATCTACCAAAGTTAGGTGACCCACTGTAGTATATCTTCTCGTACTTTTTAGTATAGATATTATAATGAGAATTCTGCCAGTGTTTTGCAGTATCCATCTCGAGGAAATCAACTTCTCCAATCAACCAGTTTGCAGAGTTATTAACTTTTATGGATGGATCTTTTATCAAACTGTCGTTAACGAAGATTCCATCAAAAGTACCTTGTTTTACCATTTTTGAATCATCACTGAAGAAGAATGCAACATCTGAGAAATGATACCTTTCTTTAAAACTATTAACTATGGCAATATTCATAGCTCTTCTTTGAGCGGCCAGTTGATTAGCTTTTAATGTGTCACCTACAACTTTATAAGCATCAATCTTATTATCCCAGTTCTTTAGTCTCACCAAAAGAATGCCTTTATTCAATTCATCAAGCTTTGAGACCAGGTTCTGCTTTTCTTTTCTATCAGGACGAGGTTCTTTATTCCTGGTTCTGTTGATTATATAATTGAGGCTGAAATTAAGGTTCGATATGGCATGATTGAAAATAGGCAACTGATAGGTTACATCAAATATCATGCGTTTTTGAAGTCTTACCTGCGCACCAGCAAGTACATTAAATTCAGAGTATTTGAAATCATTTGTTAGCGCATTAAATACCAAACCACCCTGCAATGCAACTTCATCAGTAATACGAGCCTGGGGAAGAACTGAAATATCAATGTAATTACCCTTTATTTTTGCTAAAGGATGCATTATCATTGATTTTTTTGGACTAAACGATTCATTAAATTTCAATGACAAACCATTAGTAACTTTAACTATCTGAAAAAGACCTAATGTTAGCTGGCTACCGGCCGATAAGTCTTTGAAAGGTAACCCTTGAAATTTTGTAAAATTAACACCACCTGAAAAACCAATGAGGGCATTGCTGTTGGTATATAATGAATCCTGTGCTTTGAGAACTAATAAGTTAACAAATAAAGCGAGTAGTAAGATGATTTTTTTCAATGGTCTCTCAAATAAGAAAGCCAAATTTATATGATTGTATCAAAACCTGCAAGCTTTTAATGGAGAAATACACAATTAATTTTACTATATTTGTTCTGGCAAGCTGACTTGTTAGTTTAATTATATTTGTTCAATGAAGCTAACTTTATAGTTCAACATCTGTTTATAGTCAGTCTTTTTACGGCTGTAGAAGTCAGTCTTATTTATGGAGAATCAATTATATACCGGGATGACTCTTGATTCAATGAATGCATTGTCTCAAAATACACTTGTTGATAACCTTGGAATAAAATATACAGAAGCTGGTTCTGATTACCTGATTGGTACAATGCCGGTTGATAACCGTACTAAACAGCCACTTGGACTGTTGCATGGTGGTGCATCAGCTGCATTTGCAGAAACATTAGGGAGCATGGCTTCTTTGAATATGGTTAATCCTGAAACTCACTCTATTGTAGGAATTGAATTAAGTGCAACACACGTTAAAAAAGCAACACATGGTTTGGTTACAGGCAAGGCTTCTTTAATTTCACGCACTCGCAAATTACATGTATGGGAAATTAAAATTACCAATGAGGAAGGTGCACTTGTCTGTGTTTCACGTTTGACAGTAATGGTTATTCCGCGATAAAATGACCGCAAAAGACCTCACCGGATTCCAGCAACACTGCCTGAAAGCAGGATATTCTTTTGTATCTTACAGAATGCCTGGTGAACCAACGCCGGTTACTATTCCCGGACGACCGCGATTACTGGATCCGGGCACGCTTCCCGAAAATGAAAAAGGGTTTCTGTTTTCTCCTTATAATAGTTCACGTGAATCATTATGGTTTAAAGCTGAGATGATTATCAAGGGAACCGGTGTAGAGGAGGGTTATTTCTTCACCCCTCCTGTGACACCAAACCAGCAAAGACCACTCATTTTTCCTGATAACCTGGAGCTTCCCCAGTCAACGCCTGAATCTGCATACATGAATGGCATAAAATCTATTATTAGCCAGATTAAGCAGGGTACCATACAAAAAGCTGTTCTTTCAAGGGTTATCAGGCTTCCGTTTGAGGTAATTGCAGAAGCGCCACTATTATTCAAAAACCTTTCTGCAGCATTTCCAAACGCTTTTGTCTACCTGCTATATTCACCCCTGACAGGGGTTTGGCTGGGTGCAACTCCCGAGCTTTTGCTATCATCAACCGGTCAAAGAATTAGCACAATGGCACTCGCGGGCACTAGAAAAGCCGGAACTATTGGTGATTGGGGAAAGAAAGAAGTTGTCGAACAGGAATGGGTTTCTAAATACGTTAGAGAAAAACTGTCTGAGTCTGGCTGCACGGGAATTGAGCAATCCAGGACCTATACAGTACTTGCCGGAAATGTGGAACATCTGCGTACTGATTTTGTCGCCATGATATTGGGCAAAAACCTGCAAAACCTTCTTAATAAAATACACCCTACACCTGCAGTATGCGGCTGGCCAACAAAAGAAGCATCGAATATAATAAGCAGTGCTGAAAATTATGACCGTTCTTATTATACTGGTTATCTGGGACCAGTTAATATTGACCAGAAAGTTACACTTTTCGTGAATCTCCGATGTCTACAGGCAATTAATTCTCAGGCTGCAATTTATGCCGGAGGTGGTATTACCATTGATTCAGACCCTGTAAAAGAGTGGGAAGAGACTTCCATAAAAAGCAGGACCTTATTGGGAGAGATAGAAAAAATACGGATATTAGCAGAGAATAGGAGTTTGGATTAATGAATAAAGAACATATTGGCCGACTAGCTGCCATCATGGTTGCCAAGGGAATTGAGCAGGTTGTTGTATCTCCCGGTTCAAGAAATGCACCTGTCATCATTCTTTTTGGGAAAAATAGATCACTCAAATTATTAAGTGTTGGCGATGAACGCAGTGCCGGCTTCTTTGCGCTGGGACTTGCCCTGCAGTCACAAAAAACGGTTGCCCTGCTTTGCACCAGCGGCTCAGCTGTTTTGAACTATGCACCTGCAATTGCCGAAGCTTATTACCAGAAAATCCCACTGTTAGTGCTTACGGCTGACAGGCCTGTTGAATTGATTGACCAGGGCGACAGCCAAACCATAAGACAACAAAATGTCTTCTCAAATTACATAAGGAAAAGTTTTAACCTGCCCGTTGCCATTCATTCAAATAATGAACGATGGTATACCGACAGGGTGGTGAATGAAGCAATTGACAGGACTATGTATCCTGTGCAGGGGCCGGTTCAGTTAAACATTCCTCTCGATGAACCACTTTATGACATAGATTATGTAATTGAAGGTAGACCTGCGATTATAAGATACAATTTACCAAACCAACAATTGAATGAAGAATCAATGCAACGTCTTGCCGGGGTATGGAAAAGTGCATCATCAGTAATGATAGTAGCCGGTCAGATGTCTCCTTCTCAAGAAGTAAAAGACCTCTTGCTGAAACTGGCTGAAGATCCCTCCATTGTTGTATTGACTGAGACCACTTCAAATCTTACTCACAATAGATTTATCAACTGTATCGACCGTACCATCGCTGTTATTCCTGCTTTAAAAAATAAGGATTATGCCCCTGATCTGCTCATTACTATCGGTGGTGCAATAATCTCAAAGAAAATTAAGGCAATGCTGCGTGACATGTCACCTGCAAACCACTGGCATATCAGCAATGACCCTGATGAGTTTCATTTCGATACTTACAAGTCACTCACTGAAACAATTCCTTTAAACGCCCGTGATTTCCTGACTCAACTCCAGCATGAACTTTCAACTAAGCATTTGTTGGACTCTTCTGAAGATGATCAAATACAACGGCAAGAATTAATAAAAATAAACAATTCAAATAGTTATTACTCAAAGTGGCAACTTGCGGTTGCAAAGACAGCCCAGAAACACAGTGAGTACATGGAGAAAATTGAATTCACCGATTTCAGGGCTTATCACACTATATTCGAACATCTGCCTGAAAATACAGCTGTTCATCTGGGCAATAGTACTCCGGTTAGATACGCTCAACTGTTCGATCAACGCATTAACCTGAAATTTTATGCCAACAGGGGTACCAGCGGTATTGATGGATGTACTTCCACTGCAGCAGGGTTTGCATATAACTATTCTGGTTTAACAGTTATTATCACCGGCGACATAGGCTTTTTATATGACAGCAACGGCCTATGGAATTCAAATCTCCCGGAAAGATTCAAAATCATCCTTATAAATAATGGTGGTGGTAACATTTTCCGGATAATTGATGGTCCAACAGGACATGAGGAACTAGAACCTTTCATTGAAACACGCCACAACCTGCAGGCAGCAGGCATTGCTTCCAATTTCAACATAGAGTATTTCAAGGCCTCGGATGAAGATGAACTTAAAAGTCAGCTGCCTTTGTTCTTAAAGCCCCAGGACTCGCACCGTCCGGCTCTTCTTGAGATTATTACCAATAATCAATTGTCTGCTCAAACATTAAGAGATTATTTTGGGTTTTTGAGAAAATAACACATTGCGCAGACAATCGTATATTGTTACGGATCATTCAATTTTTGTGGGATGCACAATCGTGCGTCGGATTACCAATCATTCAAAATCCTTAACTTTGGATTCAAATTCACATAAGTACATCTTACTATGAAAACTGAAAGGAAATGGACGACCATCAAAGAATATGAAGAGATTAAATTCGACTTCTTTGAGGGTATTGCCAGAATCACTATAAATCGTCCCAGATACAGGAATGCTTTTACCCCTGACACCGTCAAGGAAATGATTGATGCCATGCACTATTGCCGCGAGGCTGAAAATGTGGGTGTGGTGGTCATCACCGGTGAAGGTGATAAGGCTTTTTGCAGCGGTGGCGATCAAAATATAAAAGGACATGGCGGATATGTAGGTAAAGATGGTATACCCCGCCTGAATGTGCTTGACTTGCAGAAATTAATCCGCTCATTACCAAAACCGGTAGTCGCAATGGTAAACGGTTATGCTATTGGAGGTGGTCATGTATTGCATGTTGTCTGCGACCTGAGCATAGCATCTGAAAATGCCATCTTTGGACAAACCGGTCCTAAGGTTGGAAGCTTCGACGGAGGGTTTGGGTCATCATACCTGGCGAGGATTGTAGGTCAGAAGAAAGCCCGTGAGATATGGTTCCTTTGCAGACAATATACGGCTGCTGAAGCATTGGACATGGGACTGGTAAATAAAGTTGTTCCTTTTGATCAACTGGAAGATGAAGTAGTCGACTGGTGCAAAACTATGATGAAACGGAGTCCGCTTGCATTAAGGATGCTAAAACTGGCACTGAATGCAGAACTCGATGGACAGGCAGGATTGCAGGAGCTCGCAGGCAATGCCACTCTCCTCTATTATCTGACCGAAGAAGCACAGGAAGGTAAAAAAGCGTTCCTCGAAAAAAGAGATCCTGATTTTTCCAAATTCCCAAAATTTCCTTAGGCGATTAGGTATTAGTGATTAGTATTTAGTGACTAGTGATAGTGACTGGTGACGTGAAAATTCTCAAATTTCAAATCCCAAATTTCAAATCTCAGATAAATTGAAACATTGGATTAAAGCAGCCCGTCCAAGAACATTGCCACTGGCATTTAGCAGTACCCTGTTGGGCAGCTTTATGGCGTGGCACGAGAAACCATTTAAAACTTCTGTTTTTATAATGGCATTGCTTACTACGTTGTTTCTTCAAATTCTGTCGAACCTTGCCAATGATTATGGCGATTCGGTGAACGGTATGGATAATGAGCACAGGGTTGGTCCAAAAAGGACGGTTCAAAGCGGCGCGATTACACAAAAAGAGATGCTGGTTGCCATTATTATAACCTCTACCCTTGCGTTGATTTCCGGCATTTTACTAATAGGTTATGGGTTTAACTTCAACCTTTCAACCGGTGGGATTGTCTTTTTTTTATTGGGACTTGCCTCACTGGCAGCAGCAATTAAATATACAGTAGGAAAAAACCCTTATGGTTATATTGGCTTTGGCGATTTGTTTGTATACATCTTTTTTGGGCTTACCGGAGTGCTTGGAACTTTCTATCTCCACACAGGCAGGATTGGCTGGATTGACTTATTGCCTGCCACAGCCATTGGTTTCTTAAGTACGGCTGTGCTGAACCTTAATAACATGCGGGATATTGAAGGTGACCGCCGTTCAGGTAAAAGAACTTTGGTTGTCCTGATGGGAAGTGATAAAGCTCATCTTTATCATCTATTTCTTATTGTTGGTGCCATGGTGACATTGTGTTTATATGCAATATACAAGTACCACTCACCATTGCAGTTTATTTTCCTGGTTTTAATCCCATTTTTTATTATCCACCTGAGGAAGGTTTTCACTACCACACCACCAGCAGCCCTTGATCCTGAACTTAAAAAACTGGCGTTAGCCACTTTCGGTACAGCTATTCTGTTCGGGATATTTTTATGAGGGAATAGCAAATCACTTTCTTCATTGAGTGAAGCGTAACGCAACTTTTTCCTTTTTCCTTTTACCTTTTTCCTTTACAAAGGAATATTCCCATGCTTCCTGTACGGATTTGTTTTTCGTTTGTTGCTGCACATTTCAAGTGCTTCAATTAACTTAGGACGGGTGGTTTTTGGGTAAATTATTTCATCAATGTAACCTAACTCCGCAGCTTTATAAGGGTTGGCAAATACTTCCCTGTATTCTTTTACTGCCTGGGTTTTAGCCTCATCGGTCAGTTTATCGCGGAAGATGATATTCACAGCACCTTCAGCACCCATAACAGCGATTTCGGCAGTAGGCCATGCAAGGTTAACATCGGCGCCAATGTGTTTACTTGACATCACATCATATGCTCCGCCATATGCTTTACGGGTGATGATGGTAATCTTTGGCACTGTTGCTTCTGCATATGCATATAAAAGCTTTGCACCATGCCTGATTATACCTCCAAACTCTTGTGTGGTACCCGGAAGAAAGCCCGGAACATCCACAAAGGTGATTATTGGAATATTAAATGCATCGCAAAAGCGGACAAACCTGGCAGCTTTCACACTACTGTTGATATCAAGCACACCCGCCAATACTGCCGGCTGGTTGGCAACAATACCTACAGAACGACCATCTAAATGGGCGAAACCGGTAAGAATATTGCCCGCAAAGTGTGGCATGATCTCAAAGAAGTTACCATCATCCACAACACTAGTGATGATTTCCTTCATATCGTATGGCTTGTTGGGATCAACAGGAACTACTTCCTGGAGCTTCTCATCGGTACGGTTTGGACTATCTGATGTGCTTATCCTGGGCGGCTCTTCCATGTTATTTGAGGGAATGAAGCTTATAAGTTCCCTTATCATCATCATTGCCTGCTCTTCTTCAAGTGCCATCAAATGAGCTACCCCGCTTTTTGAATTGTGCGTATATGCACCACCAAGGTCTTCTTTGGTGACCTCTTCATGTGTAACTGCCTTAATAACATCAGGACCGGTTACAAACATATAACTCTCATTTTTTACCATTACAATAAAGTCGGTAATAGCGGGAGAGTATACAGCACCACCTGCACATGCGCCAAGAATTGCAGAGATTTGAGGAATAACACCCGAACTCATTACATTCCGGTAGAAAATATCGGCATAACCGGCCAAACTCTCCACTCCTTCCTGAATCCGTGCGCCACCTGAGTCATTCAGTCCAATGACTGGCGCTCCCATTTTAATAGCGAGGTCCATGATTTTAATGATCTTATCGGCATTGGCCCTGCTCAGAGTGCCGCCAAAAACCGTAAAATCCTGTGCAAAGACATAAACCAGCCTGCCGTCAATCTTTCCATAACCACTAACAATACCATCGCCCGGAATCAGGTTTTTTTCCATGTTAAAATCCCTTGCACGGTGAACCACAAAACGGTCAAGTTCAGTAAATGTACCGGGATCAAGCAGCATTTCAATACGTTCCCTGGCAGTTTTTCTTCCGGTTGAATGAAGTTTGTCAATCTTTTCTTTTCCACCACCAAGTTTTGCTCTTGCATTCTTTTCTTCAAGCTTGTGGTAGATTTCAGATAAATCGCTCATCAGGTTATTTGGTTGGGTTTATGGTGATCAAAATTTTGTTGGCATCTATTGTATCGCCTTCTTTAACAGTAATTTGCTTGATTGTGCCGCTCACTTTTGCCTTGAATTCGCTCTCCATTTTCATAGCTGAAATAATGATTAGCGTTTGTCCGGTTTCTACCTCATCACCTTCCTGGCAAAGCAGCTTAACAACCTTACCCGGCATAGGTGAAATAATCATGTTGCCCTCATCGGTATGTGCTCCTTTTTCCCTGCTCATTTTATAGCGGGTTTGCGCGTCAATCACTTCCACCTTGTATGTATTATACCATGAATTCACAGTATAATGCCTTGCAGTGTTGTCGGCAATCATCTCAATATTATACGATCTTCCCTTATATAGTAGTGAATAGATTCCATCAGCTACCCGAAGTGCATCAATTTCATAGATCTCATCATCTACCATCATGGTGATGATATTGCCATCACGACTTAATTCCTGAACGTTGGCTATTCTTCCGTCAATACTAATTTCCATAGCGTATTTTTATATTGATGAGTGATGGCGGACATCCTTCCACTTACTGAAGGTCTTATTCTCAACTCCATTAACTGAAACCTTACGCAACTTATTGGTATACTCAAGGTAGGCAGCAATGAGTGCTATATCCTCGCACTGACCGTCACATTCAGGTTCTGCCATCAGGAAATCGTGGTTCTTTTCGATGAAGTTTGTGTTGTATTTGCCGGTAATAAAATCCTTGCTTTCCATGATCCTGGCAAGGAACCTGATGGAGGTTTTTACACCTGTAATCTTATATTCATGTAATGCCCGGCTCATCCTGTTGATGGCCTCTTCACGCGTTTTGGCCCAAACAATCAGCTTTGATATCATCGGGTCATAGTAGATTGGAATAGTGTATCCCTCATACACATATCCATCATGCCGCACACCCAGACCAAGCGGTTCGGTAATATGTTGTATCTTACCGGGACTTGGCATAAAGTTGTTATCGGGATCTTCAGCATAAATCCTGCATTCTATGGCATGACCGCTCTGTTTAAAGTCTTCCTGTTTATAAGGAAGTTGCAAGCCATTTGCTATTCCAATCATTTCCTTCACCAGATCGACTCCAACTACCCTTTCGGTGATTGGATGCTCAACCTGCAGGCGGGTATTCATCTCAAGGAAGTAGTAATTCAGGTTGTCATCGACAATAAACTCGATTGTACCGGCACCGAAATAACCACAAGCCTTTGCAGCGGCAACAGCATGCCGGCCCATTTCGTTCCTGATTTCCTGTGTAAGCAGTGGGGATGGCGTTTCCTCAATCACCTTCTGATGACGGCGTTGAACCGAGCACTCCCGCTCAAAAAGATGTATGGTATTGCCATGTTTGTCGGCCAGGATCTGAAACTCTATATGATGAGGTGACTCGATATATTTCTCTATATAAACTGAATCGTCACCAAAAGCATTCCTTGCTTCTGATTGGGCCATACGGAGTGAGCTCAAAATATCTTCTGCTTTTTTTACCAGGCGCATTCCTTTGCCACCACCACCGGCTGTTGCTTTAATCATAACCGGTAAACCAATTTCTTCAATTATTTTAAGGGCATCGTCTTCGTTTTTAATAGCATCTACAGTACCCGGTACAACAGGTACTCCTGCTGCCATCATGGTCTTACGGGCAGTTATTTTGTCGCCCATCATGCGTATTGCATGAGAATCGGGACCAATAAAAATGATGCCTTCCTCCTTGCAACGATCAGAAAACTCAGCTTTTTCAGAAAGAAAACCGTAGCCGGGGTGTATTGCATCGGCGCCTGATTTTTTCGCTGCATCAATAATTTTATCAATACGCAGATAACTTTCCGTTGAAGGAGCCGGTCCTATAAAATATGCCTGGTCGGCATACCTTACATGCATTGAAGCACGGTCGGCTTCCGAATATACAGCTACAGTGCGAATCCCCATTTCGCGGCACGACCGCATAATCCTCACCGCGATTTCACCGCGGTTTGCTACCAGTACTTTTTTTATCATAAAAAAGGCCTAAACCAAACGAATTAAGTAAAACAGATTACCCCTTAAAAAATTATTGCGTTAATTAACAACCACTTCCATGTTTTGTTTTACATGGTATTACAATTAATAATATAACGCTTAGATGCCAGGCATGGCATGACTTCTCTGTACAAATATATGTATTTAGGTTTCTAAATATGTTGTTGAGTGTATATTTTTATCCTTTTTTAATGTTATTAACAGGTAAAAACGCCATGCATGTTGTCAAATCGGTTGTTAAATCATGAAAATGAGATGTCAGGCATAGTGTCTTTACGTTGGTAATCGGTAAAATATTAACTTCGTATGCAACTATTAAACAGCATATGCATCTATCAATTGGTTCGAACAAACACTGGCTTCCGGGTTAAAGCATGGACGAAGACAATCTGCTGAAAGAATGCCTTTCCGGCAACACACGGGCCCAGAAGCTGCTATACGATAGGTATGCCCCCCGAATGTTCGGGGTATGCCTTCGTTATGCACCGGACCAGAATATGGCTGAGGATTTTATGCAGGAGGGTTTTATAAGGATTTTTTCAAAACTGGGAAGCTATAAATCACAGGGATCTCTTGAAGGATGGATGCGAAGAGTTATGGTAAATACTTCCCTTGAAATTCTTAGAAAGAAAGATATACTGAAAAACAGCATTGAACTGACTTCTTTTGGTGAAGGTTCCATAAACCATGATAGTGTTTCATCAGAAGATGATGATTCAATGCTGGCTCTGGTACCTGCTGAGGTTCTTTACAAAGCGCTGACTGAAATGCCAACTGGATTCCGCACAGTGTTCAACCTGTTTGTTGTGGAGGACTATTCGCATAAAGATATCGGGCAAATGCTTGATATAAGTGAAGGTACTTCTAAATCACAATACGCCAGGGCAAGAGCATGGTTGAGGAAGCGGCTTACAGAAACAAAAACATTGACAAATGCAAGAAAACGATAAATTCAAACACCTCCTGGGAAATAAGCTGCACGACTTTGAAGCAGTTCCTCCCGCCGGCATGTGGTCACGCATTGAAAGCGGACTGCAGCGTCGTAAGAGGAGAATTTTACTTTTCAGGACAAGTTCAATCGCAGCATCCATCATTTTGTTGGCTGGACTTGGTATTTCATACCTCAATTCCCCTGATTTATTTGAATCAAATAATAAATCCACCGCAAGGATCGAGACAAAAAATGATTCTGCTCATTCAGGTAAAAGCAATGACCTGGCAAGTAATGAGGTGAAGAATAAGAATAAAGAAAAGAAATCATTGACTCCGAATAATAAGAACGTACCTTCTGACAAACAGAATAAAAAAAACGGCACTGTTAACAAATCGAAACGAATATACAGGAACCGGACCACTACCGGTAATTTTGCTGAAACTTCTGAAACTGCTTCAAACAAGTTAGTTGCAGATAATATACAGAATGATGTCAATACAGGTCAGCAAAATGCTATAACTGTTGATGGGAATAATATCAGCGCTGAAAACCAGGAAAAAACTGAAGCCCAATCTTTCATACAACCACTGAATCAACCAACACCTGAAGAGCTAGCATTAATTCTTAATCCACCGGTTACTGATGCACCTGAAGAAGTTTCTTCAAAAGGCGACTGGAGTCTTGGCCTTGCTTACGCAGTTTCATCAGGTGCCGACTTTACGAAAGAAAGCGCCGCATTGGATGAAGGCGGAAGAGAATATAGCTATGATGAATTCTCGGCATCCATTGCCAATGGCACCTCTTATTTTGAGGAAGTTGAGAATGCCATTCACGATGCGCCTTTATCAATAGGCTTTACTGTTGACAGGAAGATTGTTAAGCGTCTTAGTTTTGAAACTGGCATTATCTATACCAGGCTTAAATTCAAAGTCAGGACCAATGATCTTGACCCATTCTACCGCGAGTACCGAAATGAATTAAATTACCTTGGTATTCCTGCAGGGATCAGATACGCATTCATGCAAAAGAAGAACTACGATTTCTATCTCCTTCAGTGGGCAGTTCTTGAAAAGGGTGTATCAGGCACCTGGTTTACTGACACATATAATAAGGATGTATTGGTTTCATCAGAAAGTGCAGGAGAAAACATCAGGGGAATACAATTGTCTACTGTTACAGGGTTAGGTGGTCAGATGAAAGTTGCAGGCTCATTCTATCTTTTCGGACAGGGCGGCGCACAAGTCTTTTATCTTAATAAAACTCAACCATACAACCTGAGAAGCACCAAAAAGATCTGGCCGTCATTCCAGGCAGGACTGCGATTGAAGCTTGGTAATTAATCCGCGTAAAATAATATCTGCATATCGCCTGATTTTCATCATATTCATGCAACCTTTTTTGGCTTACATCATCTTCAGTTTACATAAAACCATTGACCATGAAAACAAAACTACCGGCACTTGCCGCTATTCTGTTTATTACCCTTTCAGCTTTTCTCATTAATTCCTGCCAGGATAAAACTTACGAAGAAGTTACTTACAAAGCCAATGTTCCTGTTGTAATGGGCTTTGATGAATTCAGAAGTGCAGTTAAAAAAACTGCTCCTCATGAACTTACTACGCCCGGTAAGATCTATTTTAAGGATAACTACATCTTTGTAAATGAATTCCAGCAAGGAATACATGTAATTGACAACTCCAATCCTGCCGAGCCGGTAATACTCAATTTTATTGAGATTCCGGGTAATATTGACATGGCAGTAAAAGGCAACATTCTTTATGCTGACAGTTATATTGACCTTGTAGCAATAGATATCAGTGATCCGCATAATCCGGTAGAAGTCGACAGGTTTGAGAATGCATTCCCCAATGTACTTCCTCCAATGGAAGATTACTCATATCCTGTTTATGGACTTGATTTCAGTAAAGGTGTTGTGGTTGGATGGGAAACACGCGAAGTTACAGAAGTAATTGAGAAGGAGAACAGTTCAGGTTTTGGTGGAAGAGTAATGTATGATGATGCGACAGGTGTTCCATCCATTGGAAATGCAGAAGTTGGTTTTAATCCATCGTCAGTTGGCATTGGTGGTTCTATGGCAGGCTTCACACTTGTAGGTGACTATCTGTATGCTTTGCATAACAACGAAATCAAACAGTTCAATCTCACAACAGTTCCGGGTATTGCTGCAGGAACATCAATTCAAACAGGTGTGCAGGCTGAAACATTATTCCCATACGGGAATAAACTTTTCATGGGAAGTACCACCGGTATGGTTGTTTATGACGTAAGCAACCCTTCAACAATATCATTCGTATCACAGTTCACACACATTAACTCGTGCGACCCGGTTGTTATAGAAGGCAATTATGCATATGTAACACTACGGTCAGGTACGCAGTGCAACAGTTTTAGCAACCAACTTGACGTAGTTGATATTTCCAATATTCAAACACCATTCCTTGTTAAATCATATCCTTTATTTAATCCGCATGGCCTGGGTATCGATAACCACACCCTATTCATTTGCGATGGTGAAGCCGGGTTAAAGGTTTATGATGCAACAAACCCAATGGAGATAAACATGCATCAGCTTGCACATTTTGCTGACATTAAAACTTATGATGTAATACCTTATGATGGTTTACTAATGATGATAGGCGACGACGGACTATATCAGTACGATTATACGAATCTTGATTCATTGAAGCTCTTAAGCCATTTGCCGATTGGCAACTAAAAATATAAAAGAAAGTTGGATGACCTGTAATAAATTAAATCTGGCTACACTTGCTCTTGTTTTGGTAATGTTATCATTTGCAATCGTTTCAACAGCTCAGTCTGTTGGAACGGTTGCAATCTTTTTAAAGAGTGGTGATGTACGGTTCGGCACAATTCAGCAGGCCGGTGAGAATAATACCATCCGGTTGGTGAACGATTGTGGAATCTATAATATTCCCCGCTCAGAGATTGACAGTATCAAGGATCTGAAAACTACCTTAAAACGTGAGGAAGTGTATCCTGACCATGTTTACGACTATCCGGCACAGGTTGAAAAGAAACAAAAAGAAGTATACACCATTAAAGAAAAGGGATTTTATAATATAAGCTCTGTAGCACTTCTGTTTGGCCAGGGACAGAATGGATTTCTTCCTATACCTTCACTCTCAACCGTTAATGGCTGGCAGTTTAACAAGCATATCTATACCGGACTTGGAATTGGATATGAGTATTATGACTGGAGTGTTTTGCCTGTTTTTGCGGAAGTGAAATATATGGCCGATTTTGAGCGCATCATTCCCTTTGGCTCATTAAAACTGGGTTATGCTTTCCCAATCAGTAAACCAGTCAACAATTCTGACAACTATGGTATATCAGAATACAATGGCGGAGTGCAATTAAATCCGGAAGTAGGATTACGTTTTGTAATGAGTTCAAGATCAAGTTTTATGTTCTCTTTAGGTTATCATTTCCAGCAGCTCTCATTCCAGGAAAAGAACTACTACTGGTGGAATGAAAATGGTTATGAAACCACCGTTCACACCGATTATAACAGAATTTCTATCAGAGCAGGGTTTATGTTTTGATTTATTAAATGCTCTAGCCCTATCTTTTTTATCTTGCGATTATTCGGCAGGAGTAGGTTTATCTAATATGATTTCAGAGTATAGAGCAATAAGCTTATTTATGACTTGCAATTCTCATTCTTTTTTAGTATAATTGTATCACTAGAGAAGATATTGACTCCTTGTACTTTCAGGTCTCCTGACTTCAGAACTTATATTATCTGATGATTGCATCATTCAATTCACAGTTTAATTATAAGGAGTTCATGAAAAAGATCATTTATTTCCTGCTTTCTATCGGTGTTGGTATTCTCACAACAACATGTGAACCAGACGCAGCCGATGATCCTTGTGGTGAAGCTAAAACAGTTGTATTAACCTGGGGACCGAATTTTACTAAGTTTCTTGAAGACACCTGTTTTTTCAACTATATACAGGGAAACAACAGGGTATTTCAGGTATCAAGTGAAGTATTTCATAATGTGTGCCCACTGGAACACATTAAAGCTAAGTTCGTTTCTTACATTAACAGGCCCGATAGTTCGCAAACAGAAAGATTCTTTACAATGCGGTTAAAGTATATTTATGGTCCTTTTGGCTTGTATGGCAATGACATACCTTCAGATAAAATTGAGGACTTTCAAACCAACTATCATGTATCTGGTGGAAATGAGTTTGGAATTAAGAATGCATATGATACTGATCCGGGAGCCTTTTTTGTTGAACTTGAATGGCTGATGGAAAATTATCAGGACGAACAAGTTGATAAAGACTACTTTATTCATTATATAGAATATGCTGTAATTCAGATTGACTATAAGGAATATAAAGAACCCGATTGAGAAGCATGCGGACCCATCCACAAGCGTTCAGATCCTTTGCCTTTATACCCGCAAAATGCAAAACTATTTGCTGATCTTGAAACCCTTCAGCCAGTAATCATTCTTCTTGAATATGGATGTTCCTTTCATTGACAGCACAACTACTTCATCTTCATCAAACCAACCCTGGCAATTTGAATTGGTGTAAGCCTTTTCATCAGTTAATACTAAAATTGGCTCTATATCCCTGCCTGTCTCCTTATCAATCCGGGTATAATAGGTTTTGTCCTGACTTCTGACGAGAAAACAAATAGCTTTAGGAGTCTCATAACTACTTAGTTTAATTGAAGTGCCATTGCCGTTCAGCAGATTCATATCACCTTCCCTTTGTTTGGCCAATCGCTTAACAGGCATCATCCACCGCTCATTTCCATTGTGATCATATGATGCCACAATCAAGCCTTCACTGCCATAAGTATAGGTAGTGCCGCTTTTATCGGTCTTTGTTCTTAAATAAAAGTCTTCGAGCACAACATAAATATTATCATCATCAACAGAAGTTTTGTAAATGGAATAAGTATCGATGTCTTTAATTGGTTTAAGCTTTTTGCCGACCATTGCAATACTTTTATTCTTAATAGTATTAAGTTTTGCAAGGGCCGCTTTATCGAAATCCTTGTCTGTAATCTTTTTAACCGTCTTTTTCTCAAAATCAAGTTTCAGGATTGCCATACCTTCAGGATGCGACCTGTACTTCATGCAAGTAGCGAAATACTCACCTGCAGCTGATCTCACGATATCAAACCGTTCATAAGTATATATATCGGTTTTTGGTGGGGCAAAAGCTGCCACTTCTGAATTACCGAGGCTATCAAATTTGGTAAATAAATAGGTAATCTTCCTGCCTTCTTCTTTTATCGTATAATGGAATAATTCTCCATTATCAAGTATCCTGAAATAGTTATCCCTGTCGGCAAGCAGGTCGCACTTGGTAGAATACATTTTTTGGCATTCCTTATTAAAGACCTCATATTCCACCTTTTCACCCTTTCCTTGCTTTTTAAGAAGTTCGGCAACAACAAAATACTCCTCGTTTGAAGAATACTTAATGAGAAAATGATCAGAAGAAGCATTCGACAGTTCCTGAACATCCAATAATCCTGCCCCGTCTATACTGTAAGTAATAGCTACGATAGAATAGTCTTTTTTATCATTTTTATTATATCCAACAATTACAACCGCCCTTATATCAGGCCTGTAAAAAGTAAAAGGGAAAGAAACAAATTGAGCAAAAGCCTTCTGGCTGAAGATTACCTTTTTAGTCTTGGTTAACTCCAGGGGGATATTCCTCGAAACCTTCATTGATTTATCAAAGATAAGTATGCCTGACTTGTCAGTTCCCGACCTGTAATAAGCATACATAGTACTATCGTCAATTTTTTTCAGTTGCTTATTGTAACCAATCGAAAAAAGCACCCAATCAGAAACATTGATCTGTCCTGTTTCCTGCTGTGCACTCATCAGCGTTGGAAGAATTATTATACTTATAAAGAGTATGATTTTTTTCATGATAAATGAGGATTAGAGATTAGTCAAGAGTACTAAACTTGATGAAAGAGATACTGAAATACGACATTTTTGATGTGATATCTTCAGCTGTTCCATTACTGGCGGCTGTCCTCGTTAATGAAGGCTGGTAAGCGAACTGGATCTTAAAATTATCAAAGAAACTTTTGTCCCTCCTCAGGTAGTCCAAAACAAACTCTGCATACAGGTAAGGCCTGAAAAGAACTATTGCAACAGGATCTTCCTGAATATAAAATGGATCACCACTGGGAAGAATCATTGCATTTAATCTGTACCCTGCACCTATTCCAACACCAACCGGACTGGTTGCTTCCCTTGTTGAACCTGCTCCATATCTGAAAGAGGCCGTAACAGGCAATCCGGCATCACCAAAAATTTCATGGAAGGAAGTCGTGTGGTATCTCAAACCACCATTTAATGAAGCATTGATGCCAATACCTAAATTTGGCTGAGGAGTATACACAGGGAAATAATATCCCAGACCAATGTTGCATAAATTGTTGACTTCTTCAAAAACAGAAAGCTCTTTTGATCCTCCCTGATACAAATAATACTGTGAAATTTCCATTTTATAATGGGACAAGGAAACAGAGATCTCCTTGCTTTGGCCTGAGGCTCCGATAGATAAAGCAACAAGTAGAGTTAATAATGCCAAATTTTTCATGAGTGGTTGTTAGTTTTTTTAAATAAAATCAAGGCTTACAATTACCTCTTCGAAATGCGGAAGTAAATATAAAAAGAGATTTGTGAAACCACAACAAAAAAAGTGACTTTTTTAAAAGTCACTTTTAATCTAATTAAGCACAAATTTTTCCTGGAAAAATTATCTAAACTTACCTTCTTCCACCAAAGATAGATCCCAGAATTCCCCTAACTAATTGCCTGCCAATGGTATTACCTATGTTGCGGGTGATTGCACGACCGGTTTGTTTGGTGAGTTCATCAAATATTTCCTGGCCCGCACTTCGGTTTCGGCGCTCTGATTTCTCTCGGGCGACTGCTTCTTTTTCTTGTTGCGCTGCTTCTTTAGCCTGAATTTTGGCGGCTTCTGCATCCTGTTTAACCTTAGCGTCCTGATTCATCCTGGCAGTTAATATTTCATAGGCCGACTCACGGTCAACATTTCTTTCATAAACACCATAAACCGGCGACTTTCTGATAATCTCATTCCTTTCTTCATCAGTTACAGGGCCAATTTGTGCTGATGGTGGAATAATAAAAGCTCTTTCAACCATTGAAGGGATGCCCTTTTCATCAAGGAATGATACTAAAGCCTCTCCAACGCCCAGCTGAGTAATAACTTCTTCAACATTTACCTTTGGATTTGACCTGAATGTGGTTGCTGCTGATTTTACTGCTTTCTGATCACGTGGAGTAAAAGCCCTCAGGGCATGCTGAATTCTGTTACCCAACTGACCAAGTACATCATCGGGAATATCCAGTGGGTTCTGGGTTACAAAGTAAATGCCTACTCCTTTTGACCGTATCAGTCTGACAACCTGTTCAATTTTATCTAATAATGCCTTAGGTGCTTCATTAAATAGTAAATGCGCTTCATCAAAGAAAAACACAAGTTTTGGTTTTGCAAGATCGCCTGCTTCAGGAAGTTCTTCAAACAATTCACTTAACAACCATAAAAGGAAGGTCGAATATAAGCGGGGTGATTCCATGAGCTTTGTAGAATCGAAAATGTTTATTACCCCCATCCCATTATCAGTCTGCAATAAGTCGAATATATCAAAGGCCGGTTCACCAAAAAACGAGTCACCTCCCTGATCTTCAAGCATCAGAAGGCTTCTTTGAATAGTACCTGTACTGGCTGCCGAAATATTTCCGTATGATGTAATAAACTTATCCCTGTTATTCCCAATGTATTCAAGCAGGGTTGTAAGGTCTTTCAGGTCAATCAGAAGTAAATTATTATCATCTGCTATCCTGAAAGCAATATTTAGCACACCTTCCTGAGTATCGTTCAAATTAAGCATTCGCGCAAGCAACAAAGGCCCCATCTCAGTGATGGTAGTTCTTACAGGATGTCCCTTTGATCCGAAAACATCAAAAAAACATACCGGGAATGCCCTGTTCTCATAATCAGTAAGGCCAAGGCTTGTAACCCTTGAACGTATTTTATCATTTGGCACACCTGATTTGCTTATACCCGAGACATCTCCTTTTATGTCTGTCAGAAAAACAGGAATTCCCTGTCTGCTGAAGCTTTCTGCCAAAACCTGTAAACTAACGGTTTTACCGGTACCGGTTGCGCCTGCTATTAAACCATGGCGATTAAGCATTTGGGGAATAATGTGGATTTCTTTATCTGATTTGGCGATAAGTGTATTGTCGATCATAATGTCAATTGTTCTTCTCAATACAAATATAACCATAGTACAGACACAAAATAGCTTGTTCTTATACCTTGCACAATAAAAATAACCGTCTATACTCTTCTGAATATTAGACGGTTAATTAATTCTGTTGCGACCCCGACAGGATTCAAACCTGTGACCTACAGAACCGGAATCTGTCATTCTATTCGCTGAACTACGGGGCCCTTAACGTATGCAAATTTCGGTAAAATAATCGAGAATAACGGTCAAAGGAAAAAGGAAAAAGGAAAAAGGGATAAAGTGGTTCGTTTTAAACGCTGAACGCATTAGAACCAAATAAATGTTAATTTCCTCCATCTGACAATTCCACGCTTCTATTTGTTGTTATCTTTGTGTTTGAATTTATATGATACCCATCAATTAACCACCAATACAATGAGGAAGATCTTAGCTTTAGCCGTTGCAATCTTATTTGCTGTTAATATTCAGGCTCAAACAAACAAGTTCACCGAGAATTTTACTACCGGAATTGATATTTTCAACGACTTCGTACAGGATAGTCCTGAGGGTATCCAGTTTAAAGATGTGAATCTTGGATCAAATATTTACGGAATGTACAATTATGTCATCCCCAAAAGCAAAATATCACTGGCTATCGGTCTGGGACTGGGTATGCATAACCTTCGCAGTAATGGCATTCTTACAGATACTTCCAATGTCTCCTATTTTGTTCCGTATCCTGACAAAGTAAATAATGTTGCTGTTGACTACTCGGCAAATAAACTTCAGCTTACTTACCTCGATATTCCCGCCGAGATCAGGTTTAAGAGTGAAAAGGGTTTCAGGCTGGCATTGGGTATTAAAGCAGGATATCTTATCAGTGCGCATACCAAGTTCAAAGGTGATAACCCTGAAGGTGGACGCGCAATCAAGATCAAGGAAGGCAACCTGCCAAACCTCGAGAAGTGGCGCTTTGGCCCAACATTCCAGATTGGATACAAGTGGGTCAATTTCACAGGCTTCTATTCCCTTTCAAAGGTTTTCGTCAATCCCAATGGTCCGCAGATTTATCCTGTATCAATAGGAATAGCGTTGAGACCATTTTAATTTAAGATTTGAGATTTAAGATTAAATCTGGAATTTGAATCTAAATCTGGAATTTGAATCTGGAATCTGGAATTTGGGAATCCGCAATTCTTAGAAATAAAGAAATATCCCCGCCACGGTAACAAAGCCCAGCAGGTAACCAACATACACCTGAGCGGGTGAATGGGTGTTTGACTGCAGGCGGGCAAAGCCTACTACTCCCGATAGCAGGATCAGGACTATGATCAGAATCGGGGCATTTATCAGGGTCCGGTAAGTCAGTATCAGAAAGCCACCTGTTAATCCGCCTATACCGATCATATGAATGCTGATCTTCCAGAAAAGGTTAATGAGAATAGCCAGTACAATGGTTGCCAACCCGCCGGCAATAAAAAGATAATAAAGTTGTGGCAGCCCTATATTGCGCATTAGGAAATAGGTTGATGCATAAAAGAGCGCGAAAATCAGAAAAGGCCACGTGCGTTCCTGGCGATGTGGTAATTGCATGCTGCTGATAATATTGCGCTTTGCCATAATCCAAACAAGGATGAAAGGCAATAAAGCCGTATTGCCGAAGACCAGCAGAATGATAGTCCATCGCAATTGCTCAGGCACTATCAGCACGAAATAGGCATTTAGGTTAAACATCACAAGCATAGCCCATGTAATGATAAACATGGGGTGCAGAATAATTGAAATGAATTGGGCTACTCTTTTTTCCATCTGGGTTAAACTACTTGATCAGATTTAGTTATTTGTCAGGATTCGTTATTCAAAGGTTGCTTAAGGTAAGAACAGGTTGCATAACTGTTACTTCTTTATAAACAATGAAACCGGCTTTTTGATAGAGCGGAAAAGCGGCAGGATGATCTAAATCGCATGTATGTAACCATACCCTGGGGCCTGCCCCCTCAGATCCATCAGTCAAACCTGGCATTAGATCCCATGCTTTGTTAACAGCCCACATCAGAAACGGGAAGCCTGCCTTTTTCCCTGTATACTTTTCAGTAATCCCAAAATATACAATCTCTGCTTCGCCTTGCACCGTTAGGTTCAGCTCAACAAAGCCGGCTATCTCATCACCATATTTTAACACACTGATTGAAGTTGTATCTGAGTTGAGGATGGCCTCCAGTTCATCGGCTGACATAAGCAACCGGTCGAACCAACTGTATTTACCACCAACAGCCTTGTATATTTTCAAATATTCATCCCTGCCGGGATTCTTGAAAGGTGCCACATGAAATCCTTCAGGAAATGGAAGCTGCCCAATTACAGGTGGTTGCTTCATTTCCATATGCCAGGTAAGCGTTGGGACGAGGTTTATCATTTCTTGATTTGAGATTTGAGATTTGAGATTAAAAAATGACCGCTTTCATGGTAGCAAGTTTGTTATTCCTTTCATACAGGCTAATCAAATAATTCCCGGGTACGCCTTTCCAGCGCAAGCTTTCACCTGCGGAAAGGCTGTATTGAAAAACCGTGCGTCCGTCAGTAGATTGTATTACCAGGTCTGTTGCGGTTTTATGTGATGTTTGTATGTTGATTTCACCTTTTGAGGGATTTGGATATACATTTAATATTTTTTGCATGGGAAGGGTGTTGTATCCAACATACTCCTCATCCCATACAGCCAGTGTATATTGTCCCGGGCGCAGATTATCCACATAAATGTTTCCAATCTGCCAGGGGCCTGTTCTTGTGAAACCTACACTTTGCCAGTTATGTCCGGCATCAGGCCTGTAAAGTATAACAAGTGAATCACCCGATGAAGTGATGATATCAGCATCCAGTACGTTCCTGTTATAATTGAATACGCCTGTTGCATTGAATCCATCCGGGAATACGCCTTCAATGGTCCAGTAGTGGTTAGTGCTCAGGGTCAGGCCCGATTGGGGAATCCACAGACTATCGGGGGCTACCCAGTTGTGTGTTACCATTACGAAAGCCGAATCGGTAACCTGTTTGACATCGAGCTTGCAAAAGGTGTACTCAAAATCAGCCACCCCTGCATTTTTAAGCGTTTTAGCCTGGTCAGTGGTGGCATCAGAAGCATGATGATAAAGGTCGGTGAGTACAAGAACCGGCGGAAAGGCAAGAGTGGTAATGGCAGTATCGTGTTCACCGGAGAAATTTACCTGCAGGGTCTCAAAAGTACGGTCGGGGCGCATGAATGAAAGCTCCACACGGCAATCATTCATATAAGCATCAGTTCCTTTGTGCTTTTGTTTCATAAAAAGCTCAACCTGGTACTGTCCACATTTGGGTGCTACCCTGAACGAATCGACCGAGTAGTGCGTGAAACCGGGGGTAAATACATAAAAATCGAAGAAACCGGTAAGGTCAATTCCACTCGACTGGCTCAAGGCATCCCTTAACTGGTATGAAGTCGCATGGTTGAAAGCATAAGTGGTAAGGTAATCCCTGATTCCCTGGAAGAAAAGCTCATCGCCCATGTAATACCTGAGTGCCTGGGTAACTATGGCACCCTTATCGTATACCGTACTTCCGTATGTATACTCCGGATCCATTGGCGCAAGTGCCCTGTAACCATGATCCTTAATATGGGTTGTCTGCAGCACATCCTTCAGCATGGCGCGGTAATATGCATCAGCATCCCCTACGCCGTAAAGGCTTTCGCTGAAAAGAATCTCGCACCAGCGTGCCCATCCCTCGTTTAACCACATATCGCCATCAGAAGCGCAGGTCACCTTATCGCCAAACCACATATGCGAAAGCTCATGTGCGTACAGCCATTCATCAGCGGTACTGCCGGTGATACTGCTATGCGGATAAAATATATTCTCAGCATGCTCCATCGCGCCAAGCGCAGTGCCGGTAATGCCTATGCGGGTAAACGGATATTCGCCAAAGTGCGATTCATAAATAGACGCAATATTTTTCATGTTGGCAAAAGTGCCCGATACCTTGTTGGTATCAGAAGGGCGCACATAATAGGTAATAGGTATCTCTGCCTCAATGCCGTTAAACACATCTGACCTGAGGGCGTAAGGACCAACCGCTACCGATGCAAGGTACGTTGGCAGGGTGCGGCTGCTGTGCCAGTAATAAGTAAGTGTTCCATCCTGGTTATCAGTAACCGATTGCAATAATCCACCGCAAACGGCCTTTTTGGTATTTTCAACCCTGATATAATAATCATAGAAAGCCCTGTCGGTGAAATCATCCACGCAAGGGAACCAGGCTTTACCCAGATTGTGGGGTATTGATTCAAAACCAACGCCCAGATTAAAAGCATACGAACCGGAGAAATGGAAACCACCCCAACTTTCGGCAAAGGGGATTCCATGGTACCAGATCCATATAAGCGCTGTATCAGCCGGGCCCATTGGTGCCTGGAGCGAAATATTGAGCCTCTCACCATTGCGGATAAAAGAAAGCATCTGACCATTGGTGTTCTTTACCGAGTCAACCTGCAACTGCTTAAGTTCAAGCGGAATCACTGTAACCGCTGTCTGCTTTACAGTAAACTGAACCCCTGCCTTACCTGCAATTATTTTAGCCGGTAAGTTGAGCACATCAAGATGAAGTTCATACTTTATCACATCAACGGTATCGCCGGGGAGAGCCCGGGCATTCCATGACACAACAATAAACAACACTAAAACAATAAACCCTTTCATTGGAAGTTTCATAAGATAACAAACTATCAAACAGAAGGTAAAAGTAGTAAATTTGAAATTTGAAATTTGAATCAATTGTTCGCTTCCGTACTACAGGTTGAGCGATAGTGGACAAAACGAGGGAATGGTATTGGCTGAAAGTATTGATTTTGCGGGGGTTTACGAATTGGCACAATCTTTATTATATATCTCACATCATAATTACTGATCTCATGAGAAGAATGTTTCTATTTATCCTCCTGGCCATCATGGTGCAGGGCTCAACACAAGCCCAGCAGGTGTGGTCACTTGAGAAATGCATACAATATGCACTTAACAATAATCTTCAGTTGAAACAACAGCAACTGTTAGTAAATGCCGCCAGGGCTGATGTACTTCAGACCAAAATGGACCTGCTGCCGGGGGTTACAGCCAATGCCTCACATGCCTATAACTACGGGCAAACGGTTGACCGTTACACCAATGAGTTTGCAACCAGCAGGGTACAGTCAAACAACTTCTACCTTCAGGGCGGTGTCACCCTGTTTAACGGTTTCCAGAAGTTAAATGCCATCAAGCAATCACAGCTCGACCTTATGGCCTCAATGAAGGATGCTGAGAAGTATTCAAACGACCTTTCGCTCAACATTGCCACCTTTTACATGCAGGTGTTGTTTTACAAAGAACTGGTGAATATCCGCACTAACCAGCTTGAAATCACCCGCCAGCAGATGGAAAGGATGAAGAAACTTGTGGATGCAGGTACAATGGCAGCAGGCGAATCTTACATCATTGAAGCTCAGATGGCTACTGAAGAATCAGCTCTTATACAGGCACAAAACCAGCTTGACATTTCAATGCTGACCCTCACCCAATTGCTCGACGTACCAAGTACCGAAGGTTTTGACATTGAAGTGCCAAACCTGGCAGTTGAAGATGAGCCGGCCATATCCAATAACCCTGATGATATCTATAAATTTGCCGTTGGAAACCAGCCCGAAATCAAGGCTGCCCAATACCGCCAGGAGTCGAGCGAACGGCAGTTTGCCCGTGCAAAGGGAATGCAGAGCCCTTCTCTCGCTTTAAGCGGAAGCTGGGGAACCGGTTATTCCGGCGCCAGCCAGGTGATTGACCAGACTATCCCCGAAGAAATGCGCATCGGCTACACCCGCTACCAGGGTGAAACACTCGACGTATATACCATGGGATACACCAATACCTTTAAGGCAAAACCCTGGGGTGACCAGATCAAGGATAATAACAACCAGACTATCGGACTATACCTTACTATTCCTATCCTCAATGGCTGGCAAACCCGCAATATGGTCAGCAAGTCGAAGATAGCTGTTGAAAATGCCCGAATGGATGTTGAAGTTGCCAGCCTGCAATTGCGTAAAACTATTTTTACCGCCTGGACAGATGCCCGTGCTTCGCTGAAGAACTATGACGCCGCAAAGAAAAAAATCAACGCTACCCGCGAGTCGTTCCGCTATGCCGAACAGAAATTCAATGTAGGAATCATGAACTCAGTTGACTACAACAACTCCAAGAAAGAAATGACCAACGCCGAATCAGAACTCATCCAAAGCAAGTATGATTTTATCTTCAAGAGTACCGTTTTGGATTTCTATATGGGGAAGAAGATTTCTCTTTAAGTAGTTACTAGTTACTAGTGACTAGTGACTAGTGACTAGTTAAACTTGTGAATCGTGAAAAGTGAGTAGTGAGTAGTGAGTTCTGGAAATTACTAGCTAGTAGCTACTAGTTACTAGTTACTAGTCACTAGTCACTTTTTTCTAGTCACTAGTCACTAGTCACTATTTTTCCTAATTTAGCCAATCTATTTTAACCAACCATGAATTTAAAAAGTAAAAAAACCAGGTACGCGCTTGTAGCTCTGGTGGTTATTGTTGTCATTGGGCTTGTAATAGCGAAAAAGCAGGGTTTAATCGGGAAACCGCAGGGCACAAAAGTAACCGCTGAGGAGGTTGCCATTAGATCTATCGTTGAAACTGTTTCGGCCAACGGAAAGATTCAGCCTGAATCGGAGGTGAAAATTTCTCCGGATGTAAGCGGTGAAGTGGTTGAACTTCTCGTCAATGAAGGCGATCAGGTGAAGGCCGGTCAACTGCTGGCAAAGATTGATCCTAAGATTTATGCTTCAACCTACGACCGGATCCTGGCCGGACTCAATACGCAAAAAGCCAATCTGGCCAATACCCGTGCCCGCGTATCACAGGTTCAGGCCCAATTTATAAATGCCAAATCTACTTTTGAGCGTAATGAAAAACTCTGGAAAGAGAAGGCCATTTCGGCCTCAGAGTTTGATGCCGCTAAATCGGCCTTCGAAGTGGCGCGTGCAGAAGTCAGTGCCGCCGAGGAAAATGTGAAAGGTGCAGAGTATTCAGTAAAAAGTGCCGAAGCATCAGTAAAAGAAGCAAGTGAAAACCTCTATAAAACTTCAATCTATTCACCGGTCGACGGTACAGTATCTAAACTGAACGTTGAAAAAGGAGAGCGCGTGGCAGGTGCTTCACAATTCTCGGCAGGTACCGAAATTCTGCGCATTGCCAACCTTAGCCTGATGGAAGTAATAGTTAGTGTGAATGAAAACGATATTGTACGTGTTTCTTTGAACGACACCGCCCTGGTTGAAGTCGACTCCTATCTTAACCGCAAATTCAAAGGCATCGTTACTGAAATTGCCACATCGGCAAATATCACAGGGGTCAGCGCCGACCAGGTAACTAATTTTGACGTGAAAATCAGGATGTTGCCCGATTCTTACAAAGACCTTCTTGCTGAAACCACCTCCCCTTTCAGGCCGGGTATGTCAGCTACCGTTGACATTCAGACAACCGCCGTGAATAACGTGTTATCAGTGCCCATACAGTCGGTCACAACCCGGCAGGATTCAACCCAGAAGAAAAAAGATGAACCACAGGGTGGTCCTGACGGAGGCCCACAGGCAGCCAGTGATGATGAAGCCCAGAAACCCAAGCTTTCAGAACCCATACAGGAGTATGTATTTGTAGTGGACAAAGGGAAGGCTGTCCTGCGCAAAGTAAAAACCGGCATACAGGATAACACCTACATTCAGGTCACTGAAGGACTGAAAAAAGGTGAAATGGTCATCAGTGGCCCATACCGTGCCGTTTCACGCACATTGAAAGATGGCGCAATGATTATTGTGGTGGATAAAAACGAATTATTCAAATAATTGAATTCCCGTAAAACACGTGTTACAGACCCTTTACCCGGGGTTTACCGGCAATGAAATCCTTTAAATAAAACGGTTCGAAATACGCTACGTTTTCGAAACGTTGGCTTTTGAATGCCTTGATGCATGGTTGCAACATGTATGCGGCACTGGCATTGAAACCTTCCAGGTATTTTATGTTTTCACCTTTCAGGATGTCTTTGCATTTATCAGCACCATCGCCTGCCAATATCAGGGTGTGGGTTTTACGGAGTCCGGCAAATGAATCGGCGGTAATAATCTCTGCCTCTGTTTCCCTTATCATTTGCAGCTGTGGGTCAAACACCGCCGAATATACCTCCATACGTCGCGCATCTATCATTGGAACATACAGGCTTCTTTCTGATTGTTGGTCACTTCCTATTCCATTCCCGGGGATTTGTCCTGTAACCTTCTCCTTCATCCCCGTCGCCATACTTTCCAGTGTGTTTATCGCAATAAGCGGAATGTTTTTAGCATAACAGAATCCTTTGGCTGCCGAAACTCCGATTCGCAAACCGGTGTATGACCCGGGACCTTTGCTGACAGCAACTGCGGTGATGTCGCCAATGCTCAGCCCATGCTCATGCAGCAGTTGGTCGATCAGCACATGAAGGATACTTGAGTGCGTGTTTTCATCGGCCGATTCCAGCAATCCGATAACCCTGTTCTCGTCAAACAAGGCAACGCTGCAAATTCTTGTGGCGGTTTCAATCGCAAGGATCATAGGGTTGTTTTTATCGCAGATACAAAATCGTGATTCTAATTGCCGGATACAACTCAGAACCGGTAATCTGCGTCCGCAAAATTACACAAATTGCCGATTACCCGGTGATGCGTTTCATAATGGCCGACCGGATGATCTTGTGGGTAGGGGTTTCAATGAATTTCTCCGCAAAGAGAAATTCACGTGGCATCTCGTGGCGGGCAAGGATTGCCGGAAGTTTTTCGGCAAGGCTGGTCCTTATGGCTGTTTTAGAAGTTTCATTACCCGGCCATTCAATCACCAAAACCGGAATTTCGCCAAGCTTCTCATCGGGAACAGAAGAAATAAAATACCGCTGAGTGCTGTGATTTGAAATACCGGTCGCCGGGTGAAGTGCAACGGAACCGGGGTGGGAATTTGGGATTAAAATTTCAAACATAACAGGAGCAATCCGTTCTTCAATCAGCTCAGGGATGGTTTTATAACCACCGCTGTTAATCACATGGTCCTGACGGCCCAGCCATTTGAAGGTACGTGGTCCGGTGATCTCTACCAGGTCGTTTGAAACAATGGGCTTATCAGATAAATAAGGTGCGTGAATAATCAGTTTCCCGGTAGTACTGTGCTCTTTGCTGTTACTCATTTCATTTGAGCCGTCCCCGGAACCTGTTTCAATTGAAACCCCTTCCAGCAGCGTGTAATCATCAGATGCTCCGGCACCATTCAATTTGCGCAGGGCTATATGTGACATGGTTTCGGTCATGCCGAAAGTGGAATATACATTGCCGGGCAATTGCCTGATCATTTGTTGCAGGTTATAGCTAACTGGCGCACCACCGACAATCAGATTCCTTATCAGTTCAAGTTTCGCCTTCTCTTCAGGCACCATCAGTGAATTATACACCTGAGCCGGCACCATGGCACAAAAATCAATCACCGTATTTGGATCAACATCCTTTAACGGATGGCTTCCCGGGTCAACAGCAATCACCTTCAGGTCGCGCTCAATTGCCCTCACCACCATCATCATCCCCGCAATATTATTTGTGCTAAGGCAAATCAGCGCAGTCATACCCGACTTTAAACCAAGAAAATCGCAGGTCATTTTAGCCGATATAAGCATAGCCTTCTTTGTATGCCTGATCAGTTTCGGCAATCCGGTTGAACCGGATGTTTTCACTTCGATGAAATCAGAAGGGTCGTTCCAATGGGAAAGGAAGGCTTGCACCTCACCCCTCTTTACCTCACCCTCCTGCCCCCCTTTCCTCAGGGAGAGGGAGGTGCCGTTCCCCTCTCCCTGAGGAGAGGGGTTAGGGGTGAGGTGAATGTTGCCGTTCCCCTCTCCCTGAGGAGAGGGGTTAGGGATGAGGTGCTTTGGGTATGTGTGCAACATTCCATTCTTTATAAATAACCCCGTTTCAAAATTCTCTACAAACAACCCTCCTGTTCCCAACCCCTGTGCAAGGCCGTGGGTTTCAATGGATGAAGTGTATTGTGCGATGGCGTTAAGGCCAATGTTTGATTCGAGGGCTGAGGTAATCCAGTAGCCAATACCATATTTCGCGCAAAGCTTTAGCCATTGGTTGCATATAGTGAACCCGCCTGCCAGCGATGGTTTTAATATTATATACCGGGGCCTGATGGTACTCAACAGGTTTTCCATGTCATCAAGTGAGTGATGGCCAATCAGTTCCTCATCAAGTACAATTGGTATCGGCGATTCGCGGCACAGCACTGACATTAGGTCAGGATAACCGGCTTTGATGGGTTGCTCGATGCTGTGGATCTGGTATTCGGATAAACGGTATAATTTTTCTAAAGTTGAATTAATGTTCGGACCGAATGCCCCGTTGGCATCCAGGCGAATGGTAATTTCACTGGCATCATGCTTTTCGCGGATGAACCCCAGCAGGCTGAGTTCCTTCTCAAAATCGAGGGCACCCACTTTTAGTTTGATCACCTTATAGCCGTCGGCAATCTTTTGTTTGATCTGCGAAAGCATGTAATCATGATCGCCCATCCACACCAGGCCGTTGATTGGTATCGGCTGCTCACCCCTGGTAAACGGTGTATCAAACAGCACCCCGCGGCCGCCATTCTGCAGGTCAGCCAATGCGCACTCCAGCCCGAAACGCAGTGAAGGCCATTCAATAAACTGATGCAGCAGCGCTTCCAGGGGCTCATTGATCTTCCTGCACAAATCCTGCAAAGCCTCCTCATACCCAGGCCGGTCATCATAACTCAGTCCGGGAAGAAATGTACACTCACCGGTGCCGGTCGTACCGGGATTATTACTATCCTCCACTTTCAACAGGAAGCCGGATTTATCCGTCATCACTCCCCGGGAAGTTCGGGCGGGGGTTTTGAATTGAAGGCTGAAGGGGGAATAATGGGCTTTTAGCATAGAACAAAGTTAGGAAATGTTCAATATGGTTCAAATGGTTCAAATGGTTCAAGTGGTTCAAGTGGTTCAAAGGTTGTTCAATGTTGTTCAAAGGTGGTTCAAAGGTTGTTCAATGTTGTTCAAAGGTGGTTCAAAGGTTGTTCAATGTGGTTCAAGTGGTTCAAGTGGTTCAAGTGGTTCAAGTGGTTCAAATGGTTCAATGTAGTTGGAATGGGATGGGAACTGGAAGGATTCGATTGGGAGTTGATCAGAAGTTGTAATGAAGTCGTATTATATACGTGATTTGTATGTATTTCATACGTGTTTTGTACGTGTGTATACGTATGAAACACGTATAAAACACGTATAGAATACGTATATACAACTTCAATACAATTTCTCAGCGTATTCTTTACCTGTTCTTCAAATAGTAAACTCAGTTGCATCATTGGTTCAGAAACTTAAATAGTGCCGTACAGTTTTTTTTACAAATAATTTATGACCATTAGTAAGCCAAAAAACAGTGTGATCAGATAGGCTTCCCGTAATGTTCAACAATCAGTCAATTAAAAAACCGGCAGACTTCATTGACCTTTATGTAGTTTAAATGGGCGAATACGTAGAAATACCCATTTTGCAGTATTATCAAAACATTCAGGAGAAAGAAGTGTTTAAGATTTGATTTACTTATATTTCATCCACTTAAGTGTGTAACATATTATAATACAGGACGATAGAGGTTTATAGAGGATCGATTGCGAAGGAGAGGAAAAAATCGTGACCAAAAAGTGGACAAATTCAGTTTCTCTAGATATTTAAATAAAGAAAAACTAAAATTACGTATTTCTACTGATGCATTCTTTCTTGTAAGGTATTACTTTTGACAGAAATAATGATTAACATAGAAACCGGAAGTAAATACTCCGGGTCCGCAAGGACAACGTTCTATACTAATCTCAAAAAAGAGAGTATATTTTGGGGGCAAAATATACATACGCTTTAGGGAACCTGAAAGGGTCTTCCTATAAGAACTTATCGGCACTGCTTAAATTACTGTCAAAGCACAGTAAAGCAGTCGCCACCTCCGGCTTGTTCGGAATTTTCCTTACAATTTCAACAATCTTCCTGTCACTAACTGCTGAAGCCCAGCAGTCAGTACAGGTTTTATGGCCCCTTACCAACGACAGCGAAGCAGTTTATTCTTCAGGCATCGGCAGTGCAA
>DATGXS010000003.1:0-64774 GCA_035298745.1 Lentimicrobium sp. | reverse complement strand
AATGGTTGCATCAGCAGCTGCAAAGCCAAGGCGGATAAGCTTTTCCTGTGACTTCAGGAAAGAAGTCACAATCTTAAACTTCAACCGCTGGGTTTGCTGCGGGATGGTGTTGGCATCGGTGTAGTTTGCAGCACGGATGCGCAATACGCATCTTCCTTTCCAGAAAGTACCGATCAGGTTACCAACCCTTCCGCTGTAAGGTCCAAAGAACCCCTGTTTGTAAAGGCCCATAAGTGTTAGGTTTTAATCGCAAGCAACATTGCCGGCGACAAACCACTACTTTCAAGTTTGAGGCTAGAATATTATGAATCATGAAATTGGCGGTTACTGTCGGTCACTTGTCAGTATTTGGCAGAAATAAGGATTTTTAAGTAAACTGACACCAAACCGCCATCAACCGCCACTAACCGTCATGAGCACCCTGGATGTGTCAAATTGTGTATATCACAATTACCAATTTACTCCATGCTATATGTCCGGAATACAATTTCAGTATAAAAAATATTATCGAGTACAATTTTTTGCTTCAATAAAGGAATATATTTTATACTTTTGAATATATATTGACTTCATTTCCAGCCTTTTAATTTTTTCACTTTTTTTTATTTTTTTCTTATAATAGATTTGAAACGTCTTTGACAATCAAAGATGACTCAGGCCTGGGTCCAATTATATTCTAAATAGTTAGAGTAATGGACCAGAGTGAAATCAATGACAAGGTACCTCTTGACGATCTTCTTAAGATGGCCAACGAGGTACACTCCGACATCAAAAGTTCAATTAAAATGGTGTCGGATATCCATCCAAAAAAGACGGACAGGGAACAGGTGTGGCTTACCAGTAAGGAAGCCATGGAATTACTCAATGTATCAAAACGTACCCTCGAACGACTTCGATCAGAGAAACAAATACGCTATTACAAGGTAAAAAGACGCTGTTTATACAAGTATAAAGATGTAATTGTCCTTGTAAATCCTCCTGAAAAATGCTGAACACATATACTTCACAAACATCATATAATTGATTAGTAGTTGTTTAACCTGTTGATAAATTATATATGTGTAACATTTTGTACAAGCGAAAAAATTTCTTTTTTTTATTCTTGTTTCCGCAGGACTAAAATTTCTGCTTGTATTACTGAATAATTAACTCAATTAGCTAATACTTCTGATTGCAAGGTGCATGTCGGATGAGGAAATAAATAATAGTATCAAGTCATATCTTTCAACATCACCCGATGGTCCTGAAGGATTTAATGAAGCTGTCAGAGAATTCTCTGATGATAATCTTCATGCGTTTGATGCTCATCCTGTCATGAAATATTATACTGAGAATCTTCCTCCACACGTAATTATGGCTATTGCAATAAAAGCCTGCGAAAACATCAAAAAAAGGCAGGATTATGAATATGCCAGTTCATTGAAAATGACTAACGACTATTTAACCAGGAATGAAACCACTGATGTATTTCTTGCACTAGCAGAAGTAACAGGATTCGAACGCAAATGCATCGACATTCTTTTTAATGAACACATCCATTTTATAAAAGGACTGGTAAAAGGAAATAAGGGACTGTTAATTGGATTCTGCCTCCTTCTCTTCAAATATGACTTTCTTGTTCTTCGAATAAAACCCGAAAAAGAAAGTCTGGCAGAGATTCAGTCCATTCAATTTCTTTTTAAAAGATATAGAGTGCATGGCAGTTACCAGCAGTATTACAAAAACAAGCAAGGCTGTATTGACCAGGCTGAAAAAGCATTCCCATTCATAAAGCAACGCTTTAATGAAAAACAGAGATTTAACTACAAGACAACAAACAATCATTAAAAAACCAACCAATGAACTATATACAGGAAATCAACGAGTTCTATAATTGGCTTGAACTACACAGCCTTTCAAAGTCAACAATCGCCCTGTGGCATGCACTTATGCACATGAACAACAAATCGAGGTGGGCCAAAGAATTCACGGTGTCAATGCGTACACTGGAAGGTAAAACCGGATTTAAAAGAACAGAACTATTTAAGGCACGTACGGAACTGACTGAATTGGGGAGGATTATATGGCAGGAACGCAATGGTAATCAATGTGCAGTATACAGTATGTGCTCTTTTTGCAGCCATAATACGGACACAAATGGGGAGAATAGTGTAAACGAATCTGATAACAATATTGGTAAGAAAAATGGTAAGAAAAAAGGAAGTAAACCGATGATCATTATTAAACCAAACAAAATATTACAAAACAAAACAGGTAATGAACCTGAAGGTTACTTGTCATCTTCCGATGACCCGATGATTATTGAAGAAGTTATCTGCTATAAGTATAATGAGATTTGTAAAAATATGAGGCCCGTTAAACTTCTTTCAGAAGAACGCCGGAAAACAATTAACTCACGTTTGGTTGAGCATGGCTATGATAATGTGATTAAAATGTTGCACATGGCTTCAAAATCAAATTTCCTGAATGGAGAAAACCGCAAAGATTGGAGCGCCGATTTTAATTGGATTTTCAGGCCACAAAATTTTGTCAAGGTTTTTGAAGGCAAGTATCAGAACCTTCTCAACAGACCGCAATCCAATACCTATGGATTAAAACCGTCGCCGATTGAATTACTTGAAAATGCTTACAATAATATCACCGGAGATGAAAATTGTTAAGGCCTCTAAAGACGGCATCTTCCCGCTCTTGACAAAACGTGAAGCTGCATTTGTAACCGCTGCATATGCTGAGAAATTGTCAAGCATGGCTACTGACATAGCTGAAAAAGAGCTACTTAAAATCGTTAACCGGGCATATGCCGAATTGCAACGTTATCCCCCGGGTTTAAGTGCAACTGAACGTGAGCGTTTTATGAAATCATTTGTCACCTGGATCATATTAGATTGTAACAACTATTTCCCGGATGTAACGATGGCTGAAATCAGTACAGCGATTGGACGTGGACTACGAGGTGAATTTGGCGAATATATGGGTTTCAACAACATCGTCATCCATGGATTTATCAATACATACCTTGAAAGCGAAGAGCGAACCTCGGCTTTGGCCAAGCAACATCGGTTTCTTTTGCTCCAGGAAGTAGCTGAAGTATTCCCCCTGGATGATAAGTGGTCAATTATGAAAGAAGGGATTTATAACTGTTACAACAACTATAAGAAAACCCATCGCATTCTTGATTTAGGGAGCATCAATTTCGAGATTCTAGAAAAAGCCGGCGCAATTAACCTTTCTCTTGAGGAAAAGAAGATCATTTATGAAGTGGCAAAAAATGTAGTGTTAAAAGAACAGGAAAGTCAGGTAACAACCTATAGGATGGCTATAGAATTTAAAAGGCGAAATGATTCTAACGACTGGCCAATTAAGTCTAAAGCAAGGGAAATTGCATTAAAAAATTTCTATGACACCAATCCTGATCTGGATTCTTGGATGGATAAACTCTATGAAGCTTTTTTAACCATGGAACCAGATAATCGCCCAATAGAACCACTATCATAAATATAAAATACTTTCAATAAATCATCTAAAGCAACTTATTAAAGATTGCATATGAATTCCATTCACTTCACTTTGCTTCTCATTTGCTTTTCTATTGTATCACTATTGGTTTATTGTTGATCCTTAAGACCAATACTATACCGAGTTTAAAGCATGAGTGAAGCAAAGCTAAATACAACAATGGCTAAATAAATCATTAATTATTCACCCCTAATTTATTATTACAATATGGCTAAAGTCCACGGTTTCGGAATGTTTTCCGGCAAATTTGGTAATCAGGTTTATTTTATTAGAAATGGCAAATGTTTTGTACGCGCCTACAGTAAAAAAAGAGAAGATCCTAATACTTGGCTGCAGCAAATGCAAAGAGCGCGTTTTGCTGAAATCCAACATTTTCTTAAAGAATTGCAACCTGTTATTAGAATAGGATATTGTACTCCCCCTCCACGCATGAGTTCTTATAATGAAGCTGTGCAAAATCTCTTGAGAAGAGCATTGATTAATGTTACAGCACCTGATGATGACCATCCTAAATTTATTATCGATTACTCAAATGCTCAACTGTCCAGAGGTATAATTGAAGCACCACTACTTGAATCAATCACACGTATAGGTCAGGAAATCACTCTTATATGGGAAGATGACTTACGTTCAGATGTAAACCATCCTTCTGACACATGTTTACTTGTTGCAATGATGTCATATGATAAAGTTTATATCGACTATAATATTGGCCAAAGGAGTGACGGTATTGGAAAAGTTACCCTGCCCCAAGATTTCCAAGAACCTGTGCATTTATGGATATTTTTTATGAATAACCAAGTTGAATTACGAGCCAAAAAACATGTATCTGATTCACTTTATCTAGGCAAACATTAAAAAGAACTTGAACATGTCAACCGCAAACTTGAAATATGAGCATCTGGGTGATTATAAATTCTTAAAAAATCAATTTCAAGAAGCTATTAAGGAATATAATGTTGCAATCGCTTTGAATAAAAACAGAGCAATAACTTGGCATCATAGAGGAAGAGCGTTTATGTATAATGGAAACATTTTAGAAGCCTTAAGTGATTTTTACACTGCTTTGAAGCTTAAACCTAATCTGCCTAGTGTTTTAGTTGACATTGGAAGGATTATGGAATTTTTTAAGGATTATTCAAAGGCTCTTGAATATTATAATGCGGCCCTTCAGATCATTCCCCAACATTTATATGCATTAGCTACTAAAGAACAACTTTTGCTGAATATTTACAAGTGCGATCTTGAATATTCTCATTGCTATAAATATCCTAAACCAGTAATCGAAAAACATCAAAAATTGCTAAAAAAAATTTTCAGCTTAAAAAATAACTTTTTAATTTTGCGCTGTACTTAAGTATGCTTTCATTAAAAGTTTATAAGACTTGTTGGAGTATTAGGTGTGATCATAGCTTAGCAGTAAGATTTCCTATTTTATTTAAGTACAAAGAGCGGTGATAAGCCGCTCTTTTTTTTAAAGGAGGGTGGTTTTTGTTGAATTATCATCCAAACATTTGGCGAAAACACAAGTGTAACTTCCAGTATTTTGCTTCTCACAAGGGCAATCCCACCACTATAGGTATTAAATAAGATCTTAAAACCAGATTTATTGAAAGGGCTAAAGTTGCATGTTATTTAAACAAAGGTCTCTCAAAATCAAGTTCTTTAACTTTAGCTAATTACTTAATTGTTAAATTACTAATCTCTTCCTTCCCGTATATTTAAGTAGTCAGATTTGCTCGATGACAAGAAAAGAAAATGCACTTACTTATCTGACCAATATAAAATATATTCAAAAGTCTTTTGTGTATTATACAATTTAGCAATAAATTTACCACTACTTTAACAGATGAATTAAAAACATGACTGAATCGTTTTTACCTCCAAAAAATATTATGAATGTTGGGGCAATTTTAGTGCTCGTACTTGGATTTTTAAAAGTCCAATATTTTTATGGGCAATTCTATATTAACATAAGTAACTATATTGAATTATCTGAGATTTTTACTATGTTTTTATCTGATGCAATAATTTGTGCAGGTATCTTATTTACAATTTACCTTTTGGTTAACATAAATAAATTAACAGCTTATAGAGATGATATCGATTTAATCACATTAAGAGAAACAAAATTAAGAAATGATTTTGGTAGATACAATCCCATAGCTGATCTCATAATTGGAATTGCAATCATGGTTTTCATTCTTTTATCTGGTTACCTATTTTTATATGCAAGACATTATCCGTGGGATTCATGGTATTATTTGTCAATAATGTTTCTATTTGTGATGAGCTTAATACTTACTAGGACAAATATAATTAGATTGAATCCTTTTCCTAATAGTTTAGTTAAGAAACTAGATTACAGCATATATATATCAATATTAGTATTAATTTTATTTTTTAAAACAAATAGTGATGTTAACTTTATTAAAGTTGGAAAAAATGAACTCAAAGCTAATTTTGAATTTAGTGGTAAAACAGTCTCAACATCCATAGATACTGCTTACATCGGACAGACTTCAAATTACTTATTTCTATATGTTAAGAGTAAAAATTCAACTTTGATTTTTAAAAAGGATAAAATAGATACTTTTACTGTTCAAATTCCTAAAGGCTACTAGGATTGAGTAAATATTCAAAAAGACGTCACTGTATCCTTTTATGCAATATTCCCTATATTTGATGACAACTAAATTGTTATAAATGCTTGCACGAATATTCCAAAAAATCATAAAAAATGTTAGATTCATCTTTAAGAGTCGAGATTATAAAGAAGTATAGGACTAATGTACTTAGCGCAAACAAGGAGGCTACTAAAAAGGAATTGTTTAAAGATTTGTTAAATGATCTTTATCATGGAATACCAGAAATTAAAGACATCATAAAAAAAATATCCCTTGGTGCTGAAGCTGCCGTGATCAATATACCAAGAAAGGATAAAGTTCACATAGGTAGTGCCGATACATTATACAATAAAATAATTATTGAATTTGAAAATGATTTAAAGAAAACAGGTAAACACGCTAAAGAGCAATTAGCAGGATATCTGCTTGGGAAGTTAAACTCTGGAGAAGATTACAATTATACTTTAATTGCGACAGATTGCATATCATGGAAGATTTATTCGCTTGATATATCTCAATTAGATTCATTGCAAGTATTGACAGAGGATGAAGTGATATTAAATGAGGTGATTAGTGCATCTATAGTCTTAAAAGAAAATAACACGGAGGATTTTTTTTATTGGATTGATCGCTTTCTTTTTAGGGAAGAAAAACAACGCGCCACTTTAAAAAAAATTGAAGAATCATTTGGTCAATACAGCAGTGTTTTCATTGAATCTTTAAGAGAATTAAGTAGAGTGTTCGATATGAATAATTCCGATCCAGGAATTAACGTATCCTATGAACAATGGGGGAAATTTTTAGCAATAGCCTATGGGAAATTTGACGCAAGTAAGCAAAATTTTTTAATACACACTTACTTAAGTATCTTTTCCAAGATTTTAGCCTATGTAGTTATTAGTAATGATGATTACATTGATGAGGATGAACTTTCTGGAATTATTAAAGGAAACATTTTTAAAAAGTTCAATATTGCAAATTTTATTGATAATGATTTTTTCCATTGGATTACTAAAGACAAAACATATAAAAATCTGATAAAAGTTTTTAGGCTAATTTCACAAGAAATCTCTTCTTATAATTTTGACAAAGTTGATGAAGATATTTTAAAAGGGGTGTATCAGGCATTGATTGACCTTGATACAAGACACTCTCTTGGAGAATATTATACTCCTGATTGGCTTTGTAAGAGGATTTTAAAGGAATTCACATTTAAAAGAACTGACAGAATTTTAGACCCAGCTTGCGGAAGTGGTTCATTTTTACTAGCTACCGTTCATAAAATTCAAAATGATATTTCGGATATAACGACTGAAGAGTTATTAGAAAATATACATGGAATTGATATTCATCCATTAAGTGTTCAAATTACAAAAACAACATTACTTCTTGCTCTTGGTAGAGAATTCAAAAAGGTTAAAAAACCGATTCATCTTAATATAACATTAGCTAATACTCTCTTATCCCCTGAAGGTGTAAACAATTTATTCAGTGATAAAGAATTTAACATTTCAATAGATAAGAAAAATCTCGGACTTGATAAAAAACTATTAAATGATGTAAACTTATTTGATTTAGCAGTAGAGATTTGTGATGATTTGGCTGAAAAAACATTAAGGACAGATTCAGAACCATTATCGACATTTAAAAATATACTTCAGAGAAGATCAGGCATACATAATATTGATAAAAATGTCTTAAACAGCTTTTATCAAATATACGAATCATTAAAATCAACAAAAGAAAGTGGAAGAGACAGCATATGGAAATTTATAGTAATGAACTCCTATAAGCCTTACTTTCTAAAAGATAAATTTGATTATGTTGTAGGAAACCCACCATGGTTTACTATGAGTTCTATTAAAAACATAGAATATCAGAATAATTTAAAATCCCTAGCTGATGAGTATAAGGTAACTCCAGAAAAAAAGAAAAATGCACCTCATTTAGAAATTGCTACAATTTTTCTTTCATTTTGTAGTAGTTATTTCTTGAGAAATGGTGGGAAAATTTCATTTGTTTTACCAAGGAGTATATTCAATGCAAATCATCATGAAAATTTAAGATTAGCTTCATCTAAAGGATTTAAACTTAGTTGTATATGGGATTTAAATAATGTAAGTCCTCTTTTTAGAATTCCAAGTTGTGTAGTTTTTGCAAATAAAGAAAACTTCGATAGATCATATCCTGCTGAAGGTCTACCAAGTAAAATATTCTCTGGGAGGTTAAAAATAATGAACTGTAGCTATGATATGGCTGTCACCAAATTAATTGAAAGAGAGTGTGTGTTATTTCGTATTAAGCAAGGGGAATTTACAGCTTTAACTGAAAACTCAACAAAGAGAGTTGAAAAAAACAATATCTATAAAGATTACTTCAAACAAGGAGCAACAATAGTCCCGAGAAGTTTTTATTTTGTCAAACTTGACCAAGAAACACCAGAAGATTGGAATGATAGAATTTTATCTATTAAAACAGATGAAGATATTATTCGTGATGCAAAGAAACCCTGGCAATCAATAAAGTTAGAAGGACAAATAGAAAGCGAGTTCTTATTTAGAACTGCTTTAGCAAAAAATATTGTCCCTTTTGGTTTATTCAGACCTCCATTAGTTGTCCTACCTATTTTAATTAAAAATAATGAAATGGGTAAAAAGGTAATCAGACTTCAAACCACTGCATCCTTGCTCAAAAGTGGCTTTTTAGAAGCACATAGATGGTTTGCGACTGCTTCTGAGTATTGGGAAACAAGGAAATCTGAGAAATCCGAAAGTATGTCAATCAATCAGCGGTTAGATTTCCAAAAAGGTCTATGTGATCAGAATTTGAATGTTCCTTACATTGTTTTATATAATTCTTCAGCTAAAGATGCAAACGCAACAGTAGTTTCAAGAGAAGAATTAGTTCCTGAATTTATTGTTGATCATAAAGCATATGTTTATCACACAGTTGATAAAAAAGAGGCTTATTATTTAGCTGCCATATTAAATTCTTCAACTCCAAATGAATTGATGAAAGATTTTCAGACAATGGGTTTATTTGGTCATAGAGACATACACAAAAGGATACTTGATGTCTATTTCCCAAAATATAATACAAATGATCCAAATCATGTCAACATAGCTAATTTAAGCAATGAAATTCATCGAAAAGTAAGTAATTATCTTGCAAGTATTCCAGAAGATGTTGTAATTGAAGGAATGAAATTAGGCAAACTTAGAATTGATATTAAGAGTTATATTGCATCTGATCTATTGTTAATTGATGAATTAGTAAAAAAAATAATGTCATCTTCTGTAAAAACTAACTAGATATTTTATACATCCTACTTTAAACAGATTTATCTGTCTTCGAAAACTTTCAATCGATCTAAGTATTTATTAAATCTGATTTATTTTGAATGCAGTTCATTTTTCAACTATTTACAATACTTCCCAATCTGCTGTTGTGAAAGCTTATGACCCAGTGCAGATGCTTTTTGCCAGTTTTCGCAGGCCCTGTCTTTCATATTCAGCTGAAGCAAGGCAAATCCGCTGTTGTAGAGTGCATCAACATTTTTAGGATTCAGTGACAAAGCCATACTATAATCGTCCCAGGCGGGCTGGAATTTGTTCTGCATAAGGCGGGCATTGCCCCTGTTTACATAAGCCTGCTCATAGCCGGGGTTGTTGGTGATTGCCTGTGAAAGCACTTCCTCGGCTTCAGCGTATTTTTCAAGGGCTGCAAGGGAGGTGCCTTTATTGTAATAGGCCAGGGCAAAACCGGGTTGCATGTTTATTACCTGGTCGTAAACAGCAATGGCTTCCTGGTGTTTACCCAGGTTTGCCAGTGCAACTCCTTTATAATTTATGGCATCATGGTATGATGGTACACGCCTGATGGTGGAGTCAAAATCGCTGATTGCCTTGTCAAACTGCCTTCTGTCCATGTAAAAAGTGCCCCTGTAATAATAGTAAGGCGCCTGGGTGGGGCGTATTTCAATTGCCTTTGAGAAGTCGGCTTCGGCACCTGCATAGTCCTTTGATTCCCATTTGGCTTTTCCCCTGTAAAAATAAGCATCGGGGTTTTTTGCGTGTATTTCAATAGACCTGGTAAACATGTCAATGGCGCCTTTAAGGTCACCCTTTGAAGCCAGGCGGATTCCCTCGCGTCTTTCTTCAGCACCTTTACCTTTAAAGGTAATGGTTTTAAAAAGTTCCTCTTTACGGTTTTTAACCGCACCCGGCAAATTTGAAGACGGATTTTCGTTAACCATCGGGATATGGTCGTAACCGGCTGATGTATCTTTATTATGGTCAATTACCGGGACCTGGGATGAAACACTTGTATTGGCACCGGTTAAAGAATCGGACTTCTTTTGCTCATCCTTACTGCTGGTTTGAGAGTTGCACGAAATGAGGAAAAAGAAAGCAATAAACGGCAGAATGATGTTTTTCATAGTTTGTTGGTATTAACGGGGGCAAATTTACGAATAGGGCCTGAATCTAAGTTGTGGCGGTTAAAAAATGATATATGCCGGTTGCAGCCCGCAACGAAGCACCTTTTCCTCCCAGGTGGTTCCTTAAAACGGCGAATGAATTGAACATATCATCCCTGTATTTCTGGTTATACAGCAGATTGCTTAATTCGCCGCGCAAATTAAACCTGTTGAGGTCGCTTTGGATAAGTTCTTTTACAACCAGGCGGTCCATTATAAGATTCACCAGTGAAATGTATTTGACTTTGATAAGCCGGCGTGCTATGGCATATGAGATGCTGCCGGCCTTGTAACAAACCACTTCAGGTACTGATATCAACGCTGTTTCGAGGGTTGCGGTACCAGAGGTAACAAGGGCTGCCCTTGCCTTTTCAAGCAGTGGGTAGGTCTCGTTCATGACTACTTTCACGGGGTTGTTACCCACTATTTTTTTATAGTAATTAGCACCGATTGAAGGTACGCCGGCGATAGCAAAATCAACTTCAGGAAAATCCTGGAGTATGGAAAGCATTACAGGCAATACTTTTTTGATTTCCTGTTTCCTGCTTCCGGGAAGCATTGCAACAACAGGCCTGTGGTCAGGATGCGTGGGTGTTTCTTTACGTGGTTCAGGCAGTGCATCCAATAACGGGTGACCTGAAAATTCTGCTTCAATATCGTACTGCTTGTAGAAATCCCTTTCAAATGGCAGGATAACAATAAGTTTGTCAACCACCTTTTTGATAGTATGAACCCGCGATTTCTTCCATGCCCATACCTGGGGTGATATATAATAAATAACCTTAATGCCATTTTGATGGAGGAATTTTGCGATACGCAAGTTAAAGCCGGGATAATCAATAAGTATCACCGCATCGGGCTTGTACTCAAGGATATCTTTTTTGCAGAAACTGAGGTTAGAAAGAATTGTCCTGAGATTGGCAACTACCTCAACAAACCCCATAAAAGCAAGATCGCGGTAATGCTTTACAATAACCGCGCCCTGGGCTGCCATCATATCACCGCCCCAGGCCCTGAAGTCAGCACTGGGGTCAACCGTCCTTAGTCCGGCTAAGAGATTTGAACCGTGCAGGTCGCCTGAAGCTTCTCCGGCAATAATATAGTATTTCATCTGGCAGACAGTTATAGGGTCAGTTAATTCAACAACGAAGGAAAAGTTTCTAATTTATTGGCTATCAGCAGAAAATACAAGATTACGCCCAGGAAAACAATAAACACCATACCCGATCCGGCATTACTGAAATTAAGTTTCTTCATATAATACCGCATCATAAAAATGGCAGGCATAAAAGCCAGAAGCAATATTTTAGGGGTAATAGTGTCAATGCCCATGGCAGCATAAACAGCCGGAACGATAAGCATCAGCAACAACACGGTGATTACCGTTAAAACCACCCCTACTGTAGCACCCACAAAAAAATTATCATTCCTCCAGAAATTCATAAAATCATTTTAAATTTAAAATTTGGGATTTAAGATTTGATTTGACTACTTATTTACTTTTAACTGTCAAGTATAATTTACTTTCACTCTTCAATCTGCACCCGTTACTTTATACTTTTTACTTTTGAATCTACCTTAGTTTTTCCTTTTCCCTTTTCAATTTCCTTTTTCCTTTTTCCTTTGAAAACCCTCACTCCCCTTCTTCAAAATCCCTCAATAAAGGTATGGCTTTATGTGAAGTGAAATCAAAGTGAACAGGCACAACGGAAACATAATTATTCAGGAGTGCCCATTCATCGGTATCGTTTCCTTTATCCATGCTTTTAAAAGTACCGGTGAGCCAGAAGTAGTCGCGTTCGTTGGGATCCTTTCTTTGCTCATATTTCTCATCCCAAAAAGAATGAGCTTGCCTGACAACCCTTATACCTTTCACCGGGGAGCCATTTAAAGCCGGAATATTTACATTTAAACAGGTATTGTCAGGCAGGCCTTTTTCAAGGATATTCTTAGTGATTGAAAGTATAAATTGCTCACAATGGCTGAAATTGGCAGTATATGCGTAATCGGTGAGAGAAAAACCAACCGACGGGATATTTTCAATACAACCTTCCAGTACAGCTGCCATTGTGCCTGAATAAACAACATTGATAGCGGCATTGGAACCATGGTTTATACCTGATGCAATCAGATCAGGGGCATGTTTGAGTATTACCTTCTGTCCCAGTTTCACACAATCGACAGGCGTACCATTGCATGAATACTCAAGGTAACCCGGCTCTTCCCTGATTTTATTCAATCGCAGGGGAGCTGTTACAGTAATAGCATGCCCCATGGCCGACATAGGTTTATCGGGTGCCACCACGAGCACGTTACCTAATTGTCTCATTACGGTAATAAGTGCACGCAAACCGGGTGCATTAATACCGTCATCATTCGTAATCAGTATAATTGGTTTCTTATTTTCCATCTATATTTCTTCATTATTTTTACTGCCATCAGCAGTTATTAACTTATTGTCGAATGAACTGACCCCTGCAGTTACAACAAATTTCATCACTTCTGCAGGTGGTGCATTGATTGGAGTTATATTTTCAACAGGGACAATAAACAGATTTCCTGAAAAATTGTATGAGTGTGGCAAGTAAACGGCCACTTTGCCCTTTGGTATTCCCAGGTTTGAAAGGTCTTTTTGTGTGATAAACCCAAGTTTTTCAAGTTCTGACTGGCGATTGACTTTCACAAGAACAGGTTCGGTGAACCTTCGATCCTTCCCTACAAAAGCCGATATAAAATCTTTAATTGAAGTATATATCACTTTTACGACAGGTGCCTGGCTGATCAATTTGTCAAATACCTTAAGATATCTTCCAAAGACAATTGTGGAACCAAAAAATCCAATCAGCGTGATACCTAAAAGAATAACTACCATACCCAATCCCGGAATATTAAAGCCCGCAATATCAAAAATAACATCCCTTAAGATTCCATCAACAAACTGAAATGACACATAAATCACATAAACAGTGAGGGATACGGGGGCTATATACAACATCCCCTGCAGGAACCATGATAACAATTGTTGTGAGGGTTTCTTTCTTTCCATTTTTTGTGATGTCATTTATGTAATTCAATAAACTTCTTAAGCTCGGTATATATTTGCTGAACGGGGAACCCCATAACATTAAAATAAGAGCCGTCAATTCTTTCAACCCCGATATAGCCAATCCATTCCTGAATACCGTATGCCCCGGCTTTATCAAATGGTTTATAGTTATCGACATAGTAGTTGATTTCATGATCTTCAAGATCCCTGAAATAAACATCAGTGTTCACAAAAAATGAATGAAACCGGTCAATGGTTCTGAAGCAAATGCCGGTTGCCACCATATGCTTTTTACCTGAAAGTTTGGTGAGCATTCTCTTTGCCTCAGCTGCATCACCCGGTTTTCCAATTGTTTCATTGTCGAGCCAGACAATGGTATCAGCGGTAATAAGCAATGTATTGTGCGGCAATTCAGAAAAATCAAACTGCATTGCTTTCTCTTTACTCACATAGACCGCTATTTCTTCAGCCTTCAAACCTGAAGGAAATTCTTCAGCAGTTGGCTTAACCATAACGTCAAACTCAAGTCCGGTTTCACGAAGCAGAAATTGTCTTCTGGGAGATTGCGAAGCAAGTACAAATCGAAAACCGGAATTGTTAAGGTCAATCATTTTAGTTTAAATTACTATATCAGTTTATGATTTTAACAGAGCCATTAAATATTGCACATCAGGTTAATGACATCACAATAGGCTGCAGACCGATTAACCCGGCCAGCATAATTATTTTAATAAAATTACTTAACAGGTGAAAATCAGTTTGCTCTTGAGCTTTAAGAATTCTGGTTAGTATATATATTAAAGGAACGGCTACTGCAATTATGAAATAATAAGCAGCAACGTTCATTAATCCAGTAAAAAACATATACACAACAGCGCCCACTGCCAATAAAGTGATGACACATATTACTGCTGCTATTTTGCGTGACATCTGAATTCCAAGTTTAACCGCAAGGGTGTTAAATCCGGATACAGAATCACCCTGAACATCTTCTGCATCTTTAATAATTTCCCTAAGCATAGTCAAAAGAAATGCAAAAAAGGCATAGAACAGAAAGTAACCTGTTATCATTTTCAGATATGACGAAACAGGAACAAAGACTTCAGGATTTTGCCTCAACATAAAAAACTCAAACAACCATACGAATAAAACAACAAATGCTGACATAACCGCAATTGCCACATTTCCCCATAAAACCGAGTTTTTGTATTTTACTGAGTAAAGCCACAATAATATCATAATCATAGGGAAAAGCATTCCAAGCCGCCATGATCCCACTTTCCATGAAAGGTAAAAACCAGTAATAACCGCAACAATATTTAATATTCTATATGCCCTCATTCCGGCTTTCATGCTTAACTGGTTGCTCAATATCATTTTAGCAGGTTTGTTGACTTTATCAGTTTCAACATCCATGTAATCATTAATAATATATCCGGCAGCGGCAATCATAACAGTAGTTAATGCCAGTAACGACAGGTAATAATAACCCAATGCCACTTCAATACCAGCCATTTTGTACACCCTGTCAACCAGCACATAATATAATGCGAACTGAATAAGTATAATAAATAACAGATTGGTCCATCTGATTAGTTTAAGGAAAGCAACAAAGTTCTTGAATACGTAGGTCATTGTAGTTTATTATAGTGTTTGGGATCAATGATAATTACCAGTGCCATGCATTTCCGTCCATCCATTTGCCCTGTACTTTCAGAACTTGCTCTATTATGTCTCTGACACATCCTTCGCCGCCTTTGAAGTGAGAGATATATTTGGATATGGCTTTGATTTCCTGTGCTGCATCGGCAGGGCAAACAGGCATACCAATCAGTTTCATGACCTGATAGTCGGGTATATCGTCACCCATGTAGAGAATCTCGGCAGGATCAAGATCATGATTTTTTATATACTCAGTAAACGCAGATAACTTATTTTCAATGCCAAGAAAAACATCTGTGAGATGAAGTGAGGCACAGCGATGCTTTACTGATTCAGAAAAACCACCAGAAATGACTACAACCCTCAAGCCTTGTTTTACTGCTAACTGGAGTGCATAACCGTCTTTAACATGACCGGTTCGTAATTGCTCACCTGAGTTAGTAATCAGCACAACACCATCAGTCAGAACTCCATCATAATCAAAAATGAGTGTCTTTATTTTCTTAAGGTCTTGTTTATAATTCGACATAAATAATCAGGATTTATCTTGATTTAATTTTGAAATGCTCTGGCTAATCTGCTTGTAAATTAAGCATAGATCACTGTAACCCAATTCTTCAAGTAACTTAATGTGCTTTTCAATAGTGGTGCTATCATTTCTAACAGCCGGTCCGGTTTGCATTTCTGCTGGCAGATGATCATTCAACCTCAGTATAGTTTCATTTATCAAAGGTTTTAAGATCTCAGCATCTAATTCAGCTTTTTGCAGTATAGTATCGGCCAGGGCAATCATATGGTTGGTGAAATTACAGGCAAACACAGCTGCAAGGTGCAAAATAATTCGTTGCTGCGAATTGACTGCTTTAATCTGATTAGTGATGAGTGCGGCCAGATTAGCAATTTTTGTTGTGACCTGTTCACTGCTTCCCTCAATGCAAAAGGGTATAATTTCCGGAACAGGTCGGGTTAATTTTGTAAATGATTGTAATGGATAAAGAACGCCACTGTTTTGATATACTGATATTAATTCATCAATATGAACTGAACCAGCTGTTGACAAAATAACTATACTACTATTATCTAGTTTTCCCGAATCATGAAGTTGTTTTAAAAAAACTGGTATTACTCTGTCAGGAAGTGCAATAATAAGAAAATCTGCAGTCAGATGAAGCCGATCAATGTCATCAATCCCAACTGAATTGACGTTTTCAGCCAACTTGTTGGCATGCATGAGAGTTCGGCTATATACCCGGGAAATAGTGCAACCTGCGTTGAAGAGTTCAACGGCTAAGAAGCTCCCGACATTACCGGCTCCGGCAATAATTACAGAAAACTTATGTAATGAATCCATGCCCTGATCAAAGGACAAAAATAGTTATAATATCCTTGTAAATGGTTTAATAGTATGGCAACAATAGCAGCCTGAAGACAGGGGCTTTATACTTCTCTTGCTCTCACGGCCCTTTTGTAAACAGCCACGGAAACACCTGCAAACATAATAATTGCACCACCCCACAACATGAATATCCATGGGAAGAACATGATCTTTAAAACTATAAACTCAGGTTCTTTTTCCAGTAACGATACCTTTATTGAATTTGCAACTTCGGCTACATTATCAAAGCGCAATTTTGAATCGGTGCCAGGTACAGCAATTATTCCACTTTCAAGTTCATTACCTTTGAGTGTTAGAGTCATTGGCTGAATAACCGGTTTATTCAGTGAATCGGTAGTATTCATTAAAGCAGTTATCTTGAAATTGGCACCAGTAGCATCGAGCATTTCAACTTGTATTGAATCAAGTACCACCGGTTTCCTTTCAGCAAATAAAGTATCATGCAGGGCAAGGTCGTAGGTTTCTGTTACAGAATAACCGTCGGCTGCTCTTTTATTCCTGTCCTCAGCAAATGTGAGATACATAAAAATATCACCCCGGAGTAAATTACGTGTGTCAGGATTGTGAACATTTCCCATTCTGTCATTATATTTTACAGAAGGAAAAACTGAATACTTAACGGTATTTTCACCTGAGGCATTTTGCTCAAGGAAATCGACCTGGTAAAAAATTTCATCCCTTTCGAAGCGGCTTTCAGAATATCGCATTAACTGGTCACCAACCTTTTTCACTTGACCTTTGAATAACATAACATTGTTACCCCGGGTAGCAACTGAAGCATCACTTGTGAAGGTGATTGTATTTGAAAAGGTAATCAAAACGCCGAAGAGGAAAATAGTAAACCCTAAGTGTGTAAGGCCGGCAGCAAGGTTCCTGTGTTTAGAGATAAATTTAAAAAGGTACGCAACTGAAGATGTGATGGCAAAAATTATTGCAAAAAGGAATATACCATGAACAACTGTCATGTCGCTATCAATTATAAATCCAGTTATTGCCAATACAAGCGCAATAATAGTTGGATACATTATTCTTTTCCAAAATGAACGGGTGTCATTATTGTCATAATTGAGGTAGTGTGCTGCACCTAAAAGAACGGCTATCAGAATAGCGAACGGTGTTTGCCAGCTATTGTAGAAACCGGTGACATCCGAAGCGAGGGCAGCATTTGAGCCGAATAACTTATTAAATACTGGTAATGAAGTAGTACTTACAACCTGAAAAGCTGACAATAAAATTATTACAGAACCATACATCATCATGAATTCCCTGTTTATCAGGTTGGGCAGGTCAGATGAAGGCAGTGAATTTCTTCTTTTAATAAGCATCCATAAAGGTGCAGCAGTAAATACTAACATAAATGCAACCAATTGGAATGTCAGTCCATTATCGCCGAAAGCATGAACAGAGGTTTCACCTAAAACCCCGGATCTGGTAAGGTAGCTGGCATAAACTACTGTAAGGAATGCAGAAAAAGTAAAAATGTAAGTACCCCAGTAATACTTATCACGTTTGTAAGTCATTAACATGTAATGAAGAGCTGCCACCAGTACCAGCCATGGAACAAGTGATGCATTTTCAACCGGGTCCCAGGCCCAGAAACCTCCAAAAGTCAGAGATTGATATGCCCATGCTCCACCAAGAATTAATCCGATACCCAATAAACCCACTGACAAAAGAATCCATGGAATTGTAAGTTTAATCCAATATCTTTTGTCGTTTTCAATCAGTGATGCAAATGCATAAGCAAATGGGAAAAGTGCAGAAGCGTATCCCATGAATAGCATCGGCGGGTGAATTACCATCCACGGATTTTCAAGAAGTGGATTTAATCCATTACCATCCATGAGAAATTGAAGGTAATTAGGATTTTTAAAAAATGGCTCACTCAGGTTGGCTTCAACAAGTCTAAGCAAATCAAAGGGATTGCTGCCCAATTTGATACCCAGGAAGTTGACCCCTATAATCATAGTCATTAAAAACACTATAGATGCACTTACCACAGCCATTACACCGCCTTCAAGACGTTTAGATGTATGTAAAGCGCCAATTCCAAAAACAGCTATCAGAAAAGCCCATAGCAGAAAACTTCCCTCCTGCCCGGCCCAGAAACTGGAAATAATATATTTTGCCGGCATCAGTTTTGATGAATGCTTAAACACATAAGCATATTCGAAATGATGGCCGAGTATAAGATATAGCAGAATTGCACTTATCATTACAACTGAAAAGGTCTGCAGATAATAGAAAAGCCTGCCGTAATTACGATATTTGAGTTTATTGCTTTGTGGGGCCTTTATTACTTTAATGTAAAAGTACAGAGCCAGTAGTCCGGTAATGATAGCGATATAGATGGCAATACGCCCAAGGTTTCCTGCCAGCAGGTTCTCACCTGCGTATGTAATTTCTGTCATAACTGTTTTAGATGTGATAATCGAATGATAACTCCTGTAGGAGCATCAAATGAATGCAGAGACAAAATTAGCAAATAAAGGCATTACCCTGACTTTGATATGCAATTATCTGAATGTATAAGAGAAAGAGCAGTATTATTTTACGTAAAGAAGGCCACCCGGAATCAGGTGGCCTTCTTATCAACTGTTTATTACTTATCGGGCATACTTATATGACTTACCCGGATAGCGTGCCGAATTACCAAGTAATTCTTCAATACGCAGCAATTGGTTGTATTTTGCAATCCTATCAGTACGGCTGGCTGACCCGGTTTTTATTAACCCAGTATTTAAAGCAACTGCAAGATCAGCAATGGTAGTATCTTCAGTTTCTCCTGAACGATGACTCATAACAGCAGTGTATCCGTTACGATAAGCCATATTAACAGCATCAATTGTTTCAGTCAGAGTACCAATCTGGTTAACTTTAACCAGGATAGAATTAGCAACACCTCTTTCGATGCCCATTTTTAAGCGTTGGGAATTAGTGACAAAAAGATCATCACCCACAAGTTGAATTTTGCTGCCCATAGTTTCAGTCATTAATTTCCAACCATCCCAATCGTCTTCAGCCATTCCATCTTCAATTGAAATAATGGGATATTTATCTACCCAATTTTTCCAATAATCAACCATTTGAGAAGGGGTAAGCTTATCACCTGTTGATTTATGCAAATGATATACTTTTTCTTCAGGAATGAAATACTCAGAAGAAGCTGGATCCAATGCGAGATAAATATCCTGTCCGGGTTTATATCCAGCTTTTTCAATAGCCTGCAGAATAACCTGAACGGCTTCTTCATTAGATTTCAAATTTGGAGCAAATCCACCTTCATCACCCACGTTTGTCGAATAACCACCTTTTTTAAGTACTGACTTCAGGTTATGAAATACTTCAGCACCCATGCGTAAAGCTTCAGCAAAATTGTTAGCTCCCACCGGCATGATCATGAATTCCTGAAAATCAATAGCATTATCAGCATGTGATCCACCATTAATAATATTCATCATTGGAATGGGGAGTGTATTTGCATTAACTCCTCCAATATATCTGTAAAGAAACTGACCTGATTCCTGAGCTGCTGCATTAGCCACGGCTAATGAAACTCCAAGTATTGCATTTGCACCAAGATTTCCTTTATTGGGTGTACCATCAATTTCAATCATGCGAGCATCAATCTCATTCTGGTCGAACACAGAATAGCCCTTTAATTCATCAACGATAACTTTATTAACATTATTTACAGCTTTAAGAACACCTTTGCCCAAATAAACATTTTTATCATCGTCGCGAAGCTCAACTGCTTCATGGATACCAGTGGAAGCGCCAGATGGAACAGCTGCTCTTCCCATAACGCCATTGGTAGTATAAACATCCACTTCAACAGTGGGATTGCCGCGTGAATCCAGGATTTGGCGGGCGTGAATTGTTGCTATTGTACTCATTTTTGAAAAATTTTATGTGTTATCTATTGTAACTAAATTCTTGAATTGCAATAAAAAATTGTAATCTGAATATGTTTAACTGCCAGGGTGAATGAAGCTGAAAACAAGTGAAATTTTATAAAACAAAAAAGAGGACAAAGTATCCAGTACTTTATCCTCATTTTCTTTCAAAAACAGATATTATTCTTTGTTTTCAGCATTTTCATTGTCTGAAGGTTCTTCAACCTGAGGTTTAGGTTCAGCTTTTGCTTTAGGTGCTTTAGGTGCAGCTGCAGCAGGAGCTTCAGTCTTAGGTTTAGCAGCACGGCTACGACGGGTAGTTTTAGCCTTAGGAGCTTCCTTAACAGCTAACAGGTTTTCGTTGAAATCAACGAGTTCCATCATACACATATCAGCATTATCACCAAGACGGGTACCAGTTTTCAGGATGCGGGTATAACCACCCGGGCGAGTTGCAACTTTCTGCGCAACATCTCTGAAGAGAATTGCAACAGCTTCTTTTGACTGCAGGTATGAGAATACCATTCGGCGTGAGTGAGTTGAATCATCCTTTGAGCGAGTAATAAGAGGCTCAACATATGACCTGAGGGCCTTAGCCTTTGCAAGAGTTGTATTTATACGTTTATGGAGAATAAGCGAGGCAGCCATATTCGACAACATAGCCTTACGATGGGCGCTGGTCCTTCCAAGGTGATTGACTTTCTTTCCGTGTCTCATTGTTCAATTAATCCTTATCAAGTTTATATTTTGCGACATTCATACCGAATTCCAGGTTCTTTGACTTCACAAGGTCTTCAAGCTCGGTGAGAGATTTTTTACCAAAGTTCCTGAACTTCAACAAATCATTCTTATTGTAAGAAACCAGCTCTCCTAATGTTTCTACATCAGCAGCTTTGAGGCAGTTAAGAGCCCTTACTGACAGATCCATATCAACCAGTTTAGTTTTGAGTAACTGACGAATATGAAGTGATGTTTCATCGAATTCATCATTAACAGTCTTTTCTTCAGCATCAATAGTAATTTTTTCATCTGAGAAGAGCATGAAATGGTGAATAAGAATCCGGGCTGCTTCTTTAAGTGCATCCTTTGGTTTTATAGAACCGTCAGAAACGACTTCCATAACAAGCTTTTCGTAGTCAGTTTTCTGTTCTACGCGGAAGTTTTCAATGGTGTATTTTACGTTTTTGATCGGAGTATGAATTGAATCAATTGCTATCGTCCCGATAGGAGCATTCTGTATTTTATTTTCTTCAGCAGGCACATATCCACGACCTTTGTCAATAGTAAAGTCAACGGTTAGTTTTACTGATGGTTCCATATGGCATATTTCCACATCAGGATTCAAAACCTGGAACACAGAGAGGAATTTATTAATATCACCGGCTTTGAATGTATCCTGACCAGAGATGACAACCCTGATATGCTCAGTGCTTTCATTTTCGAGCAGGCGTTTAAAGCGGATCTTTTTAAGATTCAAAATGATATCTGTAACATCCTCTACCACTCCTTTAATTGAAGAGAATTCCATATCAACACCTTCAATTTTAATTGAAGTGATTGCGAAACCCTCAAGTGAGGAGAGGAGTATTCTCCTAAGGGCATTGCCTATGGTGATTCCGAAGCCAGGTTCCAGGGGTCTGAATTCAAACACACCCTTGTACTCATCGGCTTCAATCATTATAACCTTTTCAGGTTTTTGAAATGCTAATATTGCCATATTATCTTCCTCTTGAGTAATAAAATTGTTAACTGTAAATCAAAATTATTTAGAATACAACTCGACGATAAGCTGTTCCTTGATATTTTCAGGAATATCTTCGCGAGCTGGTAAAGCTGTCATTTTCCCGCTTAAAAGGTTTCCGTCCCATTCGAGCCATGAATAACTGTTGCGTTTTCCTGCGAGTGAATTCTGAATTACTTCGAGTGATTTTGATTTTTCTCTTACAGCAACAATGTCACCAACTTTTACTTCATAAGAAGGAACATTTACTACACTACCGTTGACAGTGATATGACGGTGTGAAACAAGCTGACGACCAGCACTCCTGGAAGGAGCAATACCTAAACGGTAAACTAAGTTATCGAGTCTTGCTTCCATCAATTGCAGTAACAATTCTCCGGTAATACCACTTTTACGTGATGCCTTATGGAATGTATTCTTGAATTGTTTTTCAAGTATTCCATAGGTATATTTAGCTTTCTGCTTTTCCTGGAGCTGAGTTCCATATTCAGAAAGTTTTTTACGCCTCTTTGAGTTTCCGTGCATACCGGGGGCATAATTCTTCTTTTCGAAATACTTATCCGGTCCGTAAATAGGATCTTTAAATTTGCGTGCAATCTTGGTTTTTGGGCCTGTGTACCTAGCCATAATTCCTATGTTATTTATTTTCTATTGTTTAACAAAGCATCCATCGCGGACTGTCAAACCATCTTGTAAGAGCATCAGTCCGACAAAGACAGAATATTATACCCTTCTCCTTTTAGGAGGACGGCAACCGTTATGAGGCATTGGAGTTACGTCCATGATCTCGGTAACTTCTATACCAGATGAATGAATAGTACGTATGGCTGATTCGCGGCCAGAGCCTGGTCCTTTTACGAATACTTTCACCTTGCGAAGGCCCATATCATATGCAACTTTTGAACAATCAGTTGCAGCCATCTGTGCTGCATAAGGGGTGTTCTTCTTGGAACCCCTGAAGCCCATCTTGCCGGCAGATGCCCAGCTGATGACCTGTCCTGAATTATTAGTCAGTGAAATGATAATATTGTTGAATGAGGCCGTAACATATGCATGACCAATAGGATCAACCTTAACAACTTTTTTCTTTGATGTTTTAGCAACTTTTGCCATAACAGATTTTTTTCTACTTCTTTAAGTTAAATACTGATTAAGAATCAACTCTTAACCTTTAGTTGCTTTCTTTTTATTTGCAACAGTTTTCTTCTTGCCTTTACGGGTGCGTGCATTGTTCTTGGTGCTTTGTCCGCGAACAGGCAGTCCAAGACGATGACGGATACCACGATAGCAACCAATGTCCATCAATCGCTTGATGTTGGTTTGAACTTCAGTACGAAGTGCGCCTTCAACCTTAATCTCATCAGAGATCAGAGTACGGATGGCATTCTGCTCATCATCGTTCCAGTCCTGTACTTTTTTATTTACATCAATCCCGGCAGTGTGAAGAATCCTCTTCGCAGTGCTACGACCAATACCATAAATGTAAGTAAGTCCAATTTCGCCTCTTTTGTTCTTAGGTATGTCAATACCAGCAATACGTGCCATATATTGTTTATTGTTGTAACGTTAAATTTTATCCTTGTCTTTGTTTGTACTTAGGGTTCTTTTTGTTGATTATATATAATCTCCCTTTTCTTCTGACAATCTTGCAGTCAGGTGTTCTTTTCTTGACAGATGCTCTTACTTTCATTTTAACAAGATGGTTTGTTTATTTGTATCTGAAAATTATTCTTCCTTTACTTAAATCGTATGGCGACATCTCAAGCTTAACTTTATCACCCGGCAGGATTTTAATATAATGCATCCTCATTTTTCCGGAAATGTGAGCTGTAATCATATGCCCGTTTTCAAGTTCAACACGGAACATAGCATTACCCAGTGATTCGGTAACCGTTCCATCTTGTTCTATCGATATTTGTTTCGCCATTTATGTTTTTAATTATTTTTTTCTCTTAACACTTGCTCTATATCATCAAAAGATGAGAGTATTATTGGATCACCTTCAGTAATTGCGATTTGATGCTCGTAATGTGCCGATGGCTTGTTATCAGCAGTTCTGATGGTCCAACCATCATTATCCTGAGTAACCTGGCGCTTGCCCAAGTTTATCATAGGTTCTATACAAATTACCATTCCTGGTTTAAGTAAAGTACCTTCTCCTCTGCGACCGTAATTAGGAACTTCAGGTTTTTCATGAAGATTTTTCCCAATTCCATGTCCTACAAGGTCACGAACCACTGAATACCCGAAACTCTCAACATAGGTTTGAACTTCATAACCTATATTACCTGTCCGGTTGCCTGACCTGGCGGCTTTTATACCCAGGTAAAGTGATTCTTTTGTCCGGCTCATCAATAAGCTTTTTTCCTCACTTACTTCACCAACTCCAAAAGAGTAGGCTGAATCACCATAGAACCCATTCATCAGTGTACCGCAGTCAACAGAAATCAGATCACCATCCTTTAATTCATAATTACCCGGAAACCCATGTACCACAACCTCGTTAACCGAAATACATAGTGTGTAAGGGAATCCGCTGTAACCTTTGAACGCCGGTTTTGCATGATTGTCCCTAATGAAGGTTTCAGCAACCTTATCAAGTTCAATTGTTTTTATCCCGGGCCGGATATGCTTAGCTACTTCTGCCAGCGCTTTTCCAACAAGTAAAGAACTCTGCCTTATTAATTCAATTTCTTCTTTCGATTTATAAGAGATCATTGCATGCTTTTTATCACATGTTTATTGATGACCTTCCCTTTATACGTCCTGACTTGGTCAGACCATCGTAGTGACGCATTAAGAGATGGCTCTCAATTTGTTGAAGTGTATCGAGCACAACACCGACCAGAATGAGCAAAGAAGTACCACCATAGAAATTGGCGAACTGTGTAGTAACGCCAAGCTGACCAACTATCGAAGGCATGATTGCAACGAAAGCGAGGAACAGTGAACCTGGTAATGTAATTCTTGACATAATCTGGTCAATGAACTCAGCTGTTTTCTTGCCCGGTTTTACACCAGGTATGAAACCATTATTTTTCTTCATATCCTCAGCCATTTGATTCGGATTGATCGTAATAGCTGTATAGAAATATGTGAAAACAACAATTAATAATGCAAATACAAAGTTATACCAAAATCCGTGAACATTTGTAAAGGTAGCAGCAAAGCCGGTAAGTGATTCTGACTGTGCAAATCCTGCTAATGTTAGCGGAAGGAACATGATAGCCTGAGCAAAGATAATTGGCATTACCCCGGCAGCATTAACTTTAAGAGGGATATACTGACGAACACCACCATATTGTTTGTTTCCAACTATTCTTTTGGCATATTGTACTGGAATCTTTCGGGTTCCCTGAACCAGTAGTATACTTATCAAAATTACACCGATAAGCACTGCAAGCTCAACAATGAAAATAACAAGACCACCACCTTTTTGTTCCATACGTGATACGAGTTCACCAAAGAGAGCAAATGGTAATCTAGCTATAATACCAATCATGATGATTAATGAAATACCATTACCAATACCTTTATCGGTGATTCTTTCACCTAACCACATTACAAACAATGTACCTGATACGAGAATAATAACAGACGACACCCAGAAAAATGTGGTTGGGGAGGTAATTGCCGGATCAAAAGGAGAAATTGCCTGAGCAGGAAGCTGTGAAATAAGGTTTGCTATATAAGCAGGAGCTTGAAAAGCCGTAATAACAACCGTTAGATAACGTGTTATCTGGTTGATCTTTTTCCTGCCACTTTCACCTTCTTTCTGTAATTTCTGAAAGTATGGGATTGCCATACCCAACAACTGGACTACAATAGAAGCCGAGATGTAAGGCATGATACCAAGTGCGAAGATAGACGCATGCGAAAAAGCACCTCCTGAGAACATGTTAAGTAGTCCCAGCAGGCCGCCTTTTGTCTGATCTTGCAACACTGCCAATTGATTTGGGTCAATTCCCGGCAGTGTAACATACGATCCAAACCTGTATATAAGAATAATACCCAGGGTATATGTGATGCGCTTACGCAGATCATCTATCTTATATATGTTTCTGATTGTCTGAATTAGTCTTTTCATCTAAGGTTTAGATTTTAGTGGCCTGACCTCCGGTGGATTCTATGGCTTTAGCAGCACTAGCTGAAAAAGCATGAGCTTTTACTTCAACCTTAGCAGTTAATTCACCTCTGCCTAAGATCTTAATTTTATCATTCTTAGAGGCTATACCGCTTTCGATGAATATACCCATGTCAATTACTTCAAGATTAAGAGAAGTAGCCAGAGCCTGAATAATATCGAGATTTACGCTGCGGTATTCAACGCGGTTGATATTCCTGAAACCGTATTTTGGTAAGCGCCTGTATAGAGGCATTTGTCCACCTTCAAAACCAGGTTTTCTGCTATATCCGGAACGTGATTTGGCACCTTTGTGTCCACGTGTAGATGTACCACCGCGTCCTGTTCCCTGTCCTCGTCCGATCCTTTTGCTATTCTTAGTTGAACCTGCAGCCGGTTTAAGATTACTTAAATCCATAATGTCTTGTTCGTTTACTTAGTTGTAAATTAAATTTCTTCCACTTTAAGTAAGTGATTGATTTTGGCAATCATACCTTCGATTTGTGGGGTTGCTACCACGTCAACCGGTCTGCCCATTTTAGAAATACCTAAAGCTTTCAGGGTTCTTTTTTGGCGTTCAGGCTGTTTGATGCCACTTTTTATCTGTGTAACTCTCAATTTTCTCATGTCGTCAAGATGTTTTTGTGGTTCAAATTAACCGTTAAATACTTTGTTAAGATCAATACCACGAAGCTGAGCAACGGTGTATGCATCACGCATATGAACGAGGGCATCTATAGTTGCTTTAACAACACTGTGAGGATTAGATGAACCTTTAGATTTTGCAAGCACGTCCTTAACTCCCACACTTTCAAGTACAGCACGCATAGCACCGCCTGCAATAACACCAGTTCCATGTGAAGCCGGTTTAAGGAAGATGAGTGCTCCGCCATATTTTCCAAGTTGTTCATGAGGGATTGTACCTTTAAGAACAGGAACTTTAACAAGGTTTTTCTTGGCATCATCAACACCCTTAGCAATAGCTGCAGTTACTTCTTTTGCCTTACCGAGACCGTAACCTACAACACCATTTTCATTTCCTACTACAACAATAGCAGAAAAACTGAAGGTTCTACCTCCCTTGGTCACTTTGGTTACCCTCTGTATACTTACCAGGCGGTCTTTAAATTCTATCTCGCTGGATTTTACTCTCTTAATATTTGTGTTTGCCATTTGCGTTAAAATTTAAGGCCTCCTTCTCTGGCCGCTTCAGCTAATGATTTGATTCTACCATGATACAAATATCCGTTGCGGTCGAAAACAACATTTTCGATTCCTGCTTCAATTGCCTTCTTAGCTATAAGCTTACCTACAAGCTTAGCTTGTTCAATCTTTGCAATAGGGTTACCTGTGATCTCAGGAACAAGCGACGATGCAGAAACAAGTGTTCTGCCGTCCAGATCATTAATGATCTGTGCGTAGATCTGCTTATTGCTCCTGAATACTGTCAACCTTGGCTGCTCAGGACTGCCGTATACCACCTTACGGATTCTGAGTTTAATCCTGTGCCTTCTGTATTCTTTTCTGTTCTTAATAGCCATCCTGCTTTAAGGAATTTTGTCCCGGGTTTTACCCCGACACGGGTTATTTTAAATATTATTTGTCAGATGCTGATTTACCAGCTTTCTTCTTCACCACTTCACCCATGAAGCGAATACCTTTGCCTTTATAAGGTTCTGGTTTACGCATTGACCTAATCTTGGCAGCTACCTGTCCGATAAGCTGTTTGTCGAATGAAGTCAGGGTAATAGTAGGGTTTTTCCCTCTTTCAGCTGCTGTTACTACTTCAACTTCTGCCGGCATCTCAAAGAAAATACTGTGAGAATAACCAAGAGCAAGTTCAAGTACATTGTTAACTGCAGTTGCTTTATATCCAACACCCACGAGTTCCTGGGTTACTTTAAAACCTTCTGATACACCTTTCACCATATTGGCAAGCAATGAACGATAAAGCCCATGTTTTGACCTGGAGCTTTGTTCTTCATTCTCCCTGGTAACGTTAAGATGATTGTTTTCAATATTCACCTTAATCGCAGGATCCAATTTCTGTGTAAGGGTTCCTAATTTACCTTTTACGGTGACAATGTTATCTTCTGCTACTGTTATCTGAACACCGGCAGGAATAACGATTGGCATTTTTCCTATTCTTGACATCGTACGTTCTCCTTGTTTAGCTAATGTAACATAAAACTTCACCACCAATATGAAGCGTTCTTGCCTCCTTGTCGGTCATCAATCCACGACTTGTTGATAGTATTGCTACTCCCAAACCGTTGAGAACACGTGGCAGCTCTTCAGCATTTGCATAACGGCGTAAACCGGGTTTGCTGATTCTTTCAAGTTGGGTGATAGCAGGTACCTTTGTCACCGGATGATATTTCAAAGCTATTTTGATAATACCCGGGATGCCCTCATCCTCAAACTTGTAGTTTAAAATATAACCCTTATCAAAGAGTATCTTGGTAATCTCCTTCTTAATATTTGAAGTAGGAATTTCCACGATACGGTGGTTAGCCATCACGGCGTTCCTTAACCGGGTCAGGTAATCTGCAATAGGATCTGTTACCATTTTATCCTTTAGTATTATTGTTGTTTAAATTATTTACTTACCAGCTGGCTTTTTTAACTCCAGGTATCTGGCCATTTAAAGCCATAAATCTGAAATTGATACGAGAAATACCGAACTGACGCATATATCCTTTTGGGCGACCTGTCATTTTGCAACGATTGTGCAACCTAACTGGTGATGCATTCTTAGGCAGTTTCTGAAGGCCTATGAAGTCACCGGCAGCTTTCAGTTCAGCACGTTTGGCGGCGTACTTGGCAACAAGACGTTCTCTTTTACGTTCTCTTGCTTTGATAGATTCTTTTGCCATATTATTGTTTGTTCTGATTTTTAAATGGTAAACCAAACTCTTTCATCAGTGCAAGGCATTCCTGATCAGTACGGGCAGTGGTCACAAAAGTGATGTCCATTCCGTTAATCTTTGCCACTTTATCCATTTGGATTTCAGGGAAAATAATCTGTTCAGTAACTCCAAGGGTGTAATTACCGCGTCCGTCGAAACCTTTTTCGTTAATACCGCGAAAGTCTCTGATACGTGGAATAGCCACTGATACAAGACGATCGAGGAATTCATACATCTTGTCGCCGCGGAGAGTTACTCGTACACCAATTGGCATACCTTTACGCAGTTTGAAGTTTGAAATATCCTTCTTAGATTTTGTTGCAACAGCTCTTTGCCCAGTAATATTGGTGAGCTCGTTAACACCAGCGTCAATTAGTTTCTTATCTGCAATGGCAGTACCTAGTCCCTGATTTACACTAATTTTTAGGAGTCGGGGAACCTGCATTACTGTTTTATACTTGAATTGTTCGCTAAGTGCAGGAACAATCTCTTTAGCATATTTATCTTTTAAGCGTGGTGAATAGTTCATTACTTAATTACCTCCCCCGACTTTTTAGAATAACGTACTGATTTATTGGTTTTGGCGTCTATCTTACGTCCAACTCTTGTAGGCTTGCCTGTGTTGTCAACAAGCATAAGGTTAGAGATATGAATACCGGCCTCTTTTTTAACTATACCACCCTGGGTATTTTTGGCATTGGGTTTGGTACTTTTTGACACCAGGTTAACACCTTCAACAATGGCATACAATTTTTCAGTATCCACCTCAAGGACTTTCCCCTGCTTGCCTTTTGAGTCACCGGCTATGACCTTCACGGTGTCGCCTTTCTTTATGCTTAATTTCGTGCTCATAGTTTGTGGGTCAATTAAAGCACCTCAGGTGCTAATGAAACAATTTTCATGTATTGTTTTTCGCGAAGCTCACGTGCAACAGGACCGAAAATACGGGTACCTGTCATTTCACCGGCGTTGTTTAGCAATACCACCGCGTTGTCGTCAAAGCGGATGTAAGATCCATCATTACGACGAATTTCTTTCTTGGTTCTAACCACCACAGCTTTAGCAACAGTTCCCTTTTTAATGTTTCCGGAAGGAAGAGCATTTTTAACGGTAACTACTATTTTATCGCCTATGGAGGCATATTTTTTACGGGTTCCACCCAGTACCCGGATGCACAGAACTTCTTTAGCTCCGCTGTTATCAGCAACCGTAAGTCGTGATTCCTGTTGTATCATAATTACTTGGCTCTTTCAATAATTTCGACTAATCTCCAGCACTTATTCTTGCTCAGGGGACGTGTTTCGGCTATACGAACCGTGTCGCCAATATTGCAGTCATTATTTTCATCGTGTGCAGCAAATTTTGAAGTTCTCTTCACAAATTTGCCATACTTAGGGTGTTTTTCACGGCGCTCTACCTCAACAGAGATAGATTTCTGCATCTTGTTACTTACAACAACCCCAATTCTTTCTTTTCTAAGGTTTCTTGTTTCCATAGCTTTTCCCGGTTATTTGTTTACAGTAGCATTTGCTTGAGCCAGTGCTGCCTCAGTCACATTACGCTTGTGTAATTCAGTAAGCATACGGGCAATGGTCCTACGGTATGTTTTTATTTTATTGGGATTCTCAAGAGGAGACACAGCATGGTTAAGTTTTAACTTATCGAGCTGTTTGCGTTCTTCTTCAAGCCGCTCAATGAGCTCGGCTTTTGAAAGCTCTCTAATGACTTCTTGTTTCATCGTTGCTTTATATTGATTCTTCTACGTAATCTCTTCTTACTACAAAACGGGTAGCTACCGGTAATTTCTGAGCAGCCAAACGTAATGCTTCTTTTGCTACTTCTACTGGTACTCCTTCTGCTTCAAACAATATACGACCTGGGCTAATACGGGCCACGAAATATTCGGGAGCACCTTTTCCTTTACCCATACGTACTTCGGCTGGTTTCTTGGTTACTGGCTTATCCGGGAATATTCGGATCCATATTTGTCCTTCACGTTTCATGTGACGGCTAACCGCCTGACGTGCTGCCTCTATCTGTCTGCCGGTTATCCAGGCTTCTTCCAGGGTCTTTATACCGAACGAACCGAATGAAAGTTCTGCTCCACGTTTAGTGTTGCCTTTCATTTTGCCCTTCTGCATCTTCCTGTACTTCGTTTTCTTTGGCTGTAACATTATTACAAGATATTGATCGGATTGTTACTTTTTTTCTTTACTATCTTATTTTTTACGCTCTCTGCTGCCGCCTTCTCGGTTGCCACCTTCTCTGTTAGGCCTATTACCTCTTGGAGGTCTTCCGCCACCACCACCAGGACGCTGCTGCATTGGCTTTTCACCACGACTACCTGTAATGTTCTGGCTTTCAACACTTGGAACGAGATCGGGCTTGCCGTAAATTTCACCTTTACAAATCCATACTTTTATTCCAATACGGCCATATGTTGTATGAGCTTCAGCAAGAGCATAATCGATATCTGCACGAAGGGTATGAAGTGGAGTACGGCCTTCCTTGATCATCTCACGACGAGCCATTTCAGCACCAGCCAACCTTCCTGAAATTAAAACTTTAATACCTTCAGCTCCAATACGCATGGTGGAAGCAATAGCAGTTTTAATAGCACGACGATACGAAATACGACCTTCAATCTGACGAGCAATTGCATTTGCAACGATAACTGCATCCATCTCCGGGCGCTTTATCTCTGAAATGTTGATCTGGATCTCTTTCTTAGTGATCTTTTTCAACTCTTCCTTTAGCTTGTCAACTTCCTGGCCACCCTTTCCTATGATAATTCCCGGGCGGGCAGTATGTATGGTTACGGTAACCAGTTTGAGGGTGCGCTCAATAACTATTTTTGAGACACCGGCTTTTGATAAACGAGCGTTAAGATAGTTACGAATTTGATCGTCTTCAATCAATTTGTTCTCGAAACGTCTTCCGCCATACCAGTTGGAATCCCATCCTCTGATGATGCCTAACCTGTTACCTATTGGATTTGTTTTTTGTCCCATTCAACAAAATATTATTTAGTTGTTTAAAGCCTGCTTGTGAGGTATTATTTATTCTGTTACTACTCTGTTATCTATTAAAATTGTAACATGATTGGAGCGCTTGCGGATACGGTGTGCACGACCCTGCGGAGCAGTCCTTATACGTTTTAATGAACGTCCACCATCAACGCCAATCTCTTTAATGTAGAGATTTGTGCTTTCAATACGAACGCCTTCATTCTTTGCTTGCCAGTTAGCTAAAGCTGAAAGAACTAATTTATGCAGACGGTTACTTGCTTCCTGTGGTGCATGATGAAGTACATGTAATGCTTGTTCAACTTTCATACCGCGCACCATCTCAGCAACAAGGCGCATTTTACGGGGTGAAGTAGGACAATTGTTCAGTTTTGCGAACGCTTCCTTCTTCTTAGCCTCTTTATTCAACTCGGCTTTGTTATGTTTACGTGATCCCATCGGTGTGTTCTTTCTTTATTTTTTACCTTTATCTTTACTTCCGGCGTGGCCCCTGAAAATCCGGGTTGGTGAAAACTCACCAAATTTGTGGCCTACCATGTTTTCAGTTACATAAACCGGGATAAACTTATTCCCGTTATGGACTGCTACCGTTTGACCAACGAAATCAGGAGAAATCATTGATGCACGTGACCAGGTTTTAATAACAACCTTCTTATTGGAATTAACTACATCCAATACCTTCTTTTCCAGTTTATAGTCTATATAAGGACCTTTTTTAAGCGAACGGCTCATATTAAAATACTGTTATGAATCAATTACTTTTTCCTTTTTTCAATAATATACTTGCTCGAAGCTTTCTTCGGGTAGCGTGTCTTGTAGCCCTTTGCAGGGATACCCTTACGTGATCTTGGATGACCTCCTGAGGCCCTTCCTTCACCACCACCCATCGGGTGATCAACAGGGTTCATTACAACTGCACGTGTACGAGGACGACGACCGAACCAGCGGGTACGACCTGCTTTACCTGAAACTTCAAGATTATGCTCGGTATTTGATACCATTCCAATGGTAGCCTTGCATGTTTGAAGAATCATCCGCGTTTCACCTGAAGGTAATTTGATAATTGCAAATTTACCATCACGCGACATCAGCTGGGCTGATGAACCGGCACTACGTGCCATCTTTGCTCCCTGACCAGGACGTAATTCAATGTTATGAATTACAGTTCCGAAAGGAATTTCGCTAAGGTAAAGTGAATTACCAATCTCTGGTTGAACACCCTTTCCAGATAATACCTGCTGACCAACTTTTAATCCATTGGGAGCAACAATATATCTCTTTTCACCATCTGCATAATACAATAATGCTATACGGGCAGTACGGTTTGGATCGTATTCAATAGTTTTTACGGTTGCTGGAATATCTTCCTTATCACGTTTAAAATCTATTATACGGTATTTCTGTTTGTGTCCGCCACCTATTGACCTAACGGTCATTTTACCAACGTTGTTTCTACCACCTGATTTCTTTTGGGAAACCAGAAGGCTCTTCTCCGGACTGGTGGCTGTTATATCATCCAGGGCGCTTACCAGTTTAAAGCGCTGACTTGAAGTGGTCGGTTTGAATTTCTTTAAAGCCATTATCTTTAAATATTGCTATAAAAATCAATTGTTTCACCTTCAGCTAATGTAATGATAGCTTTTTTGTAAGCACCAGTGGTTCCCTTTACAACTCCTGTTTTGGTAAACCTGCTCTTGTTCTTACCACCATAATTAATAGTGTTAACTTCTTTTACATCAACTCCGTATAATTCTTCCACAGCTTTTTTTATCTGCAGCTTGTTTGAGTCCTTCTTTACGATGAACCCGTAACGGTGGAGCTTTTCACCTAAGGCTGTCATCTTTTCCGTAACTACCGGCTTTATTATGATTCCCATCGTTCTTTATATTAATGGTTTCTATTCTCAGCGCTTTTATGCGGTGATTAATTCTGGAATACTTTTTCTATTTCTGTTACTGATTCTTCAAGAATGATCAAATTGTGAGCACGAAGAATCTCATATGTGTTAAGGTCAGCAGCCCTCATCACTTTAGCCGATTTGAGGTTGCGTGATGATAAAAACAGAGCCTGGTTACTTTCAGAAAGAACCATTAATGTCTTCTTTCCGGTAAGTTTTAGGTTATCGAGCAGTTGAATGAAGTTCTTGGTCTTTGGTGCTTCCATCTTGGGATCCTCAAGAACAACTATACTGCTGTTTTTTGCTTTATAACTGAGTGCTGATAAACGAGCCAGTTGTTTTAGCTTATGATTCAATTTGAATCCATAATCCCTTGGATGAGGACCAAAAACTCTTGCACCACCGCGCATTAAAGGTGATTTTATGCTACCAGCCCTGGCACCGCCTGTACCCTTTTGCTTTTTCAACTTACGGGTACTACCTGATACAGTTGATTTTTCTTTTGAACTATGAGTACCTTGGCGTTGATTTGCCAGATATTGCTTAGTGTCAAGATAGATGGCGTGATCGTTTGGCTCGATATTAAAAATCGAATCGTTAAGGGTGACTGTCCTTGCAGTCTTTTCGCCTTTTATGTTATAAACTTCTAGCTCCATCGTTCAATAATTACATATGATCCATTAGCTCCGGGTACTCCACCCTTGATCAACAACAGATTTTTTTCCTTAACTATTTTTATAATCTGAAGGTTAACAATCTTTCTTCTTTTGCTTCCCATCTGTCCAGCCATACGAATACCTTTGAATACGCGTGAAGGCCATGATGATGCTCCAACTGATCCTGGTGCTCTTAACCTGTTATGCTGTCCGTGAGTAACTCCACCAACTCCGGCAAAACCGTGACGGCGAACAACTCCCTGGAAACCTTTACCTTTTGTAATACCAACTACATCAATAAATTCACCTTCTACAAATACATCTACCTCAACCTTATCACCGAACTGTTTACGGTGATCTGCCTCAAAACGTGTAAACTCTACAAGTTTTCTTTTAGGCGTAATACCAGCTTTAGCGAAATGGCCTTTCTCAGCCATGTTGGTATGCTTATCTTTTTTATCTTCGAAAGCAAGCTGAATGGCTTCATACCCATCAACTTCTTTTGTCCTGATCTGTGTGACAAAACAAGGGCCGGCTTCAATGACCGTTACTGGTATATTCTTGCCGTTGGCATCGAATATACTGGTCATTCCGATTTTTTTTCCTATAATTCCTGACATTGCAGTATCATGTTTAATTTGATGATTCTATTTTCAAGTAGCTCCTGGTGTTATTACACCTTATCACACTTTAATTTCAACTTCCACGCCGCTTGGCAATTCCAGTTTCATCAGCGCGTCAATTGTTTTGCTGGTGGTACTGTAAATATCGAGTAATCGCTTGTATGAGTTTAATTCAAACTGCTCTCTCGATTTTTTATTGACAAAGGTTGACCGTAACACAGTGTAAATCTTCTTATTGGTTGGTAGCGGAATAGGTCCGTTAACAACTGCACCGGTTGATTTCACGGTCTTAACGATCTTTTCTGCTGATTTATCTACCAGGCTGTGATCGTACGATTTCAGTTTAATTCTGATCCTTTGGCTCACGTTAATTTGAGTTTATTGATTTAATGCTTTTCTTTATTTGATTAGGTATCCTTTAATCTTGTATATTATATCATCGGTCATTGACTGAGGAAGCTGTGCATAATGTGAAAATTCCATGCTTGAATTACCTCTGCCCGATGTTATGGTACGTAATGTTGTTACATAACCAAACATTTCTGATAAAGGCACATGTGCTTTAACAATCTGATACCGGTTCTTATGTTCAATTCCTTCAACACTTGCACGTCGCTTATTCAGGTCTCCGGTGATATCTCCTACATATTCATCAGGAACATTCACTTCAAGTTTCATAATCGGTTCCATAAGTACTGATTTGCCTTTTCTGGCAGCCTCTTTAAAACCAACTTTTGCACAAATCTCAAAAGCTAATGAATCTGAGTCTACTGAATGGTATGAACCATCGATTAGACGAACTTTTAAACTTTCAAGGTTGAAACCTGCCAGAACCCCATTCTGCATGGCAGTCCGGAATCCTTTTTCAATAGCTGGAATATATTCTTTGGGAATATTTCCGCCTTTTATATCATTAATAAACTGTAATCCCCTGACTCCTTCATCAGCCGGACCCATTTCAAACTGGATGTCAGCAAACTTACCACGGCCACCTGTTTGTTTCTTGTAAACTTCGCGATGCTCAATCGTACTGGTAATTGCTTCTTTGTATGCAACCTGTGGATTACCTTTATTTACTTCAATATTGAATTCGCGACGTAGGCGGTCAGTAATAATATCCAGGTGAAGTTCACCCATTCCACTAATTACAGTCTGTCCGGTTTCATTATCAATCCTAACATTAAATGTAGGATCTTCTTCTGCCAGTTTAATAAGAGCACTTTCAAGCTTTTCAACGTCGTTTTGAGTTTTAGGCTCTACAGCGAGTGTTATAACTGGTTCAGGGAATGTAATTGATTCCAGAATAATAGGATGCTTTTCATCACAGAGAGTATCACCAGTGCGAAGTTCTTTGAACCCAACCAGAGCAGCAATATCTCCGGCTTCGATATGGTCAAGAGGATTTTGCTTATTAGCATGCATTTGCATGATACGTGAGATACGCTCTTTCTTTCCTGTTCCTGTGTTTAAAACATACGAACCGGCATTTAGTGTTCCAGAATAAACTTTAACAAATGCAAGTCGACCAACATAAGGATCAGTTGCAATTTTGAATACCAAACCTGAGAATGGTTCACTAGGGTCAGTTTTCCTTGTTTCTTCTTTCTCTGTGTGAGGATTAATTCCAACAACTGAAGAAATTTCCTCTGGATTGGGAAGATATGCAACAATAGCGTCAAGCAATGGTTGAACACCTTTATTTTTGAAAGCAGCACCGCAAAGAACGGGAGTAATTCTTTGTTCAATAGTCGCCTTGCGGATTACAGAACGCATTTCTTCAGGTGTAATTGAATCATGATTAGCCACGTATTTTTCAAAGAGCCTCTCATCTTCTTCAGCGACACCTTCTATAAGCTTTGTTCTATATTCTTCAACAACTTCTTTAAGTTCAGCGGGGACGTCTGTTATTGTGAAATTTGATCCGTGAGAATCATCAGTATCGTCCCAGGTAATAGCTTTATTGGTAATCAGGTCAACTACTCCGGTAAAAGATTCTTCTTCACCTATTGGAATTTGCAAAGGAACAGGATTTGCACCCAGTTTATCTTTGATCTGATTTATAACTTCAAAATAATCAGCTCCTGCACGGTCCATCTTATTGACGAAACTCAAGCGGGGTACTCCATATTTATCGGCCTGTTTCCAAACAGTTTCACTTTGTGGCTCAACACCATCAACGGCACTAAAAATAGCAATTGATCCATCGAGTACTCTGAGTGAACGTTCCACCTCGACGGTAAAATCAACGTGACCCGGAGTATCTATGATATTTATCTTATATTTTTCTTCATTAACATCCCAATAAACGGTAGTAGCGGCTGAAGTGATGGTAATACCGCGTTCCTGTTCCTGGATCATCCAGTCCATGGTTGCAGTACCTTCATGTACTTCGCCAATTTTATAATTAATACCGGTGTAATACAGAATACGCTCAGTCGTCGTGGTTTTACCTGCGTCGATGTGCGCCATGATGCCGATGTTGCGTGTATGTGTAAGTTTCGCCGACATTTCTGTTTTTTTCTGTATTGCTGAGTTGTTAATTAGTTAATTTCTGTTAGAATCTGAAATGTGAGAATGCCTTGTTAGCATCAGCCATACGATGGGTATCTTCTTTTTTCTTGAAAGCAGCACCTTCCTCTTTATATGCGGCCATGATTTCACCGGCTAATTTGGCAGCCATAGTTTTTTCATGACGTTTACGAGAGAAGAGGATAAGATTCTTCATCCCTATAGAGCTCTTACGTGAAGGGCGGATTTCGGAAGGAATCTGAAAAGTAGCACCACCAATACGACGGCTACGAACCTCCACATTAGGAGTTACATTATTGAGTGCTTTTTTCCAAACTTCAAGACCATCTTCTGTAGTTTTTTCAGAAACAGTTGCGATAGCATCGTAGAAGATCTGGAAAGCCAGGTTTTTCTTTCCTGTATACATCATATTGTTAACGAACTTTGTTACAAGCACGTCACCAAATTTTGGGTCAGGAAGAATGATTCTTTTTTTTGGTTTTGATTTCCTCATTGTTGTTTACTCTTATCGGTTACCTGAAACCGGAATTATTTTTTTCCTTTACCTTTTGTTGCAGGAGCTGCTGCTTTACCGCCTTTTGGACGCTTGGTTCCGTATTTGGAACGACGCTGGTTACGGCCATCAACACCTGATGTATCAAGGGCACCCCTGATGATGTGATACCTTACACCTGGCAAATCTTTCACCCTGCCACCACGGATCATCACGATTGAGTGTTCCTGGAGGTTGTGACCTTCACCTGGTATATACGCGTTTACTTCCTTACTATTGGTAAGTCTAACCCTGGCTACCTTACGCATTGCTGAGTTGGGCTTCTTAGGTGTAGTGGTATATACCCTTACACAAACACCCCTTCGCTGCGGGCAACCATCCAGAGCGGGAGATTTGCTCTTGAAGGTTAACTTTGTACGTCCTTTACGAACCAATTGCGAAATTGTAGGCATATCAATACTTTTAAAAATTTAGTTTATTGCTGCTTAACCCTATTTTTTTGGGACTGCAAAAGTACAACTATATTTGATTATTACAATACGCTGAGAAAAAAATAATTACACGTTTTGATTTACCTTTTTAACTCCTAAAACTTCGCTGTATTAACCTGCTCTCAGCTTACTTTTTTATTCAGCTTCCGGATTTGAACGGAGGGAACTTTGATACCGGTAGACAATATTGGCTTCTGCCATTTTTTATTAGACTTAATCAGCCTTCTTGCGAAGTGGCTCTTTTGCCTTTTACTGATCGAAACCTATAGGTGTCTAAATTTATCAGGTTCCCTTGATTCGCTAAAATCTCAGAAAATTTACAATTCAACGGTTTGCTTCAATGAACCATACCTTCGAATTGAGGGTGCAAAATTAGAAATAAAAACCACACTTACAACTTTTTGTGAAAAAAAAAGAAAGAAAATGTGAAAAGAACTTAGGAGGCTAAAGATTGAGAAGATTTCATGATTGAAACGACAAGTCCCGAGAAACTCCAAATCTATTGCAAACACAAATAATGTTTTTATTATATTTATGGCTCTAATACCTACTTGTAACATGAATCACCTAGTATCAGCTGTTTCTATCGCCATTGTATTGTCAATCAGCACCAATGCGCTTGCTCAGGAGCATTTTAAACTGCCTTCTGCTGTTCCAAATGGAAGGTGTTACAGCGAAGCAGTTGCCCACTAATCAGGCAAATCTGTCTCTGTATCCAAATCCTTCAAATGATCAACTAACCATTAAATATAACATCAATGAGGCTGGTCCCGTTTCTATAATAATCATTGATGCACAAGGAAGAGTTCTTTTATATAGTACCGAAGGAATGACAAATGCAGGGGATCATACCATAATTCCAGATATTGGAAAATTAAAACCTGGCATTTATAGCGTATCACTTCAAACAGAAAAAGGAAATCTCGTTAGGAAACTGTGCAAGTTATGAACTTCTTTTTTTCATAAGTTTGGGCTCAAATTATTTCTTTATGGCCCGTAACTTCAAGATCCCCCACACGTATGTGATCATCTTCACAATAATTATAATTGCAGCAGTCTTCACCTGGTTTGTGCCCGGCGGATCATTTGAACGTGAGGTTATTAAAACTACAACAGGTGAAAGCCTGGTTATCAAAACTGACTCTTTTAACTATAATGATAGCCAACCTCAAACATGGCAAATTTTTTCTGCATTCTATAAGGGATTCGTTCGTTCACCAAAAATTATTGTTTTTATCCTCATTCTTGGTGGTGCCTTCTGGATAATGAATGAAAGCAGGGCTATTGATATGGGCGTCTATTCTTTTCTTAAGAAGAGTGAGAAGCTTAATAGATTTCGGGTAATACGGCTTCTTGGAGTCAATAATATCATAATTACCGTTGTGATGCTGATTTTTAGCTTCTTTGGTGCTATATTCGGTATGAGCGAAGAGACAATTGCCTTTGTTATAATATTTGTGCCCATGGCGATTAGCATGGGTTACGATTCAATTGTTGGGGTTTGCATGTGCTTTATTGCAGCCGGAATGGGCTTTGCCGGATGTTTAATGAACCCTTTCACCCTTGGTATAGCTCAGGAAATTGCCGGTATACAGCTCTTCTCAGGACTGGAATACAGGTTTATAATCTGGATGGTGGTAAATATAGTCGGTATCTCTTATGTGTTATGGTATGCTGCAAGAATAAAGAAAACCCCCACGAAATCTGTCATGTATCACCTTGATGGATACTGGCGTGATCATCATGAAAAAACTAACCTCGACATATCCGACAAGTCACTTACATCAACTTGGCTTGCATATATTGGGGTTCTGACAGCCATAAGTGTTTCGGCAATTTATTGGCCGGTTAACCCAATTGCCCTTGGTGCAAATTCATTCACAATACCCGCTCTGCCCTTCCTTGCAGTGTTGTTTGCTATTACAGGCTTTTTGGCTGTAAGGAAATCTGTACAAGCATTTGTCCTTAACATTCTTATCTTCACAATTCTTTTTCTGGTTATTGGAGTAACAGGCTTTAACTGGGGATTGCTTGAACTGGCTTCACTATTCTTTGCAATGGCATTGGTGTCAGGCATCGCAATGGGTAAGAATGCCAATGACTTAACTAAATCGTTTGTAACAGGTGCAAAAGATATCATGTCAGCAGCTCTTGTTGTGGGACTGGCAGGTGGTATTATCGTAATCCTGGAAGATGGCCGTATCATTGACACTATATTGTATGGTATTTCACGATCAATTGAAGGTATGGGAAAAATTTCAACCCTTACCATGATGTATATATTTCAATCAGGATTGAACATGATTATTACCTCTGGTACTGCTAAAGCTGCACTCATCATGCCAATTCTTCGTGATATTTCTGACATGGTTAGCCTGTCGAAGCAGGCGACAGTGACCGCTTTCCATATAGGCGATGGATTCACGAACCTCATAACCCCCACATCGGGTGTTCTCATCGGAGTTCTTGAAGTTGCTAGAATTCCGTTCAGCAAGTGGTTCAGTTGGGCCTGGAAGCTTATCCTTATTTTTGTTGTTCTTGGATGGCTCCTATTAATCCCAACCGTTACTATGCAGTTGAATGGGTTTTAGTTTTGAAAACTTATAGTGCTTAATTTTCAGATTTCACGGGACAGCTTTTTATACCCAACAATGCATAGAGTGGACAAAAGCTTACCAAACTTGTGATAAATAAAATACCAGCAGCAGCGATTAATAAAATCCCTAAAGTTCCTGTTATGGTGTGATTGAAATAAAGCACTGCAACGATGGCAGAAATTATGATTCTGATTATTCTGTCAGTTATTCCCAGATTCTTTTTCATTTTCAACATGTTTTAAATTAACAATGTTGCAAATGTACATAGCTGACTGTTATAAGTCAGTGACTAAAGTCACAAGTCAGCTACTTCAATAGAATTAGAATGCTGTTTAATATAACCGTCTGCTTCTAATTTTTTCATAACCCTACTTACAACTTCCCTGGCTGTGCCAAGCTCAACTGCAATCTGGCCATGTGTGATTTTAAGGATTTTTTGGTTTGATAACCTTGATTTTTTCTGAAGATAATCCAGCAATCGAATATCCATCTTATTAAATAGAACATGATTGATAGTATCAAGTAAATCAATGTACCTTAAATTATACTGCTGGTAAAACAAGGCATTTATTTCAGGATATTTATTGATCCAATACATAACTTTTGCAACCGGCATTAAAACGACTTGTGTGTCTTTTTCTGCTACCACATTAACTTTACTGGGTTCACTTCGTATTCCAGCCGAAAACGACATGATGCAACTCTCCCCATTTTGCACATAATATAGAAGTAATTCCTTGTCTCCAAAAGTTGAATATACTTTAATAAGACCATCAATAACTATCGGAATCATGGTTATGTACTGACCTTCACGCAATATCTCCACAGCTTGAGGTATATCTTTAATTACTGAGTTTTCAAGGATTTCAGCAGTAAGTTGAGGATTAAGAAATGAAAGTGCTTTCTGAAGTTTTGTTGCCATCAATTCAAAGTTACTTAATTGATTCTTGACCTGAAATGCATTCCGAAGTAAAATGCTCAATTATTTTCGTTAGCTGATCAGATTCTATTAAAAATCCATCGTGTCCATATTCAGAATAAATTTCTTTGTATTCAGCGTTAGGAAATAAACCTGCAAGATGGTGCTGTTCTGATACCGGATAAAGAATATCAGTTGATATACCAATTACCAGTGTCTTTGCTTTAACCTTTTTCAATAATATATTAATGTCAGGTCTCCCTCTATAAATGTTATGTGAGTCTATAAATCGGGTTAACACATAATAAGAATATGCATTAAATCTTTTAACTAATTTATCACCCTGGTACTGCTGGTAAGATGAAGCTCTGAAGTTTGAAATTTTATTGTCAGATTTTTCAGCTTGTGTGAGGTTGTATGCTTTCGAAGTCCGGTAACTGATTAATGCAATTGAGCGCGCTGCTTTCAAGCCCTCTAAACCGTCTCTTTCGTTAGGAATGAATTCGCTGTCAGTACCGGAATCATCACTCAACCGGACTTTTCCTATCTTGTCTTTCAAATAGTAACCTCTGCTGAAAGAGTTATCAGCCATTAGTGCCAGACGTTGAGATTCATTAAAAGCTATAACCCATGGACTTGCTTTAGCGCTGCATGCAATTAAAACAAGGTGTTTGAATAATTCGGGCTGCATAATTGCCCATTCCATTGACTGAAACCCACCAATAGAACCACCGATTACAAGATTTATCGCTTTAATACCAAGGTACACCCTTAATAAATCATTAACTCTAACAATATCCCTTATAGTAATTTCAGGAAAATTGTGCAACCATTGCCGTCCTGTGTCCGGATTGACTGCTAATGGTCCAGTTGTACCATAGCAGGATCCCAATACATTGGCACAAACTATAAAATACTTGGCAGAATCAAAGCATTTTCCTTCTCCCACCATCCCCGGCCACCAGTCAGCTGAGTCAGAATTCGCAGTTAATGCATGACAAATCCAAATAACATTATTACCACTTTCACTTAATTTACCATAAGTGTGATATCCTATTGTAAGGCCATTTATGGTTTCGCCTGATTCAGTAATAAAAGGATGTTGATGTTTATAGCTTTGCATTCCGCAAAAATGATGATTATTATTCAGCGCCATAAATCTATTGTTGTTCTTTTAGAATCAACCTTAAAGACGTATCACGTGTAAAAAACAGCCAGGCCCAATTAATGAATATAATCATTTTATTACGAACACTCAATATCAGCATAAGATGCAGGAACATCCAAATTAACCATGCTATGAATCCTTTGAAATGAAGGAATGGAAGATCAACAACAGCTTTCTTTTTACCGATTGTTGCCATCGTCCCCTTATCATAATATTCATATTCGTTTAAGGATTTTCCTTCAATGGCATACTTGAGATTTTTTGCAAGATTCCTGGCCTGATTTATAGCAACGTTTGCAACTTGAGGATGCCCTTGTGGGTATTTAGGCGTTTCCATGTAAGCGATATCACCAACAGCATAAATATCAGGGTAGTTTTTAATCTGGCTGTAGCGGTTAACTATATACCTATTCCTGAAAATTGAATCTTTATTTAATCCTTCAATAACATTACCAATTACACCAGCTGTCCATATTACCTGTTTACTTTTTATTGTATGGCCATTATTTAATGTTATCTCCTTTCCATCATAATTTTTTACCATTACGTTTGTAAGAATGTCCACACCCATATTTTTCAGGTATCGTTCAGATGCTTTTTTAGCCAAATCACTCATGGAATTCAATGTATTCGCACTTCCTTCAATGAGAATGATTCGTAAATCCTTAAAATTAATTCTGGGATAGTCTTTTGGCAAAATATGATTCCTGATTTCTGCAAAAGCACCTGCGAGTTCTACTCCGGTTGGCCCTGCTCCAATGATTACAAGGTTATAAAGATATTCCCGTTCATCAGGTCGGGTCGATAAAATATTTTCAAAATTTTGCAGAATATTATTCCTGATCTTGATGGCATCGTATGTAGATTTAAGCGAATATGTATTTTTCTTAATCTCTTCATTGCCAAAATAATTGGTACTGCATCCATTTGCAAGTATCAATATATCGTAATGAAAACAACCAATAGTGGAATAGATATTTTTCCCTACTGGGTCAATTGACGTCACTTCAGTCATTCTGATTTGTGTATTCTTTCTGTTTTGCAGTATTTTTCTTAAGGGAAAAGAAATACTGCCAGGTTCAATTTGTGAAGTGGCAACCTGATAAAATAAAGGTTGAAACTGATGATGGTTAAGCTTATCAATGAGTAGAACATTAAAAAGATCATCATCGAGGTGTTTAAGCAATTGAAGGCCCGCGAAGCCCCCACCAATTACTACTATATTTGGTCGTTTTGACTTTGGTTGCATTGAAATTTAAATTAAAAATGCTTAAACAATAAACTTAGACAAAGGTCTGAAGAAAAGTAACATTTTATTGAGTGTTGCGTCTGAAACTGATAACTATATTTGTACTATCCAACGAAACAAAAAATATGGAAAATCAAGATGTAAACAAACATTATTACCAGTCAGGTAAAGCAACGGTTCTGGGACTTTTGCTTATACTTTTTGGCGGCCTTTATTTTATGCATCAGGCAGGGTTAATTGACCCGAACGTATGGCATGTAATCTTCTCATGGCAGATGCTTTTAATTGCATTAGGCTTACTAGGGTTAGCAGAAAGGAATTATGCTTGGGGCACAACACTTATTGTTATAGGTGGACTTTTTCTATACAGGCGTGTCACAGGAACAGCTATTGATTATTTCTGGCCTGTAATTATCATCATTGCCGGATTGGCAATACTTTTTGTTAAACCACGTCACTGGTCCAGAGGTGAATGGGCAAAAGATCGTTATAAACAAGGTACTGTAAAAGGAGATTTTTTGAATGAAACTGCTATTTTTGGTGGTAATGAACGTATTGTAAGGTCAGAGAATTTCAAAGGGGGCGTTGTTGTCTCTATTTTTGGAGGATCAAAGATTGATCTTACCCAATGTACACTTTCAAATGATGGCCCTGTTTTAATTGAAATGACTTCAATTTTTGGGGGGTCAAACCTTATTCTTCCATCAGATTGGAATGTAAAGGTCGAGGTTACTAGTATTTTAGGAGGATTTTCTGACAAACGTTTCAATGCAAATATCGATATGTCAAAGGTTGTGATCATTAAAGGTGTTTGTATTTTTGGAGGAGGTGAAGTGAAATAATGACCTTTCATTTCAAATTTAAAAAAAACAGGCTGTCTCAAATAGACAGCCTGTTTTTTTTAAATAAATAGAATGGGCGATACTTTCTCTACGGTTTCCATACGGTTTCTCTACCCTTAGTCTACGGTTAATCTACCATATGCCTAGATTAATAGTAATTTATCCGATTGGTTTTTGTATGTATACAGGTTTCCAAGCAACGGCAATATTAATAAATTTAATTTGATCTGTAATTTACAAGAGGCCAAATATTATACCACGAAAAAGAGACTGTCATTTTTCTGACAGCCTCTTTTTCTTACTTAAAGATTAATCCCATTAACCCCTTTTCCCTACGGAATGACATTTACTATCAGATTATCCTGTAGTGGCTGTCCCTGTTGTTGGTAATGGAATGCCGAAACTACTGTTGTACCAGGTGCAACTCCCTGAACTCTGCCATCCCAAAATATGTATGCAATTTGTTGGTCAATAACATACCAGTTAATGTAAAGAGTTGGATCAGGCGCAGTTGTTAATTGAACAATATCGCCAACATGAATATTCAATGGGTCACCAGCGGGTGATACAACTACAAAGTTGTTTTGATTTGCCCCACCTGTACCGCCGGTATTATTGTTGGTTGGTTTTTTCTTAAGATTAATGTCATTAGACAGATCCTGGTCTTTCTCACAAGCAGCTAATACAAATAATGCCGCAAACAATAAAATAGATAACTTTTTCATCGGTCTTTGTTTTAATTTGTTTTGATTTTTACTTTTGTTAATTAATACAGTTGATCCCGCCTACCCAACTAAATGGATCCGCATATTTATATAATTTAAGGATGATAAAATTTAGAACTTGCGGTTGTTACCTGCTTATTTTTCCCTCTAAGTATTGTACTTTCTTGCATTTATCTATTTATCTTCATATTTCTAAAAGGTAATACCATTTGACAAATTTTTTTTTAAAAAGCTATTGGTTTCATATTGAAAAACAGATACATTCCTAGGGAAATGATCAATTTTTGAAGTTTGATAAATTGTAAAAATAATTGTTGTTAATGGCAATATTCTTTACATAGCACTTTGTATGCAATAAATTATCATATGGAAATGAGAACTCCCGAAAGGAGTTTAATCCGATCAGGAGTAATGGAGGTTCCCCTCCCCTCTTAAAAAGGAAAGCCAGGGGTTTGATTATTTTGGTAATAGCTATTTTAAAACTAGCATTTTCAATCTATATTGGGCAAATCAGGCAGTTGTTCTAGGTTTTTAAGAAACCGCTGCTGATTAAATGGTTCAGCAAAACGCATCAGCCTGAATAGTTCAACTTGTATAGTACGTCCGATAAGTACCCTTGCTTCATCTTCAGTAAAGGATTCTTCCTTAATTAGACGTTCGTATGTTTGAAAGGTCTCGGGGGGTTGATTATATCGTAACTGCCTTTCAACTATATTTTCAATTATTGCCCTGATAGTCTCTTGTTGCTTCACATGAAGTGGTGTTATGTATTTATTTATTGATAAAATTGAAAAAAGTAATGCCCAGATTCAGTGTTTTTTTTTGACCTTTTTGTAAGGGTGACTTCATAACATCGAAAGGTGTAGAAAAATGGTTTTCATTATTGCTTTGGGCAACTGCTATCCTAACTATAAATACTCTAATTTTGTAGCCAAATCTGATTAATCCAGTGACTGATATACTAAATGAACTTAATGAGGCCCAGCAAAAAGCAGTGACTTGTTCTGATGGCCCTGTAATGGTAATTGCAGGAGCCGGTTCAGGTAAAACAAGAGTGCTTACATACCGGATTGCCTATATGCTTCAGAAAGGAATTGACCCATTCAATATCCTTGCATTGACTTTTACAAACAAGGCAGCCCGCGAAATGAAAAGCCGTATAATGGACCTGGTTGGATCAACAGAAGGTCGTAATGTATGGATGGGAACATTTCACTCTATATTTGCAAGAATACTTCGTATTGAAGGTCATCGCCTTGGCTACCCTTCAAATTTTACGATTTATGATACTGACGATTCAAAAAGTGTAATTAAAGGAATACTAAAGGATCTAAACCTTGACCCGAAACAATACACACCTGGCCAGGTGCTTAACAGAATTTCATCGGCTAAATCAAATCTAATATCAGCCTCAGAGTATAATCACGATCCTGAAATCATTTCACAGGATAATATGGCTCAAAAGCCAATGATCGGTGAAATATACACTTATTACGAAACAAGATGCTTCAAGGCTGGTGCAATGGATTTTGATGACTTGCTGTTTAAAATGAATATCTTGTTAAGAGATTTCCCTGAAGTACTCTATAAATACCAGAATAAGTTTAAGTACATTCTTGTAGATGAGTACCAGGATACAAACCATGCACAGTATCTTATAGTGAAGCAACTTGCAGCAATGAATGAAAATATTTGTGTTGTTGGTGATGATGCACAAAGTATTTATTCATTCCGTGGTGCAAATATTCAGAATATCCTGAATTTTAAGAGCGATTATCCTGATGTTCAAATCTTTAAGCTTGAACAAAATTACCGGTCTACACAAACTATTGTTAATGCTGCAAATAGCATCATAGCTAATAATAAAGACCAGATCTTCAAGGAAGTATGGACAGAAAACGAAGAAGGCAATCTTATCCAGGTTCTGAAAGCAGCTTCAGAATCTGAAGAAGGTGCCTTGGTTGCAAACAGCATCTTTGAAATCAAAATGAATCAGCAGCAACCTAATAATGCATTTGCTGTATTGTACAGAACAAATTCGCAATCAAGGGCTGTTGAGGAAGCATTAAGAAAGCTTAATATACCTTACAGAATTTATGGCGGACTTTCATTTTACAAAAGAGCTGAAATAAAGGACTTATTAGCTTACTTCAGACTGGTTGTAAATCCATCAGATGATGAGGCTTTTAAACGAATAATTAATTATCCGGCCAGAGGAATTGGAAAAACAACTTTAGAGAAAATAGAATTAGCTGCAGGTGAAAACAGAATTAGCTGTCTTGAAGTTGCTCGTTTTACCGAAAAATATCTTCCAGCTCTTCCTTCAGGAACCGCCGCTAAGATTGAGCAGTTCTCTACTATGATCATGAGTCTGCATTATCAACTTCACAAGACTGATGCCTACGATTTGGCACAAAAGGTTGCTGTAAGTTCAGGTCTGATAAGGGAATTAATGGCCGATAAAAGTGAAGAGGGAGTTTCGAAATTTCAGAACTCGGAGGAATTACTTAATGCTATAAAGGATTTTGTGGAAAGGGAAGAAAACCCCGTACCTATTCTTGATGAGGATGTAATAATTAGCGATGAACGCACCCTGGATGTCTTTATGCAGGATATCGCCTTAATGACAGATGCAGACGATGATAAAGATAAAAACAACAATAAGGTTGTGCTAATGACGATCCATGCAGCTAAAGGACTTGAATTCCCTTATGTTTTTATAGTTGGCATGGAAGAAAATTTATTTCCCTCAAACATGTCATTAGCCACCAGGGCTGAGATTGAGGAAGAACGCAGGCTCTTTTATGTTGCACTTACCAGAGCTGAGAAGAAAGTGACCCTCACATTTGCTGAAACAAGATATCGCTGGGGAAATATGACTGCAAATGAACCCAGCAGATTTTTATCAGAAATTGATGACAGGTTCCTGGAGAGAAGCATAAAACGTAAGCAGGTAAAAGTTGGTGGTATAAATGAGTTACCTCATATGCCTGTCTTTCAAAAAAAAGCAATTAAACAGCAGGCTGCCCCTATTGAGAGTACTATGTTTGAAGCTAACTATATTACTCCTGTTGACAAGGTAATTCCTGGTGTTGATGTGATACATGAACGATTTGGTTCAGGCAAAGTACTCGCGGTTGAAGGTACCGGACCTAATACCAAAGCAACTGTTTTGTTTGGGTCACACGGTCAGAAACAACTATTGCTTCGATTTGCAAAACTCAAGATTCTATAGCAGAAAAGTCAAATCAGGTTCAATCTGAACTTTGGTCGTTCAGTACATTAAGATTATGTAAAAAGAAACACTCGACATATGGTGTTTATACTGTTATAAACTAACAGTAACATGAAACTCTCCTTACTTTTTGTCATAACTTTTTTAATTGCAACTTCTTGCTGCAAATCGGAATTCAAAGGTGAACTAAAATTTTCTAAAGAAGATCTTGCTGTTAACCCTTATACCGGAATTGAAGAAATAAGATTCGTTGATGATACCGGAAAAATTATATTATACAATAATGGCCTGAGATCTGTTATTGAATCTGATTATCAGGAACACCAGGGAATTGCATGTAGTGATTACTTTGTAATCCAGGAAGAGGATAAAACTACCTTTCATTGTTCAGACCCCAAGTCTTTGATTACCATTTCAATTGTCAATAAAACCAATCCTTTTACCACCCAAAGAGTATCACCAGACCTTAGAATAACATGGGAGAATTCAACTACAAGTCCAGCAATAATCCAGTACTTCGCCGATATACCAGTTGATTCACTCAGAAAATCAATTGGCGAATCAAACATCTTCAGGGATACGTTGAAACTTAGGGACAGAAGATTCAGAAATGTCTTTGTCTTCCCAGGACAAAGGGACTATATAAATACTGATAATCGGGATACATTGTATTTTTCGATGAATTCGGGATTAATAGCATTGAAATTTGTAAATGGCAAACTTTGGGTGGTCCAATAAGTTTAATCTATTCCTTATTTTTGTTCTATTAATCCACTCACCATGTCGGAATCATTAGAAAAGAATCATGAACGGAGTATTTTGACACAACCTGGTGTCTACACTAAAACAAATCAGGCCTATGCCCGACTTGAAGAATCAATTCATCTGGCACTTCAATCATACTCAAATGTACATAGAGGAAGTGGTCATTTTTCTTTAGTTACAACACACCTGTATGAAAAAGCCCGGGAAATTGTGCTGGAATATATGGAACTTAATAAAACTGAGTATTTAGTTTTATTCCTAAGCCCTCAACGAGCAGAAACATTTATTCGTTCTTTTCATTCATGGTCTTATAAAAAACTAACCAGTAAAGAATTTGGCTTGCCTATTGGTATAGTCGCATTGGCTATCGAGAAAAAAAATCTTTCAAAAGGCATTGCTACTGATGTAGGAGGTGGAACAACAAAATTAACCTCTCGTAAATGGGTGATCTGGGCCGATGCACCTGATAGGTTTGAAGCTGGAACACCTGCCATTATAAATGTAATTGCTTTTGCGAAAGCTTTGTTATTAATTAAGGAATATGGCAGTCAAGTATTTATGGAAAAAGCCAACAATTTTTCTTTAAATGAAATACTTGACAAGGACAACTTTCATGGGCTGAAAGGGAAAGAATTAATGAGAGCATTACAAAATACTTTAATTGGCAGGCAGACTTTGGTGCCCACATTATTCGGAGAACAGCCTTTTATTAACCTGGATAACAGTGCCAGTACTCAAACTTTTGAACCTGTATGGGATACTTTCAGGACTATTCTTCATCAGAATCTCAATAAATCCAGGAACCTGCTTGACGAAGTAAGAAATAGTTGTGCATCTTTTCTTGGTGCTTCTTTAAAAGACTATGATATAATTTTTACATCAAACACAACAGAATCGGTCAACCTTGTTGCAAATAATTACACCAAAGAACAGCTAACTGAACCTGTAGTTATAAGCAGCATGCTGGAGCATTCATCGAATGACCTCCCCTGGCGCTTTATACCAGGCGTTCAAATATTAAGGTTAAATGTCGATAATAACGGATTTTTTGATCTCAATCAACTTAGGGATTTACTTCGTACATATAATAAAGAACATCAGTTTGGGAACAAGCGTATAAAACTCATTGCGTTAAGCGGTGCATCAAATGTTTTAGGAACTTGTAATAACCTGAAAACCATCAGTGAAATCTCAAAAGAATTTGGGGTCAGGCTATTGATTGATGCAGCACAACTTGTTGCACACAGAAAAATAGATTTTCAGCAGTATAGTCCGGATTTCATGGTATTTTCTGCTCACAAAGTTTATGCACCTTTTGGATGCGGAGTTCTAGTAGTTAAAAAAGGAATACTGAGTGAACATGAAAAAGAAGAAGTAAACCGATCAGGCGAAGAAAACATAGCAGGAATTGCTGCATTGGGCACTTCATTGAAATTGATGAACCGAATAGGAATGGATACAATTAGTGAGGAAGAGAATGACATCACTAAAAAAGCAATTAGCGGTTTATCTTCTATTAGGGGAATTAAAATTTATGGGCTTACAGAGCCTGACAAGATAGAATTCTCCAGTAAGTTAGGTGTTATTCCTTTCAGCTTAGGAAATAAAATTTCACACAAAGTTGCAAAGGAGCTAGCCTTTTATGGCGGTATAGGGGTACGTTCAGGTTGCCATTGTGCTCATCTTATTGTCAAAAAACTAGTCGGGATGACTCCCTTCTTTGAAAATTTCCAGTGGGCAATCCAAAAGCTGTTCCCATCAGTCCGTTTTCCGGGTGTTGTCAGGATTAGTCTTGGAATTGGTACAACTGAAGAAGAGATTGATAGCCTTGTTAGGACTCTCAAAACACTATCAGGCAAAAGCAGATCTCATCAAAACTTAAAAACAGTCAATGAGGAGTTTAAAGACTTTATCAAAAAGATTGAAATCAACGTCTATTCTTAAGCCGTTCACTTAATCAAAAGCTTGCCAGTATAAACATTGGTTGAATCTACCACATTAATGAGGTAAATACCGGAATTTAAATTACTTATATCGATAGGTTGGTTTTTGAGATACTTATCAACCTGTAAAACAGTCCTTCCGTTAAAATCATTTATACGCACTATGCATCCGTTTATGAAGTTTCCTTCAATACGGAATTTTTCTTCAGCGGGATTAGGAATAATGTTAGTAATGGTCTCGTTTTGCAGATAATTTATCCCCACTATTGCTTCATTTCCATGTTCTATACCATTTTTCCTATAATAGATGACCTCCATGCCGTTATAGTTATATGAAGGAAGATCTTCATAAAGGGTCTTATAAAGGCCTAATCCTAGTACGTAGGAGTTACTTAAAGCGTCGTGGTCGTCTGAAGAACACCATAAACCATCATCTTCACAATAATCCAATGAATAATGATCATCCGTTTTATAGGTCCAATTTAAATCACCAAGATGATCTTCTACACTGAATTCGGTATTGTAATACTGTCCATAACTATGATTGAAGTCAAAAGGCAATATGGCAACTTCTTCATTCTTTTCATAGCTAACACTTATAGTATCAAAAGAAACCATCGTAGAATCAACATAGAAACTTTTAACTTTTATTTCATAGATAAGTGAGTCCTCAGTTTCATTCCTTGTAAGAAAAGTATGTTTTATATACTGCCGTGAATTTAATTGAGGCCATTGTGCATTGTGAGAATATTTGTAATACTGTATTTCATCGCCCGGCTGATGATCATAAATCATCGCATTTGTTAAATGGTATATCCCTGCTGGCGGATTTTCATTTCCAAGCAATTGTAACGGTGTCAATAGCTGGGGAAAGCTATCAATTCGGAAGAAGTTAATTAGACCAAGGTGTTTGCCAATAATTATCTCATAATTATTAAGGGCTGAATTTATAATGTTACCTTCAAGGTCAGTATGTGAAATCGGAAATCTCTTTACAGTATCAATCACTCCGGCAAAATGAAAGGTATCCATTGGTATAGCTGAAACACTTAAAGAAAATCGCTGATTCTCATCCTGATAGAAAATATTTGCCTCAATAGGCGCAAGGGTGAAATCGAAATTTAGAGAATCATTTGATTGTGTAATAAAAGTATAATCACCGTTAGGTTTCTGAATGACTGATTCACCCATCCATGTAGCGGAATTCCTTGCATAGCAGCCACCTCCCCATGGATGACACAGAGTTGGCGGTGTTTCCTGAATATCTAATTTCCTGTATGGATAAAGAATTGTAGCTGACGAATTGATACTTGCAGAATCAAAGGTTAGGCTATAACTTTTACTAAGAACTTCCTGCGTTCTGTATACTTTTTTAGAATTTACGTTAAATAACTGGTAATCCTGAGCTGATGATATCAGCGTAAAGAGTGACAGAAGTATTGTAAATATACTTTTCATATAGGATGAATTTAAGTAACAAAGATATTAAATTTCACTTCAGTTCACAACCTTTTAATCTTTTTATTGACTATTGAACTTATTTCTCCAAAAAGCATTATATTTGCAATGTCTGTTGTGTTAGTATCTCCTAAACAGACCTATAAGTATTAGCCCTCAATATCAGTAACTATACACGATATCCGGAAAACGGTACTTAATAAATTGCCAACAACTTATTATTTAAAGGCATACAGCTATGGCCTTAACAAATCACCTTATGGATTATAACAGCACCCGAGAAAAACTCATTATCCCCGAGTACGGACGCAATGTTCAAAAAATGGTAGCTTATGTTCTCACAGTTGAAGATCGCGAAAAGCGCACCAATCTTTGTAAAGCATTGGTAAATATAATGGCTCAATTGCATCCTGAGCAACGCGATACCACTGATTACAGACGAAAACTTTGGGATCACTTATATATTATTTCAGATTACAAGCTGGAAGTTGATGGCCCATTTCCAACACCATCACCTGAAGAAAGGATCGGAAAACCTCAAAGAATTCCATACCCTCAGGAGAATATAAAATTCAGACCATATGGTAAAAATATTGCCAAGATTATTGAAAAGGCCACCCTTTTTGATGATGGTGCTGAAAAGGATGCTCTTGTAAAAAACATTGCAAACCACCTGAAGAAATCATATCTCAACTGGAACCGTGATTCAGTGAACGACGAACTGATAACCGATCATTTAGCTGAACTTTCACATGGCAAGCTTAAACTTAATGAAGATATAAAGCTTACCCATACCAATGAGTTACTTGCACGCAACGGAAGCCAGCCAAACGCTTCCTCATCCCTTGGGCAAAATAGGAAGAAGAAATTTATACCCAAGGACAAGAATAACAACTTCCGCGATATGCGAAACCGTAAAAAGAATTAACTTGCCCATTATTTCTGCGATCAAAAACGCTTAATTATGGGTTCATTCATTATTAACGGGAACTGCAAACTCTCGGGAGAAATTGTTCCCCAGGGTGCAAAAAACGAAGCGCTTCAGATACTCTGCGCCGTACTCTTAACTCCTGAAAAAGTTACAATTCACAACATCCCTGATATCCTGGATGTCAATAAGCTGATAGATTTATTAGCCGGGATGGGTGTAATCGTCGAAAAACTTGGTAAAGGAAGTTATAGCTTTAAAGCCGAAGAAGTTAATCTCGATTATTTAAAATCATCCGATTTTCGTAAACAGGGAGGCGGACTCAGAGGCTCAATAATGATTATTGGTCCCCTTCTTGCCCGTTTTGGCAAAGCATTTATGCCTCATCCTGGGGGCGATAAAATAGGCAGGCGCAGGCTTGATACACATTTTATTGGTCTGCAAAACCTTGGAGCCAAATTTGACTTCGAAAATGTAAATACTTTTTATAGTATTGTTGCCCCTGAATTAAGAGGTTGCTATATGTTGCTCGATGAAGCATCAGTTACCGGGACAGCCAACATACTAATGGCTGCTGTTCTGGCAAAAGGAAAAACTACCATATTTAATGCCGCCTGTGAGCCTTACCTTGTACAATTGTGTCGTATGTTAAACCGCATGGGTGCCAACATATCAGGTGTAGGTTCAAATCTTCTTACTGTTGAAGGAGTAGATAAATTAAAAGGCACTGAACATACTATGCTGCCTGATATGATTGAAATTGGCAGTTTTATTGGAATGGCTGCAATGACTCAATCAAGCATTCGTATAAAGAATGTGCAATATAAAGAGTTGGGTATTATCCCTGATGTTTTCAAGAAGCTGGGTATTAAAATGCAGATTGAGAATGATGATATATTTATCCCCGAGCAAGAAAATTATGAAGTTGAGACTTTTATGGATGGCTCAATAATGACCATTGCCGACTCACCCTGGCCTGGGTTTACTCCTGACCTGGTAAGTATTGCATTAGTTGTTGCCACTCAGGCTAAAGGTTCGGTTTTAATACATCAGAAGATGTTTGAAAGCAGATTATTCTTTGTGGATAAGCTTATTGAAATGGGTGCCCAAATTATTCTTTGTGATCCCCACAGGGCAACCGTAATAGGACTTAACCGACAGATTATGCTCCGGGGGATTACAATGTCTTCACCTGATATCAGGGCGGGTGTTGCGCTATTGATTGCCGCTCTGTCTGCGCATGGCAAGAGTCGGATAGACAATATTGAACAAATAGACCGGGGATACCAGAATATTGATACCAGGTTAAACGTCTTAGGCGCTCAAATAGAAAGAGTTTAGGTTAACGAAATGCCTTCAGGTAATTTTTTGACCTTATTCAGTTTTGTTGATGTAAACATGCGAAAAAAATTAAGCAAAACTGTCAAAATGTCGCAATTTTTCTGATGGCAAACTATTTGTGTTAACTGTAGATTGCAAAAAGCAGGCAAAATAAGAGAATAGTATCATGAAACAGCGTAAGAAGCACGAAAACGGTATTGATGAACAAACTCAGGCTCAGCAAAACGATCAGGCACCTGTGGTTGAGGCAGCCGGAAATACTAATAGTAATAAATTGAATGAAAATGAGTCAGAAGTAGAACAAAATCGGTCAACTATTGAATTACAAGAGTTGCAGCAGAAATACAACGAAGTAAATGATAAGTACCTGCGTCTTTATTCTGATTTTGACAATTTCAGGAAGAGGGCACTTAAAGAAAAAATTGAACTTAGTAAAACAGCTTCAGAGCAGGTATTAGTTGATTTTCTGACCATACTTGATGACTTTGAAAGAGCTATTTCTTCTTTTGAGACAGTGGATACTATTGAACCCCTTAAAGAAGGCACTGTATTAATTTACAATAAATTCAAGAATAATCTTACTCAGAAGGGGATTATGGAGATAGACGCAATGGGTAAGCAGTTTGATACTGATTTCCATGAAGCTATAGCAAATGTTCCCGCACCTGAAGAGCAGAAAAATAAAGTTATTGACGTTACCCAAAAGGGTTATACGCTTAATGGTAAAGTGATTAGATTTGCAAAAGTTGTTGTTGGCGCTTAAAGTAAGCTGAGACTAGGTATAATTATCCAATACTGAGACGCTGAAAAGCGCTGAATGTAGGATATTAACATGAGAACACAAGTGGCGAAAAGAGATTATTACGAAATACTAGGAATTGAACGAAATGCTTCGGAAGCCGAAATCAAAAAAGCTTACCGGAAGATGGCGCTACAGTTCCATCCTGATAAAAATCCCGGAAACAAGGAAGCTGAAGATAAATTCAAAGAAGCAGCAGAAGCCTATGAAGTGCTTTCGAATGCTGAGAAACGTCAGAAGTATGATCAGTATGGCCATGAGGGATTGAGAGGTGGACCTGGTGGTTTTAGCGGTGGCGGCATGAGCATGGATGATATCTTCAGTCAATTTGGCGATATATTTGGCAATGCGTTTGGCGGTGGTTTTAGTGGCTTTGGAGGTAGTGGCGGCAATCGTCGCCGGGTTAATAAGGGAACTGATCTTAGAGTTAAAGTAAAGCTTACACTAAAAGAAATAGCTAAAGGTGTTGAGAAAAAAATAAAAGTCAATAAGTTAGTATCATGTCAAACGTGTCATGGTTCAGGTGCGGCTGACGGATCTTCATTTAATACTTGTCAACATTGTCACGGTACCGGGCAAATTACGCGTGTTACCAACACTTTCCTTGGACAAATGCAAACCTCTTCTACCTGTCCATATTGCGGTGGTGAAGGAAAGACAATAACCAAAAAATGTGAAACATGCGGCGGAAGCGGTACTGTTAAAGACGAAGAGGTTATTAGCCTGAATATCCCTGCAGGAGTAACAGATGGTATCCAATTATCAGTCGGGGGAAAAGGTAATGCAGCACCTCGTGGTGGTGTTCCGGGAAATCTGATTGTTCAAATAGAAGAAATACCTGATCCTGAATTGGTTCGTGATGGAACAAACATCCTTTACGAACATTATATTAGCTTTCCCGATGCAGCCCTTGGTACATCAGTAGAGGTTCCAACCATTGAAGGAAGGGTTAGAATTAAGATTGAACCAGGCACACAAGGTGGTAAAGTTCTAAGGTTGAAAGGTAAAGGCATACCTTCATTGAACGGTTATGAAAGAGGTGATCAGCTAATTAATATAAATGTCTGGACACCGAAAGTCCTGAGCAGGCAAGAACAAGAGATACTTGAGAAGATGAAAGCTTCTGAGAACTTCAAGCCAAATCCTACTTCCCGCGACAGGTCATTTTTTGACAGAATGAAAGAATACTTCCAATAACTCTCTCAATATGATCATTTTATCAGCCAGGAATGTTACTAAACGATATGCAAACCACACCGCTTTAAGCAACGTTAGTATAGACATTCCACGGCAAAGTATTTTTGGACTTCTTGGTCCAAACGGTGCCGGAAAAACTTCCTTTATCAGGATTATTAACCAAATCACTGGTCCCGACGAAGGTGAAATCCTTTTTAATGGAGTTAAATTAACACCTAAGCATATAGAGGAAATCGGGTACTTACCTGAAGAAAGAGGTCTCTATAAAAAAATGAAAGTGGGAGAGCAGGCTTTATATCTTGCTCAGTTGAAAGGTGTAAAAAAGCAAGATGCTTTGCGAAAGCTTAAAGTTTTGTTTGAAAAGTTTGAAATTGAAACTTGGTGGAACAGGAAAGTAGAGGAACTTTCAAAAGGAATGCAACAGAAAGTGCAATTTATAGTTACAATAATCCATGAACCTGACCTGCTGATTTTTGATGAACCTTTTAGTGGATTTGATCCTATCAATGTAAGTCTTCTTAAAGAAGAAATACTTGAACTTCAGCGTAAAGGGAGTACAATAATTTTCTCAACCCATAACATGGCTTCAGTTGAAGAGCTATGCAGCAACATTGCACTTATAAACAATTCTCATAAAATTCTGGACGGATCAGTAAAAGAAATAAGAAACAAGTATAAGACAAACACATATTCAGTAACACACAGTGGAACTGAAAATTCTATTATACCTTATTTACCTGCTGGTGCAGAACTAATTAAAGAAGAACCTGACGATCACGGGTATAAAAGTATCATTAAACTGATGAGCGGTAGTAATCCAAACGAGCTTCTTTCTTCATTACTGTCACATGTAACAATCACAGGATTAAATGAGATAGTACCTACTATGAACGATATTTTCATTGAAACTGTCAGGAAAGCCTCATCTTTAACTACCGAGAATCAATTTGCAAGTAACACCTTCAATAAAAATTAATTGCCATGAATAAGATATTACTCGTAATAAAGCGCGAATACCTTTCAAGGGTTCAAAAAAAATCGTTTATTGTTATGACGATTCTTGGCCCAATTCTTATGGCAGCATTATTTATTGTGCCGGTTGTTCTTTCACAAATTTCAGATGAATCCAAAAAAATACTCATTTTGGACGAAACTGGTTGGTTTCAGGATAAATTTGAAAATTCTGACAGGTACATCTTCGAACATGTTTATACTGACCTGGAAACCGCCAAGAAAAATCTTACTGACCAGGGAGGCTATGCTTTATTATATATTCCAAAGCCGGATGTTGCTATTCCAAGTGCTGCAATGATTTACAGCAGAAAGCAGGTAAGTGTTGATCTAAAAAGCTATATCAGTAATGTTATGGCCAAAGAGGTTGAACAACAAAAACTTAGTGCCGAGATTTTCAAGGAGATCAATAAAAACAATCCAAATGCTTTGTCAATGAATAGTGACAGCATAACTCCAGAAAGCATTCGTAGTAGTGAAATTTTTAAAAACATAAAAACTGACATCAACCTTACTTCCATTCAGATTAAGGAGGAAGGAAAAGAAGAAAAAAGCTATGCTGAAGCAAGTATGGGCGTGGGTATGTTTGCAGGTATACTAATTTATTTCTTCATTTTCTTATTTGGTGCCCAGGTAATGAGAGGAGTTATTGAAGAAAAGGTCAGCAGAATTGTTGAAGTAATTATTTCTTCGGTAAAACCATTTCAGCTTATGATGGGTAAAATAGTCGGGGTTGCTTTGGTTGGTTTGACCCAATTTCTGCTTTGGGTGATACTAACAATATTTATAGTGACAGTATTCCAGGCCAGTATGTCAGACTCCATAAAGCAACAAGCGCAAAAGACTGAGGTTTTTAGTAAAGACACAAGATTGCCTGCTGGAATAGAGAACGTAACTCCACAGGAAGAAGAAGCACCTCAGAGTACATTTTCAATAATTACCGAAGCATTGGGAACCATTAATTATGGAGTTATGATTTTCTCATTCCTTTTCTACTTCCTGGCTGGTTATCTGTTGTATGGTGCAATGTTTGCAGCTATTGGAGCTGCTGTTGACAATGAAACCGATACTCAACAGTTTATGCTTCCGGTTACAATTCCATTGATCTTGTCTATTGTGGTAGCACAGTTTGTAATTGCAAATCCAGAAGGACCGGTGGCTTTCTGGTTCTCAATGATACCGTTTACTTCCCCAATCATTATGATGGTAAGAATTCCGTTTGGAGTTCCTTACACTGAATTGGCTTTTTCAATGGGAATCTTAACAATCACTTTCATAGGAGCCGTTTGGATGGCTGGCCGAATCTACCGGACAGGAATACTGATGTATGGCAAGAAGGTGACCTATGGTGAACTTTGGAAATGGTTATTTTATAAAGGTTGATAGTGAAATAATAATACCTCAATGGCTAAACTTCTGGTAATTGATGACGAAAAGAGTATTAGAAACACCCTTAGGGAGATACTCGAGTATGAAGGATATCAGATGGATGATGCACCTGATGGACCAACTGCTTTGCAACTGGCTTCAACTGAAAAGTATGACGTGATACTGTGTGACATTAAAATGCCACAAATGGATGGTATTGAGGTTCTTGACAAACTGCTGGCTATGAACGACACCCCTGTTGTTATGATTTCAGGGCATGGAAATATTGAAACTGCTGTTGATGCCATAAAAAGAGGTGCTTATGACTATATTTCTAAACCGCTTGATCTGAACCGGCTTCTTATAACCATTCGAAATGCAATGGAGAAATCAAGTCTTGTATCTGAAACCAAAGTACTAAAGAGGAAAGTAGCCAAAACTTTTGATATGATAGGTGAATCGGCTCCTATCAAGCAGATCAAGGCAATGATAGAGCGTGTTGCACCTACCGATGCACGGGTAATGATTACAGGAAGCAATGGCACTGGCAAAGAACTTGTTGCTCGATGGCTTCATGAACTAAGCAACCGTTCAACCGGCCCATTTGTAGAGGTGAATTGTGCTGCTATTCCAGGAGAACTCATTGAAAGTGTGTTATTTGGTCATGAAAAAGGTTCTTTTACATCAGCTATAAAGCAACGAAAGGGTGATTTTGAACAGGCTAGCGGAGGTACACTATTCCTTGATGAAATTGGTGATATGAGTCTTGCCGCACAGGCAAAAGTTCTTCGCGCATTGCAGGAAAATAAGATCATGCGTGTTGGTGGTGAAAAAGAAATTCCGGTTGATGTCAGAGTTATTGCTGCTACCAATAAAGACCTTAAAGTTGAAATAGAGAATAAAAATTTCCGAGAAGATCTATACCACCGGTTAAGTGTCATCCTTATTCACGTTCCAACTCTTAATGAAAGGCCTGATGATATTCCATTACTTGCCAGGTATTTTATTACCGAAATATGTGAAAATAATGGTAAGCCACTTTTAAGCTTCACAGAAGATGCCCTGAAACAACTTCAGGCAAGAAAATGGACTGGCAACATCAGAGAACTACGCAATGTGATTGAACGTCTGGCAATTCTTTGTGACAATTTGATTACAGCAGAGGATGTAATTAACTATAGTTAAAGTTTTTTTTCTAATTAAGCGGTTTTAAAGAGATTGCTTTAGAACGACTTAACCACGACACACCTTCACTGGCATATTTTTTGTATCTTTGTACCCTATACATACTATGGGGCTGACTGGTTTTGACAGCAAGGAAGTGGTAATGTAAGCATGTCGGGTGTTGTGAGAATGACCCGTTAATCCCAATTCACAGAGCCAATAACTGGCAACGATTATAATTACGCGTTCGCCGCTTAATCAAGGATTAAGCCGCTTACTGCTCTCCGGGAAGCTCAGCGTGACGGCGTCCCGGTAAGAGCATCGCAAATGTCATGATAAGGTAGGCAGCGCTCTGATGCCTACACGAAAACCAAAAGAGATAAGGTGACGGCAGGGCTGCTTTTTCCCATCCGTTTCCCGACAAAAAACTAAAAGCTAAACATGTAGAAAGCACTATTGCTGCTTGTTTGGACGCGGGTTCGACTCCCGCCAGCTCCACGACCTATGCCTGTAAATCAATACTTTACGGGCATTCTTTTTTATAGGGTAACGGTATGGGTAACAGATCCTACTACCGTTTAGATTTAATCCCTTAATTAGCCTTATAAATTTTCACAAGTACAAGTTTCACAACAAAAAACTGTGTCATCAAATAGCATACTATTTCATATGTCATTATATTTGCGTCAACTATAAAGGTGATAAATGAGATCAAAATTTGCAAGAATAGCAATCCAGCATATAAATGAAACTCGGCCGGACGTCATTAGAAACCTGAACAAAAATGATTTAAATCTTAAAGGAAATCATCGACCAAAAGGTTGAAAGAGCTATTGAGCTGGATAAATACTATTCAAGCATAGGACTCGATTACTGGCAGCAACAAGAGATGATATTTACTTATCTTGCCCCACCAGAAGAGCTACCGACTGAAACACAAAAGGAACTTTCTGAGGGAACAATTATTATAATTTTGAAGAAGATAGGATATGAAGCCTTTTAGAGTGATTGAATCAAGTTACCTCGCACCGCTCGAGAGTGATCTGTTTGATGAAAACGGATTACTCCGGGTAATGTCTTATGATTATTACAAGCAAGTGCCCAAAGATGTACTGCGCTATTTTGCTCACCAGTACGGTATCTATGTGTTTCCTACAACGGAAATGATTGACTGGTTCCGGGAGAACATAGAAGGAACGGCAATAGAAATTGGAGCTGGACATGGTGCACTCTCCCGGGCACTGGGAATACCTATCACTGATAGCCGTATGCAAGAGCTCCCGGAGATCATTCTGTATTACCAGCTCATGCGCCAGCCAGTGATCAAATACCCGGACGACATAGAGAAGTTGGACGCTGAGGATGCAATAACAAAGTACCTACCTGATAATGTTATTGGTGGTTATATTATTGAAAGGTGGCGGCCAAATTATGAACAAGGTAATCATCTGGGAGTAAACGAACATGACGTTATCAAGCGTGCAAAGAAGTACATACTAATCCTGAATATGCATGACCATAAAGATAAATGGTTATTTCAATCCCCACATAAAGCATACAAATTTCCATGGATAGTAACAAGGTCAGAACATTCCGCAAACCGGATTTGTGTATGGAAAGGGAAGAAGAAATGATTTCAAAATGACGAAATAGGACAAACTTGAAACCTGTGAACCACCTTTAACTACTTAATAATGGCCAAACTCCCCTTAATCATCTCAGCCCTCCCCACCCTGTTCTCAAAATCAATCACCCAAACATAAACTCCTGCCATTGCTTTCTCACCATCCCATCCTTTTCCTGGATCAGATGTTTCAAAAAGCAGTTGGCCCCATTTATTGTAGATTGATAAATGGTAGCGCCTGATGAGTTCGGTATTTACTATTGGCCCGAAGGTATCATTCATTCCGTCACCGTTTGGTGTGAAGGCATTGGGGACATTGACCGGAACAAAGGCATCAAACATAAAGACACTTTCCATGGCTTCACATCCTTCTTCGGTTTCAATCAATACACTGTATTCACCTTCCTTTGTTACAGTAATGTAATAGATGGTATCACCTGTATTCCATTCATAACCGGCATAACCGGGTGTTGCTTCAAGGCGGTACTCCTGCTCATACCATATGGTATCAACAGATTCGAAGCCTGTAGCCGGCTTGGCATAAACGGTTACAGGAATTCTCAGGGTATCTTTGCAGTTGTTAAAATCGGTGGCAAGTATGGTGTAAGTGCCTGCCTGGGAAAGCTTTATTGAATCAATAGCATAGGTTAAACCCGGAACATTTGCATTATCCGGTGTCTGCCACATAGTGTTAACAGGGTCAGTGCCACCTGTGTAATTAAATTCTATCAGTGCCTCTTCACCTTCACAAAACTCTGTTTTCTGGCTGTTGTTCTCAAGCCCCGGAGGATTGTTTATGGTTATTACCCCGGGCTGAAGAGAATCTGCCATTATGTTACCATTACCGTCCTTAAAAACAGAATAAGCAGTATCCCATTTTATATCTGCAGTGCCCCAGTTAATTGTCTCAAAGATAAGGTCAACCAAAGGTACTGTTCCCGGAAGAGTCTTTGGTGTTGTACTCTGCCAGTTAATTTCAACTTTATCAGGATAGTTTGTTACCACAACATCAGGGAACTCAATTGCCGGGTTATATCCTGTGCAGTTAAGCCTGGTATCGTCAAAGCCCAATACTGCCTTATACTCCGCAATATTTATGAAATTTGAAGCTGTAATGGTACTGTATGCAAGTTCTTCCCTGCATTTAAAGTCGTTGCCTGCCCAGGCTGACAACACTATACCCGGTTCCCTGTCGACAGTAAGAAAGATTGTTTCCTGGCATCCCCACTTATCAGTAATGGTTATTTCATAATCTCCTGCTGACAGGCCGCTAAATGCGCCTGAGCTTTGCGGTGCGCCACCATCAAGAGCGTAATACACGCTATCACCGGTT
>DATGXS010000002.1:0-88816 GCA_035298745.1 Lentimicrobium sp. | reverse complement strand
TCATGGTTTAACAGATCGCCTTCAGGAATAAGGTCAAGCCCAAGAAGATCCGGTTCTTTTTTACACGACCAGATAAGGGCAGTTAATGAAATCAGTAGTACAAATCTGATAAGGATTGAATGGCGCACGTTTAAATTGATTTGATGTATAAAAGTGATGCAAGTTACCTGTTTATTCAGGAGAGGTAGCAGGTGCAGCAAGTATTTTATCATAAAAATTGTTATAAGCCTCAATGTAATTGTCGGCCTGGTAAGGCAATAAAGGCTTGCCAGATGCTTCAGCATATTCTTTGACTTCCTGGTTGATATTTTCACTTGCGTAAATAATGCCTTCAGAAAAATCAATGGCCGACATCATAATGCTACTGTAGCCGGGCTTTTTAAAATGCTTTAAGTCTTTGAGGGTTATTCCGTCGAGTTTGATCTTATTGGCAAATTCCTTATTTAACAACTCCTCAAAATCATCATCATAAATCGACGTCACAATTTTTGTATCAGAAAAAAGTGGGTTTTCACGAAATGCCCTTTTAATATAAAGTGGAACAAGACTAGTCATCCAGCCATGAACATGAACTATGTCGGGCGACCAACCAAGTTTCTTAACAGTTTCAATTACACCGCGGGAAAAAAAGATTGCCCTCTCTTCATTATCCTTAAAGAACTTGTTGTTCTTATCACGAAACATAAACTTACGCTGAAAATAGTCGTCGTTGTCTATGAAATAAATCTGCATTCGTGCAGATTGGATTGAAGCAACCTTAATGATGAGCGGATGATCAGTATCATCAATGATAAGATTCATACCCGATAACCGTATTACTTCGTGTAACTGGTTTCTTCGCTCATTAATATGGCCGAAACGTGGCATGAAGGTGCGGATCTCGCGACCTTTTTCCTGAATACCTTGTGGAAGATACCGTCCGATAGTTGCCATCTGGCTTTCTTTCAGGTAAGGAACTATTTCCTGAGATACAAATAGTATCCTCGTTTTTTCCATTGATTCTCCCTTTTTCTAGTAAAGTGCAAAATTAACAAAATATCACAAATCTTTTACAATATATCATTATATAATTGCTAATCAGCACTCAGTCTCTTTTCCTATTTATGATTTTACATAAAATAAACGTAAGCCTGTGTAAATATTGTCAAAAAGCATAAGAATGAAGTATGCTTGATAGTGAATTCGGTAAGAATTTGTATAGAAGCTGAAATAAAGTTGTATTTTAAACATTATTGAAGCGTTATTTAAACGTGTTTTATACGTGTGAACACGTATAAAACACGTATAAAACACGTATATAATACGTGTAATATACAGCTTTAATACAAATTCTTACCGACTTTATTACAAGATCTTAGTCGCTTAAATTCAGTCTCAATATATCTTCTTAACAGATTCTAAAAACTTCTGAAAAGTTATACTCTCACCGGTTAAATAATTATAAATTTGCTGCTTCTAACTGTGCCCTAAACAAACTGGTATCCGGGCTAAAAAGATTTATAAAATGCACAAAATCAGTTCACACCCAATTCTTGAGATCACAACTGCCGAAGAAGTATCATTCATTTATGAAGGTCATGTAGTTACCGGTGAAAAAGGATTTACAATAGCCGCTGCCCTTCATCAGGCTGGTTTCCCGATACACAGTCATAGTCTTCGAAACCGGGAACGCAGTCTTGAATGCGGCATAGGTAAGTGCGGTGCCTGTGAAATGCTGGTTGATGGCCAGATTAAAAGAATTTGTATTACCAAGATTGATAATGTAAAAGAGGTGAAAGAAATACCACATGATTTCGCACCAAAAATTACAGTTATTGATAAAGATGAACCAATTAGAATTTTCCGCACCGATGTGGCTATTATTGGTGCAGGCCCCGCAGGTCTGGCAGCACGTGAAGAGCTGAATAAAAAAGGTGTTGACAATATTGTTATAGATAATAATGAACATATTGGTGGTCAATTCCTTATGCAAACCCATCAATTCTTTTTCTTTGAAAAAGAAAAAAAGTTTGGCGGAATGCGTGGTTTCGACATTGCCAAAACCCTTGCCGGTGATGATCATTCAGGTATTTTCCTAAATTGTACTGTTTGGGATGTTCTTGAAGGAAAAAGAATTGCGATTAAAAATATAAAGACCAACGAAATATTTTATGTTGAGGCACAGTATATGGTTGTTGCCACTGGTGCCGTTCCATTTATGCCTGCCTTTGAAAACGATGACTTACCAGGCGTTTACACAGCTGCCGTTGTGCAGAAGATGATGAATACTGAGTTAACCCTGCTGGGTAAGAATATTCTTACCGTAGGCGCCGGAAATATTGGTTACCTTACATCATACCAGTTGATGCAGGCTGGTGCCAATGTCAGGGCTATTATTGAAGCCCAGCCTTTTGAAGGAGGATTTCCGGTGCAGGCAAACAGGGTTAGGCGATTAGGAATTCCAATCATGTTATCTCATATACTTCTAAAGGCTATACCTAATGAAAAACATGACGGCATTACAGGTGCTGTTATAGCAAGGTGTGAGAACTTTAAACCTGTACCGGGCACCGAAATTTTGATTGAAGGCATTGATGCCATTAATATCTGCACCGGATTAGTACCCGATGACCAGTTGCTGATTAAAGGGAATGAAATTTTTGGCCGCCATTGTTTTGGTGCAGGTGATGCAATCAGGATTGGGGAAGGTACCAGCGCCGTTCTCAGGGGTCGCCAGGTTGCCTTTGATATTTTCCAGGAAATGGGTGTGAAATTTAAATATGATGATTTCCTTGGAGTTTCAAAGGAATATATAGATTCACAACAGCATCCGCAGCGTGTTATTGAAAAGCCTTTCCTGCCAACAATTGAAAGAATGAATGCCAGGCCATTCGTTCAGATTGACTGTCTTTATGGGTTTGCCTGCAATCCTTGTGAATTTTCATGTTCTCACGGCGCTATCACAAAAACATCAACCAGCACTGTTCCTCAGATAGATTTTGACAAGTGCATAGGATGTATGGATTGTGTTTATCAGTGCCCGGGATTAGCTATTTTCGGTTATCATTTGAAAAAAGACTGGTTATTCCTGCCTATTGAATATGCAGCTCAGGAACAGGCTGAAGTTTATTTGGTTGACAATAATGGTAAAATTTTAGGGAATGGTATCATCGAGAAGATTTTAATGAAACCAAATAAAACAAATGTTGCAAGGGTTAAATCGCTGGATGTTCATGACCAGGATCTGACTAATGTGCGTGGCTTCATAGTAAAAAGTAATTACCCGGAACCTCTGGAGATTGAGCCCTATTCATACCACGACAAGGAAAAAATGTATGTATGTCACTGCGACGATGTAACGCTGGATGAAATACTGGAAACCATTGGTGACCGCAAATTCATCTCTGTTGATGAAGTGAAGCATACTACCCGCCTGGGCATGGGTGCATGCCGGGGTAAAAGATGTATCAGAAGGTTGAAACAAACACTCACAGGTTACGGAATAACGGTTGTTGGTGAAGCCACCCCGCGAGGTCCGCTCTCAAACCAGTTAACCATGGGTGAATTATATCCTCACAGCAAACACGAACAGATTTACATTAATTCAAAGGGAGGCGAACCAAAGAAAGTTGAGGTGAAATCACTTGTAGTTGGTGGTGGCATCGCTGGATCAGCTTTGTTCAGGTATCTGTCTGAAGCAGGATTTAACCCTGTTCTGGTGAATGCTGACAGGGGCTCTTCATGGAGGAATATTGCAGGAGGTCGGCCGGCATTCAGTCTTCCCGAGATTGCAGATATTGCAAAACACAACCTTGAAATCTTCAAGCAACTTCAAAAAGAAGCTAACATTAATTACCGTCAGATCAATTATGTAAACTTTGCCCATGATGAGCAGGTAATGCAGGCACTCGACAATTCACGTGCATGGAGTGATGCTTATATGATTGAACCAAAGGATTTCAGTAAACATATTTCTTCGTACGTCAACCCAAACCTTAAAACATATCTTGGTGCACTTATCACACGTGATTGCTGGCAGGCCACACCAGGTCTTGTTTTAGACCATATCAGAAGGATTGGTATAGATAATGGTGGTACTATTAAAGAAGACTGCCGCGTTATTGACCTGCGCAAAGAAGGTAACAAGTATATTGTACTGGTTAGGGACCATGATCAGCAGTATATTGAATATCATACCGATATCTTTGTAAATTCGCTGGGAGGGGAAGCAGGTAAATTTGCTTCGAAACTTGGACTTGAGACCGGATTATACCCTGTGAAACATCAGGCCTTTATTACCCGGCGTTTGCCAATGATGGGCATTAATGGAAATCCGCTTGACATGATCATTGACCGGCGCAAGTATAAAGGCTTTGTAGCTGTTTATGGTCAGCAGTTAGGTGAAACGGGGCAGGTTATTGGATGTGCTTCACCTGCAGTTGATGCAATGGAAACTGATAAAAACCTCAAGATTAACTCAAAACAGTTCCTTGAAATTGTATCGGAAGTATTTGTTGACTGGTTCCCGAATCTTTCATCGGTTGGATTCCAGGCAGTTTGGGCGGGATATTATACAGAACCAAGGATGATAGTGGATGTTGAAAATGGCTTATTGGTAGGCTTGAGAGGACAGGGATACATGCTGGGACAGTACCTTGCCAAACTTTATGTTGATAAGTTGATGGGCAGGCAGGTACCTGAGTACATGGAACGTTTAAAATTATCAGGTGACGGGCTTCCTGAAAAGGCATTCAAATAGCATTTCAATCAGGCAATAACGCATTGATTGGGAGTTAGGTGCGGCTAATAGCTTGAATTTCGGAATTTTAACTATTAGCTCTTAAGTATTTTTTTGGAAATAGAATTATTATTGCTACTTTTGCACCCCTAAAACTAAACCATAAGGCTGTGGATTACTTAAAAAACTTTGTAATTCCATTTGTTGGGTTGAGTACCGGTGAGCATCAGTTTGATTATGAAATTGATGATGAGTTCTTTGCAAGTTTTGAGTATTCAGAAATACAACGGGCGAATGTAAGGGTTAACATAACCCTCGACAAGTCGGAACGAATGATGGTTCTGAGTTTCTATATGGTTGGAACCCTGGAGGTTATCTGTAGCAGATGCGCCGGAGAATTTGACCTCCCAATTGAAGGGGAAGAAATTCTTTACATAAAATACGGTCAGGAGTACAAGGAAGAAGACGACAATATAATCATTGTTCCCGAGAACGAATCGCAGATCAATGTTGCCCCGTTTATATATGACTATCTCAGTTTAATGGTACCATACAGGGTGGTACACCCCGACGATGAGAACGGGCAATCAACCTGTGACCCCGATATAATTAGTCGTATTGCTACGACAATAGAAAAGAAGGATATCGACCCGCGATGGGATAAATTAAAAGATTTAAACATAGACTAGTAATAATCAATAAAAGTCAATAGAAATGCCAAATCCAAAACATAGGTTTTCAAAAACCAGGACAGCAAAAAGAAGAACCCATTACAAAGCAGTTGTTCCAACTATTGCCATCTGCTCAAATTGTGGCCATTCAGTATTGTACCACAGGGTTTGTCCTGAGTGCGGATACTACAAAGGAAAACTAGCTATTGAAAAGGCAACTACAGCTTAATATTACCTTGAAGCCTTATAACTCAAAAGCAGTCAGATGAGAATCGGACTTGATGTTATGGGCGGCGACTTCGCCCCTGTATCAACCATATCCGGCGCGGTACTTTCGTTAAGCGAACTTGCCCCGGAAGATGAAGTTGTTCTCGTTGGGGACCGGGAAATTATTGTTGCAGAATTGCAAAAACATGGTGTTTCACCCAACCGTTTCAAGATCGAACATGCATATGAAGTGATTGAAATGGGTGAACATCCTACCCGAGCCATCATGAAAAAGCCGCAATCAAGTATTGCTATCGGCTTTGAACTCCTTAAGCATAAACATATTGATGCATTCACCAGTGCCGGGAGTAGTGGTGCAATGCTTGTTGGTGCAATATACAGTGTTAACAATATTCAGGGTGTTATCAGACCCTGCACTTCTACTCCACTTCCTCAGGAAGCTGGTGGAATTAGCCTGCTGGTTGATGTTGGAACTAACCCTGATGCTAAACCCGATGTTATGTACCAATTTGGCCTCCTGGGTTCTATCTTTGCTGAATCAGTTTATAAGATCAGAGAACCCAGAGTTGCTTTGCTTAACATAGGGCAGGAAGAAGAAAAAGGGAATTTATCTTCTCAGGCCGCTTATCACCTGATGAAGAACTCAAAAGATTTTAATTTTGTCGGTAACATCGAAGGAAGAGATGTGCTAAGAAATAAAGCCGATGTAATTGTGACCGATGGATTCACCGGTAATATTCTGCTGAAGAATATTGAAGGCATGTTTCGTATTATGATGAAGCATGGGCTTACTGATGAGTATTTTAAAAGGTTCAATTACGAACAATATGGGGGAACCCCGATTTTAGGAGTTAACTCAAGTGTTATTGTTGGACATGGTATATCAAACGATGTTGCTATTAAAAATATGTTGTTACTTGCCCGGGACATGCACAATGCTAAACTTTCTCACAGAATTAAGAAAGCACTGTTAAAAGTACCGGGAGAAATTTTCTAAAACTGCTATAGTTCTATTTTACGGTGATGACAAAAGTAAGAGCTGCTATTACTGGTGTAGGTGGATACGTTCCGGAATATCGCCTCACCAACGACGAACTAAGCCGGATGGTTGATACTTCTGATGAGTGGATAATGACACGAATTGGAATTAAAGAACGTCGAATCCTTAAAGGCGAAGGAAAGGGCACCTCTGATATGGGCGCCGAAGCTGTTAAACAACTACTTCATAAGACTAATACCCGACCCGAAGAGGTTGATATGATTATTTGTGCAGTGGTGACCCCCGATATGTTATTCCCTGCTACAGCTAACATAATCGCTGATAAGACCAATATACGGAATGCTTTCGGCTTTGATTTAAATGCAGGCTGTTCGAGTTTCCTGTATGCCTTAAATACAGCATCTAAATACGTAGAATCAGGTACGCATAAGAAAGTGATTGTTGTTGGTGCCGATAAAATGTCATCAATCGTTGATTATCAGGACCGTGCTACCTGCCCTATTTTTGGTGACGGAGCAGCTGCGGTTATGCTTGAGCCTTCAAAAGAAGATGTTGGTATTTTTGATTCCATTCTTCACAGTGATGGCGTTGGCCGTGCACATTTGCATCAAAAGGCCGGTGGTTCATTAAAACCTCCAACACACGAAACCATTGAGGCACGTGAGCATTTTATTTATCAGGAAGGTCAACCCGTTTTCAAATGGGCAGTAAGCAAAATGGCAGATGTTTCAGTTGAAATGATGGAACGCCATAATCTTACCAATGAAACCCTTAACTGGCTGGTCCCCCATCAGGCAAACATGCGTATTATTGAAGCTACTGCCAATCGTATGTGTCTTAATAAAGATAAGGTAATGATCAATATTCAGCGTTATGGGAATACTACTTCAGCAACGCTGCCCTTATGCTTATGGGAATGGGAAAGCCAGTTGAAAAAAGGTGATAACGTAATACTTGCAGCTTTTGGTGCCGGATTTACCTGGGGCTCACTTTATTTGAGATGGGCATATGATGGTAATCAGATGGCGACTTCTTTCCAGGAAGAGTCATCAAAAATCCATACCGAAGCATAACCACATTCTTTCAGAATATTAATTGCCTCATTGAAATAAGCATTTAGTTCCGAAGGATGGTGCGCATCACTGCTCAATATAATCCTTACATGATTAGAATGAAGTTTCTTAAGTATATCAGTGCCTGGAAACAACCCGGCACTTCTTTTTTTGTAGATACCCCTTGTATTTACTTCAACCAGTAAGTCCTTTTGGGCAATAAGTTCAATAGCATGGTCAGCAAGAGCAATATACCATTCACTTTTCTCATCAAACCAACGGCCTTTGTTATGCATTTTGATTTTATCGAGATGCCCGACTACGTCAAATTTTTCTAATTCAATCATTTCGTACACCTGCTGCCAGTATGCTGTGGCAGCAAACCTGATGTCTCCCTTAAAGACCTCATTGATACCATTATCATAGGTTTCAACTTTCGGCCCATCAATAAACCATAGGTTTTCAGCTTCAGGGGGACCTTTTACCAGATGAACACTTCCAATAAGGTAATCCAATCCCATCTTTTCCTTCAATCCACTGAAACCGGTACTTAATCCTGGTATATAATCAACTTCCAGTGCGGTATATAACTTGATCCGGTCGGTGTAAAATAATTTTAAACGGCTTATTTCATGAACATATTCTTCTTCCCTGCCCTGTTGCAAAGCAAAAGTATTAGCAAAAGGCAATACGGAATGTTCTGAAAAGCCCAAACCCTTAAAACCAAATTCAAGCGCTTGCTTAACATACTCTTCAGGTGCGCAGGCACCATCAGAAAAAGTTGAATGCATGTGAAAGTTATATTGCATGTTAAAAATGGTTCAAAGGTGGTTCAAAGGTGGTTCAAAAGTGGTTCAAAAGTGGTTCAAAGTTGTTCAAAGTTGTTCAAAGTTGTTCAATGTTGTTCAATGTTGTTCAATGTTGTTCAATGTTGTTCGTTCAAAAGTGCCTGCCTGGATTTATCAAGGGGGGGTCAAGTAGTTAAGGTTGTCGAAGGTCTTCAAAATGGTTCAAGGACTTGAAAAACTACCCGTAACTCACATTCTTCCTTCTTACTATTCCTTTATCTTTTCCTTTTTCCCTTTTCCTTTTTCCTTTTACCCCGTTTAGCCCTTCTCCTGTGTCTGAAACAAAGAATGGCCATTAGAAACAACCAGGTATACTTTGTCGCCGCGCCTTACGGTTTCCGTAACCGGAATTGAGCATAGTGTGCCCTTTTGAGCGCTTTCAGCAGATTTCAGGTCGACTCTTATTTCCACTGCCTTTCCTTCATAAGCACCGGTTGTTGGTCCCATAATCAAAAGGTCATCATTTATTGCAATGCTGTGTGATTCAACTTTAATTTCAGCAACATTCAGTTTATTGAAGAAGTTCACCACTTTACCAACATAAACCTTTCGGCTTGTTGCCTGTGAGCCGTATTTCTCTGACCATTCGCCGGTTTTCTCACCAAGGTAGTATCCGCCCCAAAAACCTCGGTTATAAACAGTCCTTAACTGCTCTGTCCATTTTTCTATATTCTCCCGGGTATATTCATCCTTTGCCCATCCTTCGACGGCTTCATGGTATGTATGTGTCACGGTCTTTACATATTCAGCTGAACGGCCACGCCCTTCAATTTTCAGTACTGACACTCCCGCATCAAGCAACCGGTTCAGGATAGGAATTGTCATCAGGTCTTTTGGTGACATAATATACTTATTATCAACCTGAAGTTCCAGATCACTATCAGCATCTTTTACATCATAAGCCCTGCGGCAAGGTTGAAGACATGCACCTTTATTGGCCGAACTATTGAAATTGTCGAGGCTAATGTAACGTTTACCTGAAACTGCCATGCAGAGTGCACCATGCACAAAGATTTCAATCTTTACAGGCTCTCCTGACGGACCACAAATATTCTGTTCCTTAATTGCATTCGTAATTGCCTGTATTTGAGGAATGCTAAGCTCTCTTGCCAGAACCATCACATCAGCGTATCGCGAATAAAACTTTACAGCTGATAGGTTTGTGATATTGCACTGCGTTGAAATATGAACTTCAACACCCTTTTCACGGGCATATTCCAATACAGAGAGATCAGAGGCAATAATGGCACTGACGCCGGTCTCTTTAGCAATATCAACCATATGCATCATTTCATCCATTTCTGCATCATAAATGATGGTATTTAGGGTAAGATAAGACTTCACACCCTTACCACGGCAGATGTCAACAATTTGCCTGATTTCATCGGGTGAGAAATTGCTCGATGAACGTGAACGCATGTTCAACTGTCCGGCACCAAAATACACAGAACCGGCCCCTCCCTGGATAGCTGCCATAACCGCATCAAATGATCCGGCCGGTGACATTATCTCAATATGACTTGTATCTTTCATTATTTTACAAACCTCGCAAAAGCGGGATTTTTACCCTCCTGCATAAGTGTTACAAGATAAAACCCACGACTAAGTTCCTGTGAATTTATCTTTATTTCACTACCTGAAACGGAATATGTAACGGTATATTGTCTGCCAGTCATATCGGTAATGCTCACATTCAATGCGTTAGCATCATAATAGCCTTTATAGTCAATGATACAATTTTCTGTAGCAGGAACAGGGTATACCCTCAGATTAGTATAGATTTCATGTTCAGAAATACCGGTTGGGCCGCCCCAAATGTATGATACATATTCAGGATGGTCAATAAACGGATTCCTGTTATGCTGGATATTATAAACTGCGTTATTACGATCAATTTCTTTCTGGCTTACTGGGTCGGCCACATTCCATTCTTTCATCATTGCCAGTGCCCAGGGCTTAAGTTGTGAACCCGTAGTTTGGTCGCTTCCGGGCCACCCACTGTCTTCCTGGTAATATCGTGTCGACATGTAGAAATATGTCCTGGCAAAGTCTCCTTTGTAATCATCAATTGGTTCAAAAACGGTACCTGAATAACCGGGAAAAATGCAGGAACCAAGTTTACAGCCATTAAGTGAAGTCCATGTAGCATTTCCTACTTCGCCATACGGATAATTACTGCGTTTGCCATTCACATAACCATCGGTAGGATATAGATGAAACATATCAGAGTACATCGGGCTCTGGTCATCAAACCAGCTTTTTGGCCATGAATGTTCTCTGTTAAAACAGTCACCTTCACTGTTATAATTGCCACATTGATCAGTTGAAACAAAATTATAAACATAGGGAGGATTTCCACCCGGAACATCAGAATACATATCCCACACTGTACCATTCGGTTTTCGGTCAGTTTGCTGGAAGAGTTCGGGCAACGAACTGTAACTCTGTACAATGTGATTGTCAATTATATCATGCAAAGCAGCTTGTAACTGGGTACCTGTAAGTCCTGATGCTGAATTGTAATAACCTGCCGGGGGTTGTGCCTGCAGGAAAACGACAGTTAATAAAAGAAAAAGGGTGTAATAACGCTTCATAAATTTATTTCGATCTTCAATTAAATAAAATAGAGTACAAAAAACCTTAATGCAACAAATGCAATAAGAGAACCTGCTGCTATACCTGCTAATCGTATAAAAGGCCTTAATCCGTATTTTTTGCCTAAATAAAGGCTAATGAATGAAAAGACAAGTGTTCCGGCAAACATTGTTAATACAGGAGCCCAAATGCCTGTACCAATCAAACCCAGGCTGATCCCAATAAACAAGGTATTAAAGCTGCCTGCCACCGAAAGTATAAGCAGCGTTTTATTATTATCAACCAGTACTATTCGTTCTTCAGGGTGAAATCTCATCGTTTCAGTAATCAGCTTCAGGCCGATTATAAACATGAGTGCATAAGCCATAGTCGTATAGTACCATGGCAAAGCAACAGAACCTAGTCGGCCTGAAATTATACCCAATGCAAAGACAACTGATTTGATGAGTGCCAGCGAAGGAGGTAAGCCATAAGGAGGCTTTTCTGACACTTTTGAATGGACAGCACCACTATACCAACTCGTGGCAAAACTCTCTGTTAATAAAGCAAGTATGATTAAAATCAGTATAAAGGGCACGTTCAATCTTTTGAGGGTGCAAAGTTACTAACTTTGTTAATCAAATAAACGTCAATGAGAAAGACTAAGATTGTCGCCACCCTTGGCCCTGCTTCAAACTCTGAAAGCAATATCAGAAGGCTCATGCTGGCAGGGGTTAATATCTTCAGGCTGAACTTCTCACATGGTGACCATGAAATACATGGTCAATCGGTGAAGATTATACATAAGCTGAATGATGAGCTTGAACTCAATGTTGGGATTCTGGCCGATTTATCAGGTCCAAAAATCAGAACCGGTGAAGTGGAAGGTGGGGTTATGGCCCTGGTAGCTGGTGAAACATACTCATTCTCATCAAAAGCCCAAGTTTGTAAGGGTGGACAGATCTGCCTAAATTATCCGCACTTTGCGGCTGATGTCAGGCCGGGTGAACTGATACTGCTTGATGACGGTAAAATGTTACTGAAAATACAATCAACCGATGGCGAAGATAATGTAAAAGCCCAGGTTATTCAGGGTGGCCTGTTGAGCTCAAGAAAAGGTGTGAACCTGCCTGATACTCGTTTGCGACTTCCCAGCCTGAGTGAAAAAGATCTTGATGACCTTCAGTTTATTATGTCAATGGATATTCACTGGGTAGCTCTTTCTTTTGTAAGAACTGCGCGGGACATCGATGATCTGCGGGCAAGGATAAAAGAATACGATAAAAAAGACCCACCCAAAATAATTGCAAAAATTGAAAAACCCGAAGCAGTTACCAATGCAGAAGAAATAGTAAAATCGGCCGATGCCATAATGGTAGCAAGGGGCGATCTGGGTGTTGAACTGCCACTCGAAAAACTACCCGTAATTCAGAAACAACTTGTCAGAATAGCAGCTGCAGCTTCAAAACCAGTGATAGTTGCTACCCAGATGATGGAAGGAATGATTGAAAACCTGAGGCCGACAAGGGCTGAAGTGAGTGATGTTGCAAACTCAGTGCTTGACGGGGCTGATGCTGTAATGCTCAGTGGTGAAACTTCAGTTGGTAAATATCCGGTTGAAACAGTTGAAACAATGAACCGCATTATCATGGATGTTGAAAGTCTTGATGATGTTTATTATAAAACAGGTCATAATCCTTCACCACTTGAAAGAACGATCTCTGATTCAATTATAATGGCAGCAACCGATCTTGCTCAAAGGATTGATGCCAGGGCAATCCTGGCCATGACTAATACAGGATACTCAGCTTATAAATTGTCGAGCCACCGCCCTAAAGCCGGAATTTTTATTTTTTCAGCCAGCAAGCATCTATTAAATACATTAAGCCTTGTATGGGGTGTAAGTGCAATCCAGTTTGAAGATTTCTCAAGTACTGATGTGGTTATGACTAAAATGCGCGATCAACTCCAATCAATGAAGCTAATTGAAGTGGGTGACTACATAATCAATATCTCCAGTGTGCCAATCGGCCAGCCGGGAAAGACGAATATGCTTAAATTGAGCATGGTAACAAATTAATTTGGTTGGAATGCAATAGCACGTAAAATTTATTTTTCCAAAAAAACTAAAAAACCAAAATAGTTTTCTAGTTTTGCAGACTCAAATCAATAATGATTTATGTCGGCAGAAGAAAAGATTATAAATGCTGCTATGGAAGCTTTCCAGCTGAAGGGGATTAAGAGCGTTACCATGGATAGTATTGCACAGGCAGCGGGTGTTTCAAAGCGTACTGTTTACGAACTGTTTGAAGATAAGGATGCGCTGGCAATAGCTACAATCAAGAGAATGATCCTTGACAATAACCGTAAGCTGATTGAGCTTCTCGGAAATACCGAAAATGTGATAGAAGCACTTTTTATCGCAATGGATACTGAAAGTAACCGCAGGACCAAACTATCTCCCGTTTTTGAAGCTGATTTGTCTAAGTACCATGATATTATCATGGCAGAATTTCTTGAGCATCCTGAAAAACTCTGTGATTATTCTGCCGGATTTACATTTCTCCAGAAAGGGATAGAGCAGGGAGTTATCAGAAAAGAGATGAGAATTGAAATAGTTGATTCCTTTCTTCATGACATGATCGGCTTGGTTCATCATAGCAAGAGAATCAAACAAATAAAGCCTACAAAGGAGGAAGTCATCAATAACATATTCCTCCCCTATTTCCGTGGCATTTGTACAAGAAAAGGTTTAACCCTGATGGAAAAATATTTTGAAAATCTTTCAGAATAAGTGCAACCTGTCACAATATTATACAGTCTGAACCGACTTAAAATTAGAAACCTCTCAAAAATACTAATAACCATACCCATGAAAACCAAGTTATCCGTACTGCTTCTCTTACTGAGCCTCTTTACATCTTCAGTATTTGCGCAGCAACAACTTTCTCTTACGGTACAACAGGCTGTTGACCACGCCCTGAAGTACAACAAAACCCTCATTAATTCAGGCTATGCTGTTGATAAAGCACAAGAAGGTGTTCGCGCTGCAATTGCCAACGGCCTGCCTCAGGTAAATGCCACAGTCGATTATTCAAATGCACTGGGTGCTGAGATGTCAATCAAATTTGGAGAAAATATGCCTGAAACCAAAATCCCAATCAAACCAACCAGCAATCTCAAATTACAGGTAACACAACTCGTTTTCAACGGAGGTTACATTGTTGGAGTTCAAACTGCTAAACTTGCACGGGAGCTGAGTGAGATCAACAGGCTAAAATCAGAAGTGGATATCAGCACGCAGGTTAAAAACAGCTATTATCTGGTTCAGGTATCATCTGAACTATATCAAAGACTGAAGTTGAATCTGGCTAACCTTAAAGACCTCTATAATAAAACTGACGCACTTGCAAAGGTTGGAATGATAGAACAAACTGATGTTGACCAGTTATTTATTCAGGTAAATACACTTCAGAATGCTGTTAACGCCTCAGAACGCCAGCTTGAATTGGCGACAAACATGCTAAGATTACAACTTGGTGCAGACATTAATACTCAACTTGTGCTTACTGATGATCTTGAAACCATACTGGCACAAACTGACAATCAGAAATCACTGTTACAATCTTTGAAGCTGGAAAACAATCTGGACTTTAAAATTCTTGATCAGCAGGTATTATTAACCCACAAAAGCGTAGATATGAAAAAGGCCGCCGCTCTGCCCTCTATTGCGGGATTTTATTCTTACACCTACAAGCTGATGACTTCAAACTTTGATATGGCAGCTCCGCATATGGTCGGACTTCAGATGAATATTCCCATATTTTCAAGCGGGTTGCGCACTGCCCAAACGAAACAAGCATATATAGATTTGAAGACAATGCAGAATAACAGGGATCTGGTTAGCGATCAGTTGAAAATACAGGATAAGCAGCTTCGTTTCAATATGATCAACGCCCTTGAAACTTATAATAACCAAAAGTCAAATATTGATGTATCGAGAAGAGTTTACAGCAGTTTGAAACTTAAATATGAGCAGGGGCTTATATCAGGCCTTGACCTTATTTCAGCTGACAATAATTATCTGAAAGCTGAAACCGACTATATAAGTGCTGCGCTTCAACTATTGGATGCACGACTTGAATTTGAAAAAATGTATACAACAGCCAATTAATCACCATAACTACTTACTGAAAAATGAAAAAACTATTCTATACCGTCATAGTATTGGCTATCTCGGTGGCTTCCTGCAAACAGGCAGATAAAAAGAACACCTCCACTGCTTCAGAAGAAAAAACTGAGGTTGTTAAAGTAATCCCACTGGCAGAACAGAGAATTGCTCACACAGTTGAATATCAGGCTACGCTTGAGCCGTTTGAAGAAATACATCTGGCACCTGCTTCACCCGGTCGTATTGACCTTATAACCGTTGAGGTTGGAGACCACATTAAGAAAGGTCAGTTGCTGGTACAAATGGATAAAACCCAGTTACAATCAGCTGAACTGCAGTTGAAAAACCTTGCAACTGATTTCAAACGCCTTGATACCCTGCGCAAGGTTGGGAGCATTGCCCCTCAAAAATATGATCAGCTGAAGACTCAGTACGAAGTGCAGCAGGCCACTGTTGACTTTTTAAGAGAGAACACCAGACTTGCAGCCCCGTTTAATGGAGTTGTTTCTGGTAAATATTTTGAAGCCGGTGAAATGTACTCTTCAGTTCCTAATACTGCAGCAGGAAAGGCAGCCATTCTTTCATTGGTTCAGGTTGACAGGCTGAAAGCAGTTGTAAATGTAACTGAGAACTTTTATCCTGTGATAAAACAGGGCATGAAGGTAGATGTGAAGACCGATGTTTATCCTGATAAGACCTTTGCCGGACGCATTACACTTGTTCACCCAACTATTAATGCAGTAAGCCGCACCTTCCAGGTTGAAGTAACCATTGATAACAACGGCGGAATATTAAAACCCGGTATGTTCAGCAGGGTTACACTCACACCCGGTGAAACCGATGCTCTTCTGCTTCCTGCTCTAGCTGTTCTTAAAATGCAGGGTTCAAATGAAAGGTACCTTTTCGTTGAGAAAAACGGTATTGCCAAACGTATTTCAGTAACTATGGGCCAACGGTACAATGACAACGTTGAAGTGCTCTCACAGGACTTAAAAGCAGGTGATAACGTGATTATCAGTGGCCAGGCACGACTTCTTGACGGCATGAAGGTAACCGTGGTAAAAAATTAACTATGTCAGTTTTGCAAACAAAACAACTAACAAGACTAAAAACGATATCACATGAGTATATATAAAAGCGCGGTAAACAAGCCAATTACCACCATTATGATTTTTGTTGCAATCATTGTGGTAGGTGTATATGCGCTGATCAAAATGCCGGTTGATCTCTATCCTGAAATAGAGCCACCAATTATTTCAGTCATGACTACATACCCCGGTGCCAATGCCGGAGATATTGAAACCAACATTACAAAACCACTTGAAGATGCGTTAAATTCGATTGATAATCTTGATGAGATTACTTCCAGTTCAACCGACAACATTTCGGTGTTAACCCTTAAATTCCAGTGGGAATCAAACCTTGATGAGGCTGCCAATGATATCAGGAATGTGATTGACCGAGTAATGGACAACCTGCCCGAAGGCACTGACAGGCCTACCATCTTTAAGTTCAGTACCAACATGATGCCTATTGTCTTTTATGCAGTTACTGCTAAAGAAAGCTACATGGGGCTCGAAAAACTGATTGATGAAAAGGTCATCAACCCTTTGAACAGGGTGGATGGTGTTGGATCAGTTGCAATGATGGGTGCCCCGCGAAGGGTTGTTTATGTAGACGCTGATCCCAATAAACTTGATGCCTTCAATCTTACAGTAGAACAGATAGGGAATGTAATTGGATCTGAAAACCTGAATATGCCATCAGGAAATGTGAAGATGGGACTGATGGACTACCAGTTAAGGGTTGAAGGCGAATTCAGCGACAGTCGCGACTTAAGAGACCTGGTTGTGGGTAATTATGCCGGAAATATTATCTATTTGCGGGATGTTGCTACCGTTAAAGACTCCTTAAAAGATGTTACCCTTGATGAAAAGATCAACGGACAAACCGGTTTAAGGATGTTTGTCATGAAACAATCGGGTGCCAATACCGTAAAAGTTGCCCGTGAAGTTAATGAGAATCTCGAGAAGCTAAAAAAGGACCTCCCGCCTGATGTAAAAATTTCACAGATATACGATTCATCAGACTTTATTAAAGGTTCAATCAACAACCTTTCAGAAACGCTCATGTATGCGTTCCTCTTTGTAATACTGATTGTTATCATGTTCCTTGGCCGATGGAGGGCAACATTTATAATTATTCTTACTATTCCCATTTCGCTGATTTCAGCATTTATTTATCTCTTTGCTACAGGCAATTCCATCAATATTATATCTCTTACTTCGCTATCTATAGCAATTGGAATGGTGGTTGACGATGCCATTGTGGTGCTCGAGAATATCACGCGGCATATTGAGCGTGGAAGCAGTCCCAGAGAGGCTGCTATATATGCAACAAATGAAGTATGGCTGGCAGTAATTGTTACAACACTGGTAATTGTTGCTGTATTTATGCCTCTAACACTTGTATCGGGAATGACCGGAGTGATGTTTAACCAGTTGGGATGGATTGTTTCTATTACAATTGTAGTATCAACTATTGCTGCAATAACCCTTACTCCAATGCTTTCAGCAAGGTTGTTAGGTATAGATAAGTTAAGCAGACAAACACACTGGTACAGCCATTCAAGAACCATTGAACCATTACTTAATAAGCTTGACGATTTCTATGTGAGGACTCTCGCATTAGGTTTACGCCATAAATGGACAGTAATCCTGATTGGTGCTCTTATATTTGCCTCTTCTTTAGTCCTCTTTAAATTCGTTGGTACCGACTTCATGCCACAAAGTGACGAAGGAAGGATTTCTGCAGCTATTGAATTACAGACTGGAACAAGAGTTGAAGAAACTGTTAAGATAGCCAGGAAAATAGAAGCTATTGTTAAAGAGCGGTATCCGGAAGTTACAATTGTATCATCTTCTTCAGGTTCAGATGATGAAGGAAGTATGTTTTCTCTCTGGTCAACAACCGGTTCGAATGTTATTAACCTAATGATGCGACTTGAAGATCGCGATAAAAGAGAGAGAACCGTTTTCGATATTTCAGCTGACCTTCGTAAGCAGTTAACCGGTATTCCTGAAGTAATTACTTCAAATATCAGCACTGCCAGTCAAAGTTTTGGTGGGAGTTCAAATCAGGTTGATGTTGAGATTTACGGATATGATTTTGACAAGACCAATGCTCTGGCTGAACAACTGAAGCAAAAGATCAGCGGAATAAAGGGTGCTTCTGATGTAATCATTAGCAGAAAGAAAGATAAACCTGAATTGCAGATTGCGTTAGATCGCAATAAAATTGCTGAGCATGGCCTTAATACCGCGATGGTATCAGCTATGATACACAACAGGGTGAGTGGGTTAATCGCTTCTAAATATAAGGAAGAAGGTGATGAGTACGATATCAAGGTCCGTTTAACTGAAGATTCACGTAATTCAATCTCCGACCTTGAAGAAATGACAATTACTTCGCCTGCCGGTCAAAGGATTAAACTTAAAGAGATTGCATCAATCCAGGAATATTGGGGACCACCTTCAATACAACATAAACGTAAAGAAAGATTGGTAACTGTTTCGGCAAAACCTGACGGTATTCCACTTGGTGACCTGGCAGAAAAGATAAATACCGAACTGAAAGATGTTCAGATCCCCAAAGAACTGATGGTTACTGTTGGTGGTGCATACCAGGATCAACAGGAAGCATTTGGCGACATAGCACTTCTTATGTTGATTAGCATAATACTTGTATATATTGTAATGGCCTCGCAATTTGAATCGCTAAAGATGCCATTCATTATAATGCTTTCAATTCCATTTGCGTTTAGCGGGGTAGCAATTGCCCTCTTTATTACAGGTACCACTTTAAGCATGGTAGCAGCGTTAGGGGCCGTGCTATTGATTGGTATTGTGGTGAAAAACGGTATTGTGCTCGTTGACTTTATCAACCTTATGCGCGACAGGGGACACGAATTGAATGAAGCAATTATAATGTCGGGCAGGTCGAGGTTGCGTCCAGTGCTTATGACAGCCCTTACCACTATTTTAGGTATGTTCCCGTTGGCATTAAGTTCCGGACAGGGATCTGAAATGTGGAAACCAATGGGTATAACCGTTATTGGTGGTCTTATTTTCTCGACAATAGTAACCATGGTAATTGTACCAATTATGTATGGGATTATGGGGAAAACGGGAGAAAGGAATAAGAAAAAGAAGATTCAGAAACAGTTTGAATTCATTAAAAATTATAACTAAGCCATGAAATCAGTATTTATAGCCTTTAACCAGGCAAACACCGAAAGAGTAGAATACATGTTTGATCAGTTGGGTATCCGCGGGTTTACATGGTGGAGTGATGTGCAGGGCCGGGGTTCTGAAACGGGAGAACCCCGCATGGGAACGCACACATGGCCTGAAATGAATTCAGCTGTAATGACAATCATACCCGATGAACTTGTGGAACCACTACTCGATAACATTCGCCGGATAGATGAGATCAATAAGGAAGTTGGCGTAAGAGCGTTTGTGTGGGATATACTTCAAACAGTATAATAAAATTTACTTGGATAACTTGTTGAGAAACTAGTATTACTAATTACCACAAAAGAAAGAGGCCGTCTCAAAGGAGATGGCCTCTTTTTAGTTTTTAGGATAAAGTCAGCGAATTATCTGACAACCCAGACAATTCCTTTTGCTTTCACATTGAATTTATGGTAATTGCTATAAACAATTGACCATCCATAAGGACCTGCCAGAGCATCCACCCCGTTAACTTTACCATCCCATCCTTTCATGGAATCATCGGTTTGGAAGACCATCTGGCCCCAGCGGTTAAAAATTACCAAATGAAATTTCTTAATCAATTCATAGTCCGTAAAAGGTCTGAATGAATCGTTTAATCCGTCACCATTTGGTGTAAAAGCACTGGGTATGCGGTAAAAGAATGGTTTCTCATAATTGCTGTTGGCAAATATTTCGAATGTATTGGCACACCCAAAACCGTCGGTTACAGTAACAGAATAATAACCTGAATCCTGAATCATTATACCCTGTGTTGTTTGACCATCCATCCATAGATATGAATCAAAACCTGGCAAAGCTTCCAGGGTATCCGGGAAGTCAAAGTACAAACTATCATCCTTTACAAAACCATGCGCAGGCAATGGATGCACAATGAGGGAGGTTGTTGATGCATCACTGCAACCATTTGGATTTGTAACAATAAGATCGAATGTTCCGGTGTTTGATGTATCAGGGTTACTAATTGTAATTTGAGAGCCTGTTTCAGTAAAGCCATTAGGCCATGTCCACAAATAAGTATATGAATCGGGGGGACTAATATTTGCACTTAAAGTTACGGGTGACCCTACACAAGTTTCAGCAGGTTGCATTGAAAGTAACGGATTTTCATAAATAATCACCTTTGATGGCACCAATCCGGTGACCTTTAAATGACAAGTGTCACATTCAACATAATCTGTTGGAGGGAAAACCCATGTTAGTGCTGCTTCACCTGCTTTCTTTGTTTCAAACTCCAGCTTTAAAAGTAAGGTTGTATCCGATAACGGCAATGTAAGAGCTGTAGGGCTGTCCCACGTAATTGTAATTCTTCCCGGTGTAGCAACATCCAGGTTTACTGACCCCAATGAAGGGTTTAAATTGAGGTAATTTGGAAGGCAGGTGAGTCGTGTATTATCATAGTTTAACACTACATTGAAATTGACAATCTTCTCAAAATTGAAGACCTTCAGGTCAGCAAAAGTATGCTCTCCTTTACATACCGGTGGGCCTCCTTTTATTTTACTGATGAGATGGGTTGAAATCTCCCATGGTATTATGAAACGGCCTGTATCAGACACACAGTTATTAGCATCATACATATAGCATTTGTATACTATTCCGTGTGAAAGACCAGTGAAATAAGGGGTATCCTGAATTATAACATTAGAAGGATTTAAACTATCATAAATAGCATACCAAAATCCCGGAACGTCATTTGGTATTATTTGGGCTGTCCCGCAACTGAGCGAATCAAGGTCATCTTCTGTGCCGATAGTATAACTATCAATATGTGGTCTTGGATAATCTCCTATTGAGACGATCCCCCATTCCTTTATACAAGACTGATTACGTTGTACTCGTGCCCTAACATAATATTTACCGGCTGGAAGATATGCAAATAAATTACCGGGTTGCCATGGCGTTGGTGTCCCTCCTACTGGTTCAATCTGATAATCCAGTAAGCCAGTCATAATATCTCTTGGTGAAAACTGGATGGTACCATTTATATTACCGCAAAAAGTGCCTGTTGTATCTACTTTAGCAAGAAGAGTGTCACCTATACTTTTTACTTCTTTCGTAATAGTACTCCATAGACATCCGTGATTATCAGTTACGTTCAAACTAAAAAACCCAGGAGGTGCGTTATTAAAATCAGCTGATGTGTTTGAAGTTGAAACGACATTACCGCTTGCATCCTTCCAAATGTACGTAAACGGTTCCTGTCCAGGTTGAACTCCATGCACCTGGATTCCCTTAATGTACCCGGTTGGTCCTGTACAAGTGGCGGGGAATATATCAATATTTGAATCATCAACTGTTGGAGCCAGATATTCAAATATTTCAATTGTATCAATGTCAGTACAACCATAATTTGCATTCCATGCTTTAAGCCAATACTCACCTGCAGGAACAGTTATGTTTGAGGTATCTTCCCCGGTAATCCACACGTATGGTTTTCCTAAAATTCCGATATTGGATATTTCAACAGTCTGTCCGGGACATACAGTACGATCAGGACCAAGATCAACATGTGGAGTCGCGCCGATATAAACAACTCTCTGAAACTCTTCAATTTCTTCACGCGGATATTGGGCGGTTGCTTTTACTATATATGGTTTGGCCGTTGCAAATTTATGCACTGGATTTAAACCTGTAACCGTAGGTGATCCATCACCAAAATCCCATGTTACCGTTATTGGAACAGGATGAAAAGTTGATGTAAAATAAGTGCTGTCAGAATCGCAAACACCGGTATAATCAAATCTCGAAAAGAATGATGGTACAAAAGTTGGCAAACCAAAAGTGCTTTCAGTAGAAGCATTTAAATTAATTTCACTTTCCCTGAAATCACAATCTGTATTAAATTTGTTTGGAAAGAAAATACGTGATAAAGCTTTATTGCTCTTATTTTCATCCTGCGCAATATAGATTCTTCCATCCCTTGCCAGCTGCATCTCACAATATTGGTCAACGATATTGTCTTTTTCAGCTATTTTACGCATAGTCATACCAGCCGGATCATCCAACTTCGTCATATCATACTGAGCAATAAATTGTTTGGGGTTTTGAGGCGGACCCGGATCAAGTGCCATTATTGAAGAGTACAGGAATTTACCATCAGTAGAAAATTCAATTCCATTACTGCGGTGCTGTAAATCATATTCAGGAGGCTTATCGGTCAAACCCCAAAAAAGCCGTTTGGCAATAAAATCGCCAGTTAAAATATTAAAATTATAAAGCTCATAAATTTTCTTTTCTTCAGTTGTCCAATTATCAGAAGTATAACAATAAAGAAGCCCTTCCATGTTCCACATTGCAGGCGCAAACTTCGACATTGCATAGTCGTTCTTTCCATGCGTAGTTAAACAGCCTGATATAACAGGTTCACTAGCAACACCTTCTTCAGTAACCTTATAAGCATACAAGTTATTTCTTTCTCCGATACTTCTGAAAACAACCCAATACCATCGGTTATTTGAATGTTTTGTTGCCATTACTACACTTTGGCATGAGTCAATTCCAGGAATCTGAACATTCAGTTTCCCATCAGGGATTCCACCCAGCCCCCCGTTCATTGACATGTCGACAATAGTATAAAATGCACCTTTATGCTGAGAATTACCAGTGGTAAAAACTATATACTGATTATCTGTTCCAGGTAATGGAAAAGCAATCCCGGGCTGAAGTGACTGAGCATCACCATATAAATTGGCAGTAAGGGTATTCCCTCCATCGTTCCAGATAATTTCTCCGTTACTGTAAAAAATTGGGGTACCGGTTACTTTATTCGACATACAAAAAGATCCTTTCCTTGCATTCATATAGCTGGGAAAGAATTGTTGAGGTTTATCAGCTCCTCCATGGAAATTCAACCTGATCTTGTTTCCAAAATACCAGGTCAGGGCCTCTTTCTGCGAGTAGGTGAGGGTAGTAGAAAGTATGAAGCCGAGTATTAACAGCAGCTTTTTCATTTAAGTAGGGGTTACAGCTTAAGCTAGAATAAGGTCTATTAGGTCACTCCAAATTTATTCAAATATTTAGTATCCCTTATAAAACTGAACAATTTTTTTTTCTTATTGCCGATAAAGTTCTGTAAAAGAAGTGAATAAAACAATAAGTGCCCTAAAAAAGAGCACTTATTGCTATAATTTCTGAAATGTTATGTGAAATTTTGTGTGTTTTTAATACTCAGGTGGCAGTTGCTTCATTTCTTCATAGGTAAAAACTGGCCCATCCTTACAAACATATACCTTTCCAACATTGCATCTCCCACACTTCCCAATACCGCATTTCATCCTGTTTTCGAGGGTAGTATAAATATCAGTGTCTTCAAATCCTAATTTCTTCAAAACAGGGATGGTGAATTTTATCATCACTGGAGGGCCACATAAAATTGCGATTGTATTTTCGCTTTTTAAACCAGCTCTTTCAAGTACGCTTGGAACGAAACCAATCTCCCCTTTCCAATCAGGTGTTTCTCCTCCAGGATCAACTGTCGTTATTAAATTAACATCAGGCCGGTCTTCCCATTCCTTTAATTCATGTTTATAAACCAGGTCTTTAACAGAACGAGCCCCATAAATAATAGTAATATCTTTATACTTCTCCCTTAGATCGAGTGTATTCCAGATAACACACCTCATTGGTGGCAGAGCAATTCCACCTGCTATATACAGCAGATTTTTACCTTCCCATGTTTCTATTGGAAAAGTGTTGCCATAAGGACCTCTGAATCCAACAGTGTCACCTATCTCAGCCTTTGAAAGGGCGGTAGTTACCCTGCCTGCTTTGCGGAATGTGCATTCAATATAATCTTTGCGTGTTGGTGATGATGCAATACAAAAAGTCGATTCACCTTCCCCCAATATAGAGTATTCACCAAATTGACCGGCTTTAAAATTGAATTTTTCAGCGTCTTCAGGATTCCTGAACTTCAAGCGGAAAGTTTTAACATCAGCTGTTTCCTGGATGATGTTTTCAATTTCCATTAGATAAGGCATGTAAATATTTTGTGACATAGCCTGAGTGGTTAAATGTTTTGTAATTCAAGTAGTTGTTCAGCAATATTCATATCAACAGGGCAACCTCTTGAGCACCGGCCACAACCAACACATCCATAACTGTTATTCCGGTCGGGCATGTATGAGAATTTATGCATGATACGCTGTCTCCAGCGTTGACTCTGAATCTCCCTTGGATTATGGCCGGAAGTGTGAAGTGTGAATAATGCCGTTCCGCATGAGTCCCAGCTCCGGTATCTTACACCTGTTTTTCCGTTGCTTTCATCCTGCATATCAAAACATGCACAGGTAGGGCAAACAAAAGCACAGGCACTGCAACCAACACACCGCAATGAATTCTCAACCCAGAAAGGATGATTGAAAGCTGTTTTTAGCTTCTCGTGTACTGTAATGTGATCAAAGAGCTGAGCTACCTGAGTAATATCTTTGGTCTGGCCATCAGGCTGGCTAAATAGATTTGCATTTTGATCCAGTATTTTTTGCGCTTTCTCAGTTACGAAGTCAGCAAAATATTCTCCCGAAGTTAATGGCGTAAGTAATATATCACTTCCCCTGGTTGATTCGGGACTTAACCCTACCGAAGTGCAGAAACAATAAGCATCACTTTGCTGGCAGGCAAGGCCCACAACTAAAATATTTTCTTTTCGCCTGACAAAGAACTCGTCTTTGGTGTCCCAGCAAAAAATTGATTCAAGTACTTCAAAGGCAGCGGTGTCGCAGGGATGTGCACCCCATAGAACAACTTTTGGAACTTTATTATAATCGGTGCCTTCAATTTCAGTTGTTAATTTATCGGTTGTGTAACTGAAGAGTTTTTCAACTTTCGGGAATACAACGTTTTTCACTGATAAAGTTGACTGAATATGGTTGAATGACACATCAGCAAACGGGGGATCATAGATGTATTCTGTTGTACCCTTTTTATTTGCCACCGGTGCATACATGCGATATTCGTTTGACAGAATGCCATACAGTGCTTCCAGTGACTGTTTGTTAATTAATCTTCTGGTTGCTTCCATCTATATTATAAAGTTTTCTTTATCAGTAGGTTCATAAGTTGACATAACCGACTTCATATCACTTGAAGTACCGGCATATACATTGAAATAGCTAACGGTTTTATCAACCAGTTGCATGGTAAGTAAATGGCATGGTATTCCAACCGGACAAGCTCGTGAACATTCGCCACAACTGATACACCGTCCGGCAAGATGAAGTGCCCGCAGTATATGCCAGTCCATGTTGCCATGTATATTTGACTGCACCGGAATCCACTGCGGTTGATTATAGTCAGTGGAACAACGTGTACAATAGCACATTGGACAAGATTGGCGGCATGCATAGCACTTAATGCATTTTGATAATTCACCGCTCCAGAAGTCAAACCTTTGCTCTTTGGTCATCGCATTCAGTTGCTCAAGCAGCTTTTGGTCTGATTCAGGATTACGCAGGTCGCATTTTTCAATATATGCCTGCATTGAAGGAATATCATTGAAATGCAGTAAACTTCCATCGTTGTCAATTCCAATAACCACAACATTTTCAGGTTTAACCTGATGTTCTGAAATGAGCACAATTACGCTGCGCATAACCGGAAGAGTTGCAAAGATTGCTGCTTTTCCTAAGTGCTTCACTTCATGCTTTGTCAGGTATACAGCAAGATTTTGCCTGCACTTCTCATTAAAAATCAATGAACCGGCTTTTGCCGGATCAGTAACAATTGCAGGGCGGATATTTCCGGCAGTGCCTGACTGATAGCCAATGATAACATTAATGCCATCACTCAGTAGTTCTTTCGCTTTCGATGCAATATCAGTCATTTGAAATCTCCTCCTCAACACTTTTTTTAACCATATCCTTATATGATATATATGGGCCAAGTTCGCGTACCCTGGCTACTGTATCATTTACTACTTCAGCCCAACGGGCACCTTCAGCAGCCGAAACCCATGAAAAAGTCACTCTGTCCATTTCAATGCCCATAAAGTCCATGAGCTCTTTGAACATGATCCAACGGCGTTTAGCATGAAAATTGCCCGAAGTGTAATGACAGTCGTTTGGATGACAACCTGACACAATAATACCATCAGCGCCATTGGCAAACGACTTAAGCAAAAGCATAAAATCAATTCTTCCGGTACATGGGAACCTGATGATCTTAACGTTGGAAGCATATTTTATCCGGCTGGTACCTGTCAGGTCTGCTCCTGCGTAAGTACACCAATTGCAAACGAAGGCAACTATCTTAGGTTCAAACTCAGTCATATAACTTTAGTTTTCTTTTTTTTTAATTATTAAGCAATGCAACAACCTCAGAGTACATCTGCAAATTGGTATAACCATGCAAGTCAATTGATTTTGAACGGCATAAGGCTACACAAGTGCCACAACCCTGGCATAGGCCCTCATTTACCCTTGCCAGACTCTTTATGATCTTTCCTTCCCTGTTCCTGATATCTTCACGTTCAATAGCCTGGTATGGACAAACTGACTGGCAGAGGAAACATCCAACACATGTGGAGAACATTGGGGGACCCATACGATTAACCTCAGCAACCATTGGTTCCCTGGTGAGTTCGTCACGTGAGAAGAGTGCAGCAACTTTTACAGCAGCTCCCGAAGCCTGCGAAACTGAATCGGGGATATCTTTGGGATTCTGGCAGGCTCCTGCAAGGAAAATACCAGCTGTATTTGTTTCAACAGGTTTAAGTTTTGGATGAGCTTCAGCAAAGAACTTATGTGAATCATAAGAAACATGAAGTCGCTGGGCGAGTTCTTCAGCCCCCGGATTTGCAATACCGGCAGTTGCCAGTACTACCATATCGGCTTCAATCTCAACAGGCTGTGCACCTAATAAAGTATCTGCACCTTTAACCATTAACTTTCCGTTACGCTCATAAATTGTTGATACCCTGCCACGAATATAATTTACATGGTCTTCTTCAATTGCCCGGCGAACGAACTCATCATAGTTTTTACCGGCTGATCGTATATCCATGTAAAAAACGTGAGCCTGTCCGTCATGTACTTTATGCTTATACAACATTGCATGTTTTGCGGTGTACATGCAGCATATCTTTGAGCAATATGCTATTCCCTTTGCAGGATCCCTTGAACCGGCACAGGCAACAAATACAATATTCTTTGGTTTCTGTCCATCAGAAGGTCTTAAAATTTCACCTTTTGTCGGGCCTGATGCTGATGCAAGACGTTCAAACTGAAGACCGTCAATTACATCTTTATATTTCCCATAACCATATTCAGGAAAGAAATCAGCTCTCTTGATATTAAATCCGGTTGCTATTACAATTGCTCCAACCGGTATTTCAATAATTTCATCTTCCTGGTCAAACCTGATGGCTTTTGTAGGACAAACTACTTCACAAACCTTACATTTTCCTTTAATGTAATATGTGCAGTTTTCTTTGTCAATTACTGGCCTGTTGGGAACAGCTTGAGGAAAAGGGACATAAATGGCAGTCCTGAAGCCAAGTTTTTCTTCAAACTCACTTGGTATCTTCTTTTGCGGGCATTTGGTTGTACATAATCCACATCCGGTGCACAGTTTTTCATCGAGGCTCTTTGCTTTCTTTCTGATCTTAACATTGAAGTTTCCAATAAAGCCATCGAGTGCTTCAACCTCAGCATAAGTATAGAGCGTGATGTTTGGATGCTGATATGCTTCCACCATTCTTGGTGTGAGGATACATTGTGAGCAATCGAGCGTTGGGAAGGTTTCTGATAATTGCGACATATGGCCCCCAATAGAAGGAGATTTTTCTACCATAATTACTTTATGTCCGCAATTTGCTATATCAAGCGCAGCCTGAATACCGGCAATACCCCCACCTATAACCAGTGCAGTTTTTGTCACCGGCACTTTAATTGGTTGTAAAGCACCATTGTGCTTCACTTTTTCAATCATAGTGCGAACAATATCAATAGCCTTATTGGTAGTTGCCTCACTTTTTTCATGTACCCATGAACAATGTTCCCTCAGGTTGGCCATTTCACAAAGGAATGGATTCAACCCTGATTCTGCTGTCACTTTCCTGAACGTTGGTTCATGCATTCTTGGTGAACAGGCTGAAACTACAACTCCGGTGAGGTTGTGTTCTTTAATGGCTTCCTTAATGAGCGTTTGCCCCGGATCGGAACACATGTACTTATATTCAGTGGCAAAGGCAACATGCTTTTGTTTTGCAGCAGCCTCACAAACCTTGGTGCAGTCGACGGTTGAACTGATGTTCTCACCACAATGACAAATAAAAACACCTATACGTGCCATATATTATGCTGTTTCTTTAATACTAAAAATGAGTTATGCATTGGCTTTTTGAAGTTTAACATCAACAAAATGCCTCTGTAAGCCGACTTCCTTTTCTGATAAGCCTATTGCCAAACCTATAGCCTGGGTAATGAAGAGAACCGGTGTTTTAAATTCTTTATTCCAATACTTATTGATATCAGGCCTTCTCATATCGAGGTTTGAGTGGCACATGGGGCATGCAACCATTATTGCCTCTGCACCACGATATTCAGCATCTTCAATTATTTTACCCGACAGTTTGGCAACAATATCAGTCCTTGAAACAGACAAACCAGCTCCGCAACACTCGGTTTTATAAGCAAACTCAACTGCCTTACCACCAATTTTTTCAATAACCAGGTCCATTGTCTGAGGTTCTTCAGGCCTGTCGTAATTAAGCACTTTATGAGGCCTTACCAGCAAACATCCGTAATAACAGGCAACTTTATGATCAAAGGGCAATTTCAGTTTTTCATCAATATTGGGAAGTATATATTTATCAATCCACTCAATAACATTCAGTATTTTGGAAGTGCCTTTATAGTTCATTTCAATTACTGATGATATCCGGTTTTTTAATTGCGGGTCTTTTGCCAATTCATGTTGGGTTACAACAAGCCGGCTGTAGCAGGCGGCGCACGGAACCAAAATTTCATCAAGATTATTTAGCTCAGCCAAAGCAAGTATTCTTGCAGGTAACGAGAGTGAAAGTTCCTTATTAAGATTATGGGCAGCGGTGGCTCCACAACAGTTCCAGTCGGGTACCTGAATAAGTTCAATGTCAAATGCTTTTGCCAGTGCAAAAACCGACTCATTATAGTCACGAGCCGAACCTGTAAGGGAACATCCCGGATAAATTCCTATTTTCATAAACTACTCACTGACTTTTTTAAATATGGAGGAAATTTGGCTGAGGCCTTTGATTCTTTCAGGTATAAAGTGCAGCTTGCCCTTTGATATCATTTTTGGAGCAAGTGTAACATCCTGAGTCATGTTAAGCGACTGGCGCTTATAGTCAACTATCAATCCCAATTCATACAATCTGCCGGTATACCTGATTGATCTCAGGAAGGATTTATGAAATGCGATTACATTTTTTGCCTGTGGACTTTGCTTTCCCTGTTTCAATGATTGTTGACGGAGATTATCCATCATTGAGGGAATATCAATTTCCATTGGACAGCGTGAAAGGCACATTTCGCATGTCAGGCATAACCAGATAGTGTTTGAACGCAATACCTTTTCATCATTGGCTGGGTTCTCAGTCTGAAGCATTCTCATCACCATGCTTGGAGGATATTCCATTTCAGAAGCAACAGGACAACCAGCAGAACACTTACCGCATTGGTAGCATTTCTGAGCCTTAACACCTATGCTTTTCTCAATGGCTGCTGATAGTGAATTTCTTTCTATTGTAGTGTGATGTGACATTGTTAACTTATTAAATGACACTGGTATATAACCTGATAAACTGTACTCTTTCAAAACTACCGGGATTCTTCACATTATTCTGACTCAGTAGCCCTTTGAAATCATCAATACTGCTGAAGTTATGCCTTTCCATCCATTGGCTGATGGTGGAAAGCATTCCACCAATTATTTCAAATTTTCTCTCATAAAATACCGAAACCATTTGAACTGCATCTGCACCGGCAAGTATTTGCTTAATTACAGTTTCTGCATTATGAATTCCTGTGGAAGCCGCAAGCTGGCAATTTACCTTCCCGGAAAGAATTGCCATCCAGCGTAATGTATTTGCATACTCTTCTGAATTACTGAATATCCTTGAAGCTGAGACTTCAAGCGTTTCAATATTAATGTCAGGATTATATGGGCGGTTAAAGAGTGTTAAACCCGCAATACCAGTACTTGAGAGTTTTTGAACTGTGTTGGCAAGACTTGAAAAATAATACCCGATTTTGAGTGAGAGGGGAATAGTAATGAATTCCTTTACTTTCTCAACTATGTTGAAGTAAATTCCTTCAATCTCTGATCCTTCTATATTAAAGTTCGACGGTAGCACATAAACGTTTAACTCAAGTGCATCAGCACCTGCATCCTGTATTCGCTTTGCGAAATATTGCCAGTTATAATCCGTTGAACAGTGAATACTTGCAATTACCGGAATATCTATCGCCTTTTTTGACTCCCCTACCAGCTTTAAATAATTACTGATAGCATGTTCTTTGGCATAGTCGGTTAAATATTTGTGAGCTTCTTCATAATAGAATTCATCATTACTTATAATACCTTCAAAGGTTTCCCTCCATTCAGTTGCCTTTTTATCATCAGAATGAATATATTGTTCAGTTTCAAATCTTATCTGCTCTTCGAAGATGGATTTTAATATTATGGCACCAGCCCCTGCCTTAGCAATTGATTTGATGTTTTCAAGCGATGATGTTAGTCCGCAGCTACCAACAATAATTGGGTTTTTAAGGCTCAAACCCAAATAGTTACATGATAAATCAACCATCTTTAAATATTTTAAAAGGCGGCCAAATTTATGAATTCTTATCTCCTCTTATGCACTTATTTAATTGCAATAAATAAAATACCCCTATGTTGTTGATTATCTGTGCTTTATGATCAATATTTTTATTCTTTCCAAATAATTCTCATCATTCATTAATATTAACCGTAACCACCGGTTGCTTCTTACCAAGAGAACTAATTTCTTTTCTACATTTGCTGAAGAACTCTAAACATAGATTTTATGTCAGATCAGAAACAGGAAATTAAAGGACTGCCTGAAAATGCTTACACCGAACTCAAGAAGGGTGAAGAGTATAAACCAATTATGTCGGGTGATAAATCTTATCCCGAAATAAACTTCCGTTCAGTTTTTACCGGCCTCATTATGGCTGTTGTTTTTTCAGCTGCAGCAGCTTACCTCGGGCTCAAGATTGGACAGGTGTTTGAGGCTGCTATTCCAATTGCGATCATTGCTGTGGGATTATCGTCAGCCACCAAACGCAAAAATGCATTGGGCGAAAATGTGATTATCCAATCAATCGGAGCAAGCTCAGGAGTTATTGTCGCAGGTGCTATCTTTACATTGCCTGCATTGTATATCCTCAATCTTGAAGCACACTTTTACCAGGTTTTCCTTTCATCATTACTGGGCGGTTTTCTTGGTATCCTTTTCCTGATTCCTTTCAGAAAATATTTCGTGGCCGATATGCATGGTAAATATCCTTTCCCTGAAGCTACTGCAACAACTGAAGTCCTTGTTTCAGGTGAAAAAGGTGGAAATCAGGCAAGGTTACTTCTCGTTGCCGGTTTAATCGGAGGTATCTATGATTTTATCATTGCGACTTTTGGTTGGTGGAGTGAGGTTTTCACTACACGGGTTATACCTGCCGGTGAAATGATTGCCGATAAATTCAAGATAGTCTTTAAAATGAATGTCGGTGCTGCCGTAATGGGACTTGGTTATATTATCGGATTAAAATATGCCGCAATAATTTGCGCCGGTTCATTCGTTAGCTGGTTTGTGTTAATCCCTATCGTATCACATTTTGCTGACGGGCAGACCATTGCCGTTGGTGCCAATGTAACCAAGCTTCTGGCTGATATGGCACCTGAAGAAATCTTCCGTAATTATATCCGTCAGATTGGTATTGGCGGTATTGCAATGGCAGGTATTATCGGAATTATTCGCTCAAGCAAAATTATACGCGATGCTTTTGGCCTTGCTATTAAAGAACTTACCGGAAAACAAACAAGTACCGATAAGGTAAAACGTACTCAGCGTGATCTTTCCATGAAGATCATACTTTTTGGCATTCTTCTTACTGCTGTCGTAATTTTTGTGTTCTTCATGTTTGGTGTAATCCATAACCTTTCACAGGCGTTGGTTGCATTGTTTATTGTCATGATCATCGCCTTCCTTTTTACAACAGTTGCAGCAAATGCTATTGCCATTGTTGGAACTAACCCTGTTTCAGGCATGACCCTCATGACTCTGATTATTACATCGCTGGTAATGGTTTCAGCCGGATTATCAGGCACTGCAGGGATGGTTGCAGCTTTAATAATAGGTGGTGTTGTTTGTACTGCATTATCAATGGCCGGCGGTTTTATCACCGACCTTAAAATTGGTTACTGGCTGGGAAGTTCTCCTTATAAACAGCAGACATGGAAATTCCTGGGAACACTGGTTTCAGCTGCTACAGTAGGCGGTGTTATCATGATCCTTAATAAAACATATGGTTTTACAGGTCCAAACGCTTTGGTAGCACCACAGGCCAATGCAATGGCTGCTGTAATTGAACCAATGATGTCGGGAAAAGGTGCACCATGGCTATTATATACAGGCGGTGCATTCCTTGCCTTAATTCTTACGATGATTGGCGTTCCTGCCCTTGCTTTCTCACTGGGTATGTTTATTCCGCTTGAACTTAATACACCGTTGCTCGTTGGTGGTATTATAGCATGGTATGTAAGTACACGTTCAAAAGATGAGGCTTTGAATAATGCACGTCGTGAACGCGGAACACTGATAGCATCAGGATTTATAGCAGGTGGTGCACTGATGGGTGTTGTGAGCGCGATGCTTCGCTTCGGAAATATCAATTTTGTAAATGAAACATGGTTTGCCAGCCATACAGCCGAAACCCTTGCTCTTGGAATGTTCCTGGTGCTTTGCGGCTATATGATCTGGGAAATAATGCGAGCAAAAAAAGAACAATAAATAAATTTGTTCAAAGGGTTCAAGGAGTTCAAATGGTTTTTGTTCAAAGGGTTCAAGGAGTTCAAGTGGTTCAAGTTGTTAAAATATCATGAATTTATTCAAATGGTTCAAGGAGTTCAAATGGTTCAAGTTGTTAAATATCAACAAAACCCTTTAAACCCTGTGAACCCCTTGAACCATTTGAACCATTTGAACCCCTTGAACCCCTTGAACCACTTGAACCCTTTGAACAATTTGAACCCCTTGAACCATTTGAACCCCTTGAACCCTTTGAACCCTTTGAACTAAAATTGAAATGAAAGAAGAAATTAAAAACCGTTTCCTCAGGTACATCAGCCTGGATACACAAAGTGATGAAAATTCAGAAACCTGCCCGAGCACTTCAAAGCAACTGGTAATGCTGCAAATGCTAAGGGATGAGCTTTTTGCAATGGGTCTTAATGATGCTTCCATGGATGAAAACGGCTATGTAATGGCCACCCTTCCTGCCAATAACGGTAAAGAAGGTCCGGTAATTGGATTCATCTCTCATGTTGATACCAGTCCCGATATGCCGGGAGTAAATGTGAACCCTCAATTTATTGAGAATTACAATGGTGGCGACGTTGTTTTAAATAAAGAACTAAAACTCACCCTGTCAACAAAGGATTTCCCTGAAATGAAGCAGTATGCCGGACAAACACTTATTGTTACCGACGGAACCACACTTTTGGGAGCAGATGATAAAGCAGGCGTGACAGAAATCATGACCGCCATTGAGTATCTGACCAAGCACCCTGAGGTTAAGCATGGGCCTATTAAAGTTGGTTTTACACCCGATGAAGAAATAGGCAGGGGTGTTGACTTCTTTGACGTGAAGAAGTTCGGCGCTGACTGGGCTTATACCATGGATGGTGGTGAAATTGGTGAACTTGAATATGAAAATTTCAATGCAGCAGGAGCTAAGATATACATACAAGGCAAGAACATCCATCCGGGTTATGCCAAAGCCAAGATGCAGAATGCGTTACTGATGGCAATGGAACTGAATGCCCTTCTACCGGTGTTTGAGCGCCCTGAATTTACCCAGGACTATGAAGGATTCTACCACCTGATAAAAATGGAAGGCTCTGTTGAAAAGTCGTTCATCCAGTACATCATACGAGATCATAACCGTGAGATCTTCGAGAACCGTAAAAAAGTAATGCAGCAGTGCGTTGATTTCATGAATGCCAGGTATGGCGAAGGTGCTTTCACCCTTGAAATGAAAGACCAGTACTACAATATGCGTGAAAAAATTGAACCTGTTTGCCATATTATCAATACAGCCAAACGGGCAATGGAAGAATTGGGCATCGAACCTCATATCCGCCCTATTCGTGGTGGTACTGACGGTTCAAGGTTAAGTTATATGGGACTTCCATGCCCCAACATCTTTGCCGGCGGACATAATTTTCATGGCAAGTATGAGTTTGTGCCTCTTGAATCAATGGAGAAAGCCACTTTAGTGATTTTGAAGATTATTGAAATGAATGGTCAGACTGAGTCTGAAGCATAATGTGAGTCCTAACCTTTATCCGCGATGCAATTGGGCTTTATACTCCTGTCGGCGTATGGCTGCCTCCGGCAGTTCTGGTCTTAGCCATAGTTCCGATCATTATTTACTCCGGACAGAAATGGGCTAAGGAAAAAGATTATTAATCCTTTAATGAAGGAATATGGAAAAGAATTGCTAAACAATTTAATATCTGAAAAAAGGCTGATTCAACATGATGTCAGCCTTTTTTATTTAAAGGCCCGACCTCTCAGGACTTTGATTTTTGCATTGTAAATTTAATTTCATTTTATATATTTGTCGAAAGTAATAAAAAGACCATGTTAAGAGAAGATAGATTACAATTTTGCAGGGTATGCGTTAATCAGGCATTTAATGCTGATAAAGGTATAGTATGCAGCATCACCGGTGCAGTAGCTGCTTTTGAAGGATCCTGCACTATGTATACTGAAGATGAAGTGCTAAAGCAAAAATATCATTCCACCCGGGAAACAAAAGTAATTGCAAATAAGAGTCTTAGCACAAATAAAAGATTGCTGAACTATATACTCGATATGCTCTTTATATACATTTTTGCACTCATTGTGGGCATAGTTATAGGTGTTACACAGGTATTATTTTCCTATAATATTATTGGAACTGAACCCGATTTCTTGACTAAATATGCTTTTGGATTTCTCATCTTATTCCTTTATTATAGCATATGGGAAATGTTAACCGGCCGAACTCCGGGAAAATACATTACTAAAAGTAAAGTAGTAGGTGCCGATGGTAAAAAACCATCTCCCGGCAGAATACTGCTCCGCACTTTGTGCCGTTTCATTCCCTTTGAACCTTTCTCATTTATTGGAGATGCTTCAGAAGGTTGGCATGACAAAATATCAAAAACCCAGGTAATCGATAGTCGTAAGAATTACTTCTCAGATTACGAATAGCATTTATTGATTCCTGTAATAAATCAGCTCGCCATAAGCTTTTGCTACTGAATATTCCAGTTCAAGCAATTGATCGCTTGCTTCATAATAATAGGTTAATTCGAGCAAATATTCGCTTAAGGAGATTTGTCCGCTGTTAAGTGCTTTTACAAGAAAGTTTATATTCCCCAAAGATGACAGGCCGTTTCGGAATGCTTCCAGATCATGCTGCAGTGAGATAACTTTTGTGTGTGCGGCTTTCATGCGGTTTTCAAATAATAACCTGCTACCGGTTGCAAATTGTGATGCTGCCAGGTTCTTTGCTTTGGCATATTTTACTGTATTGCGGTTCTGCCACAGAGGGATGGACATACCAACACTTACGCCCCTGAATTTTTCGCCCGGCAGTGACTCACTCATATAACCTGCACTCAACTGTGGAAGCCACAACGATTTATACAACTGCTGCTGCTTATTTTTAACTGATGTTTCAAGATTCAGGTATTGTAATTCAGGATTAGATTTTTCTGCAAGAGAATACCATATGGTAAAATCTGTTTCAACAACAATAACAGGAAATGCAGTATCTGAAAAATTAATATCATTTCCTCCATTCAGAGCCCTGAGTTCACTCAACAGTGCCTGTCGCTCGCGTTCATTCGTTTCCAGTTTTCCGGTAACAGTAAGCAGGTTTAATTGTGCTTTGTTTGATTCAAGAATGTTGGCATCGCCTGTTTCAAGCCTCTTCTGATAAATGCCGGCCAGTTCCTTAGCCTGTCTCAGCCTTTCAGTTAATAAATCATTCAGGGCATTCCTGTATATGATTTCAGCACAAACGGTATAAGCCTCTGCAAGTATTTCCTTCATTCTGATTGAATAAGCATATTCTGCCTGTTCATTCTTTAACCGGGAAATGCTGTTTCTGTAACCGTATGCAGTGGGAAAGTCAAACGATTGCATAATGCTGAAATCCTTGCGATCGTTTATTACTTCGGGACTTCCCCACAAATAATTGAAACCTGCTTCCGGATTTGCGGGAAAGATTCCGGTGCGGTTGCCGATTTTTTCAGCATCAGTATCTAATCGCAGACCTGAAAGGGTTGGATTGTTCTTTTCAATTGAGGCAATTACCTGATTAATACCAACCAACCTCTTTTCTTGAGTAAATTCCAAAGCCTTTTTTTGATCGAATTCGTTTTGCTCTGCCGATTTTGAAAGTGCATTCTGTGAGCCACTCTGTGCAAATAACATTTGCGCAGAAAGTGCAGATGCACATATGAATAAAATGTATAAAATGCGGTTCCTCATATCTTTTTCTTAAAGATTCGCGTGTTATAAAAGATGCTGTAAACGATAGGTACGATGTAAATATTAAGGATGGTTGAAGTGAGCAACCCTCCTAAAATTACTTTGGCCATAGGGCTCTGAATCTCATTTCCTGAAAGATCACCCCTCATAGCCAACGGAATAAGTGCCAATGCGGCAGTTAATGCTGTCATAAGTATTGCATTAAGCCTGTCGGTAGAACCATGGGTGATGGTATCATGTAATGAAGCGCCCTGCAATTGCAGCCTTTGATAATTTGATATCAGCAAAATCCCATTCCTTGTGGCTACTCCAAATAAAGTGATGAATCCAATAATGGCAGGTATGCTCAGGATGTTTGATGTTATCCAGATTGCAAAAACACCACCAATCAGCGCTAATGGGAGATTCAATAAAATGATACCAGCCAGTTTGATGTTTTTAAATTCCTGGTATAGAAGCAGGAAGATAATAATAAGTGATATGATGGAAGTCAAAAGGAGTGTCCTTGATGCACTTGCCTCACTTTCAAACTGTCCGCCGTATTCCACCCTGTAACCTTGTGGCAGAACAACTTTCGTTTCAATATTGTGCCTGATTTCCTGCACAACACTGCGTAAGTCCCGGCCCGATACATTTGCTGATACCACAATTTTCCTCTGCACATTTTCCCTGCTGATTGAGCTTGGACCCGCAACTGAAACTATATCAGCAACCTGTTCAAGAGTCACTTTCTTTCCATTTTCGGTATCAATCAATGCGGTTTTTATACCTTCAAGTGAGCCGGTGTAATCTTCTTTAAGCCGGATTACCAGATCAAAACTTCTTTGGCCTTCATAAATATCACAGAGTTTCTCACCTCCAAAGGCCATATTAATGAATTCATTAAACCTTTCAATGGTTATTCCATACTGGGCAAGCATATTCCTGTTTGCCCTTATCTGAATTTGTGGCACTTCAATCTGCTGGTCAACATTTACATCTACCAGTCCTTCAATACCTGCCAGTGAAGCCTTAATCTCATTAGCCGTTAAAAACATCCTGTTCAAATCGGTGCCAAATAGCTTGATAGCAATGTTGGCCCTGGTTCCTGAGAGCATATGGTCAATCCTGTGCCCCAATGGCTGGCCAACCGTGAAAGCTATTCCAGGGACACCTGACAATGTTTTCCTCACATCTGCTTTAAACTCCTCGGGCGTTCTTTTGCTGAGGTTGTAGTTCACATCAATTTCTGCACTGTTTGTCGCCTGCGAATGCTCATCAAGCTCGCCCCTTCCGGTTCTGCGGGCAGTGCTCGTAACTTCAGGTATTTTAAGCAACTCCTGTTCCACCAGGTTGCCCAGCTTATTATTTTCTTCCAGTGATACTCCCGGTTTTGTAATAACCGAAAGTGTTAGAGCACCTTCATTAAATTCAGGTAAAAAGCTTCGGCCAAAACCTGCAAAAAGAAATAATGACATGAAGAACAGTATGGTAATAGAGCCAAGCACCACTTTCTTGTGTGTGAGGCACCATTCAAGCGATTTTCCATATACGGAGGTCAAATGCCTGGCTAACCATTTCTCCTTTTCATTTTTTGCCAGATAACGTTCATCTGACAACATCATTTTTGAAAGAAGCGGTGTGAGGGTCATTGCAACTACCAACGATACAAAAAGCGATGTAATAAATGCTATACCAAGCGGTTGAAGCATGCGGCCCTCCATACCTGAAAGGAAAAACAACGGGAGAAAAGCAACCATTATAATTAAAGTAGCATTGAGTATTGATGCCCTGATTTCACGCGATGCCTCAAATACCACATTAAAAGCTGTTTCGCGCTCTTCTACCGGCTTTAACCTGTTTTGTCGCAATCGCTTGTATACATTTTCCACGTCAATGATGGCATCATCAACCAAAGCACCAATCGCAATAGCCATACCTCCCAAACTCATGGTATTTATAGTCATGCCGAGTCCGTGCAAGACAAGTATTGCACCAAGCAGCGACAACGGAATGGCTAGTAATGATATAAGTGTAGTCCTGAAACTTCCAAGAAATAAAAAGAGGATAATTACTACAAAAATAGCTCCTTCAATAAGTGCCAGCTGAACATTGTGTACTGACTTTTCAATGAAATCAGCCTGCCTGAAAATCCTGGTATCAAGCTTAACATCGGGCGGGAGTGTTTTTTCAAGATTCTGCAGATTTTCCTCAATTCTTTGTGTAACATCAAGGGTGTTGGCGTTTGGCTGTTTTGAGATTGAAATAATAACGGCAGGTTTTGCGTTTCCAGAAGCATACCCCATCTTAGGGGCGCTACCCATTACAACTTCTGCAATATCGTGCACCCGCACCGGCCTTCCATTCACCTGTTTGATAAATGTGTTGCCCATTTCATCAACATCTGATGTTCTGGCTATACCTCTTACAACATATTCATTACCAAACTCCCTGAGCACTCCGCCCGTTGAATTGGCACTAATATTTTTGCAGGCTTCGGTAAGTTCTGCCATTGACACATGATAGAAGTTCATTCTATTCGGATCTGCCAGCACCTGGTATTGCTTATAATCACCCCCAATGACGGTTACCTGCGATACTCCGCCTGTTGCAAGAATAAGCGGCTTAACATTCCATTCGGCAATCGTCCTGAGGTCCATAAGACTGGTGCTGTCAGACTGAATCCCGACAAAGAAGATTTCACCCATGACACTCGATTGTGGAGCTAGCATAGGCTGGCCAATACCAAATGGCATTTGTGAAGCAACTCCTATGAGCTTTTCACTGACAATCTGGCGCGCTTTAAAAATATCGGTACCCCAGTCAAATTCAACCCAAACAAATGAATAACCCTGTGAGGAGGCTGAACGTACCCTTCGCACATCAGTTGCTCCGTTTACGGCTGTTTCAATTGGAAAGGTTACAAGTCGTTCAACCTCTTCTGATGCCATTCCGTGTGCATCGGTCATCACCACTACCGTGGGTGCTGTAAGGTCAGGGAACACATCAACATCCATATGTATGGCTGTCCTGATACCCAATATCACCAGTAAAACTGAAAATAGCAGGATAATAAACCTGTTATTCAGTGAAAACTTAATTATACGGTTTAACATAGCCGGCTGGATTAATGTACGTGACCTGAATGAGCGTCCAGCGTACCGGTTGATTGCGCCAGCTTAACAAGCATGGCTCCCCGGGTAATAATCCTTTCAGCCTTTGATATTCCGTTGATGATTTCGGTATTCAAACCATCGGTTCTTCCGGTTTTTACCTCTCTTTTTTCAAACAATTCAGGGTTAACCTGAACCCACACGAAGTAATTGCCCTGCTCCTCGATAATGGCAGTTGAAGGAACCACAAGTGAAGATTCTGATGTTAGTGCTTTAAGGTAAAGATCAACAAAACCACCCGGAATAAATTCACCGTTATTATCAATTTTCAGGGTAACAGGCAACAGGTAATTATCTTCACCGGCAGCTTTTCCATATGAAAGTATCTTGCCGTTTAACTGTTCAAGTGTAAAAACCCTGCCACTCATATCTTTAATATGTGCAGTGGCGACGCTTGTCAGCAGGGGAGCATATTTCAAAGGTATCTCAGCATGCAGTGTAAGCGATTTGTTTAGTGATACCGTTAGTACACGTTGTCCTGCCTCCACAAATGATCCGTTGGTGACATACAACTGCCTGATATAACCTGAAGCCGGACTTGTAACAGTTTGCCCAGATGCACTGAAGTTACTGTTCAGGTTGTCGAAAACCGTTTTTGCATTATCAAAGATGTTCTTATAGGAAGCCAGTTCTCTTTCTGAAACAATCCGTTCTTTTGCCAGTTCAGTAGCACGCTGAAGATCAGCCTTTGCCTTTTCAAAATTACTTTTAGCCTCACTGTATTTCGTTGAAAAGTTATTTTCTGCCATTCCGGTTCCTGAAATGGTGAATAATTTCTCTCCTTTTGAAACCATCTTCCCCGCAGGTAATTCCTCGTTGATGATAACCACCCCGGCAGTTTTGGCAACCACCACCGATTCACTTCCAATGGCTGCATCCACTTGTGCGGTAGTTTTTATTACCTGTCCAAATGGTTCCATAACCGGATAACCTGTATTAAAGTCAATCTTCCACGACTGCTCTTTGGTAAAAGTGGTGGTGTTGGTCTTCGATTGTTTGTTGGCTTCGGCAGCCGCATCGGCTTCCTCATCTGAAGCAAACACGGTTACATCAGGCACTTCTATGGTGAATTCTCCCTTCGCATTGGTTAACTCATACTTCAGACTTCCCTTTCCAGCTTTAACAGGCTTAAGGTCAAAACTGTAAATTCCCTTTCGGTCAGGCTTGCCAAGTGTTTGCTGAACAGAACTGCCTCCTGCCGTAAGGGTTAAGGTTATCTTTCCTTCCTCAAGCGCTTTAAAGTCTGGTAGTGAAGAAAAATGCGACAATACATTTGACGATTCACCTGCAATAAATGGATCTGCTTCTGCAAAAAGCTCATGCGCGCTGCTATAAGCGGTGTACTGAAATTTATGGGCTTCATGCTCATGTTCAGTTTTCTTTTCTGTTTGCCGGCATCCCACAACAGAGAAAATGAGCACAATTGCCCAAAACAATTTGTATTTCATTGTATGAAACGATTTTAAGAATTTTGACTTGTTGAATTTATTGACCTGAATCAGCCAGGTCCATGGGAATTTATTTAAGCAACCGGCGGGGCTCTGAGGATATGAGCCCTTACAATAAAGAACTGGTACGAATTTATGTCGTCGATTGAAAAGTCAGGCGTACTGTATTCTGACAGCACAGGTTCATCGCTCACTCTTACATCCATTATAACCTGATCAGTCAGGGGAAGTATGATCTTATGCTCTTTCTGATTATCGGGCGGTAATAGTACAGATTGTGAGAGTTTACAATCCTCATGGGCGGTATGTTCCGAAGCGCTCTCATCGTGACTACAATGATGGTGCGTTTGTTCTACAGGTTGTATGCAAACTTCGGCTTCATGATGGTGATGGTGGGGAATAACAGCATGGGCCAGGATTATCAGGTAGGCCAGATACATTGAAACCGTTGCGGCTGTTTTTCTTCTCATTATTCTGCTCATGGGCAGGCAAATATAAGAAGTTATTATTTAAGCAGCCTGTATTTGAACAACTTTCAACAAAATGCACTGTTCAACGGTTTATATCGCTTGTATTGAATCAACACCCATATGTCACTTTTACCTGATCTTCCTTCAGTTCACTTAAATATCCTGAATTCAATAAATGATGCAGTCATAGTGCGCAATCTGAATGGAAACATGATTTTTGTCAACACTGCAGCCTGCAAATTATTTGGCTTCGAAAGCGATGAACTGGTAAACCGGGATTTTGCCATTCTTGTTCCCCCTTCAAAGGTTCAGGAAGAAAAGCGGCTTGTTGAAAATATTTTGTGGGGCGAAAACGTGTCAAACTACGAAACTGAACGGATTGATAAGCATGGCAGTACTCTCATAATTTCAGCCAGCATTTCAGCATTTAAAGACCCCGAGGGAAAGACCATCGGAATTACCAGTGTTATCAGGAACATTACCGAAGAAAAAAAATCAGAAGGCAAGTTCCAGGCATTGCTCGAATCGGCCCCCGATGCAATGGTCATTACAAACCGATTCGGACAAATAGTACTTGTGAATGCCCAGACAGAAAAGCTTTTCGGATATGAGAGAACCGAACTCATAGGTAAAGAAGTTGAAATACTGATTCCAATGCCATACCGTGGCGGCCATCCGGAACATCGCAAAACCTACATGGAAGAGCCTCGCATCAGGGAAATGGGGGCAGGATTAGAACTTTATGCCTTACGCAAAGACAAGACTGAATTCCCTGTTGAAATAAGTTTGAGTCCCCTGCATTTTGAAGAAGGCATTTTTGTATCGGCGGCTATCAGAGACATCAGTAACCAGAAAAAAGCAGCCCTCGAGTTACGGGATTATGCTTCAAAACTTGAATTTACCAACCGCGAGCTTGAACAGTTTGCTTATGTGGCATCACACGATTTACAGGAACCCCTGAGAAATATCACCAATTATGCGCAACTGCTTGAAGACACCGTTGAAGAAACCTTAAGTGCTGATGCTAAGTACTTTTTAAATGTCATCACCACTTCCACCGAACGAATGAAAGTGCTGATCAACCAGTTACTGAGTTTTTCAAGAATTGGCAGAAACAGGGAACCTCAGGAGGTTGATTGTGTGCAGGTGCTCAATGAAGTAATAACCGATATAGCTGACCGCATTAAGGAAAATAATGCAACCATCAAAGGAGATGACCTGCCGGTTGTAAAGGCAAACTATATCGAAATAAAACAGCTCTTTCAGAACCTTATCGGTAACGCCATAAAATTCAGAAAGAAAGAAATTGATCCTGTGATTATAATTAACAGCAGGGAACTTGAAAATGAGTGGGAATTTTCAGTCAGTGACAATGGCATAGGCATAAAAGAAGAATATCTGAACAAGATATTCCTGATATTCCAGCGGCTGCATTCACAGGATGAATATCCGGGAACCGGCATTGGACTGGCAACATGCAAAAAAATAGTTGAATCGAACGAAGGGAAAATCTGGGTCACATCAACTCCCGGTGAAGGCACAACTTTCTACTTCACTTTACCTAAAATTAACTAACAACAACGAGGAAATCACGATGAGGGAATTAAAAACAGTATTACTGGTTGATGATAATATTCATGATAATTATATTCACACCCATGCCATCCGTAAAGTCACTCAGTCATTAGATATCAGAACTGTAACTGCAGGTGATGAAGCGTTGGATTATTTTCACAAGAGTATCTCCGATCCTCAATCATATCCATATCCAGATATGGTTTTTCTTGACATCAATATGCCAAGAATGAATGGTTTTGAGTTTGTTGAAAAAGGCAGGGAAGAAAATGTATTTGAAAAAGGCAGGCCTTTAATGGTTGTAATGCTGACCAGCTCTTTAAACCCCTACGATCTCGAAAGAGCCAGGAACTTATTTGAAAACGACATACTGGAGTTTAAAAATAAACCTTTGACCCCTGAGATGTTTAAGGAGATTGTTGACCTTCATTTTAATGAGAAGGAGTAAAAAGGCTAACACTTCGATGCGCTGCGCTTACTCAGTGACCGAAACACTTCGATGCGCTGCGCTTACTCAATGATCTATAGAAAAGGCTAAAGGCTAAAATGTGACATACCTGAGTTGGAAATTATTTAAACTTGATTAGAAGTGGTAATGAAGTCGTAATGAAGTTGTATTTTATGCGTGTTTTATAAGTGTTTTATACGTGTTTCATACGTGTTGACACGTATAAATAACGTATGATCATCGGCTGAATAACGTGTATAATACAGCTTCAATTCAGTTTCTTTACATGTTCATTACGAATTCTGATAAATTTTAATATCACTTCAATCAAAGCTGTAACTATCCCACACATAATCCAACCGAGCTTCGACTTCATATTTCCGATTCAATCATGCGAGCAATTAATTTTCTGCAAAAAATCACTTTATCTCGGACGTTATCACAAGGGTTCTCTGTTTTATTCAAGAATCTTATCAGATAATAAAGTATTGTATTTTTATGCTCTCTTTGTGACTTCGTTTCCTTGAGAAATAGAGCTAAGGTGATATTTGTAGAATATCGATCCTGGTAAAGTAAAGATCATTTGATGAATAAAAGTAATATGATGAATATTATAGCCAGAATCTCTCTCATCCTTACAATTGCAGTTTTTTTTATATTGGTTTTCAATGTGACGTACTTAATTTTATCAATATTAGTATGGAGCTTTAACATCAAAAGTGAGATCTTTTATCCAGTTATTGGCGCACTCATACCAATTGTTTTACTGATAAATATGATAATCCTCTTGCATGCTTGTGATTATAAAGAGAACCTCATTTTCTATTATTCTTTAACAAAAAATGATAAAATTAAGATAGCAATATATGCCAGCCTGGGATTATTAAACACTATGCTGCTTTATTTGCATACAAAGTCGTACAATCATCCTGTAAGAATATTAGGAATAATACAATGTTTCCCTCTGATTAACATTTTGGTGTATAAAAGATTAATAAATAGTTTAAAGCAAAATGGAAACGAAAATAATTTTGTGCATCAGTACTTTAAAGGATCACTAATTTTAACCATAATCAGGAAAGAGAAAGCATGACCGTGGCATAGATTCTGCTCAGTATTCCGCTCAGCGACCGGGTGTATCAATCATTATGAGGGGAAAGTGAGGGCGCCGCTCAGAAATACTTCTAATCTTTGACATCTCTCTATGCGGCGCCCTCACTTTCCCCCCCTTTTATAAAAGATAGTAGCCGGTCCCTGAGCGGAGTCTCGTTGCATTTTCTGCAACGAGATGGAGTCGAAGGGCGGTTGGATTAAAAGCTGCAACTGGAAGGTGCTCTGAGGTAAAGTTACACCCAACATCACTATTATACTCAGCCAGAACTTTGAAACAATATAATTTCCGATCTGTTTTCATTAAAACCTGACATGAATGAATCCCCCGTTTAGTGAAACTATGAGTATTATTGAAAGTGCAGATTTCAAGAAACTGTTTGAGCAATCACCCGGACTTTACCTGATTTTATCAACTGATCTTCATATAGTTGCAGCAACCGACAATTACCTTGCGGCAACCCTGACAAAAAGAGATGTTATCACCGGAATGTACTTGTTTGATGTTTTCCCCGACAATCCGGCTGATCCGGAAACCAGGGCTGTTGATACAATGAGTGCCTCTATCAAAAGGGTTTTCGATACTAAAAATGCCGATTCTTTTTCAATCCAGCGTCATGATGTCAGAAGTGAAACACCTGACGGGACCATATTTGTAGAAAAATACTGGCGCCCTACCAATATTCCTCTTTTTAACGAGCAGGGAGAAATCAAGTACATCCTTCATACTGTTGATGATGTCACTGAATTTGTAAAACTTCAGAAGAAAGGAGAGTTGGATTATGATCGTCATGTGAAACACCTGGAAGCCGTTAATGAAAAACTACTCCATGCAAACCAGGAACTGGAACAACTTGTATATGCTGCCTCACATGACCTGCAGGAGCCATTGAGGACAGTTATGAATTATATTACTTTGCTGAATGAGGACTATTCAGCGCAATTAGACGAAACTGCCGACAGGTACCTTCATAACATTGAACGTTCAACCGGTAAAATGCAGAACCTTATAAAAGACCTGCTTGACTATTCAAGAATTGGCAGAATGCTGGTTGTTGATGAAATCAACACTATTAAGGTTGTTGAAGAAGTAATTAGCGAGCTGCAGGCGTCAATTGATGAAAGTGGGGCATTAATAAAACTTAATAACCTGCCTGTTATTCAGGGTGATGAAGTAAAGATCAGGCAGTTATTTCTGAATCTTTTAAGCAATGCCATTAAATTCAGGAATAAGGATGTTATCCCTGAAATTATGATCACCTGTAAAGATGAGGGTTCAGCATTACATTTTATCGTATCTGATAATGGCATAGGAATTGAAGAAAAGTTTATCACTAAACTTTTTGTAATTTTTCAACGATTACATACCGATAAAGAGTATAAGGGAACAGGAATCGGGCTGGCGATTTGTAAAAAGATCGTTCTTCTGCATCATGGTAAAATCTGGATAGATTCAATTCCCGGTGTGGGCACATCTTTTCATTTCACGCTACCTAAAAATTTATAAACATGAAGAAAATCAATTGTATACTCCTGGTTGATGATAATGAAACAGATAACGAATTCCATATAAGCCGGATACTAAAATCAGGAGTATGTGACAATGTTAAGGTAGCAGAAGACGGACAAAAAGGACTTGAATATATTCACAAGGCAATACAAGATGATACTGAATATCCGAAGCCTGACATTATATTCCTTGATATCAATATGCCCAAAGTTAATGGATTTGAATTCCTGGAAGAGTATCATAAGCTGGCTGATGGCATGAAGTCAAAAACAATAATCATTATGCTAAGTACTTCCCTGAATCCTGATGATCGTGCTAAAGCATTGAAATACAAAGAAGTGGGCGAATTTCAATATAAACCCTTAACAATTGACGTTATTAAGGAAATCTCAGAGAAGTACTTTTAATTTGTTTACCGGGCCCGATTAATGCTCATGTTTCATTTCAATAATATCATGCAGGCCTTCCACTGTATGTGTATATTCAATATATGCTTTTACATAGCGCCTGCCTTCTTCAGGTGAATTATTCTTTGTCTTTTCAAGGACAGCTACTGCGTTATATTTTTCACGAACAACTTTAGAGATGTGATTAGTTAAGGCAGTAATTAATTCCTCCCCATCTCCTGAATTAATCGCTTCATCACTCATAACAGTGATGGGTTTAGTTGTTCCGGCAGCTTTCAATCCATCGAAAGGAGCGCCTTCTGTTTGGCGATGCAATCTTACCAATGTTTCAAGAAAGTGTTTCTCAACAATTGCATATACTTCTTTATTGCCATCTTTAAGATTATATGTGGTATTAAAAAGTGATGTAATTTCTTCTTCCTGTGAAGGTGATATCCATTTGAGTACTAAAGAAACATTATTGTCATTTAGTGCTTTAAGTGCATCCCTGATAAGCGGTCCATCGTATGAATCACAATGCGCACCGGCTATTCCAGCACTAAACAAAACGATGATAAGGGTTAAATAAAATCTGATCTTTTTCATGGTACATTTTTTTAGATGTTTATTGACCAAAATTAGATCAGCAGACAGCCCTGTGTCGTCCATACTTATAAGAAAGGACCAGTTTGCCTTAAAAAAATATCTAGTGGTTTGACGGTGCCAGTTCATTACTGGTTTTATATTCAGTAGGTGTCAGGCCAGTATATTTTTTAAAGAGCCTGTTAAATGCTGACTTTGAATTAAATCCGCATTCAAGTGCTATTCCAAGAATTGACAGGTGATTATATTCAGACTTGTTTATCATTTTTTTTACTTCTTCAATACGGTACTGATTAACATAATCGAAAAAATTGACTGAAAAGTATTCATTAATAACACGTGACAAATGGTGAGAAGGAATGTCGTGATATAATGCCAGCTTAGGAAGTGTTAATTCGGGATCGAGATAAGGCTTTGATTCATCCATGTACTTTTTCAGGCGTTGTGCTATTTGACTAACCTCTGAGGTTTGAATACCTGATCCTTCATACTTAACTTTCGATGGTTCAACTTTACTTATTAAAGGTTCCTCTTTCAGGTACTGGGAATCATAGGACAGGAGAGCTTTTTGTTTTAAACCAAAATATCCGGTTAAGATTATAAATAACGATAATGTAAGTGATAATCCATCCGTACAGAAAAATAAGCTAAAATATCTGAAAACATGATGAATTACGGCTATAGTAATTAATAATGTCCAGATAATTCCAAAAATTATGACAAGCCTTTTTAACCATGATGGATCAACCTGATTTGAGAAAGAATAATTGTCTTCAAGCTCCTTTTTTGCCCTTATAAGCAAACCATAAGAAATAAAGAAATAAACAGGACCCGATAAAGCAGTGATAATAAGGAAAAAGTTAAAAAGTAACGGAGCTTTCCCCTCATGGTGAGCATGTGAAAGATTGATTCCTTCAGCCAGGACAGGAAAAATAGCTGCAATAGCAAGATAGATATTGAAAGCTAAAAATGGTAAAAAGTGAAACCATTCGTTAAGACCAAATTTTTTAATACCAGTTGCCAAAGGCTTGATATACAAATAAAGAAATGGTCCCTGCAAGAGGTATAATGACATAAGAGAACCTGAATATAATGGATTCTCTGTAAAAATGAAATTATAAGTGAATGCATATATGGTTGTATATGCAGCCAGATATAAAAGCCACCATAAAAGGACCTTATCATGAAGTGATTTCTGCTTTTTTTGAAGCAACAGCAACCAAAAAAAGGCTGCATTAAAAGCTGCAATGAGAAGTACTGTTTGCATATAGGTGATTTCAAATATCAGATTACCAAATTTCTGCTAAAAAACAACAGAACTCCCACTCTCTTTACAAATTAATGCATTTTTCATTTAAGTAAATTCAAACTTTCTGATTACCAATATGTTGAATCTGTTTTCTGTTCATAATTCTTTAATTGACAGAACAGTAACCATTACTTAACAAAAAGGAGGAGGTAATTATGCTAAAAATCAAAAAACAAAAAAACGTGCCTGCACTGAAAAGACTGCTACTTTTCATGAGTATTGCAGGACTGTTTGTAATTACGGCATGTAACAAGGAAGAGGAATTTACAAAAGAAAGTAATTCTTCAACAAAAGATCTGGATATTCCTCAGGAATCAAAAGCAGACTGGATCAGGAAGATTTATGGTTATCTCGATAAGGAAACGCAATTTGAATTACAGCAGGCAAGGGCCTCTACGGCTAAATACAAAAACATTGAGAATGCTTTAAAAGATGGATATGCAGATATCAACGTCGTGTTGCCTAATATGGGATATCACTTTATGAAAGCAGCATTGGTTGATACTGTTTTCGATTACAGAAACCCTGAAATTCTTGTGTACAATATGGATTCTGATGGCAGATATACACTTGTGGCCGTTGAGTATGCGGTGCCTCTTGATCAATCGCCTGAAGCACCTGAGGGTTTTACGGGAGATTATGATGTGTGGACTGCCAATACAGGTTTTGGCCTTTGGCTATTGCATGCCTGGGTATGGTTCTATAATCCTGATGGCATCTTTAACCCCACAAACCCAAATATTATACTACCATAAAAGATGTTGAACGTGATAGTTGTTCATAGTTCAGCGTATTTAAAATTTTCATAAATTCACCACACCCCTTAAAGTTCCTCTTCTTAATGGAGAGGAGCCAATAGGGGTTTAGTGTGACTAAGGAGTTGAAGGATTCAGCGGACCGAGGGAATCTGGTCATCGAAGGGTTCAGGGAACTGAGTGAATCTAGTCACTAGTCACTAGTTACTAGTCACTAAATCAACCTTTATTACCTTAGGTTGTTCATTTATGTACTTTGGAACGCTTTTTGCAAACCCTACGATGAAAATATACACTACATGATTGCCTCCAAAATACGGTACGCTTTTCTTTTCTTTCTATTAGTCTGTAATATTCCTCAGGTCATTTCGCAAACTCCGGGGAAGATTGAAAATACTGCATTTCACAGAGGCGAAAAACTCACTTTTAAAGTATATTACCAGTCGATGCTTACCGGAAAGGTAACAGCCGGTGAAGCACATATTGAAGTTAAGCAAAAAAAAGTGATGAAGAATAACCGGCCAACTTATCATGTGGTAGGCACAGGTGAGTCCAAAGGCACATTCGATTTCTTTTTTAAAGTTAATGACCGGTTTGAAACCTTTATAGATGAAGAAGGGATATTCCCCTGGTATTTTATCAGGCGAACACGGGAAGGTAGTTATAAAAAAGATGATGAAGTAACTTTTGAACAGACGAGCAATCTTGCTATCAGCAGGAATGCCGTTAAAAAAGTGCCTGCGAATATTCAGGATATTGTTTCGGTTTTCTATTATGCCCGTACGCTGGATATCACAGGGGTTAAACCCGGTGATTCATTCCCGCTTTCATTTTTCCTGGACGATTCAGTGTATGTATCAAAGATCATATACCTTGGCAGGGAACAGGTGAGTACTGAAGCAGGCACCTTTAACTGCCTGAAATTTAAACCTATGGTTGCTACAGGGAATACTTTTAAAGAGCCTTATCCCATGCAGTTATGGGTTACCGACGACAGGAACAGGATTCCGGTAAAAGTTCAGTCAGCTGTTATTGTAGGATCAGTGAAAATGGAACTCATTTCTTACGAGGGTGTAAGGAATCCACTCACTGCCTATGTGCAGAACTCAAAGAAGAAATAGATTATATTTGCATATATACCCTTTAGGGGAACTTCTCTTGTTTTCATAAACCAATAACCATATGAAACCACATTGGCCGGTACTGTTTTTCATTTTTCTTCTTTTTTCTTCAACAACCTTTTCACAGCAGATAAAACCTGCGATCAGACCTGGAGTCCCCCAAACTGACATGAAAGAAGACGACCCACGATATAAAAAGATTGATTCGCTGTTAAACGCGGGTCTTCCACAGTCGGCACTGCAGGAAGTGAAAAAACTGATGCAGTATTACTCAATCACCCATTCAGGTAGCCAGGATCCTGCAGATTTATACGCTCAGTTTATCAAGGCCAATCTTTACGAATTGATCATAAGATCACAATTCGAAGAAGATTATCTTAAAAATTACATTGCTGAAAGAGAAGAACTGCTGAAAGCAGCCTCAGTACCTGGTTCATCATCCCGACCCGATGTTGTAGTAGCTGATCCTGTACAAAGTATCATTCATTCCATCCTGGCTGACTTGTACTGGCAATATTACACCCAAAACCGCTGGGTTATACTCGACAGATCAGTAAGACCTGATGACGATGGCCAAACTGAAGCGCCCATTGATACCTGGGATGTCAATAAATTTGTTCGTAAGATATCTCAGCATTACCGGGCATCACTTCAAAATAAGGCAGAGTTGCAGTCAATATCATTAAAGGCTTACGACCCCATATTGGAAAAAGCGGAAGATTCAAAAAAGTACCGCCCTACCCTGTTTGATTTTTTGGCATTCAGGGCAGCTGAGTTCTATATGAATGATGAGGCATCTATAACATCGCCTGTTTATGTGTATGTGATGAATGATCCGCAATTACTCTCGGATGCAGCCACTTTCGCCAATCTAAAAATTAAAAGTGAGGATACGCTGTCGTTTCATTTTCAGGCCCTTGATATCCTTCAACAGATTACCCGTTTTCATTTGCAGGATAAAGACCCGTCTGCGCTGGTTGATGCAGAATTACTCAGGCTCGGATTTGTACACAGGAATATCAATGTGGTTGATAAGGATTCTCTTTACCTGAGATCTCTTGAAGCACTTGTGAAGAAATATGAATCTTTCCCGGTTTCAGCTAAAGTTATGGAAGCATTGGCTGACTGGTTTATGACAGAATATGAGCAACCTGTTAAGGTATTTAGCAGTCAGTCGCCAAAACCAAAGAAAGCAGATTTTATTGTAGCACGTGAGTGGTGCCTCAAAGCTATTCAAAAGTATCCCGACAGCCGTTCAGCCAATAATTGCAGGCTTAAGCTAAAAAGCATAGAAGCTCCCCAGATAGAATTCAGGATTCAACAAGAGCAGATTCCGGAAAAGGAATTCCCCATACTCCTTCAGTATAAGAACCTCAACAAAGCTTACTTCAGGTTATTGCCTTCGGATTATATTCCAAACAGGGAATACTACAGCGACAGGCAATCGATGGTTAAAAAGCTGATTGCCCTTAAGCCCTTAAAAACCTGGTCAGCTGATGTGCCGGATGTTAAAGACTACCAGACCCACAAAACGGAACTAATCATGCCTGTAATGCCTGCAGGTCGTTATATACTGCTGGCTTTGGCTAAGGAAACACTATCGGAGAACGATAGCACTCTTTCGTATTCGTTCATCCAGATAAGCAATATGGCTTACATAAGCAGGTCTGCACCGGATGGATCAGGGCTCATTTATGTACTTGACCGTTCAAACGGAAAACCATTGGCAGGTGTTAGAGTGCAGTCTTTTACTACCGATTATGATTATAAAACACGTAAATATTCAAGGCGCAACAAGGAGAAATATGTTACCGGTGAGGATGGTTCTTTTACGATCAAAGCGCCTTCTGCCAATCAAAATGCAAACCTGTCCTTTGAGCTGAATTACAAGAAGGAAACCCTCATCATTGAAAATTACTACCAATTATACAACCGGGGCAGTTATCGTGACAGGGAGAGCAAGATAACCACTTTCTTTTTCACTGATAGGGCAATTTACCGACCCGGCCAACCGGTATACTTTAAAGGAATTGTAGTTGATAAATCGGGCAAATCGCCTGTTGTTGTTCCGGGACACCGTGCAACAGTCAGGCTGTTTGATGTCAACGGTCAAAATATCAGCACACAGGAGCTTACTTCAAATGAGTATGGCTCTTTTAGCGGTTCTTTTGTGTTACCGGCCTCAATGCTCACCGGTTCATTGCGCATTGAAAGTGAGAATGGTGCAGTGAATTTTAATGTCGAGGAATATAAACGGCCTAAGTTTGAAGTGACCTTCAAGCCGCTTGATTCAGCTTATCGTTTGAATGCCCCCGTTGAAATAACCGGAGAAGCCAAAACATACACCGGCGTTGCAGTTGCCGATGCTCTGGTAAATTACAGGGTGGTAAGAAGTGTGGTTTACCCATTCAGGGACGTATTCTTTATATGGCCGCCAAGCAGGAACCCTGATGCTGAAATCGCCAACGGAACTATAAAAACAAACGCCGATGGTTCTTTTAAAATCAACTTTACAGCTCTTCCCGATCCTGATCAGTTTGATGATAGTGACCCGCTGTACACCTACCTGGTTTATGCGGATGTGACTGACATCAGCGGGGAGACCCGTTCAGCGCAGACATCAATAAATGTAAGCAATAAAGCCTTACTCCTTGAAACAGATATGAGCGCCGAACTGAATATAAAGGATTTGAAACCTATTGTAATCAAGGCTACAAACCTTGCAGGTAAAAATGTTCCGGCAAAGGTTAAGGTTGAATTATACAAGATTAAAGAAGGTGAATTGTTAGTGCCAAGAATCTGGGATTTACCTGATACTATTGTGTATAATCGCCAGGAGTTCCGTTCACGACTGCCAGAATTCCCATACTTCACAGAAACATTGCAGGGTGAAAATTATGGAAAAGACCCCAGTGTAAAAGAAGTAGTTAAAGAGAAACTGGTGTATAACAGCACTGTCAACACAGCAAAAGATACATCACTTATTTTCAAGAACTTATCGGTTGAACCGGGTAAATATGTGCTTGTACTATCATCGGTTGATTCATACGGACAGTCGGTTAAGATTGAGAAACCGGTTACTATTTATAATCCTGATTCAAAGAAGATACCGGCGCCTATGCATTTGTGGTTTGCCGTTCTTAACAATGAGCCCAAACAGGGAGAAAAATTGAGTTTCCTTGCCGGAAGTTCAGTGAATGGAAGATTACTCATTGAGGTACAGGCAGATGGAAAAATACTAAGGCATGAGTGGTATAATGTAACAGGGCAGAAGCAGTTTGATTTTCAACTGCCTGATAGCCTGACCGGAAGGGTGACTGTTCTGGCAAACCTTGTTTGGAACAATTACAACTTCATGGAAATGCATGACTTTGATATTCCTGATAAGTCGAAGGAATTAAAGTTTGCATTCGAGACCTTCCGTTCAACCCTGCTACCCGGCGGAACAGAAAAATGGAAGATTAAGATTACTGATGTAAATGGTAAACCGTTGCAGGGAGAACTCCTGGCTTCTATGTATGATGCCTCATTGGATGCATTTATCAAACACCAGTGGTACTTCGATCTTTTCCGTTCATGGCCAGTCATGTATAACTGGGAATTCCAGCGGGCATTTCTGATGACCGGAAGTATTGGTGTTCCACAGAATTATTATGGTGAACCTTATTATGCACAAGAGTACGACCGGCTTAACTGGTTTGGATTCAACTCATTCAATTATAATGGAGGCGGACGGTTTACAAAAGGTGGAATGATGAGAAGTGAGGGCATGGTAGTGGAAGATCAGGAAATAGCAGAAATGAGCGTTACGAATCAAAATCAATTTCCAGCAGATAAACGTGATTCTGCAGGCAAATTGAGTGCACCCTCTCCAGCTCCTCCCCAGGAAATAGCGTTAAGAAAGAACCTTCAGGAAACAGCATTCTTCTATCCTCAGTTAACCACCAATAAAGAAGGTGAAGTGTGGGTTGAATTTACTATACCCGAAGCACTTACCCGCTGGAATTTCATGGGTATGGCACATACTCCCGATTTAAAGAACGGTATGTTCACCAAGTCAGTGGTTACACAAAAAGAGCTGATGGTAACACCTAACCTGCCTCGCTTTTTCCGTGAAGGGGATAAAATGGTACTAAAAGCAAAAATTGATAACCTGACTCCTAATCCTATTCAGGGAAAAGCTACGCTGGAAATAATTGATGCTTTAACCCAGGAACCAATAAATAATAAGTTTGGTTTGCCGGCACCAGAAGTTTCATTTTCTGCTGCCGTTAAAAGCAGTGCAGTAGCAGAATGGGAAGTAACAGTTCCGGAAGGAATTCAGGCAGTTATGGTGCGCATTAAAGCTTCAGCAGGAAATCACAGCGACGGTGAAGAAGTGATGTTACCGGTTTTGGTTAACAGCATGCTGGTGACAGAAACACTGCCTCTGTGGATAAATGCCAATGAGACAAAGAAGTTCAGATTCGAAAAACTGCTTGCAAAGCCAACCAATACAATGAGACCCCAGAAACTCACACTGGAGTTTACTTCTAATCCCGCATGGTATGCATTGCAGGCACTTCCCTGGTTGGAATCAATTGAACGCGAAAACAGTGATCAGATATTTAACCGCTTCTTTGCCAACAGCATAGCAGGGTTTGTAGCTAACAGCAGTCCAAAGATCAGGACGGTATTTGAATCATGGAAGAACCAGTCACCCGATGCACTACTCTCAAATCTTGAGAAAAATCAGGAATTAAAATCACTGGTATTAGAAGAAACGCCATGGCTTAGAGAAGCAAAGGATGAAAGCGAACAGATGCAACGCCTGGCCCTGATGTTTGACCTTAACAGGTTATCGGCAGAAAAAAATGCGGCGTTAAAACAGTTACAACATAAACAATCGGCCAATGGTGGCTGGCCATGGTTTGAAGGTATGCCTGAAAGCCGCTATATTACACAATGGATTACCACTGGTATGGGTAAACTCAACTACCTGAAGGTAATAGACCTGCGTAATGACAATGAGTCGATGCAGATGGTTCAGAAGGCTGTGAATTACCTGAGCGACCGTCTGCGTGAGGATTATGAACGCATACTGAAAGATTCTACGGGCACTAAAAAAAATCAGGCTAAAAATCCTAAGGATAAAAAAGACAGTAAAAACTATCTTGACAGCGATCACCTTAGTTATGAGCACATCCAATTTCTGTATGCCATGTCATATCTGCAGGGAGTCGTTCAGCCAAAGGACAATGCAAAAGATGCGATTTCTTTCTTTAGTGAACAGGCGCGTAAATACTGGAATAAGAAATCACTTTACGCCCAGGGCATGATTGCACTGTGGGCAGGAAAAAGTGGTGATGCAAAGACCACACAGGCAATAATTGCCTCACTAAGGGAAAAATCCATCACCAGCGAAGAGCTTGGAACATACTGGAGAGATAATGTACGCGGATATTTCTGGTATCAGGCACCAATTGAAACCCAGGCGTTAATGATCGAAGTGTTCGAGGAAGCCGGCAACAATAAGCCGGAAGTTGACAGGATGAAAACATGGCTGCTAAAACAAAAGCAAACACAATCATGGCCAACCTCAACGGCCACAACTGAAGCTGTGTATGCCCTGCTTTTAAGGGGAAGTGACTGGCTGCAACCATATCCTGAAGTTATAATCAGAACCGGCACTGATATGATTGAGCCAAATGGAAGAATAAAAATTCCGGGTTCTCAGGTTAATCTGGGTACAGGCTATTTTAAAAAATCATGGACAGGGTCAGATATTACCCAGGACAAGGGAAATATACTGGTAGTAAAAGAAAGTGACGGTCCTGCATGGGGTGCCATGTATTACCAGTACTTTGAGAACCTCGATAAAATAACTACCGCCAATACTCCGCTGAAAATCACAAAGCAACTGTATATCAAGGAAAATACACCTGCCGGTCCGAAACTGGTGGCGGTTACAGCTGACAGGCCATTAAAGGTAGGAGACCAGCTGACAGTAAGGATTGAGATCACAACCGACAGGATTCTTGAATACGTTCATCTGAAAGATATGAGGGCTGCGGCATTGGAGCCAAAGTCAACAGTGTCAGGCTATGAATGGAAGGGTGGTTTGGGATACTATCAGAGTACCCGCGATGCCTCGACCAACTTCTTCTTCAACTATCTGCCAAAAGGTACCCATGTTTTTGAGTATCCGCTTGTAATATTCCAGTCAGGCGAATACTCTAATGGTGTCAGTACGATCCAATGTATGTATGCTCCTGAATTTTCAGCGCATTCAGAAGGGATTAGGTTAAAGGTAGTACAAACACCTTAAAAAAAAGCACTACGTTCTTTCTGGGGCTAAAGCCCCCATGCTTATAATCATGTTGTATCTCCGCCCTGAAGGACGGAGTTACTTAATACCGGATCTTATACCTAAACGTCGAGTTGGCTCATTGTATCACCGCCCTGGATGACGGAGTTACTTATGGCTTATTTTTTCATAGTTAACTTCGCCCTCCTGGTTAACTCCGCCCTTCAGGGCGGAGACAATCGCACTCTCACAGATTATCGGGGCTTTAGCCCCGGACAAACGTTTTTTCTGGGGCTAAAGCCCCCCATGCTTATAATCATGTTGTATCTCCGCCCTGAAGGACGGAGTTACTTAATACCGGATCTTCAACCTAAACGTCGGAATTGACCACCGCCCTAGAGGCGGTTAACTCCGCCCTTCAGGGCGGAGACAAACGCTCTCTCACTGATTTTTGGGGCTTTAGCCCCGGAAAGAACGGTCTGGGCTAAAGCCCTCATGTGTTTGATCATGTTGTATCACCGCCCTAAAGGACGGAGTTACTTAATACTGGATCTTATACCTAAACGTCGAGTTGGCTCATTGTATTACCGCCCTGGATGACGAAGTTACTTATGGCTTAGTTTATCCTGGTTAACTCCGCCCTTCAGGGCGGAGACAAACGCTCTCTCACTGATTATCGGGGCTTTAGCCCCGGAAAGAACGGTCTGGGGCTAAAGCCCTTATGTGTTTGATCATGTTGTATCACCGCCCTAAAGGAAGGAGTTACTTAATACTGGATCTGATACCTAAACGTCGAGTTGGCTCATTGTATCACCGCCCTAAAAGGACGGAGTTAGACTTTATTCCATTCTTTTTTTAGCTTCAATGCACCAAAGAAGTTCGCCAAGAAAGACTTTTGCCCTTTTGTTTTCAAATTCATTGGCTGGAACGCCATTTTCATCATAGAGCTCCTGAACCTTAGGATTTGGGAACATCGCAGGAACAGTCCATGCTCTGATTTTCCAGAGTGAAAATTGCAGGGAAGTGATGACCTGTGTGCCACCAAATACACCATCGGAGCAGGTTGAAATAGCTACAGGTTTCTTATACCACTCATTATAAAGCAGGTCAATAGCATTCTTGATCGCAGGAGGATATCCTCCATTGTACTCAGGTGTAACTATAATAATTCCATCCGCCTTCTTAACCCTTTCAGCATATTCCAGTGCAGATGGTAGTGGGTTTTCCATTCTGCTTAAACGCTCTTCAAAAATCGGGAACTTATAATCATTGAGGTCAATAATCTCAGCAGTAGCCAGGTTATTGCTTTCAATATAGTGTTTAAAGAATAATGCTGCCCGGTGGCTGTTTCTGCCTATCCGCACACTCGAGGAAATAATACCGATGTGATACATGATTGTCTATTGTTTAAGAAGTGACCCTTAAACAAAAGTAATAAGAAAAGGTTGCACCTGGAATTGTTATCACGCCCTGTTACACCGATCTCAGTGTACCTTTAATCCTGTTGACACAATTAAACATTAGGTTCATTTGTCCCCATTGTCCCACTGGTCTCCAAAAAACAACAATTAAATCACCACGTTGATAATCTTATTTACCACAACAATCACCTTCTTTGGTGCTTTGCCTTCAAGCCATTTCTGAGCATCGGGGGCGGCGAGGACCGCTGCTTCAATGTCCTTAACAGCAGCATCTTTTGGCATGGTTAGTTTGAAGCGCATCTTACCATTGAATGAAACAGGATATTCAAAGGTGTTTTCAACAGTGTATTCTGCCTTATACTCCGGGAATGTTGCTTTAGTCACACTCTCCGTGTTGCCCAGCATACTCCATAACTCTTCTGCAATATGAGGTGCATAAGGTGAAATAAGAATGGTAAGATCAGAAAGGATACTGCAGTTGTTACTTTTCAGATCAGCCAGTTCATTAACACAGATCATGAAATTACTCACCGCTGTATTGAATGAAAAGCGCTCAATGTCGTCGCTTACTTTTTTAATAGTACGGTGAAGCACCTTTAATTCCTCAGGACTTGGGGGATTATCGTTTACAGTGAAGTTATTATCCTTGTCGTGGAACAACCTCCACAGTTTCCTGATAAACCTGAAAACTCCTTCAATGCCATTGGTATCCCAGGGCTTTGCCTGTTCAATAGGACCGAGGAACATCTCATACAAACGCAATGTATCAGCACCATAACGTTCAATCAGATCATCAGGATTCTGAACATTGTATTTTGATTTCGACATTTTCTCAACTTCCCAACCGCAGATGTATTTTCCGTTATCCAGTACAAATTCTGCATCAGCAAACTGAGGTTGCCACTGTTTGAAAGCTTCAATGTCAAGTACATCGTTGTGAACCAGATTTACATCTGCGTGGATGGGCTGTATCTGACTGCCTTCATAATCCTTTAACAGGCTGTAACTTATATACTTATTGGTTCCTGCAATCCGATAAACAAAATTCGAGCGTCCTTGTATCATACCCTGGTTGATCAGTTTAGCGAAGGGCTCTTCTTTTACAGCCAGTCCGAGATCAAAAAGGAACTTATTCCAGAATCTGGCATAGAGCAAATGACCGGTTGCATGTTCGGCACCCCCCATGTAGAGATCAACATTCTGCCAGTATTCAACAGCTTCTTTTGAAAAATAGGCATTGTCATTTCGTGGATCCATGTATCGCAGGTAATATGCGCTTGATCCTGCAAAGCCCGGCATGGTGTTGGTTTCAAGTGGATAACCATCTTTATTCACCCAGTTTTGTGCACGTGCCAGTGGCGGTTCTCCGGTTTCAGTTGGAAGATAAGCATCAACTGATGGCAGTTCCAGTGGCAATTCCGATTCATCCAGGGTATAAGGCATGCCATCCTTGTAATAAACAGGAAAAGGTTCACCCCAATAACGTTGTCTGCTGAAAATAGCATCGCGTAAACGGAAATTGATTTTCCCTTTGCCAATTCCACGATCCTCCAGATGGCTGATGGTTGATGAAATTGCATCCTTTACTTCCAGGCCATTGATGAAACCACTGTTTATCATAATGCCTTCCTTTGAATCGTATGATTCTTCCCATAAAGAAGGATCAACAGGTGTTTCACCTTTTCGGGTAACTACCTGAATGATTGGAAGGTTAAAATGACGGGCAAAAGCAAAGTCGCGACTATCATGACCGGGCACTGCCATAATAGCGCCAGTTCCATATCCCATGAGCACATAATCTGCAACCCAGATAGGAATTTCTTCTCCATTCAGCGGGTTAATAGCATATGCACCGGTAAATTCACCGCTCACTTTTTTTACTTCAGTCATACGCTCACGTTCTGAGCGGTTCTTTGCCCAGTTCACATAAGCATCTACTTTTGACTTTTGACCAGGAGTAGTGATTGAACTGACAAACGGATGTTCAGGGGCCAAAACCATGAAGGTAACTCCAAACATAGTATCAACACGCGTTGTAAATATTTCAAGTGGCTGTTCAAAGTCCTTAACTTCAAAAAGGGCCATACAACCAACACTTCTGCCTATCCAGTTGCGTTGGATGTCTTTAATTGAATCATGCCAATCAATCTGCTCAAGACCTTCAAGCAGCCGGTCAGCATAAGCAGTGATTCTCAGCAGCCATTGTTTCATCAATTTCCGTTCAACCGGATGGCCTCCCCTGACAGAAAAACCTTCGCTAACTTCATCATTTGCAAGAACGGTTCCAAGTGCAGGACACCAGTTGACCATAGTATCGGCCAGGTATGCCAGCCGGTAGTTCATCAGAATTTCCTGTTGTTGCTTTTCAGTGAAAGATTTCCAGTCGTTGGCAGTAAATAACAAAACATCACCACTTGCAGCTTCAATGGTTCCATTGCCATTTAATTCGAATTCCTTCACCAGGTCAGCAATAGCTTCTGCCTTTTGGGTCTTCTTATTATACCATGAATGGAATAATTGGATGAAGGTCCACTGAGTCCATTTGTAATAAGCGGGGTCACTGGTTCTTACTTCGCGATCCCAATCGTATGAAAAACCAATCTTATCTAATTGTTCGCGGTAACGCTCAATATTCTTTTCAGTGGTAATGGCAGGATGGGTACCTGTTTGAATGGCATACTGCTCGGCTGGCAAACCAAAGGCATCATATCCCATGGGATGCAAAACATTAAAACCTTTAAGCCTTTTATACCTTGAATAAATATCAGATGCAATATATCCAAGCGGGTGGCCAACATGCAATCCGGCTCCTGATGGATAAGGAAACATGTCAAGCACATAGTACTTGGGTTTTGAGTGATCTATCTGAGTCTTGTAGGTTTTGTTTTCCGACCAGTATTTGCGCCATTTAGGCTCTATCTCATTAAAATTGTATTCCATTGACTACTGCAGTTTTGAGGGCGCAAAATTAGCAATAATTTAAGTAGCATTTTTTTCAGACCTCTTATTCAATACGAAGGATTATAATCAAAATAGCAAGCAATACAAACGAACAGTATTTTTTTGCCTTAGTGAAAGCGTAATGTACAATTTATATATTTGTATCAACATTTCAATAAAGCTATTTGCCGTGCAAAAAAAACTTACTCTCTTCACTCTTATTGTTATTTGCATTTTGTCGTTCCAATGTAAAAAACAAAAGGAATCAATTGATTACCCTTCCACTGGAAACAATGGGCCTAATCTCTTATATCCTCAGGATACAACCCTTTTTTCGGTAGATGAGATTTATAGTTTATGCGCTGATTTAACACAAGAGTCTACTCTTGAAGTCCATATCATAAATCTGAATACATCAATTGATACAATGCAATGGGGATATGAACACAATAGCATCAATGGCTGGAATATTTCAAGTTTTGATACACTCACTCATCTTCAAAAATTCAATAGCTCAAGATTCAGTCAAATTGATGCCGCAATAAAGTTTAAAGATCCAGGACCATTTAAAGTTGAAGTTTTTGAAAATAACTCTTCAACACCTCAGAGAAGCACTATTTTAATTGGAACTCAACATTAACGACCTAAATAAAATGAAAAAACTCATTACAGTTTTAATAATTCTTTCCCTTACGATTATTCATACAACAGTTAAATCATTTGGCCAGGAGTTGAAAGATTCAACTTTCAAACAATCTTTCAACCAGGTCATCAGGAATGGCGACAAGAATCGCCTGAATCTTCATGATCCTCTGGATATTTTGAAAGCCCAGGCAGTGGGTGTTACTTTTCTTAAAAAAGGAAGCGACCCAAACCAATTCAATTCAATTAACATAAGAGGTAAAGAAACAGGCTATTCTCCTCAGATCCTGTACATAATAGATGGTATAATGGGTGCCGATCCATCCATGTTACTTCCCGATGACATTGAAAGCATTGAAATCATTAGAGACGGTGCCCAGCTGACTGCTTACGGTACACAGGGCTGCTCAGGCGTAATCGTCATTAAGACGAAGCATTACACCGGCAATAAGAAGATATCAGTGAATTTCAGTTCTTTCATCACAATTAATTCCCTTGCCAAAAAAATTGATCTGCTTTCTGCAGAACAAGTGAGGTCAACTGTTGCAAAGTATGATATGAATTTCGTTGATGGGGGCAGCAGCACCGACTGGCAGGAAGAGATTATGCGGAAACCTGTTTCACAAATATATAATCTTGGTATATCAGGCAAACTGAACAATACTGTCTATGATTTTTCTGCCTTTTTTGATAAAAACCCTGGTATAGTTAAAGGTACATCAAGAAAAAATAATGGAGCGAATTTGAAATTAAGCCATTCAGCTCTTAATAATAAACTGGTTCTTTACTCAAATTTTGCATACAACACTGTTAATGCTGAAATCTTACCGAACCTGATTACTAATTATGGAAATGATATCTTTTTTCAAGCCCTCAGGCGTAATCCTACTGACCCTGTTTATGAATCAGATGGTGTAACTTATCATCAGGTTCAAAGAGATTTCAGGTATCTCAATCCACTTCAAATCATTGATGCAATCACAAGTAATTCCAATACAAATAATTTGAGGATTAATGCCGGCGGTACTTACAATATAGTAAATGGTCTTGACGCAGGTATTAATTTTGGTTATTCAAATTCAGATTACAAATACGATTTTCTTCAACCTATTGAAGCACTGAATGAACAAGATGAATTATCCTCAAACACAAGCAACCTTAATAAGCGGATGAATGTTGAGGCAAAAATTAACTATAATACCATTCTTAATGATGCCCATAACATTTCAGCAGGTGCCATTTTCAGATACAGGACACTGAAATTTGAAACAGAGAGCTATTCGGCAGATGGATCTTATAAGGATACTTCAATATACAATGAAGACCGCAATTATTCCAATATTATCATGACTGCAGGATATAATTTCAGACAACGATATTATGTGAATGTTATAGCGAACATTGAATCGTCTGAATTGGTTGTTTCCGGGTTCCAGACTTCCATTGACCAGGTTAACCGATCAAAATTCTATCCCTCTGTAATGGCAGGATGGGAGATCAGCAATGAAAAATTCTTAAATGACAATACCTTCATCAGCCATTTATTGCTAAAAGCAAGCTACGGAATACGAGGAAATGGCAATGCCGACATTAATATGTTTTACAGGTATTCAGGTATTGAAAACCTAAAGACCGAAAAATTCACAGAACTCAATATTGCGCTTGATTTTGGGCTATTAAAAGATAAAGTAACTGGTTCGTTTGGATGGTATAGCCGAAATACAGATAATGGAGTTGGAATTTACTATTTACCGGTTCCACCTTATCTAAGTTATTATACATACAAGAATGCCTACAAAATAAGTTCTAACGGACTTGAAGCAATGATTTCTGTTAAAGCGATTGATCATGAGAATTTTAAGTGGAATTCACAACTTAACTTTTTTAAATACGAGGATGAGTTAAAAGAAGGAAGTTTCTGGAGAACTGAAGGAACTCCAACCGGATATTTCAACCTATCGATTCAAAATTATCCCACACAATTATTAAGAGCAGGTTCGCCCTCAAATGTCTTTTATTTACCTGTTTCTGCCGGATATTCAGAAGATGGACGTCCTCTTTATTATACAGAAACAGGTACAAAAACCAGAGATTTAGTACGAGCAAAGTATGAAATTATGAGCCAGACTGATCCTAAGTTCTATATGGGATGGGTAAACAGTTTTAATGTTATGAAGAATTTCGATTTATCGGTTTCAATGAGTTACACCGGCGGTTACAGTATTTACAATGCAACCCGTATGTATTTATCAAATCCTTTTTTTCTGCCTAGTATGAATATTTCTGAAGAAGGATTGAATAACCTTGAATCTGGGTATGAAACATCAGCTTTTCTTTCGGACACATACCTTGAAAATGCTTCATACCTGAGAGTTGACGACCTTACACTATCTTATACATTTACATGCAAAAAGATGAAAACCCCAGGTCAGTTGAAGATTTATGCATCAGCAGGCAATCTTTTTACTGTAACTGATTATACAGGATATGATCCCGCAGGTGAAAGTGATGGTGTTGATTACTTTGATGTTTATCCCCTTGCCAGAACTTACACTTTGGGAATACGATTTAACTTTTAATATTGCCTGATTAAAAAAAAGGGAGGTATCATTAAGCAGATTCCTCCTTTTTTTATTATCTTTATCATATATAATATGTAGCCATGACAATAGATACACAGTTTGCCGGAATGGTATTTAACACTATCTATCTGGCATCTTTTATCCTGATTTTTTCAGGTTATCTTAGAAAAGGTTTAAGATCAGGAACTTCATTTACCTCTTTATGGCTGATTTTTGTGACCGGCATGGTTCTTTTTAGAACTGGGATCTATCTTTTCCCTATGTCAGCATCAGAGATCAGGGATTTCCTGATAAACGGACGAATAGCCGAACAAGGTGAAAAATCAATTATTGGAGGAGTACTTGGTGTTATAGGCTTTTTGATTGCTATTGCCTGGTTAAAAGAAAGAATATCTGTTCTTCAGGGAATTGCAGTTCCACTTATTCTAGCCCTGTCATTACAAAATATTGGTTGCCTGATGGCTGGTTGCTGTCATGGAACTGAAACAGACCTTTTATGGGGAATAACCTATCCCGGACATCTTCACGCTGTTCATCCTGTACAATTACTATTGTTTATTGCAACAATGCTGGTTGCAGCAATTACCTACAGGTCACAATCATACTTTAAATCGCCTGTCTCTCCCCTGTTTTTTGGTTTGTCGCTATTCTTTCTGGCAAAAATGTTAACTGAATTCCTGAGAGATCCCGTGACCGATCATTCACTAGGCTATGTTGTTTTTGGCTTAAAGGCTATTCAATGGATACAGTTAATGGTTTCGTTTTTTTTGGGATTATCATGTCTGTTCAGCGAAAAATACCTGAGAGAAAAGCATTCAGGTTATGAAAATGCCATACCTGCATGGAGATATATCTCACTGCTTCTTACCATACTGGTCATTGCATGGAAAATAAGGCCTTTGTTTGATTATACAGCCGCCATAGTTCTTTTATGTGCTATGTTCATTTCAATGATACTTGTCGCCTGGGAGGTTTTTAAAACAACTACAGCACCTCAGTACAGAGTTCTGACAATGGTTGTGTTGTTATTTTCAGTTGCTTTTATGGGACAAACATATATTCCGGCCAAAGGGGAGAAAATCACTTACAATCAGATAGGAGGAAGCCTGCAGATTGGTAATTTTGTTAAATCAGTTGGTGTGGGCACTGCTTCAACAGATTGTAATGGAAATCCTATTATTGTCCCAGGTAATTCAGAGGATGTTAAGTACCAGAATCTGGGGACCGGAGTGTATTATTCAAAAGTGACAAACAGAAGTGAATTCAAATCAGACTATCTGGGAATGAATGGATTCCTTGGGTATTCTAACGGAAAATCACCCACCGGAAGGTATGATGAACTGCTGCCCTATTTGGCTGTTCAACCTTTTTTAGGAACAAGAAGCAGGTATATTGGTGTTACCGTAGGAGCAACCTTAGGATATTTCCATTTCAATGTTTATGACAATAAAACTACAGATATTGATATTGGAGAGCGTGCCGGAAATCCTAAGAAACTGTTTATACATCCTTCTTTCAGTTTTTTCGTTGGTCCGTATGACTATCTTTATGTTAAATATGCGCACTCTTTTAACCATCTTTCACCAATACCAGCGTTGAGTGATTATTTAGTGTTAGGAAGTGGAATAGGTAAAACCGATGGGCGTTTTATTGAGTTAGGGTTCGGGACATCAGGATATATGGGACAGCTTTCCATCCCGGTTAAGCCAAATACTTTACTTAACTTTTCAGGTAGCTATCAGAATCAAACAGCAACAATAAACGACAGGTACTTCTTTGCTTTGGGATTGTCAAAGCGGTTCAATTACAAAACCAGGAAGTTAGTGGTTGAATAAGACAATGTTCATTCTTAATTGGACGATTGAAAACCAGTTATTTCTTAATACTGTTGCTGTTGCAAAGTATCGTAAGGATTAGGTATACCACCCTGATTAATTGTTCCGGAGGTATCACCCTGATAAGGCTCATTTGCAGGGGCTTCAGGAACAGGTGCTACCATATAATCAGGTATATCAACTTTGGCTATCTCAGTACCTGATGGTTCTGACACATTGGCCCTGCTTTCAGCGGTAATAATTATTTCTTTAAACTCATAGGGGGTCAATGCTTTTAATGAAGCTGTTTCATCTTCCTTACTCACCAATTGACCAATATTAAATAATTCTTCAGCATCAGTTTTGATCCATACTACATAAGCATTGCTGGAAGAATCAATAGTTTGTGGCATCTCAAGGTTTTTAGCATTGATTGTAAGTACCTTGTTGTTATCTTCATCAACTCTTGTTTTGGCCTTAATCTCAGCAGCAGGGGCTGCATCGGTTACAGTAAACCTGGCGGTATTTGAACATGATAAATACAAAAGAGAACTAACAATAATAAGGAAGGCAATAAACCTTTTCATAAGCCATATCATAATTGTATTTTATTGGTTTTCATTGTTTTAACATTATGTCTCTGGGAATGTTCACCTTTTCATCGAAGCCTAAAGACGTTTGCAGCCACTGTTTGACAAAGACATATATGGGGCTATCCTGATCATTCAATACTCCAACATACATACACCTAATTAAAAGAATAGCTCAAAGATCATGGTGGTGAAAGATACTCTGAAGCATCAATGCTTGAGGTTTGGGCAAGGATGGAGATACTCAGAATTTGCGGGAGCATAGAGTTTATACGCAAAGTAATTCCAGGAGGCAATTATTATTTAATGATTATTTTACCTGTTCTCCGTTCACTACCATCAAAAGTGTCAATATAATAAATTCCCACAGGAAGAGATTCAAGATCTATTTCCTTTGATCTTGTGTCTTCAAGGTGTCCGGTATAAACGGTTTGCCCTTGTAGGTTATACACTGTAACTGAAAGCAATTCTGAATCTGTTGAAATCCTGAATATCCCGTCAGAAGGATTAGGAAAGAGAAGGAGATTATGTAACGACATTTTAAATTCTTCTTCCCCAAGTGGACTAGCAGAATGCCAATATGTACTATCCCAACTTGTCAACTTATTGCTTAAATCCCAGCGTTTAGTAACGTAAGTGTACATGCTATCTTTATCGTCAAGATATCTCTTGATGTCATGGCGGGGCCACCATGACCCATGCTCCCATTCTTCTTCTCTATCAAGCATGTTTCCATTGTCAGTAATTGTCCAAAAATGTCTGTAAAAATTTACCCAATTGTCCTCATTTCCATATTGATAAGTCGATACCATTTTGTTATTCGGCAAGTACTCGTATATTGCTCTATCACTTAACCTCCAATCCAAATTTGATAGATCCCAGCTATAACCCATTGTAAATGACAGAAATCCTAATGTATCATAAATACTAATTTTCTTATCTTGTTTCCTCCAATTATTATCATTCCATACTTCATAAACAGATTCTATAAGATTAGTTTGATTATATTTGAATGTATATCTGGTATCATTTACCCAGAAACCATAAATCCATTGATAATTTACTAAAGTATCTACATTTCCAGCAACTGTATAAGATCTAATAACCTTCTCCTGGTATATCCAATGACTCCCATCCCATCTCATGGATGTGGAAGAGATTTTCAGGTCATCTTGATTCCATTCTGTTAAGCTTTTATAGTCATATTCCCATTTGTCGTCATCCCATTGTGATTGTACTCTTTCTATTTCATTACCTCTACTATCATATTTCATAGCTCTTTGTTCACTATTTTGCCATTCCTCATTATTCCACGTTTGAGATAATTCAACAGTTTGATTTCCATTGACATTATACTCGTTAATATATTTCCAAGTATTTATCCAAATTCCGTTATCAAGATACTGATATACCTGACTCTTAATCATATCTCTTTCGTAAACAATATCTATAAGGCGACCTCTTAATTTTAACTCAACATTCGAATCTATTTGCGCACGATATTGATACACATATATACTATCACTTTTAATTGTGGGTTGACATTCAACTTGCTTAACCAAAAGAATTAGAATTGCTGTAAGTCTGTACAGGAGATTAATTTTTCTCATCAAGTTTAATTAATGAAGTAAATGTAGATAAATATTTGGTAGAAATGCAGAACATAGTTAATTTGCGACTTCAATTTAACCTTACTATGAAAAATCTTGACATTAAGTTTCACATAACAGCTCTCGTTCTTATTCTCATTTTATGCAACAGTTGTGGAAAAGATGATATTGTTGGTATCTACGATGCAGATGGAAATTTATATCATGAAGTTAAAATAGGAACCCAAACATGGTTATCAGAAAACCTGAAAACTACCAGATTTAGAAATGGTGATCAAATTCCTTACATAATAGACGATGAGCAATGGGTTAATCAAAAATCTGCAGCATATTGTCAATATGAAAACAGTGCAGAAAATGGAAATTTGTATGGATTATTATATAATTCATTTGCGTTCACTGACCCTAGAAACATTTGTCCTAAAGGTTATAGAATTCCAACAGATCATGATTGGGAAATTTTAGAAATATATCTCCAGAATAATGGTTTTAATTCCGACAACTTTGTTGATAATGATAATGACAGATTAACACATAATTCGATTGCCCAAGCACTTTGTGATTCAAGTATATGGGCAAATAACAACGACATTTTTACTCCTGGTTATCATAATTTTCTATATCTTAATAAATCAGGTTTTAAAGCATTGCCGGGAGGATTCAGAACTATTAATGGTGCATTTCAATATGCGACAACTGAATGTTTTTTCTGGTCATCAACACATGAGAGTTACTGGTATACAATCAGGCTGATACATTTTTACATGAAGGATATGTGGAAATGGAAAGCATATCCATATTATGGGCTTTCAATTAGATGTATTAAGGAATAATTCGATAGGAGAATAGTAGAAAATTCGAAAATAGCAGTCAGTATGCTTAAATTTGCATATACTGATCACAGATAAAACGCTGAATGATGAAAAATCTAAAATCGTTGTTTCTATTGCTTATTATAGCTTCAATTTGTGCTTGTAATAAGTCGTTCATTTATAAAGATAAAGATGCTAAAATAGATGACAGGGTTGAAGACCTCCTTAAGCAGATGACACTTGATGAAAAAATTGCCCAACTTGTTGGTGACTCTGCTACAGGCTTTGATACTAAAACAAATGAACGACTTGGTATACCCGGATTAAAGATGACCGATGGTCCAATCGGTGTAAGGTGGAACCGTGCTACTTCTTTTCCTTCGGGCGTTTCGCTGGGGGCGACCTGGGATACTGCTTTAACACAGCGGTATGCTCAAGCACTTGCCAAAGAAACCCTTGCAAAGGGAAGGAATATGCTGTTGGGTCCTTGTGTGAATATTCACAGATTTCCGGCAGGTGGAAGGAACTTTGAGAGTTATGGTGAAGATCCTTACCTCACTCAACGCCTGGCAGTCAGTTATATTAAAGCACTTCAGCAAAACGGCGTAATTGCCACGATCAAGCATTATGCATTAAACAACCAGGAATGGCGCCGTACGGAAGTTAATGTGCAGGCTGACGAACGAACAATGCGCGAAATCTATCTTCCTTCGTTTGAATATGCCGTCAAAGAAGCCGGTGTTTACACAGTTATGTCGTCATACAATAAAGTCAATGGCTGGTGGGCCAGTGAAAATGAGGTTCTCTTAAATAAGATCCTTAAGGAGGAATGGGGTTTCAGGGGACTTGTGGTATCTGATTGGGTTTCAACCCACAACACTGTAAACGCTGCTAAGTATGGATTAGATATTGAAATGCCCTTTGCACAGGTATGGACAGCTGAAAAGCTCAAAGCAGCTATCAAATCGGGTGAAATTACTGAAGATATCATCAATGAAAAGGTCAGAAGAATATTAAGGGTAAAATTTGAAGCAGGGCTTTTTGATCAGGATCAGAATATGGAACCTGACACATCAGTTTTACACGGTAATGAACACAAACAGCTGGCACTTGAAATGGCATTGAAGAGTATGGTGTTGCTCAAAAATGAAAAGAACCTTCTTCCTGTTGATTTGTCAAAGACCAGAAAAATTGCTGTTATTGGTCCTTTGGCTAAAAACACACCTACCGGAGGAGGTGGAAGCTCCCATGTGACTCCATACTATACTGTAGATGCTTTGGATGGAATCACCGGATTTGTAAAGGGACAGGCAGAAGTGCTCTATGCCCCCGGTTCCGTTACTCCAATTACCCCGATTTATCCGGTACCGGCAGAATTTCTGAGTTTCGACGCACAACATGGGCTTCAGGCCGAATTCTTTAACAATATGGGATTAACCGGACAGCCCGTGCTATCCCGGATTGACCAGGTAATTGACTTTGAATGGAATGATAAGTCCCCAACTCAGGGAATAGGCAGGGATAAATATTCAATTCGGTGGACAGGTTTTATCACAGCACCAGAAACAAGAGAATTTACATTTTATACAGCCAGTGATGATGGTGTAAGATTATTTATTGATAATAAGCTCATTATTGATAACTGGACCGATCATGGGACAACAATAGACTCAGCCAGGTATTCAATGATAAAAGGAAAGAAATATGCCATAAAAGTTGAGTATTTTGAAAATGGCGGTTCTGAAACCATACAACTTGGATGGAATTATAAAGTTTCAAAGGAAAGGGAAGCCCTCTTGGCTGAAGCAGTCAACATTGCTAAACAGGCCGACATTGCCATCCTGTTTGTGGGTACAACAGACTATATTGAATCAGAAAGCTTTGACCGCACAGGTGGACTAGATCTGCTGGCAGGACAGAACGAGCTTATTAGTGCTGTTGCTGCGGCTAACCCTCGGACAATCGTTGTAATGTACAGCGGCACACCGGTGATTGCAGACAAATGGCTGAACAAGGTACCTGCCATGATCCAGGCGTTCTTTCCTGGACAGGAAGGCGGAAATGCTATACCCAAATTAATCTTTGGTGAAGAAAACTTTGAAGGCAAACTGCCATTCTCTTACATTGCTTCCTATGATCAGACGCCTGCTTATGAAGGATATGCTGACTCATCACTTGTTGCACCTTACAAGGAAGGCATATATGTTGGATATCGCTGGCTTGAGAAGAATAAAATACAACCAAATTTCCCATTTGGATTTGGATTGTCGTATACCTCATTTGACTACAGCAATTTGAAAATAAATAAGAAAGGTGATTTCCAGTACGATGTTACCCTGGATATTAAAAACTCAGGTAAAATGAGAGGTACAGAAGTCGTGGAGCTATATATCGCTCCCCAAAGTCCTGCTACCGACCGTCCGGTAAAAGAATTAAAAGGCTTCACAAAAGTTGAACTGCGGCCCGGTGAGCAGAGAACAGTGACCATGACTTTAAATAAGCGATCTTTCTGCCGATACGATACATCAAAAAAAGATTGGATTGCTGATCCCGGTAAGTATGGTGTTCTCATAGGCGCTTCTTCTGCTGATGTCAAATTAACCGGAGAAATTATACTCTAACTATGAATAAACTTGAGTTTAAATGAAGAAGCTGTTTTTATTTTGCTTCTCACTGTTTTGCCTGAACGTATACAGTCAGAATACATCAGGAAAAAGAATAGAGATGCCCGATTTTAAATCGTTGCTTGATAGTTTTCAACTGTCAGGATCTATCCTTGTATTCGATAAAGACAATAACACATATTATTCAAACGATTTCATGTGGGCTGAAGAAGGGCATCTTCCCGCATCCACTTTCAAAATTCCCAATTCAATTATTGCACTTGAAACAGGTGTTATTTCCAGTGATTCTTCCATCTTAAAATGGGATGGAAAACCACGTAGGCTCAAAGCCTGGGAACAGGATCTTACTTTAAGGGATGCCTTTAAAGTATCTTGTGTCCCCTGTTATCAGGAGATTGCACGCAAGATTGGAGTAAAACGGATGAGGGAATATCTCGATAAACTTCAATATCCGGGGATGGTTTTTGATACATCAAGTATCGATAGATTCTGGCTTGAGGGTGATTCAAAGATTTCGCAGATGCAACAGATTGAATTCCTCTACAGGTTTTACTTTTCTAAATTACCTGTGAGCGGGAGAACACAGCAAATAGTCAAATCCATTATGTTATCAGAGAAAACTGATCAATACAGGTTAAGCGGCAAGACTGGCTGGGGCATAAGAGATGGGAAAGATAATGCATGGTATGTAGGTTTTCTTGAAACAAACAATAAAGTCTATTTTTTTGCAACCAATGTAATTCCCAAAGAAGGTTTTAACATGGATAATTTTACAACTGCGAGGATGGAAGTCTCAAAAAGTGCTTTGAAGAGAATGGGATTAATGTAAATTTGCCTCAACATTATTAACAAGTATTCTATAAAACATCCATATGCATCCAGTATTAAGAAACATTGCGGCAGTTATTGCCGGTATAGTCGCCGGAAGTATTGTAAATATGGGAATCATAATGATTAGCGGAAGCATTATACCCTTACCTGAAGGCGTTGATATGTCAAATACCGAAGGTTTAAGAGAGGCAATGCACCTGTTAGGTCCACAGCACTTTCTGTTTCCTTTTATCGCTCATGCACTTGGCACTTTTGCCGGAGCCTTTCTGACAGCCTATCTTTCGGTCTCCCGCAAATTAACCCTGGCCCTTATCACCGGGTTGTTCTTTTTAGCCGGCGGTATTTTTAGTGTAATATCATTGCCATCACCTATATGGTTTAATGTTGTTGATCTTGTACTGGCTTATATTCCAATGGCCTATATTGGATTCTATATTGCTCCTGATAGATTAGCTGCAAAGAAAACCCGTAAATTTTTTATATAATGAATGCAACAAAGGAAATTCAGGTAAATAAAGATCTGATAGCATTTTGCGGACTTTATTGTGGTGCCTGCAAATCATACTTAAACGGTAAATGCCCTGGTTGCCGGGAAAACGTAAAGGCAACCTGGTGTAAAATCAGGCAATGCGGATTGGAGAATAATTTTAAAAGCTGTGCCGATTGCACATCAATTGAACTGATGGAGTGCAAAAAGTATAATAACTTCTTTTCAAAGGTCATTGGTTTCGTCCTCAACTCCGACAGGCCGGCATGTATTGGCAGGATTAAAGAGATTGGATATGAGGCCTTTGCTGCTGAAATGGCTACTTCAGGAAGGCAAAGCATTAAGAAGAAGTGACATTTTAGCCAATGAAAAAGATTTTTATTACTGGGGCTACTGGTAATATTGGACAACAAGTCATTAAACATCTGTCACCAACCAATGAAATACTTGTTGGTGTTCGGAATGATACAGAACAAAATAACCTCTTAAAGCCTAATTCCCGAATCAATCAAGTTAAGTTTGATTTTCAGAATATTTCAACTTTTAAACCTTCCTTACAGGGTATTTATACACTGTTCCTTTTAAGGCCTCCTCAACTTGCAGATATAAATATATTTAAACCGTTGATAGATATTGCCCGGGAGTGTAATGTGAAAGAAGTTATGTTCTTATCTGTTCAGGGTGCAGAAAAAAGCAAAGTGATTCCACATAACAAGATTGAAAGACTTATACTCGACTCGGGATTGGATTATATTTTTATCAGGCCTTCTTACTTCATGCAGAACCTGACAACCACTTTGCTGAAAGACTTGAAAGAGAAGCATAAAATCATTCTACCGGCAGGTAATGCGAAATTCAACTGGGTTGATATTGTGAATATTGGAGAAGTTTGCGCTCTTCTCTTAGATAAGTTCAGTGATTACAAAAACAGCGCTTATGAAGTAACCGGCTATGAAAATGTTAATTTTCAGCAGGTCGTATCGCTAATAAACAATCAACTTGATACCTCCATCATTTACAAGAACACAAACCCACTCTCTTACTTCATTCAAAAGAAACGTGATGGAGAACCGACAGCTAAAATTCTGGTAATGATAATGTTGCACTTTTTGCCCAGATTCAGTAACGAACCACGGATATCAACCTTTTATGAAAAACTAACCGGAAAAAGACCTACCGGTTTAGAAGAATTTGTAGTGCGTGAAAAAAACCTACTTAAAGCTTAGTGAGTGTAAAATTAATTATTAAGTATCCTTCCAAGTCTTCTGCTTATCTCATTCCGCGCTTGTTTGAGGAAGATATCCCTTGACAGGTGATCTGCCCATTCTTCTGATTCTGAAGGCATAACTTTTAATTCCTGCTGATTCTTATAGATCAGCACGCTTAACCGTCTGTGCATTAGTGCAAGAACCGCACGCAGTGACGCATCCTGCAATCGCTCTTCTTCAACAGGCACGGTTATACGGTAATCTTCCCAACCGGGACTCAATTCATACCGTGGTGTGATAATGTCTATTGCACATGTTACCACCTGTGAATCGGGATGATTGAAGAAATAGGTATCGGCTGGTAATTTGTTTTCATCCACACCTTTGGCATATTCATCAAATATTACCTGATATACCGGATTGTCGAATGTTACCTGGTTGGCCCTTATGTCATTGCAAACCAATTGAGCGATAGTGGTTTTTGTGGTATCATTAGTGTCTGCCGAAACCTGGTGCTCGTAATCGATCGTTTTCCCCCCATACAACAGTAACATCCTTATCACATCATATTCCTGGCTGCTGCAATCATCCAGCTGAAGCACGGGTTCCTGCTCAAGAGGCAAAACCTGGCTTTCACCAGCGGCTTCTGCCGCTTCCGGCTCAGCACCCTGTGAATGGCTTTTAATGAATTTCTTTCTCAAAAGCCTGTTCAACTCATTCACAAGAGTTTGCTCGGCCATTGACATGATACCGGCACACTCCTTTATGTAAAGTGAACGAATAATTGGATCATTAACCAGACTTATACTTTCAATAATCTCATGAATTAGTCCGGCCTTTTTAATAGGATCATTATTGGTTTCAGAGAGTAATAACCGGGTTTTAAAGGCAATGAAATCACCTGCTGTAGTTGCGATAAACGCTTCTACATCTGCAGAGCGGTGTTTGCGGGCATATGAATCAGGATCTTCGCCGTCAGGAAACAGAACAATCTTCACGTTCATACCCTGCTCAAGGATCATATCGATTCCACGGAAAGATGCTTTAATTCCAGCAGGGTCACCATCATATAATATGGTAATATTGCGTGTGAACTTACTAATAAGCTTGATTTGTTCGGTAGTAAGCGAAGTGCCTGATGAAGCAACAACGTTCTCAATTCCAGCCTGATGCAGGGAAATTACATCTGTATATCCTTCTACCAGTAAACAATTATCTTTTGCAACGATTGAATTTCGTGCAAAAAAGATCCCATAAAGACTTTTGGACTTGTTATATATCTCTGACTCAGGCGAATTAACGTACTTGGGCTTGGTTTTATCACTCGTTAAGATACGGCCACCAAAACCAATTACTTTGCCGGTAAGATTATGGATGGGGAAAATAACCCTCTCCCTGAACCGGTCATACAGTTTGCTGTCTTTGCTGATGGCCAGTCCGGACGAAATGAGTAGTTCTTCCTTATAACCGTGTGTGATTGCATGTTTTGCAAAGGCATCCCATGCTGTAGGAGCAAAACCAAGCTGAAATTTCTGTATGATATCTTCCCTGAAACCCCGTTCAATGAAATAAGAATGGCCAATAGCTCTCCCTTCCTCTGTTGAAGTCATCACTTCGGTAAAGAATTTCTGGGCAAAGGAATGGATACTGAAAAGGTTCTCACGCTCAGTATCTGCCAATCGTTCATCAGGGGTTGGCTCTTGCTCCTCAATTTCAATATGATACTTGTTTGCCAGGTACTTAAGGGCTTCAGGATAGGAGTATTTTTCATGCTCCATGATGAAATTCACTGAATTACCCGCTTTCCCGCATCCAAAGCACTTGTATATACCTTTTGCAGGAGAAACCGTGAATGAAGGAGTCTTTTCGTTGTGGAACGGACAAAGGCCAAGCAGGTTTGATCCACGCTTTTTAAGCTGCACAAAATCACCTACTACCTCATCAATACGGGCAGCATCAAAAATATCCTGGATGGTCTCTTTTGGTATCAATTAAATATCTGCTAATGAACTTCAAAAATAATCGAATTAACGGTTAAATCACCCTCAACTATTATCTTAATCACCGGTCAATATTTGGCATGAATGTGAAAATGCTTCCACAATCGGTTAGTTTGCCCTGAAATAACTCCCTAATTTTTAATTCCGACGACAAAATAAATTCCCTTATCTGTTCACCCTGATAATGAAAATTCAAACTTCCATTGATAAGAACGGAATCTCCGGCTAAACCACAACATCCGGGAAAAAATCCATGTTTTTGACCTTTTAATACAACAGGCTGCGGGTCAACCCATAAAACTTCCATTCCTTCATTCACCAGTGCTTTTTCAATTCCCCTGTCCGAGGTTATAAACCGGAACTCATTTAAAGGCAGCAGATTACAGCGTGTGTATCCCTGATTCACATGCACCAGTTTTTTTTGGTTAAAAGTATCAAGAATTACCTGATCAGTGATTTTTAGATTATGGATGAGAAGATTGGCTGTAACCACTGCATTGTATTTTGCTGTTTGAGGATACTTCCCTTCGGGTGACCCTGCCCCATTAATTACGGTGTACCCCCTGGCTTTGATCTTTTCAGTGGTTTTATTGGAAAACCCGGGCGAAACCACAACTTTATGATCTCCTGCACACATAAAGATATCAGGATGAGCAGCTATTGTCTTATATACAGTGGAATTTTCTTCAGGAAACTCAAGTTCACCCATATTTCGTAAAGCATTTTTTGATGGGAGAGGAATTCTTTTATCAGCAATAATCAATGGAATAACTACTTTTTGCTCGTCACTTGAACTGTCCAATCCATTAACAAGATCGTTCTTTTTCGTGAAAGTGACTTTCTTTTCAGCCAATTGCCTAAACGATGGGTGAAATGGTCCCGCCAGCATATCCTGTAATAAATCATCTGAAGGGTGAAGGCCAACCCTGATTATATTCAAACCTGCCTTATTAAAAATATCTATCAGTGCAGCTGAAAGATTAACAGCCTCATCAAGCGACTGTGGTTTATACGTTCCGGATAACCACAGCTTTTCCAGCTCAGTGTTTTTGATCACAAGAGTAGGATAGATGCGAACATCTGAAGCACCCAGTTCAATTATTTTGTTTGCTGTTTTAATTGACTTTTCAACCGTATCACCAGGTAAACCTGTCATCATTTGCAATCCCAGTCTGAATCCATATTTATGAATAAGTTTTGAAGCATACTCTATATCCTCAATTGTATGTCCTCTTCCTGCGAGCTTCAATACATACTCATCAAGCGACTGGGCACCAAGTTCAATAGTTGTTACATTAAATTGCTTCAGTAAATCAAGTGATTGTGGGGTTATGTAATCAGGCCTGGTGCTGAGTCTGATACCATGTACATCATTTTGGTGATAATACTTCTGAGCGATTTCAAGATATTCCTTCTGCTGCCTTTCATCAATACCGGTGAAATTGCCTCCAAAAAAGCCAATCTCAATATGAGTATTGACTTTTGGAATGGTATGAAGCCTTTCTTCAATGATCAATTTTACTTCTTCAGGATCAGGTTGGCTATGACACCCTGAGATGCTATTTTGGTTACAAAAAACGCAGCGGTTAGGACAAGCCAATTCGGGAACAAAGATTGGCACCGTATAATGTTTCATTTTGCAAAATTAAGTAATTCAGGCATTTGCGCAATTAAACTCTCCAAACAAAAGCGTTTACCTATTGTTGAGTAAAATAGATATTGAGCGTTTACATGACTGAATCAAGGCGAAGGAAGATTTTTACGTGGCACATACACGGCAGTTACCTATTTTATCTGTCACAAGGAAACTACGACATATATATACCGGTTAACGGAAAAAAGAATGAGGGCTATTACGGAAGGGGATTAACGTTCCCCTTCGGTGCTAATGTAATAGAAGTTGACATTTCGGAGCTTCACAGGCATCACTTTGACCTTATCCTTTATCAGACAGATAAAAACTATCTGGTTGACCAGTTTGACGTATTAAGTGATGAACAGCGTAAATTACCAAGGGTTTTCCTCAAACATGATGCCCCCCCGGGTTTCGATAAAAAACTCGTGGTCGAAGATCCAGAGGTATTGGTTATTCATGTTACCGATTTCAACAGGATCATGTGGGACAATAATGGTCTCGAAACCAGGGTTATCATGCATGGAGTAACTGATCATGGGTATCTGTGGAATGGCATGATCAATAAAGGAATAGTGGTTATAAACAACCTCACCCCAAGAGGTCGGATGTTGGGTGCTGACCTGTTTTCAATTTATCGCGAGTCGCTGCCGATTGACATTGTGGGAATGGGTACCGAAGATCTTGGAGGCAAGGAGGTTCTTCATCCTTATTTGCCTGCCTTTATTGCTAATTACAGGTTCTTCCTTAACCCCATCAGATACTCGAGTTTCCCCCTGTCATTATGCGAAGCCATGATGGCAGGATTACCGGTGGTTGCCCTGGCCACTACTGAATTGCCTATGATCATAAAGGATGGTATTAATGGCTTTCTTCACAATGATCCGGCATATCTGGCTGATAAAATGCGATTACTGTTAAATGACTATGATACTGCTAAAGAATTAAGCTTGAACTCAAGAAAAACTGCATTGAAGGAGTTTGGAATTGAGCGCTTTATAAACGACTGGACCAATGTTTTTGATGAAGTTTCCAGTAAAAAACCCGCAGATCTAAAGAGCTATTAAACTACTATGAAACGACAAACTATAGCGTTAATAAGCGAACACGCATCTCCACTTGCACAACCCGGAAGTATTGATGCCGGCGGACAAAATGTATATGTCAGGGAACTGGCTATGGAGCTTGAAAAACTTGAATTCAACATTGATATATTTACCCGGAAAGATAGCGATGACTTACCTACAATAACTGAGTGGATACCCAATGTTAGGATAATTCATGTTGATGCCGGTCCCGCCTGGTATATTCCAAAAGAACAGCTGTTGCCATTTATGGACGATTTCAGCAATTTCATGATTGATTTTATAAACCGGTACAATATTGAATACAGGCTGGTACATGCCAATTTCTTTATGTCGGGGATGGTTGCAATGCGTCTGAAAGATGTGCTGAAGATCCCTTTCATGATTACCTTCCATGCTTTAGGAATTGTTAGGGCATTACATCAGAAAGAAGCTGATAAATTCCCTAAGGAAAGAATTTTCCTGGAAAAAAAGATCATTGATAAAGCAGATAAAATCATTGCCGAATGTCCGCAGGATGCTGATGACATGATTAATTTATACAATGCCGATCCGGGAAAGATGGAAATTATACCCTGTGGATTTAACCCCGATGAGTTTAATCCTGTTGACCGGCTGCAGGCAAGACAGCATATTGGAGTAAACCCGGATGACCGGATAATTCTTTCCATTGGAAGGATTGTTCCACGAAAAGGAGTTGATAATATAATCAGGTCCCTTAGGTTCCTGAAGAAAAGATTTTCTAACATCAGGCTTATTATTGTCGGAGGGGACGCTGATGAACATAATGGTCCTTCATCAGCAGAAGTAAAGAGGTTGAAAGATTTGGCAATCAGTTACAAGGTAGCCGATAAAGTAACATTTGCAGGGCCAAAACAGCCACTGGAATTAAAGTATTATTATTCAGCTGCTGATATCTTCATTTCCACCCCCTGGTACGAGCCATTTGGCATTACGCCACTTGAATCAATGGCTTGTGGCACACCGGTTATAGGTTCTGATGTGGGAGGGATAAAATATACTGTAAAAGACGGCGAAACTGGTTTTCTTGTTCCACCACGCAAACCATTGCAACTTGCCCGCCGTGTAATCTTTGTACTAAACAACCGGATGCTCCTGCAACATATGCGATTTGCCAGCATAAGAAGGGTAAATGCCTTATTTACCTGGAAAAGGGTAGCTTCTGATATGCGTCAGGCTTATTTTGATACCATCATGTCAGGAATGATCCCTTCATTCATGCCATCGGGTCAGATTTTTAAGCCTGTTGAGCCTGAAAAGAATTTTGAAATATTGAAAAACAAGGATGTAAAGGTCCAGATATATAGGAATAATTAGCTAACTGATGTTCTCAAAAGCTGTTTTCTTTGATAAAGACGGGACACTTATTCCTGATATCCCCTATAATGTTGACCCTGCGATAATCACCCTGGCTGATGGTGCTGACGAATTATTGAAGCGGCTTTCAGGCAAAAGTTTCAGGTTTATAGTTGTTAGCAACCAGTCGGGAATTGCAAGAGGCTATTTTAAGGAGGAGGATTTAGCAGGGGTAAAGGCTAAGTTAGAGTCACTGTTCATAAAAGAAGATAGCCATCTTGACGGTTTTTATTACTGCCCCCATTATCCCATGGGGATTATAGAACAATACTCACGATCATGCGACTGCAGGAAACCTCAGCCTGGTATGCTCATAAAAGCCGCAAGAGATCTTCAGCTTGATCTTCAGGCTTCATGGTTCATCGGCGATATACTGAATGATGTTGAAGCCGGAAACAGGGCTGGTTGTAAAACCATTTTACTCGATAATGGAAATGAAACAGAATGGATTGAAGGAGAATTCCGAAAACCCGATTTCATCATCAAAAATCTCAGGGAAGCTGCCGACATCATTGAATCAAATTTATGGAACAAACTAACTGTTAAAGCATGAACTGGTCAGGTTGCAGGAATATTCTCATAATCCGCCCCGATAACATGGGCGACCTACTTATGTCGTCACCGGCTATCAGGGCATTGAAGGAAACCTTTAATTGCAGAATTACTGTACTCACCTCTTCTCTTGGTGCCGAAGCTGCAACACTGATACCTGAAATAGATGAAACAATTGTATCACCGGTAGGCTGGGTTAGAAATAAAAAAGCTATTGGTCCTGAAGAAATGTTTAGTCTGGCCCTTTACCTGAAATCGCGTTCTTTTGATGCAGCCGTGGTTTTTAATGTTTACAGTCAGAATCCGCTACCCTCGGCAATGTTAGCATGGATGGCAGGAATTCCTAAGAGACTGGCTTATTGCCGTGAAAACCCATATGAGTTAATCAACTACTGGATTCCTGATAAAGAACCATTTACCTGCATTCTGCATCAGGTTGAAAGAGACCTTGAATTGGTGAAGCATATTGGCGTAAAAATAACTGATGACCACATCAGGCTTCATATAGAAGATTCATCAATTGATACCTCTAAAATAAAATTAGCCGGCCTTATACCCAACGTTTCAGAATATGTGGTTATCCATGCCGGTGTTAGTGAACTTAAAAGAGCTTATCCAAATGAAAAGTGGGTAGAATTAGCCAGGGCAGTTTCTGAAAAATTCGGATTACCAATCATTTTTACCGGTTCCAAAGCAGAAAAACCACTTACTGAGAAGCTGCAAAAAGAAACAGGTGATAACAGTTATTCAGCAGCCGGTTTATTTGATATACCTGAATTGGCAGCACTGATTAAAGGAAGCCGGCTGTTGATTTCAGTAAACACCGGACCAGTACATATTGCCGCCGGTTTAAAGGTGCCCGTGATTGTACTTTATGCACGGACCAACCCTCAGCATGTTCCATGGAAAACAGAAAGCAGGGTATTTGAATTCAATGTAAGCTCAAGAATTGAAAGCAAGAATGAAGTAATCAGATATGTTAACCGGACACTTTATAAGCACCCTCTGCCCTATCCCGATGCTTCTCAAATAATTCCGTCAGTGCATGAACTGCTTTCTCAAAGTGCGGTTCAGTCGTCCAGTCAAGTGTAAATAAAATATCCTTATTCAATGGGCCCCATCTTTCAGGTTCACCATCCATGCTTATAATTACTCCAGGGGTATTCATAGCAGAGGCAATGTGTGAAACCCCCGTGCAGTTTGATATAATTGCAAATGCATCTTTAATCAGCACTGCCATAGCACCTAATGAGGTTTTACCGGCAGCTATCAGAGGTACATTATGCATTAAAGAAGCGGTTTCATTAACCAAAGTCAACTCATCTGCAGTACCTGTCAGCACAACTTTTTTCCCTTTTTCTGATACAATATCAGCCATAGAAGCAAAATGTGCCGGTGGCCATTGCCGCCAAGAGCCTCTTGATCCGGGATGAATACATACATATGAGTTTGCTGGCAGTGCTAATTGCGCATCATTTAAATCGTCTTCGTCTTTACGGGTAATCGGAAATTCAAGATAAGTGCCGGCAGGTTTCACTCCAATATGAGTCATCAACTTTATATGCCTCTCAATTTCATGACCATCGGGATAAGGAATATAGAAGCCGGTTGGTTCATAATCTTTAGGCCGGAAAAAACCTGCCGAATACCTGGCCCCGAATAATTCAATAAGTGGATTAACAATATTGCCATTCCCTTGCATCTGAAGTATCAGGTCAAACTTTTGCTTCTGCATGTATATAATGAAATCTACAATTTCTTTTAAATCATAGGGTTGTTCGGGCAAACCGGGGTAGCCGGGAAATTTAATAAGTCCATTAAAATAGCGTGGATAACGCTGCACAAAAGGTTTTGCGTTGGGCAAACCGATAAGAAAGATCTCGGCATCCCTGAACTCTTCCCTTAAAGCCCTGATGGCAGGAATTGAACACATTAAGTCGCCCAATTGCAAAGCCCTGAAAATCCCAATCTTGTTAATGCAATTTTTGTCCATACGTCTATATAAAGAACACCCTGTATTTGATGGCACCATAAACCCTCCAGTAGACTGAAAGGAAAGGAATAATCATCGATGTAACCCACATCTCCCAAATATGAGAGGTTGTTTTCCTGGTTTTTTTTACTCTTTTCAGGAAGAAGGCAGTAAGCATGATAAATACAGCAATAAATGTGACAACCGCAATATACCACCAGCCAAAGATTATTGAAACAAGACAAATAAGATCAGTGAGCATAATAAAATAGAAGTCAATAATGATGCGGGGCGACAAGCGTTTTCTGTACAACAGAGGGTGCTTTTTGTATAACAGTGCGTCGTACTGGCCTTTCTTCTGTTCCTTTATACTAAAACCCCAGGGTGCTTCACGAACCGGATGCACTACTACAGCTTCCCTGACTTTTATAATAGGAATACCATGGTTTATGAAACTGAACTCCAGATCACTGTCTTCACGCCAGGCAGTACCAAAGCGCTCATCAAAACCTCCAGCCAGTTCAAGAGCCTTGCGGCTGCATGCACAATTAGCGGTAATGAAATCTGCAAATTGAAGTCCATGAGTATTTAAAGCATGGTCAGTTGGATTTTTATCGATAGGAACAATGGTGTAACCACTAAACACCAGTTCAGCGGTTTCACCTGTAAGTGTGTTTTGTACTTCTCTGATTGATTTGTTTTTAACCTCACTGACACCGGTATTTACTGCACTTAATTGTTCTTCCCTTAATACCGGTTCATTTGCCTTGGTTTGTTTCTCTTTAACAAGGGAAAAGTCTTTCAACCGGTTATAAAAGGCAAGTAACCAGCCCGATTCAGGCCTGCAATCATCATCTGTAAAAGCAATCATAGCAGAAAGTGAATTGCGCCAACCCATATTGCGTGCAGCCGCAGGTCCTTTCCTTGAAGGAGTATTCATATACACCAATCTCAATGCTGAACCTCTTTTATAGATGTCAACGGCCTGCCGTGTCTTTTCATCTTCACCATCACTTACAACGATCACCTCAAATAAATCTTTTTCAAGTACCTGTAATTCAAGGTGCTGAAGACAGGTAATTAATAATTCAGGCCTTCGGTAGGTTGGAATTACTACTGATATCTCAGGCATGATTATCTTTTTCAATTAAAAACTTTCCCATTACCAGTGCATCAAAAGGAGATGACCAGAAGCACTCAATAGCATCGCGAGGTGTACAAACAATTGGTTTTCCCAGAGTGTTAAAAGATGTATTTACCAATACCGGTACACCGGTTTTTGCCTTAAATGCTTTAAGAAGATTATAATAAGGCAGATGCTGTTTTTTATTTATTGTTTGTATTCTGGCAGTTCCATCCACATGTTTGACTGCAGGTATGGTATCAGCTTTTTCAGGTTTAACATCATAAACAAAGAGCATAAAGGGAGAATAATCGGCTTTTTCAAACCACTCATGTGCATCCTCTTCCATAACCACAGGCGCTACCGGTCGAAAGTCTTCACGATCTTTAATTTCATTTAGTCTGCTTTGCATAGATGGATCAATAGGGGATGCCAGTATTGAACGGCTGCCTAAAGCCCTTGGTCCAAATTCCATTGGGCCCTGGAACCACCCGATTATTTTATTCTGGGAAAGGATTTCAGCTGTTTCCGTAGCCTGATCTTCCATTACTTTATAATTAATCTTCCATTTTTTGAGGAAAGACTCAATTTCAGTATCATCATATTCAGGACCCCAGTATGCATGTGTCATTTCAAAGTCACGACCAGTACTGTGGCGTTCCTGTTTATCAATCCAAATTGCAGCACCTAAAGCAGTGCCGGCATCGCCTGCAGCAGGTTGAACCCATATATTTTTAAACGAACCATGCTGCTTTACTTTTGAATTCATAACACAATTAAGCGCAACACCGCCTGCCATGCACAAGTTATCTTCTCCTGTCTCGTTATGAAGCCAGTCGGTAAGTTCAATAACCACTTCTTCCAATACCTTTTGTAAGGAATGAGCAATATTAAAATGATGTTCTGTAAATGGTTCATTTCTCAATCGGGCAGGGCCAAAGCGCTCTTCAAAATTTTCATCCTTAATTATATAATTGCCATTACCTGTCAGTTTGATAATATCCCTGAAATCTTTCTCAAATACAGGTTTACCATACGAAGCCAGTGCCATCACTTTATATTCATCTGACGACTGAAGGAATCCCAAATGGGTTGTAATCCTCTCATAAAGTAGTCCGAGCGAATGCGGCATATCAACCTGGCCAATACGGGTCATTTCATTGTTTCTTCCAATACTGTACGTGGTTGTTGCTCTCTCACCTCTTCCGTCGAGTGTCATGATAGCTGCATTTTCAAAAGGTGAAGGATAATAGGCACTGGCAGCATGTGCAATATGATGGTCAACAAAATGCCACTGCCAGTCGGAAGTCTGGCATCCGATAAATCGTTGCTGTAAATGGTGAGGCCATCCATCAACCAACTGTTCAGGTGAATTAAGTATAGCCGAAAGGAACAAAGTTTCCCATGGATCATGACCGTTTCTATGATAAGAACTAAGATTGAGTGGAATTTCAATGGTTGGCATTGCTGCTTTCTCCTTTTCAATCAACAAGTATGGATTGAAAGAATAAGCAATATGATCGACATCCTTCAAATTAATGCCGGCTTTTTTCAAACAATAATCTATTGAATAAAAAGGCATTTGCCAGGTTGAAAAGGGAACAGGGCGCTTGCCGTGTTTAATATGGGTAAATCTTTCTTCTTCGGCAGCCGCCAGTAACTTTCCATCTTTTAAAATGACAGCAGAAGAATCATGAAAAACAGAGTTGATTCCGAGTACGTACATCGCTTGTAGCTTCTTTTAGTTATGAAATTCAAGAACTTATATCTACTGAGACTAACAAAAAAACCAATAAAAGTATCGCAAAGCAAAGCAAAACAATTAATTACAGAAATTCAAAACAAGCAATGTCCGAACAATATCAAGGTTAAACCCTTATAAGAGTTGTATTAAATTGGATAAGAAGTGGATAAGAAGTCGTATTTTATTCGTTATTCATGGGTTATTTATACGTGTTTCATACGTGTTGATACGTATGAAACACGTATAAAACACGTATAAAATACGTATATAATACAACTTCTATACAAATTCTTATCAGGTCCTTAACGAATTGTGCTAAGCTTCATTACCGGCCCTACAGGAATAGTGATCACATTTTTACAACAAAATAGAGGCTATCCCAAAAGAGATAGCCCTGTTTTAAAAAAAAGACTGCCTCATTGAGGCAGCCTCTTTTCAATATTTTTCTGAAAACCTTATTTCACATTAGCTGTACTATATTCAATTAAAGTCACAAAGCCAATATTATTAAGTTCCTGCAAAAAATTCAGCCAGTAATTCCAGTTATCTCTTTGCGTTTTAGTTTGAGGAACCGGAACAACGCCGTCACCTGCAGCAACTAAATTTTCATCAGAGGCATTTACGGCAGCCATATATTTTTGAAGAAGTACAGCCATTTCATTTGAAACATTTCCCTTTTGGTCAATCGATTCACGGTATAATTTGCATGCCAGATACTGATACTGCTTATACACTTTTTTAAAATCACCGGGGGTGTGATTAAAAGTACCAACCGATGACTTTAATCCGATGAAAGGTAACATCAAAAAATCGGGATTCGTATTTTCGTAAAAGCTGATGCAATCTTTGATTTTCAAAGTTGATACGCTGATACTGTATTTTTGCCATCCCAGACTGCCCTGATGCTTGTAATACATTTTATACCCTTCAGTAGTCTTGTCGTTTAAGTTAACAATTTTTTCAGGTGTAAAAGGTATCTTATCCAGGTAAAACGCTTTAACCTGCTCGGCTGTCAGATTTGTCAACCACATGGTATTTCCGGGCTTAGTGCTGTATGGCACAGACTCAGACATAGTTTGTATCTGAGCTGAAAGATTCAGGCCAAAAAACAAACAAATTATGATGATCAGGCTTTTTCTCACATCCATCACTTTAATACATTGGTTTTGTAGTTAATCTTCAAATGCCTGAAAAGTAATACACAGGCTTTCCTATTTTTTTAACTTCCTGACTAAATAGTTAATTGATTAATTTCGCAAATTCAAAAAGCAACAATTTATGTTAAGGACAAACACCTGCGGAGAACTTACAATTGCACAAAAAGATCAAACCGTTACACTGGCCGGTTGGGTTCAGAGGTCACGTGACCTGGGAGGAATGACATTCGTTGATTTACGTGACTGTTATGGAATTACTCAATTGGTCTTCAATATGGATACCAATGCTGCATTATGCGTGGAAGCCCGTAAACTGGGACGTGAATATGTTATTGCCGCTACAGGAACAGTTGCTGAGCGTAGCAATAAAAATCCAAAGATGGCAACCGGTGATATAGAGATTATTGTAAATAAGCTTGAGGTCCTTAATGTGTCAAAGACTCCACCTTTCACTATTGAAGACAATACTGACGGTGGTGATGAACTTAGAATGAAATACCGTTACCTTGACTTAAGACGCAATGTGGTAAAAGAAAACCTTTTTCTAAGGCATCGTATGGGAATTGAAACCCGGAATTATTTGAATAATGAGGGTTTTATTGAAGTTGAAACACCGGTACTTATCAAATCGACACCTGAAGGAGCACGCGACTTTGTTGTTCCTTCAAGAATGAATGAAGGCCAGTTTTATGCACTCCCGCAATCACCTCAAACCTTTAAGCAATTGCTGATGGTTTCAGGTTTCGATAAATATTTCCAGATTGTTAAATGCTTCAGGGATGAAGACTTACGTGCTGACAGGCAGCCTGAATTTACACAAATCGACTGTGAAATGTCGTTTATTACCCAGGAAGATATTCTCAACACTTTTGAAGGTCTTACAAAGTACTTGTTCAAAACAGTTAAAGGTGTTGAAATAGAGAATTTCCCGCGTATGACATTTGCTGATGCAATGAGACTTTATGGTAATGACAAACCTGATATCAGGTTTGGTATGACTTTCGTTGAAATGACTGAACTTGTTAAAGGCCATGAGTTCAAAGTTTTTGATGATGCTGAAATAGTAGTTGGAATAAATGCATCCGGATGTGCCGGTTATACCAGGAAACAGCTTGATGC
>DATGXS010000001.1:0-33881 GCA_035298745.1 Lentimicrobium sp. | reverse complement strand
GTTCAAGTTGTTCAAAGGGTTCAAGGGGTTCAAGGGGTTCAAGGAGTTCAAGCTGTTCAAGGGGTTCAAGTTAATTTATTTAGAATTCTGAATTATGTTATTACAAAGGGAAGAAGCATTAAAGTTGTTAAAAAACTACATCAAAAATGAGAGAATGATTGCCCATTCTTTGGCCTCTGAGGCGGTTTTGAGGGCGTTGGCTGAATATCTCGGAAGGGATGTAGAAAAATGGGGACAGGCAGGCTTATTGCATGACCTGGATGTTGAGATAACCAATGCAGATCCACACACTCATGCTTTAGAGACTGCTCGTATTTTAACAGAAATGGGAATTGATGCAGATGTGGTTGATGCCATAAGAATGCATAATGAAGCTGCAACCGGTCTTGAGCGTAATACGGAATTTCAGCATGCACTTGCTGCCGGAGAGACAATTACAGGATTAATAACCGCTACTGCATATGTATATCCTGACCGAAAGGTGGCTTCAGTAAAACCAAAATCAGTGACTAAACGTATGAAGGAAAAAGCATTTGCAGCTTCAGTAAAGCGTGAAAATATTCTGGAATGTGAGCTCATTGGCGTGCCAATAGATAAATTTGCTGAAATTGCGATAACTGCTATGGCGGAGATCGCAGATGATATTGGATTATAAGTATATTTGTTTCAATAAAGCCAATCGGGATGTTTAAAAGAATACCATCCTTTCTTTACAATAAATATCTGCTTGCGCTGGTATTTTTCCTGGTATGGCTCACTTTCTTTGACCGCAACAATTTTATTTCTCAGGTTAGGTATGGCCGAACCCTCAATAAACAACGCCAGCAAAAGGAATTCTATAAAAGTGAAATCGCTAAAGATTCAACAGCCCTTGTTGAGTTAGCAGACTCTACAAAGCTCGAAAAATTCGCCCGTGAAAAGTATCTCTTCAAAAAGGATAATGAGGATATATTTTTGATTGTAGAAGACGAAAAAAAATAAAACCGAAAAATACATGGCCCTGAAAGGGCCTATAGATCCTCACCAGTTCACAGGGCTGCACTTTGTGCTGACTGACGTATTGAACCCTTTCAGGGCTGGTAGGAACTTACAGACATATTGAGACCTATCAGGGCTAAAACCTGGTTTTTACATTGGATCAACATCAATCACCACCCTAACTGATTTAAAATCCTGCAATTGCTTGAATAACTCTATCTGTTTACCTGCTTCAACTTTCAAATCCTGACCTTTTTGTCCTTTGCTAATTTTCAATAACAAATTTTTCAGGTAGAAATTCTTAACCCTGGATACATTAGGATACTCAGGGCCCAGCATCATTTTACCAAAATGAGGTTTGAGTAGTTCAGCTAATTTAGCAGCAGCCTTATCAAGAATTTTTTCTTCTTTATGTCGCAGAGATATTGAGATGAGTCTTACATAAGGTGGATAAGAAAATTTATACCTGTCGAGGAGTACTTGCTGGTACATTGCTTCATAATCATTGTCAATTACCCATTTATGTATTGGATGTGCCGGGTTGAATGTTTGAATCATTACAAGCCCCTGTTTTGCTTTTCTTCCAGCCCGACCGCTAACCTGTGCCAGCATTTGAAAGCTTCTTTCTAATGCCCTGAAGTCGGGATAGCTGATTAATCCATCTGCATTCAAAACCCCTACCAGGCTAACATTATCAAAGTCCAGTCCTTTTGTAACCATCTGTGTACCAACAAGGATATCAGTCTTTCGGGTTTCAAATTCCTGCATTATTTTATGATAGGCATTTTTAGTGTGGGTGGTATCAAGATCCATCCGTGCAATAGTAATATCAGGAAAGAGAAGGGCAAGGTCTTCTTCAACTTTCTCAGTACCAAATCCTTTTAACCTAACATTTGCGCTTCCACATTCCGGACAAACCCTTGGAACCGTTTGAGTGAAACCACAATAATGGCACTTGAGTACATTCACATGTTTGTGATAAGTGAGCGTAACATCACAATTCACACAGCCAGGTATATGGTTGCAGGTTTCACATTCCATTCTTAATGAGAAACCCCGACGGTTTTGAAATAGAATAACCTGTTCGTCAAGTTTAAGGGCTCCTTCTATTGCTTCAACCAGTTGAGGGGAAAAGTGAGATTTCATCCTCTTGAATCGTGACTCCTCCTTGATATTGACTGTTTTGATAGCCGGCATATCAACTCCGCCATATCGCTCAGTTAATTCAATGAGCTTGTATTTACCAGCCTGCGCATTATAGTAGCTTTCAAGTGATGGCGTGGCTGAACCAAGTAAAACAGGTGCGTTGTGCAACCGTCCAAGCATAATAGCTGAATCCCTTGCATTATACCTGGGGGCAGGCTCTGACTGTTTATATGAACCATCGTGCTCCTCATCAACTATAATTAATCCTAGTTTATTAAAGGGAAGAAACATAGAAGACCTTGCTCCCAGTATGATCTTAAAAGCGATCCCTGAATCATCTTTAACCATTGATTCATTAGACTTGCTCCAGATTTCTATCCGTTCAAATTCATTATAGCGCGAATGGTAGACTCCCACATCATTGCCAAAAAATATCTGTAACCGCCTGACTATTTGAGACGTCAGGGCAATTTCAGGAAGCAGGTACAATACCTGTTCACCTTTTGAAATAACCTCATGCATCAGGCGTATATAAATTTCCGTCTTTCCGCTTGAAGTCACTCCTTTAAGCAGTGCCACTTCAGGGTTTTTCAGATAATCTCTTATTGCTTCAAAAGCAATTTGCTGTGCAGGGGTAAAAACTATACTTTCAATTATGTTACTTGAATTTCGAGTCTCTAAACGGCTTACATTTCTCTGATATAACTCAAGGATGTCTTTTTTCACCAGTGCATCAAGCTGTGCTGCCGAAACTGAAGGAGTCTTTAAGAGGTCCACCCTGCTAACTTCCTTAGGTTTATCAGTAAAACAGTGAGAGAGGTTAATATATGCCATTAAAAGTTCAAGCTGCTTATAAGCCTTGGTATTCAGTTTGTCCATTTCTTCCTGAAGCAGTTTGTCATCTCTGCACTTCTCACTTAAGCGCACAAACCATTCCACCCTTGGTTTATAGCGTTCAGTAATTTCCTCTTCCACACGTATATACTTCTTTTCGAGCATAGTTTTAACCAGTGGGATTACCTTACTTATACCAACTATCCTGCTGATCTCTGTGATGCTTAATAATTTCTGTAAATCAAGCGCTTCAATTACCATAAACTCCATATCGCTCAAAACCTGACTGTCGTGAACATATTCAGGGTCTATAACGATCCGTGTTTCACTGGCAAGTTTATAAGCTGAAGGAAGAGCGGCATTCATCACTTCGCCTTCTGTGCACATGTAATATTCAGCCATCCACTCCCAAAACAGGAACTGTTTCTCATTCACAACGGGAATAGGGTCTACTATCGATAGAATATACTTAGCTGATACTACTTTAGGCGGCTTATCGGTGAGTCTTCTAACCAGCGCGGAATAGAGTTTTTTGGAACCAAACTGCACAACTACCCTGATGCCGGGTATAATTGCATCATTTAATTCCATTGGTATCCTGTAAGTGAAATAACCCTTAACGGGAAGGGGCAGAAGCACTTCGGCAAATTGAGTTATATAGGTGTCAGTTGACAATTTTATGGTCAGTTACAGATTCGCTTATTCTTCCTCAAAGATAAAAAATGCTTCTATGCACTGGGGTTTACTTTTTGCGAGGATACAAAAAACCTGATTTGAGAAGTTTATTTAACTTGAATGATGCAAATGAACAACCACTTCCTATCAGGGCGCCCATTAAAACATCTGATGGATAGTGCATTCCAAGATGCATTCGTGAATAAGCCACCATACCTGCATATCCATATGCCGGAATAATCACATACCACCTGGGTTTTAACATTGTTAAAGTGGTAGCTGTTGCGAATGCTGCAGTTGTATGTCCTGATGGAAAGGAGGAGGTGCTTTCATCAGTAAGTGGAATAATATCAAGATACCTTTCATAAGGACGTTGCCTATTGATTGTATATTTAAGGGTATAAGTTACTGCCATGGCTGATCCGATTGAAAGAGCAGACCTGACACCCTGATCCCATGTATCGATATCTTTATCGAAGTACCCATAGATAATCAGGCTGGCAGGCAAAACCATACTGATCGGCTTTACACTTTCTGACAAAATATTAATTGGCTTGTCAAACTGAATATTCCGGTTATGATAAATATCACGAAGGAGAGTTATATCATTGGTTTGGGAATTTCCGGCGAGAGAAACCTGAAGGCAGATTAGAAGTATAATAGTGCGATGCATACGGTAAGCCGGATTAAAGAGTATTAACAAATATAGAGAATACCTTGTTAGTAATCTAAACGGATAATTTATGAAATGGATAGGTAGAAGAGGCAGTTCTAATATTGAGGACCGCCGCGGAATGGGAGGTGGTAAAATCGCTATGGGAGGAGGTATTGGCTCAATCATAGTGATTGCCATTGTTTGGTTATTAGGTGGTGATCCCGGCCAGGTATTGAATCAAATGCAGGGCCAGGGCAACCAACAGGTCGCTAACCCGGCAGCCGAGGACAGTATGGCGAAGTTCGTTTCAGTTGTTCTGGCCGATACCGAAGAAATATGGGGTACTATCTTTGAAGAATATGGTGAAACATACCGAAAACCTACGCTTGTACTTTTTCGCGGGGCTGTTCAATCTGCTTGTGGATCTGCCAGTTCTGCCAGTGGCCCGTTTTATTGCTCTCAGGATGAGAAGATATACATAGATCTGAGCTTTTGCGATGAACTGAGAGAACGCTTTGGTGCACCAGGTGATTTTGCCATTGCATATGTCATTGCCCATGAGGTTGGGCATCATGTTCAGAATTTACTGGGAACGCTTGGTAAAGTTGATGAACAGCGTGGAAGTGCAGGAGAAAAGCAAGCAAACAAACTAACAGTAAAGTTGGAATTGCAGGCTGACTATTATGCAGGAGTTTGGGCGTACCATGCTCAGAATACATTACATATCCTTGAACAGGGAGATATAGGTGAAGCAATTAATGCTGCAGCAGCAGTTGGCGATGACCGGTTGCAGATGCAAACCCAGGGACATGTGGTGCCAGATGCTTTTACCCATGGAACATCAGAACAGCGTATGCAATGGTTTAAACGAGGATACCAGTCAGGAAGAATTGAGGATGGGGATACGTTTCGTAGTATCTAGAATTTCAGCATGAGCTGAACTTAACCGTCATTTTAATTTCTATCAGGTTTTAAAGAAAAAGGAAGTCAACATAAAAGGATGGCCTTTTTTGACCTGACAAACCGGAATAATTCAGGAACTGTTGATACATAATTTGACTTAACCTCCATTTAACCTTCATTCAACCTTCATTTAACCAGCATTCAACCTGCACTAATAGAATGAAGTCTGAATGGAGGTTGAATGCTGGTTAAATGAAGGTTGAATGAAGGTTGAATGCAATGAATCTTTAAGGAATCACTATTTATTCCTTCCTTCCTGCCTTTTTTTAAGGAAGTGATACCAGGATTAATTTATTGGATTTTCCAATATCCACAACGGCGATTCAGGTGCAACAGTGATTCACTCATTATAAAGCATTATAATGGAAACTGTTTTTACTTTAAACTGATTTATGATTGGGAGAAGTAGAATTATAGTTTATTAGATAACACTTCCTTTATCCCTTTTGCTCCCTCTGTATAAATCAAACCCCACAAACCTGCATTCAAGCTGGCCATTATAGAGCATTTTCTTAGCCATTGGTTTTAGGCCGATTAATTTTACGGCCCTCAGGTCAGATGATATCAGCCAGGCTTTATAGCCTTCAAAGTTTCTTTTTAGGGCGTTGCCCATGTCACGGTACATTTCATCGAGGTCCTCAACCTTTATGCGTTCACCATAAGGCGGGTTGCTGATAAGGATACCGGCTCCCTCTGGTGGGCGTATATCTTTAAAGTCGCTTACTTTAAGCTGTATATCCTTGTGCAGTGAGGCACTCTTAATATTTACTTCGGCTGCCTTGAGATTTCGCGCGGAAATATCAGAACCCATAATAGTGATATCAATATCTCGTTGGTTATTGAGAGCTTCATCTTTCACCTCTTGCCATAGCTCAGGAGAAAAATCTTTCCACTTCATAAAACCGTATTCTTCCCTGAACTGGCCGGCAGGGAGGTTCATTGCAATCATGGCTGCTTCAATAAGCAGTGTACCTGAGCCACACATCCAGTCGATGAAATTTGATTCACCCCTCCAACCGGTAAGCATGATCATACCGGCAGCAAGAACTTCGCTTAGCGGGGCTTCAGCATTTACTGAATGATAACCACGTTTGTGCAATGAAGCCCCTGAACTATCGAGAGATACGTTTACCGTATCTTGATAAACGTAGAGATTTATTCGCAAGTCAGGGTTTTCAAGATTTACTGAAGGCCTAATACCATTTATCTCCCTGAAATGGTCAGCTATGGCATCCTTGGCACGCTGTGACACAAAATGGGAATGCGTAAATACTGAATCATAAATGGTTGAATCGATAGCCAGGGTTTGGTTTTCATCCATGTATTTTTCCCATGGTAAAGCTTTCAGGCGGTTGTAAAAATCGGCTTCATCCTTAAAGGTAATCTGCTTTAAGGGCATCAATATCCTTAAGGCAGTCCTGCATAAGTAATTGGCTTCGTACATCAGCTTCTTATCGCCATAAAAAGAAACAGCCCTTGTTAAGATTTCTATATCAGAAGCTCCAAAACTTTCCAGTTCTCCGGCAAGTATTTCCTCGAGTCCTGCGGGGCATTTAGCCAAATATTGCCGGTTATCCTGAAAATTATTCATAGAATGATGTGCTATTTAAATAGTTAATCAATATATTACGTAAAGTGAGGGTATTCATTTGGATCATTTAGAAACAAGTTTGCTCATGAAATCTGCTTCATTAATGATAAAACGCTCATGTAGGCCTTCACCGATTATTCCCTGCTCATCTTTTGCCACTACTTTAAAAGTAAGTTTCCGTCCTTCCCAGGCTATTAACTCAGATTCGCATTCAACCGACATACCAACAGGAGTAGCCTTCAGGTGCTTTACATTAACGAGAGTACCAACAGTGAGATGTCCTGCATCCAACTGATCCTGCACACTCTCCTGACAAGTTTTTTCCATCAGGGCAATCATTGCCGGTGTGGCAAAAACTTCAATTAACCCCGAACCGTATCGCGCAGCAGTTAATTCTATTGTAACCACTAACTGTTGCTTCCCTATTGTACCGATTTTTATTTGCATAGAATAATTTTTACCAGTCACTAGTCACCAGTCACTAGTCACTAGTTACTAGTCACTGCTCAAAATGTATATTTACTTCCTGCTTCAGCTCAGTACTCAGAGAAAGAGCAACAGGACAAGTTTTGGCGATGTGCCTGATTACTTGTTTATGTTTTTCGGTATAACCGTTATCAGGGAAGTAGAGATCAACAATTATCTCACTTATTCTCCTTGGATTTGAGGCCATTACCTTTGTGACCTCACCATGAACACCTTCCAATGTAAAACCATGCACAGGAGCAGCAATACCCATAATTGTTACCATGCAGATGCCAAGCGAAGTAGCGGCCAGGTCAGTAGGAGAGAAGGCTTCACCTTTGCCGTTATTATCCACAGGGGCATCAGTTACAAACGTTTGACCTGACTTTTCATGTGTTACTTCTAATCTTAAATCACCTAAGTATCTGAATGATGATGTTTTAGCCATTGAGAAATAATTTTAACAAACTTACATAAAATAAAGAGAGAAAACATTGACTACAGTTCAGTGGGTTTTCTTAAATAGAATCATCAACAAACGATCTTCCTAAAAACACTTATCTTTGTCTCATAATTAACATTTTAATGAGAAAAAGCACTATTGCTGTTATTATCAGTTTTGCTGGGCTGGCATTGATTGGTATCTTAATTATCCAGGTTTACTGGATGCGAAATGCTATGAGATTGCAGGAAGAGCTTTTTGATAAGAATGTGAGTGTTACGCTTAAAAGTGTAGTCAACAGGATGTTTGATGAACGGTCAGTTGAAGGCATGGAAACATATGTATGCGGCCCTGCCTGTGATCATCGTACTATGCAGGTGCTGGCTGCTATTAACCCTGAACGGCTTGATTCTTTAATGAAGGAAGAGTTTGGTGGCCAGGAGATTACTAAACAATATGTTTGGGGTGTTTTTGATCCGGCTTCGGGGAATTTTTTTGCAGGGGAAAAAGGAAATCACAAGAAGGATATCCTCAATTCCAATCACCATGTTTCTCTGTCTTGCCTTTACCGGTCAGAGCAACTTATGCTTGGCGTTTATTTCCCAAATGAAACCGGAGTTCTGCTAAGCCGGATTCTTCCATGGATGGTGTTATCACTTCTGCTTGTATTGATTGTAGTTTTTGCCTTCTCGTATATGATCTTCTCTTTCATTAAACAAAAGAAGCTATCAGAAATAAAGTCTGATTTTGTGAATAATATGACGCATGAACTAAAAACTCCAATTTCAACTATCTCACTTGCAAGTGAAATGCTTTTGAATCCAAAGACAAACGGACAGGATGAAAAGACTCAGAAATATGCAAGAATGATCTTTGATGAGAACGAGCGTTTGAAACAGCAGGTTGACCAGGTTCTTCAAATAGCTGTTCTGGAAAAGGGATCATTTAAACTCGAAATAAGTACTTTCAATGCACATGAATTGATAAGTGATTGTATTGCACGATTTGAGCTGGCTTTAAAAAGTACAGGCGGGGTTATTAATTTCTATCCGGGTGCTGCAGATTATTTCATAGGTGCTGATAAAAGCCACTTTCAGACAATCGTTTGTAATTTGCTTGATAATGCAGTGAAATATTCAATTGAAAATCCTGTTATTACTGTTTCAACACGCAATGAATCAGGCATGTTTGTAATGTCCTTCCAGGATAAGGGTATCGGGATAAGTCATGATAATCAAAAAATGATCTTCGACAAACTCTACAGGGTGCCGAAAGGAAATAAGCATGATGTTAAGGGCTTTGGCATTGGGCTTTATTATGTCAAAACAATTACAGAAGCATTAAAGGGACAGGTTAAAGTGAAGAGTGAGCTTAATAAAGGGAGTGTTTTTGAAATATATTTACCTATAAACATCACTGTTACCGCCCATGCTTAGTAAAGCTAAAATACTTTTGGTTGAAGATGATAAAAACCTGGGATTACTGGTTCAGGATTACTTGTCAGATTTAGGTTATTCAACGTCACTTGCTGTTAATGGAGAAGATGGTTATGAGGTTTTCCTGTCTGGTAATTTCGACCTTTGCATTCTCGATGTAATGTTGCCCAAAAGGGATGGATTTACTCTTGCAACCAATATTAGAGAAACCGACGAAGCAATTCCAATTATTTTTCTTACTGCACGAGGGCATAATGATGACCGAATTAAGGGTTTTAAAGCCGGATGTGACGATTATATCACAAAGCCATTCAGCAGTGAAGAACTTGCTTTGAGGATTGAGGCTATTTTTAAAAGATGTGGTTTTGTATCCAACAACAAAAAATCGAATGGTAAAATAATAATTGGCAGGTATGTTTTTGATGCTTTGAACCAGACCCTGACAATAGACGGATTCACTCAAAACCTGACAGTAAAGGAAGCATCACTCCTTAAACTTTTATGCCAGAATATAAATAACCTGTTACCCCGCGAAGAAGCGCAGAAGGAAGTATGGGGTAACAGTGATTATTTTATTGGCCGGAGTATGGATGTATTTATAACCAAGCTTCGAAAATATTTATCACATGACCCTGATGTTAGCATCCAAAATGTTCATGGCGCCGGATTTAAGCTGGAAGTTAAATCGGAAGTAATAAGCGGTTAATTTTCTTTAAATAACAACCTCCTTTAAGAATTCAATATTCCACAGTTATGACTATAAAAGAAGCTCAGGAATTGGTTGATAAATGGATCAGTGAAAAAGGGGTCAGGTACTTCAATGAACTCACCAATACAGTTTTATTAATGGAGGAAGTAGGTGAACTGGCCAGAATTATTGCACGTAAATTTGGAGAACAATCGGCAAAAGTGGGTGAGAAGGACATGAATCTTGCTGATGAGATGGCTGATGTAATGTTTGTTTTGATTTGCCTTGCTAACCAAACAGGGGTTGATCTCACTTCTGCAATCGAAAATAATCTTAAAAAGAAAAGCGACCGTGATGGAGACAGGCATTTGAATAATCCTAAATTAAAATAGAGACGGCAATTCAATTGTAACTTTATCTCATGCATCTTCGTATTTCAATAACCAACTTAGTTTTAATGCAAAAAGGCCGCATTTGTCTCCTACTCATTCTCGTTTCACTGGCACTATTTACCTCTGCACAGAATTATTCAGTTTCTGGTCATATCATTGACTCAGCTACCCGTGAACCACTGGCGTTTGTCAATATACTGATTAATGATAGTCAAAGCGGCGGAATGACAGATATTGACGGACACTTCCAACTCCACTCTTATGAACCGGTAAAGAAACTCCGTATAAGTTACGTGGGATATTCTGCCAGAGAATACTTTGTAAACGGCAAAGGTGAGCATATAATTAAACTGGCTTCACGGTCGTATGAACTTCAGGAAGTTAAAATAGTAGCTGGTGAAAATCCCGCACACCGAATTATCAGGAATGTATTGGCTAACCGGGAGTCAAATAATCCGTCGAACATAAGGTCATATTCTTATACCTCATATGATAAGATGATCTTTACTGCATTTAAAGATACCATACATCATAAAGATCAGGGAAATATAGATTCCACCTTAAATGACACCACCGACCTGAAAGTACAGGAATTGCTGAAAAAACAACACCTTTTCATGATGGAATCGGTGGCAGAGCATAAATACCTCTTTCCCGAAAAGCACTATGATAAAGTGATAGCAACCAAAGTTTCAGGATTGAGTGATCCGCTTTTTGTCTTTTTACTTTCAACATCGCAGCCTACATCATTTTATGATGAAAACATCAGTATTGCAGGAAAGAATTATCTAAATCCTATTGCATCAGGATTCGACAGGAATTATTTTTTCTGGATAAGTGATACCTTGATAAATGAGAACGGAGTTGACAGCACATACATTATTTCATTCAAGCCTAAAGCAGGAAAGAATTTTGATGGACTTAAAGGCTTGTTATACATTAGCACAGTAAAGTGGGCTATTGCTAATGTTATTGCAGAACCTTCACGAACTGATGATAATTTTAGTATCAGAATTCAGCAGATGTATGAATACCTTGAAGGTAACCAATGGTTTCCTGTGCAATTGAATACTGATATTACTTTTAATAACATGTCCTTTGGTTCACGTAAGCCGATGGCAATTGGTAAAAGTTACAGGAAAGACATTAAACTTAAGCCTGAACTTGTTAAACAGGAATTCAACAATGTAGCTGTTGAAGTAGTCCCTGAAGCCAGTCGAAGGGATGATGGGTTTTGGGATCTGTATCGTTCTGACAGCCTCACACCGGTAGAAAGGAACACGTATCATATAATTGATAGTCTCGGTAAAGAACATCATCTCGACAGGATGACAAAACTAATGACTTCATTGACTTCAGGCCGATTGCCCGTTGGAATAATAGATGTTGATTTAAACAGGTTATACAGGTATAACTTATATGAGAAATCATACCTTGGCCTTGGGCTTTATACGAATAGCATGTTGTGCCGCTATTTCAGTGTAGGAGGGTATGCTGGTTATGGGTTTGGGGATAAGGATGTGAAATATGGTGGCAGCATGCTTTTTACACCACTTAAATACGATAAGTTAAAGGTAAAATTCTCATTTCAGAATGATTTGGAAGAATCCGCAGGTACACGCTTTTTTGATGATGCAGTATCGCTGTTTGGTGATGAGGGTTTCAGAGGCTTCTATGTTTCACAATGGGAAAAGGTTCAATCCTTTGAAGGGATAGCGACTCTACGGACATTTAAGTATTTAACCTTATCGACTGGTATTAAAAGCGCCCATAAAAAAGCTATGTTTGATTACGGATGGGCACAAACGGCAGGAGATATTGCTTTAATCACAAATGAGCATGATTTCGGTTATTATATATTAGGAATGAAATTTGCCTACGGTGAAAAATTTGTAAGAAACCAATATAGCCAGGCATCACTCGGTACAAAATATCCCATTCTATGGCTTCAGTACACTTTAGCGCAGAACGGTTTGCTAAACAGTGATTTTAGTTATCATCGCCTTGATTTAAAATCAACTTATTCCTTTTACACAAAACTCGCGGGCCGCACATCAATTACCATTAATGCCGGTATTATTGATCATGATGTACCTCATTCTGAATTATTTAACGGAAAAGGGAGTGCAGGTTCAGGTTTTACAGTGTACTCATCGGGCAACTTCACAACCATGAGGCCATCAGAGTTTATCAGCGACAGGTATGCGTATGTTTTTATGCTTCATAATTTCGGCAAACTTCTATACAGGAGCAACCTCTTTGACCCTGATATAGCTGTTGCAATAAGTGCGGGCATTGGATCGCTCGACAAACCTTTAAACCACCGTTATATTGACTTTAAAACTATGGAAAAAGGTTATTACGAGACAGGTGTTATAGTTAATAATATTCTACGATCAAGCTTTTCAGGAATTGGAGCAGGCGTATTCTATCGCCTTGGCCCATATAGTTTCCCGGAAGTAGGTAAGAATTTAATGTTCAGGTTGTCGTTAAAATATACGATCTAGCATTCAGCACTTAGCCTTTAGCCTTTAGCCTTTAAGCTTACCTAAACGGTCATAATATCTTTTTCTTTTGCCTCAAACATCTTGTCAACTTTACTGATGAAGTTGTCAGTGCGGTTTTGGATTTCCTTTTCAAGCTGTTTGATTTCATCTTCAGGTATGCCTTCTTTTTCAAGCTTCTTGCCTGAATCAAGGGCAGCACGACGGATATTTCTGATAGTCACTTTAGCATTCTCAACCTCAACTTTGGTCTTTTTTACAAGATCTCGGCGACGTTCTTCGGTAAGTGGTGGTACATTTATGCGGAGTACTTCACCATTATTTTGGGGATTAAATCCAAGATTTGCAGCCAGTATAGCTTTTTCTATTGGCACAAGCATGGCTTTCTCCCAGGGTTGAACAATGATCTGCCTGGGGTCAGGTGTATTTATATTTGATACCTGGTCAATAGGGGTTATTGATCCATAATAGTCGACCCTGACACCTTCAAGCATGGCCGGACTAGCCTTACCGGCTCTTATCTTCTGAAATTCTTTATCGAGATGTGCTAAGGCATTGTTCATACCTTCTTCAGCTTCGTCTATTAAAAAAGTGACTTCTTCGTTCATTTTTTGGTTGGTATTATGAAATCTCTAAATGGATGGCAAATATAACAAAAGTCTACACTAGCTGACTAGTGTGCCTATTTGATGACCTTCCAATAAACGTAACAGGTTACCCTTAATGTTCATGTTGAACACTAAAATTGGCAGGTTATTTTCACGGCACATTGTTATTGCCGTCATATCCATAATATTAAGGTTCTTTTCGTAAACGTCGGCAAATGATATATTATCGAATCTGGTTGCGGTAATATCTTTTTCAGGATCAGCAGTATATACGCCATCAACCCTTGTTCCTTTCAGCACCACATCTGCTTTTAATTCAACTGCCCTTAAAACAGCAGCTGTATCAGTTGTAAAAAATGGGTTGCCGGTTCCACCTCCTATAATCACTACTTCACCAGCCTGTAAATATTCAATTGCTTTTGCTCTGCTCATTGATTCAGCGATGGGGTCGATTACTATTCCTGAAAGTAAGCGTGTTTTAATCCCATATTTTTCAAGCTCACCTTGCAGCGCCATACTGTTAATTACAGTAGCAAGCATTCCCATATAGTCACCCTGCACGCGGTCAAATCCTTTAGCTGCGCCCTGTAAGCCCCTGAAAATATTTCCACCACCTACTACAATTGCTACTTGTACACCCTTTTCAACTGCTTGTTTTATTTCATTGGCATATTCGGCTAACCGTGAAGGGTCAATTCCGTATTGTTGTTCTCCCATTAGGGCTTCGCCGCTAAGTTTTAGTAAGATCCTGGTATATTTCATTTTTTAATTAACTTTAATCAGCTGTTTTGTTATGGTATATTTATCACCTTCTAATCTATAAAAATACACACCTGGTTTAAGACCATCTAATGATGTAATTATGAGATGATCACCGGCAGGAAATAAAGCAGAAGCTAAAGTACGTACCTTTTGTCCCTGATTATTATAGACATTTAAATTAATGTATGATTGTTCTGATAAGCGGAATTTAATACAGGTAGCAGAGGTTACAGGATTGGGGTAATTTTGATACAACTCCTGTTCTTCAGGAACTTCCAGATACTCAGATCCTATATCAGAATCCTTATAGAGAAAATGCAGGCACCACTGGTTAAGTGTGCTGGTATTAACATAACCTGAATCTACAATTCTAAGTTTCCAGGTTCCTTTAATTGGTTTTTGAAGGAGGTTATTAAAAGATGCATCCGGAATATATCTTCCGGTAAATGGTGCAGTACCATCTTTTATGGAGATCATCGCCTGATCATCAAAAATTGTCTGGGTAAAATTATCGCCTTCACCGCCATTATGGTCACTTAACATTATAATTGTGCCCGTTGGTCCAATCAGCATTAACCTTAGTTCATAATCTCTTGGATGTGAGATATCAATGAGCACATCAAGATCGAGCAATATTCCTTCGTGATTTATATAGAACTGATCGTAAGTATTTGCATTATCATTGATAGCCATTGGAGTATTGGGAGAGCAGTCCTCAGCATAAACGCTGTTATTAATCATATAACTGAAGAAGTAGGGAGGGTTAATGGTACCTGGAGGATTTATTCCCCTGCCACCTGAAGGATGTGTTTCAATCATCATGGCATCTTCATCCTGAACAGCAAAATAATAACTTACCGTAGTTCCCAGTGCAAATCCCGGAATCATAAATGTATATGTATTTCCGGAAATCTGTGATGGTAATACAAAATCAAAATCAATGCTGTCAACTGTGTAATATAATCTTGGGGCATAAGCTCCGGTTGCTATTGGATGATCAATTGAGACCTCTAAAACCGCTTCGCGGGGTCCAGTTGAACTTGAAGAAATAACAGGTTGGTGTTCAAAAGTAATCCGCTGGTTTAAGCCATTAGCTGCAATATTGGCAACGGCAGCCCTGACCATTGAAAGAAAGTAAGGCTGGTTTACGTTTGAGATGTTATCGTTAAGGGTATGATAATAATCATTGAAATCATAAAAATCTTCAATAGAAAGTATTGCCGGATATCCATAATTCCAGAATGAAGAATGGTCACTTGCTGTCGTCGTTATAAAATTATTTGCAAGCTGAGGTTCATAATAACCGGTTGTGGTAATAAAATCCTCGCTAAAAGAATTTGAATTATCGTTTTTGGAGATAGAGTATAAATTATCGTTATCAGAGTCCCATGCAATCATATCAAGATTAAGTACACCCATTATCTGGTCACCATTTGCAAATGCCTGCTGTGCATAATACTGACTGCCGACTAAGCCAATTTCTTCCTCATCCCATGCTGCAAAAATAATGGTGTAATCGGTATTAATGCTGCTAAGTATCCTAGCTGCTTCCAACACAGCAACAGTGCCCGATGCATTGTCATCAGCGCCTGGTGCAATATTGCCCGATGGCATATTATCATAATGTCCGCAGATAATGTATTGCTTATCAGGATAACGGGTTCCTAATTTAGTGGCAATTACATTTGCACCCCTTGTTCCATTAAAGTTTTGGAATTCCGGTTCATAACCATACTGCTGGAACTTTTCATAAATGAATTGGGCAGCAGTAGCATTATAATTTGAAAGATAATACCTCGAAAAAATAGTAGTTAGCTGACCATTAACCAATACAGCTGTGTCGCCTGATAGTTCTTTGAGCAAGCGCATAGCACTCTGATTGCTAACAAGCCCTGAAATTGAGTCAACGAAAGGACTAAATGCTATTTGTGCAAAGCCATTGCTTTGTGCGCATAGAAGTCCAATAAACAGTGCAAAGCTGAGTTTGATGGATTTCATATGGGTTGTTAGGTTATGGTTAAAAAATTACTCGTCTTGTCCGTGGCAATTTTTGTATTTCTTACCGCTTCCGCAAGGACAAGGGTCGTTGCGGCCTACACGTTTCTCAACTCTAACAGGCGTTACTACTTTAGGTTCTGATGTTCTTCCAGCCTGAGAAAGAAGGTCAGTTCTTTCCTCTTTATATTTGCCCGGATCAGTTCTCCGTGGCCTTTGTGCTTCCTTAACCTGCGAAGGCTCCTGAATAGGCAGGTTCGCCTTCACAATGAAGGAGGTTATTTCATTATTGGTCTTCTGAACTAATGATTTAAAGAGCTCGAATGATTCAAATTTATAAATAAGTAACGGATCTTTTTGCTCGTATGTAGCATTTTGAACAGAGTTACGCAATTCGTCCATTTCACGTAAATGATCTTTCCATGAATCATCAATAACGCCCAGGGTTACACCTTTTTCAATTGCAAGAGTGATTTCACGTCCTTTATCATTGTATGCCTTCTTTAGGTTAGCAACAACCTGCATCGACCGGATACCATCTGTTATTGGAATGGCAATGTTTTCAAACTGTGGTTGGTTTTCATAAACATCTCTAATCACAGGGAATGCTTTCTCAGCTAATCTTTTGCTCTTTTCAAGGTATCTGTTATACACCTGATTAAAAACTTCATCAACTATAGCATCTCTGTTCTTTCCAATAAAGTCATTGGCATTAATATTCGGTTCTGTAGCAAAGGTTTTGAGCATTGACATGAGAAAACCTTCATAATCCCTGTCATCCTGGTGGGTAGTGACAATAGTTTCGCAAACATCATAAATCATATTGGAAATATCAACTGCCAGACGTTCACCATACAAAGCATGGCGTCGCTTTTTGTAGATAACTTCACGCTGTGAGTTCATTACATCGTCATATTCCAGCAGTCTTTTACGTATTCCAAAGTTATTTTCTTCAACTTTCTTTTGTGCTCTTTCAATTGACTTGGTAATCATTGAATGCTGAATAACTTCACCTTCTTTAAGTCCTAAACGGTCCATGATACTTGCAATACGCTCAGAGCCAAACATACGCATCAGGTCATCTTCCAAAGCAACAAAAAATTGTGAACTTCCGGGGTCACCCTGACGACCGGCACGTCCTCGCAACTGCCGGTCAACGCGACGTGATTCATGACGCTCAGTACCAATGATTGCTAAACCACCGGCTTCTTTTACTCCAGGACCAAGTTTGATGTCAGTACCACGACCAGCCATATTAGTTGCAATGGTAACAGTGCTAGCCTGACCGGCTTCAGCAACTATCTCAGCTTCTTTCTGGTGCAGTTTGGCATTTAAAACATTATGCTTGATATTTCTGATCTTAAGCATCCGGCTTAAGAGCTCTGAGGTTTCAACTGATGTAGTACCAACCAGCACTGGTCGTCCCTGTTTTATGAGGTTATTGATCTCATCAGCAACAGCATTGAATTTTTCACGCTTTGTTTTGTATACAAGATCTTCCCGGTCCTGGCGTACAATTGGACGATTGGTAGGAATAACCACCACATCAAGTTTATAAATGTCCCATAATTCACCAGCCTCAGTTTCAGCAGTACCGGTCATACCAGCGAGTTTGCGGTACATTCGGAAATAATTCTGAAGTGTGACAGTAGCATAGGTTTGTGTTGCAGCTTCAATCTTCACATTTTCCTTTGCTTCAATTGCCTGGTGTAAGCCATCGCTGTAACGGCGTCCTTCTAGGATACGGCCTGTTTGTTCATCAACGATCTTGATTTTGTTGTCCATCACAACATATTCAACATCTTTTTCAAACAGTGTATATGCCTTTAAAAGTTGATTAACGGTATGTACCCTTTCAGATTTAATAGAATAATCAAGCATCAGGTTGTTCTTCCGTTCAGCTTTTTCTACATCATTAAGCTTCAGTCTTTCAAGTTCCGCAATTTCTGCACCGATATCAGGTAAAATATAAAATTTCGGATCTTCGTATGATGTTGTAATCAGGTCAATTCCTTTATCGGTAAGTTCAACAGTATTGTGTTTTTCATCAATTACGAAGTACAACTCCTCATCGATGATATGCATATTCTTTGACTGCTCGGCAATATAAAAATTCTCAGTTTTTTGCATCAGGGCTTTCATGCCCGGTTCACTAAGGAATTTAATGAGTGCCTTATTTTTAGGGAGTCCCCTGTAGGCCCTGAAAAGTTGTTCACCACCTTTCTTTTCATTGTCAGGATTCGACTGGTCTGTGAGCAGGTTTTTCGCCTCGGCAAGTATCTTAGTTACAAGATTACGCTGTGCTTCATATAATTTCTTGATCTCGGGTTTGAGAGCTTCGAATTCCTGATTATCACCCTTTGGAGTAGGACCAGAGATAATAAGTGGAGTACGGGCATCATCAATCAGCACAGAGTCCACCTCATCAACAATTGCATAGTTATGTGGTCTTTGAACCAGTTCCTCAGGATTGCTGGTCATATTGTCACGTAAATAGTCAAAGCCGAATTCATTATTTGTACCAAAAGTAACATCGGCCAGATACGCTTTGCGACGAGCTTCTGAATTGGGTTGGTGTTTATCGATGCAATCGACTTTTAACCCATGGAATTCATATAAAACACCCATCCATTCTGAGTCACGGCGAGCCAGGTAGTCGTTTACAGTAACCATATGAACACCCTTTCCCGGAAGGGCATTTAAATACACCGGCAAGGTTGCAACAAGTGTTTTACCTTCACCTGTGGCCATTTCTGAAATTTTACCCTGATGAAGTACAATACCCCCAATGAGTTGTACATCATAATGAACCATATCCCATGTAATGATATTTCCTCCGGCTGACCACTTATTATGATAATAAGCTTTATCACCCACTATCTGGATACTTTCACGGGTAGCAGCCATATCACGATCCATTTGGCTGGCAGTAACTTCAATAGTTTCATTTTCCTTAAACCTGCGGGCAGTATCTTTAATAACTGCAAAAGCTTCGGGTAGGATTTCATTAAGGACTTCCTGGGTTATTTCATAATTCTCTTTATCAAGGATATCAATCTGTTCATAGATTTTTTCCTTTTCGTCCATGTCCATCTCAGGATCATTCTCAATTTTATCCTTTAGTTCATGGATTTGAGTTTCTTTAGCCTGAGTAGCCTGCCATATTTTATTTCTGAATTCAAGGGTTTTAGCCCTGAGTTCATCATTTGAAAGTTTTTCTATTAAAGGGTATACTTCTTTAATTTTATTGATAAGTGGAGTAATTTCAGCAATATCTTTTTCGGATTTTGTACCGATCCATTTTTTAAAGAATGAAAGCATGATTAAGTATTTTAAAGTACGGCATTGAACAGCGAATAAAACCGCAATAAACAATGCTTAGCTGTATTAAGGTGCAAAGTTAAATTAAATTATAACAAATAAACAGTAAAGGAAGATGATAGATAGAAGTGAGAGAAACAAAAAAGCCGCTAGAGTTGCGGCTTTAAATCTTTAATATTCATCTTCATGAAAGAAGAAATCTTCTTTAGAAGGATAATCAGGCCACAAGTCCTCAATACTTTCGTAAACCTCACCCTCGTCTTCTATCTCCTGAAGGTTTTCAATAACTTCCATGGGTGCCCCTGATCTTATACTAAAGTCAATTAGCTCATCTTTGGTGGCAGGCCAGGGTGCATCTTCTAGTTTTGATGCCAGTTCTAGTGTCCAATACATATTCAGAAGAATTTACATTTAATTTTTTGCAAAAATAACTTAATTTACTTCATATACAAGGGCAAAAAATTATAGTTAAGAATTATTCATTGCTTTATCTATAATTATGCCTAAAGTCTTGCTTTCCAATGACTTTCAATTGCTCCCATGTCCTGGCTTATTTTTCGGGCAAGGACAAAAAGATAATCTGAAAGTCGATTCAGATATTTAATTACCATCTCACCCTGTAAAGTTTCAGGGTAAAGTTCAACCAACTTTATTGTTAATCGTTCAGCCCTGCGACATACGCACCGTGCTATATGGCAGAAAGAAACTGTTGTATGCCCGCCGGGTAGAATGAAATTGGTTAATGCAGGCAAAGTTTCATTCATCAGGTCAATTTGTTTCTCAAGAAGAATAATGTCCTGTTCATGAATTTCAGGTAATGATTTAATTTCTTTTGAAGTATCAGCAGCAAGCAATGATTCTGCTGTAAATAGCCTGTCCTGTACTTCAAGCAGGATATTTTTCAGATCTTCATTTATTGACTGGTCACGAATCAGGCCAATATATGAGTTCAGCTCATCAAGTGTGCCATATGCTTCAATCCGCTCATGATACTTCGGCACCCTGGTACCCCCAATTAAAGAAGTTTGTCCCTTGTCACCGGTTTTAGTATATATTTTAGACTCCGTTCCCATTGCTATTTGTGCTTTGTGTTGCTGAAACAAGATAAATTATGGCAATGTTCAAAGCTGGTTTTAGCTTTTATGGTAATACTCCATAGTACGGATATTTGAATTGACCTCATCAGATGCAATCAGTCCATCATAGAGCCTGACAATCCTATGTGCATGGCGCGCAATATCTTCCTCATGTGTAACGAGTATAATGGTATTTCCTGCTTTGTGGATTTCTTCAATAAGCCCCATAATGTCGATTGAAGTAACAGAATCAAGATTACCGGTTGGCTCATCAGCGAGTATAATTGAAGGCTTATTTACCAGAGCACGTGCAATTGCAACCCTTTGTCTCTGGCCTCCTGACAGTTCGTTTGGTTTATGCTTCATTCTGTCAGAAAGATGAACTTGTTCTAAAACGGCAGTTGCTCTTTCAATCCTTTCGGGTTTTGTAAAACCGGCATATATCATCGGAAGTGCAACATTATCAAGTGCATTTAAGCGTGGTAGCAGATTGAATGTCTGAAATACAAAGCCAATCTCTTTGTTCCTGATTTCTGCAAGGTCATTATCAAGTAAAATACTAACATCTTTACCGTTAAGTATGTATCTGCCGCTTGTTGGTGTATCAAGGCACCCAATAAGGTTCATAAGTGTTGATTTGCCAGAACCTGATGGTCCCATTAACGCAACAAATTCTCCGCGGTTGATTGTAAGAGTGATTCCTCTGAGAGCTCTCACTATTTCTGACCCGACCTTAAAATGACGGGTGATAGAATCTAAATGAATAACCTCCTGGCTCATGCAGAAATTTTTTCTTTGAAACGAACAAATGTAAGAATAATTGTCAGAAGCGGAGAATAAAATCCTGCTTTGGCATTCCCTTCCTGAAAAAGATAATTCCCATCCGGTACAAGTCAATGCTAATTGTTACCCTTGCATCGTTTTTTATTTCTTGCCATGCTTTTTCCATGTCCCTCGACCAGTATATGTCATGGATAACCATTACTGACTCATCATGCATAATTGGCATCAGCTGAGAGAAATAATGAAGGGTAGGTCGGTATGCATGGTTGCCATCAAGAAATACAAAATCAACTTTTTGAATTTTCTCAATAACACCGGTTAACATCGTGTTAAAATTACCGATTACCATAGAATAATTCTGAGGATCGGTATATCTCTTTAAGTTTTCTTCTGCAATTGCAGCGGTGGTTGCACAACCTTCCATTCCGATAAAAAAACTGTCAGGCGATCCTGAAACCTGGTATATGCTGCTCATACCCAGTGAAGTGCCAAGTTCAAGAATGACATCAGGTTTAAAGTATCTGACCAGGCGATATAGCAATTGCCCTTGTTTGGGTGTAATGGAACTTCTACGGGCAATATCCTTTACTTTTTCAAAAGATGTGGTATAACCTGCCCTTCCTGCATTTGCACCAAAATCAACAATCTCTAAAAGATTCCGGTTATGCAATAATTTTTTGCGGGTTTCTTCAACTCTGTTATATACAGGATATACCGTCCTGTCTTCAAAGACTTTAGTGATAAGGTCAAAGACAAAGGGCGAATGCACCCCATGCTTTGTTTTAGCATTTTTGAGATACAAAGAGTACTTAAACAGCTGTTGCAGTTTGTTAGGCATTATTCTATTGTTTAGACTTCAACATCCCCAGGTTTCCCGGTCCAGACTGCGGTAATTTATAGCCTCTGCCAAATGTTCCGGCCTTATGTTTTCACTACCATCTAAATCTGCAATGGTCCTTGAAACTTTCAGTATACGATCATATGCGCGTGCTGAAAGACTAAGCTTATCCATTGCGTTTTTTATCAAAACTACACTTTTTTCTTCAAGCTTGCAATACTTGTTTAACATTTTTGTGTTGATCTGCGCATTAGAATGTATTCCGTTGGTATTTACATATCTGTCTTCCTGTATTTTACGAGCCTTTAAAACTCTTTCCCGAATTACAGAGCTTTTTTCTGAAACCCTGGTATCAGATAGTTCTCTGAATGGTACCGGGGTTACTTCTACATGTATATCTATTCTGTCAAGCAAAGGCCCGGATATTTTATTTAAGTATTTTTTCACATCTCCCGGTTTACATGCACAAGGATGATCGGGATGGTTGTAATAACCGCAAGGACATGGATTCATAGCTGCAATTAACATAAAACTTGCCGGATACTCAACCGTTTGTCTTGCCCGTGAAATAGAGACGACCCTATCTTCCATTGGTTGCCTCAGAACTTCAATTACTGTGCGTTGAAATTCAGGAAGCTCATCTAAAAATAGAACGCCGTTATGGGCTAAAGAAATCTCTCCGGGTTGTGGATTACTGCCTCCACCAACTAAAGCTACAGGTGAAATCGTGTGATGTGGGCTTCTGAATGGCCTTATGGAAATGAGTGAAGAATTGCGGCTCATTTTCCCGGCTACTGAATGAATTTTGGTTGTCTCCAGTGCCTCGTGTAAATTCAGCTGAGGTAAAATAGACGGAAGCCTCTTTGCAAGCATGGTTTTACCTGATCCGGGCGGACCTATTAAAATTGCGTTATGGCCACCGGCGGCTGCAATCTCTAATGCCCGCTTGATATTTTCCTGTCCTTTGACATCTGAAAAATCGAATTCATACTCCATCAATTGAGAATAGAATTCTTCTCTTGTATTTACAGTTGTTGGCTCAAGATTAACTTCACCTTTCATGAAACGGATAACCTCGATGATATTTTCAACACCGTAAACATTCAAATCATTCACTATAGCTGCTTCTCTTGCATTTTGTCTGGGTAGTATAAATCCCTTAAATCCTTTTTTTCTTGCTTCAATTGCAATAGGTAATGCCCCTTTTATGGGATGCAGGGCACCGTCAAGACCAAGTTCACCCATAATGATGTATTCACTGGCCTTGACTGAAGGGATATTTTCATTTGCAGCCAGAATACCCATGGCAATGGTTAGGTCATATGCTGAACCTTCTTTGCGGATATCGGCCGGTGCCATGTTGATTACTATCTTTTTACCCGGAATTTTATAACCTATATTCCTCAGCGCTGACTCTATGCGTTGGTGACTCTCTTTTACTGCAACATCGGGAAGTCCAACCATAAAGAACTGAATTCCAATGTCCATATTTACTTCTACAGTTACAATAATGGCATTTACACCAACAATTGCGCTTCCGTATGTTTTGACGAGCATTTTGAGTATGTGGGTTAAGTTTATTTCAATTTTACAGCTAGTGAGGTATTCAGGATGCAAAATTGAGCATTTATGACAACATATAAAAAATTATTTGCCTAAAAGTTATGCCTGTTAACTACTTTTAGATCGTTTGAACATTTTGAGCCGTGGCAAGTTAATGCAATGAAAATTATGAAATGTATGGAAAAGCCTGTAAACAAGCCATTTGTTAAGTCACCGTGCAGATTAGTGTGTCGGCTTAATCAAAGTGGAATGTGTGTTGGTTGTTACCGTATGCTTGACGAAATTGCCAACTGGGAGATCATGACCAACGAAGAGAGGTTTGAGGTATTGAAAAAAGCCCACCTGCGAATGCAGCTGGGCAATATTAAAATTTAAAATACTGTTTTTATCAGCTTCAGACTCTTGCTGGCTTATAACCTGATTGCTGTAATATCTTCTGCGAATCTGAATCTTTTAACAGATCTTCAAGTGTCACATCATTGTTCTCCATATATTTCTTTACAATCTGCCATCCAATCCAATGGCCGGTACGCGAGGGTGATTCTTCTGAGAATCCTGAGGTAAAGGGTCCATCAGTCATAAACATGGTAATGGATTTTGCATCAGTTGAGTACAAAAGCTGGTTATCAATGATAAAAGTCCACAAATTTCTCTCGTTTGCTTCAACCCAGTTTAATTGTTCAAGGCTGTATTTTAAAAGATGCTCTTTTTCTTCATCAGGCAGCATCTTTTCTGCAAAGTATATCGTTTTACCCTGCTCTATCATGGCATCCAGTAACGTATTTGTTCCTGCATCAGGCAAATTGGCCCAGCCTATCTCTTTGAAACAATCTGCCAGAATATACTCTTTTGAAAGTCGGTTACTGATGTAAAGAGGATATCCCATTTCACGGTAATCAGGAAAATCTGCACCCAGGTATAAGTCTAATGCAATAATTAGGGCCGAGTCGGTATACTTTACCGGCATTTGAATATCAAAACCAGAAATGTAAGTATATACCTGGGGCACTTCTTTACCCGGCATCTCTTTGCGATAAATGCTAAAGGCCTTATTGAATCCTTCATTCAGCCATTGTACATCAGGATAAACCTGCATTGTATACTGAAAAGTTTTCCTGATAAGCGGGTCAGTTACAAAATTCCTGAGTTGCTTCATACCATTCTCATCTGGCAGGCTGGAACCCAAAAAAATGGTGTATTGAGGATAAATTTCAGCAATTCCTTTCTCAAAGCGCGTTGTGTCAATATTAAAAAGACTCACTTCATATCTCCTGATGCCATCAGTAATGGGAGCTTCTTTGACTTTTTTATCGTTTGAATTAATACATGAAAAAAGTGTAACACAAATAAGTAGAATTCCGGTGAACCTGGTCATAGAGCAATGAAATTTGACTGCAAAAGTACTTAGTTTATAAGATCTCCGGCACTCTTATAATATCTTCCAGCCAAGGCTCAGTGTTACTAGGTTATTTTTCAGCGAGTACGTGTCTATTTTTGAATAATCGCCCATACCCAATTCATAGCGCAGGTCAGCTGTGAACATAAGCAGATCAACGCCGGCACCAAACTGAATAGCCCAGTTTGCACCCCGAATATCATCCTTGGTGATGGCATCATCCCAGTTCTTTACCTTTATCTCTCTGTTAACAGTTAATGATGCTACCGGACCTGCAAATACCCTTATGTTGGTCAGCTTGAGGTCAGCAACTTTTACCCCCAATAACAAAGGGACATCTATTGTTCGCAAATTTATTGTTTGCTCACTTGCAGCAAGATCAGGATTGATGAGTACGCCTGATTTCTTCATAAAAAGGAGTTCAGGCTGAATGTATACTTTTGAACCCAAACGGGCAAATGCTCCCCAGTGAATTGAGTTAATAGCTTCTTCTTTGCTTGATTCAAGATCAGAATTATACTTAGAAATCGTTGCTCCGATTTTGGGGCCAATTGTAAATCCTGGTGTTTGAGCATTGACATATGCAACCGCAATAATCAATGTAATTACTAAAATCAGTTTTTTCATAAGCTTGGGTTTAAACATGTAACAAAGTTAATTAGAATAAATGTTTACATTACACACAGAACGTCCTCTCAGTCATTTTTCGTATATTTGCTTATTATAACAACAATTGCTGCAATATTGTGACTCTTTGGTCAGTTATCAATAATGACTTTAAATGATATATATGAAGATCAGAACTACATTTTTTGCCTTACTCATTTTAGCAACAATTAGTTTGCCAAAAATATCACAGGCGCAATACAGGGCTTTTGTTCTTGGAATAAAAGCTGCTCCTTCAATCAGCTGGCTTAAAACCGATGAGAAGACATATAACTCTGAAGGTGTTAAGCCTGGTTTTTCATGGGGTCTGGCTACTGAAATTTACTTTGCCAAAAACTACGCATTTACTACAGGGTTCAATTTTACCTATCAGGGTGGTAAACTATCGTATCCAGATATAATTTCGGGTGATGTTGTATCACTTACCAGGAATTATAGAATCAGATATTTGGAATTTCCGGCTGTGCTTAAGCTTAAAACAAATGAAATGGGACTATTCAGATACTATGGGCAGATAGGTCTGGGCTTCGGTGTTCGTATCAACTCAAAAGGAAAAGATGAGTACAAAGATGGGGTCAATCTGATTTCTGAGCCTTATGCTGATATTGATAAGTACACCAGGCTTTTCAAAGCTTCTATGATTCTTGGCGGAGGTATTGAGTATCCGTTTGATAAAAACACGGCTCTGATCTTGGGGGTTAATTTTAATAACGGATTTACTAATGCACTTAAAGGTGATAATGTGGTAAATTCAACTTATCAGCATTCAGGTAAACCTAATTTTGTTGAACTGAACATTGGCATAATGTTCTAGATTTGGTTAATTCTTAACCTTTAACTATTCTATCACTAATACTTAATCTCATGAAGATTGCTCTCGTGCAATACAACTTTCTAATTGGTGATTTTGCATATAATAAGGGCAAAATACTGAAAGGTATCAGGACTGCAACAGAAGGGGGGGCTGACCTTGTTGTTTTTCCCGAGTTGGCCCTGACTGGATATCCTCCACGAGATTTCCTTGAGTTTGGTGATTTTATTAAGAATTGCGAAGAGAGTATGCGCGAAATTGCTCAGTCATGCATCAATATTGCTGTAATTATTGGTGCACCTTCACGCAATAATACAAAAAAAGGTAAACCTCTCTTTAATTCTGCATGGTTCCTTAATAATGGAAAGGTTGAAAGTATTGCCAATAAATCACTACTTCCAAATTATGATGTATTCGACGAATACCGCTATTTTGAACCATCAAAGGGATTTGGATATGTGGAATATAAAGGACTGCGACTGGTATTGACAGTTTGTGAAGATATCTGGAATACAGCTGAAGTCCCAATGTATTCTTTTTCTCCGCTTGACGAAGTGAATAATATAAGTCCTGATATCATCATTAATATAAGCGCATCACCGTTTAATTATAACCAATCGGTGATCAGAAAGGAAGTCCTCAGGTCAAATGCTTTGAAATACAAGAAGCCAATTGTATACGTTAACCAGGTTGGAGCTCAAACGGAGTTGATTTTTGATGGGAATTCAATGGTTTGTGATGCTGCCGGAAATATTCGTGATCAGCTGGCTTATTTTGAAGAAGAAATTAGAATTGTTGAAATTACCGGCGAATATTTCCTGACTGAAGAGAGGGAAATTTCAAAAGTGCAGGAATTATCTACAATTCAGCTCATACATGATGCACTTGTGCTTGGTGTAAGGGATTATTTCCACAAGATGGGTTTCCGCAAAGCTATACTTGGCCTTTCTGGTGGAATTGATTCTGCCATTACTATGGTAATTGCGGCTGAAGCATTGGGGCCGAAAAATGTGTTGGGTGTTTTACTACCTTCAGTTTTTTCATCCGACCATTCAATTACTGATGCTAAACAACTTGCGCAAAATTTAGGTTGTCCGTTTGAAATAATACCAATTAAGGAATCGGTTAAAGCCATGGATGAAACTCTGCATCCTTTATTTCAGGACCTTAAACCAGATATAGCTGAAGAGAATATTCAGGCACGAATGAGGGCCGTAATTTTAATGGCCCTCTCAAATAAGTTTGGCTATATACTTCTTAATACCAGTAATAAGAGTGAAGCTGCAGTTGGTTATGGAACTTTGTATGGCGATATGTGTGGTGGCATTTCTGTTTTAGGGGATGTTTATAAAACTGATGTTTACCGGCTGGCAGAGTATATTAACAGTGAAAAGGAAATAATACCCAAAAATACTATTACCAAACCTCCCTCAGCTGAGCTGCGTCCTGATCAAAAAGATAGTGATTCACTGCCTGACTATGATATTCTGGACCAGATACTCTACTCATATATCGAAATGAGAAGAAGCCCCTCAGAGCTGATTCTGATGGGCTTCGATGATGTAACTGTTAAACGAGTTATTAACATGGTGAACCGCAGTGAGTGGAAGCGTTACCAAACACCGCCCATTTTGCGTGTATCACCTAAAGCTTTCGGAATGGGACGCCGTATGCCAATTGTTGCCAAGTACTGACAACCTATATTAAATAACTTATAAATTCAGTGCTTCAACTGATTTTATTTCTGGTAATGCTTTGCGCATAGCTTCCTCAACACCGTTTTTCAAAGTCATACGACTGAATGGACAAGAGCCACATGAGCCTTGTAACTCAACATTCACTACATTCTCTTCTGTGAGTTCAATAAATTGAATATCACCACCATCAGCCTGAAGATAAGGTCTGATTTGATCAATAACGTTTTTTACTTTAGTTGTTAATTCAACGCGGTTAGTTGACATAATTCTTATTGTTAGGCAATGTTTATTATTTCGTTAATTGTAAACCATTTCTGAAATTCATCAAATGGTTTTAGGTTAGGTAGTGGTAATTCTAACTGGTTTTGTTGGTTCCATTGTAAGATTCCTGATGGCAATTTGCTGTGCTGTATGTTCTGCCAATTCAAGAAATGCCTTACTAACAGGTGATTCATCAAGCAATGCAACCGGTTTACCATTGTCGCCTGATTCCCTTATACCCTGCACTAGTGGAATCTGGCCAAGTAACGGTATGCCATATTCTTCAGCAAGTCTTTTACCACCTTCCTGTCCAAAGATATAGTATTTATTGTTGGGTAACTCTTCAGGTGTAAACCACGACATGTTTTCAATTAAGCCAAGCACAGGAACGTTGATGTTCTCTTGAGTGAACATGGCAACTGCTTTACGGGCATCGGCAAGGGCCACTTCCTGCGGGGTGGTCACAATGGCTACTCCTGTTACTGACAGATTTTGTACAATAGTCAGATGAATATCTCCGGTTCCGGGCGGCATGTCTAATACCAGGTAATCAAGTTCACCCCAGTCAGCCTCAGTAAACAGTTGTGTCAGGGCATTTGATGCCATTGGACCTCTCCAGACAAGTGCTTTTTCAGGATCAACAAAAAATCCGATCGACAAAATTTTAATTCCATATCTCTCAACAGGAACAACCAATGCTTTACCATTTTTTTCTACTGCTGCAGGTTTAACACCAACAGCATCAAACATTAGTGGCACCGATGGTCCATAGATATCAGCATCAACAAGGCCTACTTTAGCACCCGATCGTCCTAATGCCACTGCAAGATTAGCTGCAACGGTCGATTTACCCACGCCACCTTTGCCTGAGGCAACAGCTATAATGTTCTTCACACCTTTAAGCATCTGCTGGTTTTCAGCCCTCCGTGTATTAACCCGAGATGTCATTTCAGGTTCAACCTCAAGTTCAGTATCAACCAGGGTATGAACGGCATTGATACAATCCTGCCTGATCTTGTTTTTAAGTGGGCATGCAGGAGTAGTAAGAACTACCTTAAACGTAACTTTACTTCCATTGATCTCAATATCCTCAATCATCTTAAGTGTAACCAGGTCTTTGCCAAGGTCAGGGTCTTTTACAGTTCTTAACGAATTGAGAATTAGCTCTTTTGAGTATTCCATTTTAAGTGAAATTTAGTCTTATTTAGATTGTGTAAAGATAATGGAAATATACTTTCCATTGTATGCCTTTAAAAATATTTAAGATGTCAACTCTGAATGGGATTTGCCTGAAATAAAGGCATTTCAGGACTATATCAGCTTTGTTCCTGTTTTATATCTGATTTATTCAGCCAGCACGTGCAGTATATAAAGCAGAACTAGTGCTGATAGCGCTTTATTGGTGACCGATCTCAGCCAAAGGTCAGTAATCACTATTCAATTTTCTCTATTTCAATGGGATCCCAAAATACCTCACTGAAATTAACGATCATGTCATCAACGATAGTATGACCTTCGTTTTCAAGTAATTGTTGCATAAGGGTAGGAGTGCCGAAATGGAATTTGCCGGTGAGAAGTCCATTGCGATTTACAACACGGTGGGCTGGTATCTGCTCAGGACTATGATGCGATGCATTCATTGCCCAACCGACCATTCTCGATGATCCCTTTGTGCCAAGGTATGCTGCAATTGCACCATAACTTGTTACTTTTCCGTAAGGAATGAGTTTAACAACTTCAAATACTTTATCGAAGAATGATTCTTCCATTCCATAATTTTATTTATCCAGTTACAAATTTACCGTCCGACTTATAGCAAAAATCGTAAATATTTAATCGGCACCCCCTGTTCAAGGAACATTTTCTCGTAATGAGTTTGAGTGAGCATTACATCATCTTCAAGGCCGGTATTGTATAAATCAAAAGTGTGGAATAAAAGTTTATGTCCCTCATGATTTACCGTACTCAGGGTATAATTAAAAAAGTCGAGGTTGTCGGTTTTGAGGTGGATTATACTGGTTGGTTTCAGGAATTTCCTGTACCTGTTTAAAAACATGGGAGAAGTTAAACGCTTCCTTGCTTTTGTTGGCTGAGGATCAGGAAATGTAATCCAGATACCACTCACCTCATTCTCATCAAAAAGTCCCTCTATCTGGTCAATGCGGGTACGTATAAAAGCGGCATTCTTCACGCCATTCTCATGAGTGGTCTTGGCACCCCGCCACATACGTGCTCCTTTAATGTCTATTCCTATAAAGTTCATTTCGGGATATCGGGCTGAGAGTGCAACTATGTATTCGCCTTTTCCACATCCAAGTTCAAGGATTATAGGATTGTCGTTTCCAAAGAATTCCTTCCACTTTCCCTTCATTACAAAGCCATTCTGCAATTCATCAAATGATAACTGGAACATATGGGGGAACGTCAGGTTCTCAGCAAACCTGGCATGCTTTTTCTTAGGCATTGCATGAGGATTTTATGGTTACATTAACGAAGGAATATGGGTTTAATTATTCTTCTCAAGCAACCAGGCTGATGGAAATCCATTTTGGTGCAATTCAGCCATCTTAGCATTGGCGGTTTCCTTATCATTAAAACCTTCAATGCTGACAAGATGCAACTGTCTGCGGTTTGGACCTATCACAGATGCATGAAAGCCACGATTCGTTAACTCTTGGGCTAATTTAGCGGCATTCTCAGGTACGCTGAATGCGCCGGTAATGATATGGAATGTGCATGATGTGGCGTTTTCAACCACTTTTGAATCTATAACTGGACTATTTAATGCTGTAATTTCTTTTGAAACAGTTTGTTGAACAACAGGCTTTGCAACCTTAACTGCGGGTTTAGCAACTGTAGTAACTTTCCTTACGGGACTATTAACAGATTCCGTTGGTGTGGAAGGGATCAATGAAGCATAGCCATCATATATACGTGACACAGTTGCTGTGTTAAGTGTTGCCCATAATGCAACTGCTGCTACAGGTACTAAAATAGCAGCCCATCGCATGGTTTGGCGAATTGCAGGTTTGTTAATCAGTGATTCTTCATCACGGTTTACCGGGTTAAAGCTGAACTTCTGTAATCCGTATGCTTCACTCAGAAAGTTGATGGAATTGTATGAATGGAATTCTATATTATTTTCTTTATTGGAAACCAGATAGCCGATTTCGTCAAATTCTACTCTCTGTCCTTTTACCAAAGAAACCCTTATTGCATGGACTTTTTGGTCAACAATCTTTTTAGCTTCATTAAAATCAACACTTAAATATGAGGCCAGGGTTGTAATTAATATGCCATCATTCCCTGTAAGGGCTGTATTAAAAGTTACCTGTTTTGATGGGGGATAGAAAGTATTGTGATGCGGATGAATTGTTGCGGGCCTGTAATTGGTAATGAAGCCACCAAGCCCGGGAATAATCACGCAATCATGTTCAAATAGCAGGTTGCTGATATGCTTCGATAAAATCTTCATGTTCTTTTTGTCTTCAGTCAACAGTCTACGGTAAATAGTCGTCGGATTATGCCCAATATGAAACACTGAAACTCAGTGAGGTGTGCATTAATGAGACTTCCCCAAATTGTCTGCTAATATAGGCAGCGTAAAGGATATTATCAAGGATTGTTGATAAGTTTTGATAAATCTTCGGGGGTATCAATTCCTACTGTCTCAATATCAGTAACTCGCGTGAATATTGAGTATCCATTATATAACCATCTCAATTGCTCAAGCGACTCAGCCATTTCTAATGGCGAAGGTGGTAACTGGGTTAGCTCCTTCAGAGTGGCTGTGCGATATCCGTAAATACCTATGTGTTTATAAAAATTATTATCCCTGATCCAGTTATCTGAAATGGTATTCCTGACAAAAGGTATAGGGGAGCGGCTGAAATAAAGGGCTTTACCCTGTGCATCGACCACAGCTTTAACCACATTCTGATCAAAGATATCTTCACTTCTTTCAATCAGTTTAACCAGTGTTCCAATCTCAGCATCAGGATTAAGGAAGATGTCGATTACTTTTTCTATTTGCGAGGGTTGAATAAAAGGTTCATCACCCTGAATATTTATTGCAATGGAAAAACGTTCTCCTTTTTCAGAGAGATGCTGTAAAACTTCAGCACACCGGTCGGTGCCTGAACGATGTGTTTCGGAGGTAAGCATTGCCCTTCCGCCAAAATTCTTAACATGTTCAAGTATACGGTTGTCATCAGTAGCCACAATTACAGCTGAGAGTTTCGCACTCAGTGATGCCTGATGGTAAACCCTTTCAATCATGCTCATTCCATTGATTAGTGCCAGCGGTTTGCCGGGGAACCGGGTAGAAGCATACCTTGCAGGTATTATACCAATTACATGTTCATCAGAATAAACCATTTATCTCAGCGTTTATCCGTTCAATTATTAAAGCAAGATCTTCAGGCTTTTCAGAGAAATTGAGATCATCAACCTCAACTATCAGAAGCTTTCCCGACTTGTAATTCGATATCCACTCTTCATACCGGTCATTCAGGCTTTTCAGGTAGTCAAGCCTTATTGAATTTTCGTACTCCCTTCCTCTTTTCTGAATCTGCCTCACGAGTGTAGGTACACTTGCCCGCAGATAAATAAGCAGGTCAGGTGGCTGTATAAATGAACTCATCAACTCAAATAACGACAGGTAGTTATCGAAATCCCTGGTCGTCATAAGGGTCATCGAATGCAGGTTAGGTGCAAAGATGTATGCATCCTCATAAATGGTACGATCCTGAACTACAGTCATTCCACTTTTCCTTATATCAATTACCTGGCGGAACCGGCTGTTGAGGAAATATATCTGAAGGTTAAATGACCACCGTTGCATATCGTCATAAAATGCAGGCAGGTATGGATTAGTTTCAACATCTTCATAATGTGGTTGCCAGTTAAAATGCTTAGCAAGCAGTTCGGTAAGTGTGGTTTTCCCCGAGCCTATGTTTCCGGCAATGGCTATATGCATGGTATTCAGATTAGAGGTCTTAATAATTCCTTGAATTCAACTTCTAGCAAATTTAGCAATATTGTTCAATGTTGTTCAATGTTGTTCAAAAGTTGTTCAATGTTGTTCAGGATTGTGACCCCAGAGGGATCAAAGCCTTGTAGCCTGAAAATTATAGATAAAATTAATGAAGACCCCAGCGGGGTCATACAATGATTGGTTTATTCGTATAATGTATGGTTTCTGCTAACGTTGGTGGGACTCCTCTGGAGTCCATGATAATCATAGTGGCATCATATATTTACAAGGCTGTGACCCCTCTGGGGTCAGGAGTCACAAGATAATGTGGCTTAAGGGGTAATAATTTTTAAGGCGAAT